>NZ_JBFRFH010000005.1:0-283142 GCF_052114725.1 Dyella sp. 2YAF14 | reverse complement strand
CGGAGCGGTATACCCAGGCGTGGCTGTCGCGCACAGGGTGCGCTCCCACAGACAAGAAGGCGCGGCAAGGAAAAGGCGGGACGATCAAAGCCGATGCGCAGCGAGACCCCGCTTTAAGTCCTCAGCGATTCGGGCGCGTTGCGCAGCGCTTTGAGGTACCCCCTGTGTACCCTCGGAGGTTGTCCCACAACCACGCGCCTCGAGCGTTCGGGCTTATCCCAGCACGATGCTGCGGGCGTTATCAGGCCATTCTCTTTGGGTTACTTTTCTCTTGGGCCAGCAAGAGAAAAGTGACTCGAGCGGCGGCAGCCGTTCGAAACGCCCGCCGCGTAGGCGACCCGATCGCGGAAGCGCAGCAATCGAAAGCCGGCAAAACGGAATGAACTCCATCCCGTTGAATCAGCCAGCGGACCCCGAAGCTTGGGCTACCGCATACCGCACGCTGTAAAGCCCTGCAATATCGATCAATATGTGGACCAATATGGCGGCGATCAGCCCGATGTACTGAAAGATGACGCCAAGGAAGATACTGCTGGCAAACAAGCTGATCGCCTGGGTCAATGTCGTCCGCGTGAGTGCCTTCATCTGGTACGCACGCACATGTGCCGCCACAAATATCAGTGAGGTGAGGACCATTCCGAGCACTGGCTGGAGTGCGGCGCGAAATAGCAGTTCCTCGCCAATTCCTGCAGCAAAACTCAGCAAGATTGGATTCCAACCGCCCAGGTCGAGGCGGCTGTAACTGGTCACAACGGATTTGGTAGAGCTATTGGACCTTTGCAGACTGTAAGCAATCCACGCCATCGACGCCGAGGAAGCACCTATCGCAAGACCGAAACCAACTTGAAGTGCCATCGATTGCCCGGCAGTGAAGATGGTCCAGATCGAGCTACGTCGCATGTACAAAAGGGCAAGCGCCAGCGTCGACATCACGACGCAGACAAGAACCTGCCTGGTGAGTCCTATTTTGGGATGAGCAACCTTGGGTAGCTCAAGCGGCTCCAGTGTCATATGACGCTCCTCTCATGTCTGCTCGGCACTTCCATGTGCCTCGTGAGGCCATTGGACACGTTTGTCGCGATGCAAGATCGATCTTCTCGATCTTACCTAGGACCGCATGCAGTCCTGCTGCCACTCTTGTGCGGCCACGCCGTCCAAAAGGGCCGTCCTTTTCTCTGCTACCATGCGCCCACCTGAGGTGACCCCCAGCCAGTCGGTTGGGAGTTGAAACGGGAATCCGGTGCGGCGCTGATGCGCCTATTCCGGAGCTGCCCCCGCAACGGTAGGCAGGCGCGATCCAGATGGGGATCGACGGAGCGACATCGAGCCACTGTGCCAAGCGCATGGGAAGGCGTCGTTCCGGAAGACATTGCGTCTTCGCCCGCGAGCCCGGAGACCGGCCTTGAGGTACGACCAGACAGGCGGTGGGCCGTGTCATGGATGTCGTGCATGCGCACGGCCGCCACGCTCCTCCTGCCTGTCTATTTCCCATGCGTTCCGCGCGGGCAGGCGCGGTTGAGGAGCAGTACTTTGACTACCCGACTTTCCATGATCCGTCGCGCCGCACTGGCGACGGCACTTTCGACCATCGTCTTCCCGGCGTTCGCCGACGACACGACCAACCTCGACGGCGTGGTGGTGACCGCCACGCGTACCGAGCAGACGCAGAACCAGACGCTGTCCGCGGTGACGGTGATCGACCGCGCCGATATCGAACGCCTGCAGCCGTCTTCGCTGGCGGACCTGCTGCGCGGCACGCCGGGCATGCAGATTGCCAACAATGGCGGTCCTGGCAAGGCGACCAGCGCCTTCCTGCGTGGCACCGAAGCCGACCACGTGCTGGTGATGATCGACGGCGTCAAGATCGGCTCGGCCACGCTGGGCACGGCGGCGTTGCAGGATATTCCGGTCGACCAGATCGAGCGCATCGAAATCGTGCGCGGCCCGTTCTCCAGCCTGTACGGCTCCGAAGCGATCGGCGGCGTGATCCAGATCTTCACGCGTCGTCCGGAAGGCGCCTTCGTGCCGTCCTTCAGCCTGGGCGTCGGCAGCTATAGCCATCTGAATGGCTCGGCCGGTTTTGCCGGCAAGAGCGGCGACGGCTGGTACTCGCTGGAGGCCTCTCACGATCAGACGCATGGCATCAATTCCTGCCGCGTGGGTGCCGCCGAAGTGGGCGCGGCCTGCTTTGCCGATCAGCCGGACAAGGATGGCTACCGCAACAATGCGCTGACCCTGCAAGGCGGCTACAAGTTCGACGAACAGTGGGACGCCGATGTGCGCCTGTTCCGCAGCGAAGGCCACAACTACTACGACGGCACGTACACCGACTCCGACAAGAGCGCCACGCAAGTGGTGGGCGGCAGCGTGCACTATCGTCCGGCGTCCAATGTGAAGCTCACGCTCAGCCTCGGCACCAGCGGCGATTTCAGCAAGGACTTCTACCAGGGTGTGTACGTCGATCGTTTCGACACGCATCGCGACCTGGGTTCGTTCCAGGCGGATATCGGCTTCTGGGGCGGCCTGCTGACGACCGGCTTCGACTGGCAGCGCGATCACGTGGACAGCACGGCCGGTTACATGAATGCATTTACGGGCGAGCCGGTGAACAGCCGCATCGACCGCGGCGGCTTCGTGCAGTGGCAGCAGACCTTCGGCAGCCAGTCGGTGCAGGCCAGCGTGCGTCACGACGACAACAGCCAGTTCGGCAGCAAGAACACCGGCAGCCTGTTGTGGGGCTGGGACTTCACCCAAACCCTGCGCCTCACCGCGAGCTATGGCACCGCGTTCAAGGCGCCGACCTTCAACGATTTGTACTACCCGTTCTACGGCGACCCGAATCTCAAGCCGGAACGTTCGAGGAACTTCGAACTCGGCCTGCGCGGCAGCTACGACTGGGGCTACTGGTCGTTGAACGCGTTCCGCAACAACGTGACCGACCTGATCACCTACGACGCCGCCACCCAGGCGCCGGGCAATGTGGACCAGGCGCGCATCCGTGGTGCGGAAGGCGTGGTGAGCGGGCACGTGCTGGGCTGGCTGGTGACGGGCACGGCCACCTGGCTGGATCCGCGCGACGAGTCGACCGCGTACGAAGGCAACCTGCTGCCGCGCCGTGCGCGCCAGACCGGCAATATCGATCTGGACCGCAGCTTCGGCGACTTCAGCGTGGGTGGCACGTGGTTCGTCTCGGGCCGTCGCTACGATGATCTGGCCAACCAGCATCCGCTGGGCGGCTACGCCATCACCAACCTGCGCGTAGCCTATGCCATCTCGCGCGATTTCAAGCTGCAGCTGGCATTGAACAACGCCTTCGGCAAGGACTATGAAACCGCCTGGTACTTCAACCAGCCAGGTCGCAACTACATGTTGACCCTGCGTTATCAGCCCGCGCAGTAATCCATGACGCCGGGGCCCGCGAAGGCCCCGGCGTTTTTCCATGCATTCGACCAGGAGTCGTTTCGTGAAAGCTCTTTCCGGTTCCCGTTTCAACGCGCTGTGGCTGGTACTGGTCGCGGTGATGATCGCTACCCGCTTCAAGCATTTCGGCGACACGCTGCATCTGCCTGATGCTTCGATGGCGTTGTTCTTTCTTGGTGGTCTCTATCTGCGCCGCCATTGGACCTTCGTGGTGATGGTGCTGCTTGCGGTGGCGCTGGACTGGATTTCAATCAGCTACGCGGGCGTGAGCGCCTTCTGCGTGACGCTGGCGTACTCGTTTTTGCCCTTGGCTTACGCAGTGCTCTGGTACGCCGGACGCTGGTATGCGCCGCGCGTGAATCAGGGCGCGTTGTCGCTGCTCGGAGCATTCGGCGTGGCCGTGTTGGCGGCCGTGGCTTCGTTCGCCATCTCCAATGGCTCGTTCTATTGGCTGGGCGGCCGTTATGCGCAGCCGCACATGAGCGAATACCTGGCGCGCCTGTGGCAGTGGGGGCCGCTGTTCGTGCGCACCACCCTGGGCTACGTCGCGGCAGCCCTGGTGCTGCATGCTGTGATCGTGCGCGCGGCATCGTCTTCTACGGCACACCAGAAGGGAGCCTGAGCATGAGCGACACGCCCGAAACGCCGAATGCCGAAGAACGCCACCGCGAGCGCATGCAGCGCAAGAAGGAGCTGGTCGATCGCAAGATCGCCCGCGCCACCATCGAGCGCGGCGTGCTGGTGGTGAATACCGGTAACGGCAAGGGCAAGAGCTCCTCGGGCTTCGGCATGCTGGCGCGTTCGCTCGGCCATGGTTTTCGCTGCGGCGTGGTGCAGTTCATCAAGGGCAGTTTCTCCACCGGCGAGGAAGCGTTCTTCCGCCGCTTTCCCGATGAGCTCGATTACCACGTGATGGGCGAAGGCTATACGTGGGAGACGCAGGACAAGGCGCGCGATATCCAGGCGGCGCAAGCGGCCTGGCAGGTGGCGGCCAATATGCTGGTGGATGAGTCGCTCGACTTCGTACTGCTGGACGAACTCAATATCGCCCTGGTCAAGGGCTATATCGACCTGGACATCGTGTGCGCCGCGCTGAAGGCGCGCCCGCCACGCCAGCACGTGGTGATCACCGGGCGCGGCGCGCCGGATGGCCTGGTGGAACTGGCCGATACGGTGACGGAAATGCGCCTGGTGAAGCACGCCTTCCAGGCAGGCATCAAGGCGCAGCAGGGCATCGAGCTCTGACGCGACGGTTCGGCGTGGCAAGCGGCACCAACGACGGAGTTCACCGATGACTGACCAGATCGCCTCCTGTCCTGCCTTGCTGGTATCGGCGCCTGCGTCGGGGCAGGGCAAGACTTCGGTGACGGCGGCGCTGGCGCGCTGGCATGCCCGGCAGGGCAGGCGCGTGCGCGTCTTCAAGACGGGTCCGGATTTTCTCGACCCCATGGTGCTGGAGCGCGCCAGTGGCGCGCCGGTCTACCAGCTCGATCTTTGGATGAACGGCGAGGACGACGTACGCGCGCGCTTGCATGAAGCGGCTGGCGAGGCGGATCTCATCCTGGTCGAAGGCGTGATGGGCTTGTTCGACGGCGGCCAGTCGAGTGCGGACCTCGCCCAGCGTTTCGGTTTGCCGGTGCTGGCCGTGATCGACGGTTCGGCGATGGCGCAGACCTTTGGTGCCCTGGCGCTGGGACTGGCGAGTTATCGCGACGGCCTGCGCGTGCATGGTGTCGCCGCCAATCGCGTGGGCAGTGCGTATCACGCGCAGCTGCTTGCCGGCAGTGTGCCGTCCCCTCTGCAGTGGTTGGGTGCCTTGCCGCGCGATGCGGCGCTGGCCCTGCCCGAGCGGCATCTGGGTCTGGTGGCCGCTGGCGAGCTGGGCGATATCGACGCGCGCCTGGATGCACTGGCCGACGCATGGGGCACCCATGCCAATGCCGAACTTCCGCCGCCGGTGACGTTTCCCGCAGCGTCACACGCGCCGGTGCCCAAGCAATTGCAGGGTTGCCGCATCGCGATTGCCCGCGACGCGGCGTTCTGTTTTCTCTATCCGGCCAATCTCGATCTGCTGCGCGAAGCGGGCGCCGACTTGCGCTACTTCTCGCCGCTGGCCGGTGACGCGCTGCCCGAATGCGATGCGGTATGGCTGCCTGGCGGCTATCCCGAACTGCACTTGCATGCGCTATCCGATAGCGACACGTTGCGCAGCGCCTTGCACGATCATGTGAATGCCGGTCGCCCGCTGCTGGCCGAATGCGGCGGCATGCTTTACGCGCTGGATTCCCTGGCGGGCACCGATGGCGCGGCGTTTCCGATGGCGGGCCTGCTGCGCGGTCAGGCGACGATGCAGACGCGACTGGGGGGGCTAGGCATGCAATCCGTTGCCTTGCCCGAAGGCGAGTTGCGCGGTCACACCTTTCACTACGCGCTAGCCGAAATCGACGAGGCGCCCTTGGCGATGGCCAGCAACCCGGATGGCGGTCCGAGCCGGGAAGGCGTGTTTCGCCGCGAACGATTCACGGCGAGCTTCATGCACCTTTATTTTCCGTCGAACCCGACGGCGGCCGTGGCCTTGTTCCGGCCATGACCACCGCCCTGGACATGCTGCTCGCGGTGCTGCTGGATGCGTGGCTGGGCGAACCGCGGCAGATGCACCCGCTGGTGTCGTTTGGACGTCTGGCCGCCTGGGCCGAATCGCGATGGCACGCGGATCGTCGTGCGTCAGGTGTGCTGGCCTGGTGCGTGGTGGTGCTGCCGCTGGTGGCGTTGGCCTGGTTGCTTGGCACGTGGCTCGGGCATGCAGCGTCCTGGTTACGGCTGCTCCTCGATGTGCTCGTGCTTTACCTGGCCATTGGTTTGCGCAGCCTGGGCGATCACGCGATGCCGGTGGCTCGCGCACTCGCCGCCGGCGACATTCTTGGCGCACGCACGGCGGTAGGCCGCATGGTCAGTCGCGACACGGTTGCACTGGATGACGCCCAGGTCGCCGCGGCCGCGACGGAATCGGTGCTGGAAAATGGCAACGATGCCGTGTTCGGCGCGCTGTTCTGGTTCCTCGTGCTGGGTGCGCCGGGCGCGGTGCTGTATCGACTGGCCAACACGCTGGATGCGATGTGGGGCTATCGCACGGAGCGCTACGAGCGCTTCGGCTGGGCGGCGGCGCGGATCGATGATGTGCTCAATTTTCTGCCGGCACGCCTGACTGCCATGAGTTACCTGTTGCTGGGCGACGCGGCGCGGGCGTGGCGCTGCTGGCGCGTACAGGCGCCGCAATGGGACAGCCCGAACGCCGGACCAGTGATGGCGTCCGGTGCGGGCGCGCTGGGTGTATGCCTCGGCGGAGCGGCGCCTTATGACGGCGTGTGGGAGCCGCGCCCGGTGCTGGGCGAGGGCGATGCACCGGATGGTCAATCGATCGTGCGCGCGCTGCAATTGGTGCGTCGCTGCGTGGTGCTCTGGCTGCTGGTGATCATGCTGCTGGGCATCGTGAGCTGGGGAGCCGGCCATGCTTGAACACGGCGGACGCCTGTTGCGAGCAGCCCGCGACTACGGCATTGCGCCGGATGCGTGGCTGGACTTGTCCACCGGCATCAGTCCTTATGCCTGGCCGGTGCCCGTCCTGCCGGCATCGGTCTGGCAGCGATTGCCCGAAGACGACGATGGCCTCGTCGGTGCCGCATGCGAGTACTACGGTGCGTCGCAGCTGTTGCCCGTGGCCGGATCGCAGGCCGCCATCCAGATGCTGCCCAGTCTGCGGCAAGCCTCGGGCGTGGGAGTGATTGCGCCTGGCTACAACGAACACGCGCATGCCTGGCGCCGCGCGGGTCATGCGGTGGAAACGCAGTCGGCATCGAGCTTGCTGGCCGATCCATCGCGCTACGACGTGATCGTCCTGATCCATCCCAACAACCCCGGCGGCGAGCGCTTCGAGCGTGACGTCTTGCTGGCATGTCATGCCGCGCTGGCCTCGCGTGGCGGTTGGTTGATCGTCGACGAGGCCTTCATGGATGTCACGCCAGAGCAAAGCCTGTGCAGCGAAGCGTACCGCGACGGGCTGATCGTGCTGCGCTCTGCCGGAAAGTTCTTTGGCCTGGCCGGAGCGCGCGCGGGTTTTGTGGCTGCGCATCCTGCGTTGCTTGAAACACTGGGCGATCGATTGGGCCCGTGGACGTTGAGCGGGCCGACGCGTCATGTACTCGGGCTGGCCCTTGCTGATCGCGCATGGCAGGCCACGGCGCGCTCCTGGCTGCAGGATATGAGCGCCGGTCTGGCGGCCGTGCTGCTGCGTCATGGCATGGCAGCCACGGCAGGGTGCGCGTTCTTCCAGTGGTGGCGGCACGCAGGCGCAGAAGCAGTGCATATAGCGCTGGCCAGGCAAGGCATCCTGACCCGGCTGTTCGAGACGCCCGCAAGTCTGCGTTTTGGCCTGCCCCCTGATGAGGTTGCGCTACGGCGACTCGACGATGCGCTGGGCGCGCTGGACTTGAAGGAGAGGCGGCGATGAGCGCTGGCGTGCTGATGGTGCAAGGCTGCACCTCCGATGCGGGCAAGAGCACCTTGGTCACGGGCTTGTGTCGCTGGTTGCGCCGACGCGGCATCGCCGTGGCGCCGTTCAAACCGCAGAACATGGCCTTGAATTCCGCGGTGACGATCGATGGCGGCGAAATCGGCCGCGCCCAGGCCGTGCAGGCGCAGGCGTCTGGCCTGGAGCCGCATACCGATTTCAATCCGGTCCTGCTCAAGCCCAATAGCGATATTGGCGCTCAGGTGATCGTGCACGGGCATCCGGTGGCCAATATGGATGCACGCCACTACCACGACTACAAGCGCATCGCGATGGATGCCGTGCTCGCCTCTCATCGCCGCCTGGCCGATCGCTACGACGCGGTGATCGTGGAAGGCGCGGGCAGCCCCGCGGAAATCAACCTGCGCGATCGCGACATCGCCAACATGGGTTACGCGGAGGCGGTCGACTGCCCGGTGATCCTCATTGCCGATATCGACCGCGGCGGCGTGTTCGCGCATCTCGTGGGTACGTTGGCGCTACTGTCGGACAGCGAGCGTGCACGCATCGCCGGCTTCGTCATCAATCGCTTTCGCGGCGACATGGCGTTGCTCCAGTCCGGCTTGGATTGGCTGGAACGCGAAACCGGCAAGCCGGTGTTGGGCGTGCTGCCCTATCTGCACGGCCTGCACCTGGAGGCCGAAGACGCCTTGCCGCGCGACGCAGTCCAAAAGAGGGATGCGCGCCTGCGCGTGCTGGTGCCGGCCTTGCCGCGCATCAGCAACCACACCGACTTCGA
This sequence comes from Dyella sp. 2YAF14, assembly GCF_052114725.1. Lineage (NCBI taxonomy): Bacteria > Pseudomonadati > Pseudomonadota > Gammaproteobacteria > Lysobacterales > Rhodanobacteraceae > Dyella > Dyella sp. 2YAF14. Next base: position 274,416 of record NZ_JBFRFH010000005.1, on the reverse strand, counting down.
TGCCTTGCTCGCCCACCCGGACGTCGAGCTTCGTTTCGTGGGTCCCGACGAGGCGCATCCGCCGGCCGACCTGATCGTCCTGCCCGGTTCCAAATCCACCCGCGTCGACCTGGCCTGGCTGCGCGCCCAGGGCTGGAACGAAACCATCACGCGCCATCTACGCTACGGCGGGAAAGTGATCGGCATCTGCGGCGGCTTCCAGATGCTGGGGCGCTTCGTGCATGATCCACAGGGCATCGAGAGCGAGCCGGGCTCGAGCGCTGGACTGGGCTGGTTGCAGATGGAGACCACGCTTCAATCGCGCAAGCAATTGCGCCGCGTGGAGGGGAAACTGGTCCTGGGAGACGCGCGGGTGAGCGGCTATGAAATCCACTGCGGCGTCAGTCGTGGTGCAGCGTTGGAGCAGCCGGCGAGTGTGCTCGCCTCAGGCGAGCCGGACGGTGCGCTGTCGCCTGATGGTCAGATCTTCGGCACCTACCTCCACGGCCTGTTCGATGAGCCGCAGGCGCTTTCGGCCCTGCTCGCCTGGGCAGGCCTGCGCCATGCCGCCCCGCTGGACCTGCGTGCGTTGCGCGAGGCGAGCATCGACCGCGTGGCAGATGCCGTGGAAGCACACCTCGATACGCCGGCGCTGCTGCGTCTGCTGCAACCGGTGAAGGAGTCCACGCCATGCGCACCCTGATCCTGGGCGGCGCCCGCTCCGGCAAGAGCGCACTGGCCGAACGTCTTGCTGCCGAGTCGGGGCACGAGGTGGTCTATATCGCCACGGCGCAGGCGCGCGATGAGGAAATGGCCGCGCGCATCGCGCATCACCGGGCGCAGCGTCCGTCCCACTGGCTCAGCGTGGAAGAACCGCTGGCATTGGCCGCGGCCCTGGACGCGCATGCGCGCCCTGGCCGCTGCGTGCTGGTCGACTGCCTCACGCTGTGGCTCAGCAACCTGCTTGGCGCACCCGACGATGCACGCCTCGCGCAGGAGCGCGACGCCTTGCTACAGCTGCTGCCCTCGTTGAAGGGACAGCTGCTGCTGGTCAGCAACGAAGTGGGCCTGGGCGTAGTGCCCATGGGTGAACTCACGCGACGTTTTGTAGATGAAGCCGGACGCTTGCACCAAGCCCTTGCCGCGCAGTGCGAGCGGGTGGTGTTTGTCGCTGCCGGATTGCCCATGCCTCTCAAAGGAAGTCTTACATGAGCCAAGACTGGCTGACCGAACCCTGCTTCGCGATCGACGAAGCGAGCCGCGAACGCGCATTGGAACACCAGGCGCAGTTGACCAAGCCGCCGGGTTCGCTAGGCACACTGGAAACACTGGCCGTGCGTCTGGCCGGCATGCAGCACACGGTGATGCCATCGGTGCAGTCGGTATGGATCAGCATTTTTGCGGGTGACCACGGTGTGGCCGCGGAAGGCGTTTCAGCGTTTCCACAAGTGGTGACAGGCGAGATGGTCCGCAACTTCGCCAATGGCGGCGCTGCGATCAGCGTGCTCGCACGCAGCCTGGGCGCCATGCTCGAAGTGGTGAACCTGGGCACGGTGAACGATCCCGGCGAACTGCCCAACGTGCGCCACGCCATCATTGCGCCGCAGACCAGGAATTTCTGCGAGCAGCCTGCGATGAGTGCGGTGCAACTGGAGCTGGCGCTGCGTGCCGGTGCCGATAGCGCAGAGGCAGCACGGCAGGCAGGCGCAAAACTTTTTATCGGCGGCGAGATGGGCATCGCCAACACCACCTCGGCAGCGGCGCTGGCCTGCGGCTTGCTGCGCGAGTCGCCCAGTGCGCTCGCCGGCGCCGGCACCGGTCTGGATGCCGCGGGCATCCAGCACAAGGCCACGGTGATCGAGCGTGCGCTGGCGCTCTATCCCGCCGATGACGACGCGCTGGCCTGGCTCGGTCGGGTGGGCGGCTTCGAGATCGCCGCGTTGTGCGGCGCGTATATCGGCGCGGCGCAGCGCGGCATCCCGGTGCTGGTCGATGGCTTCATCACCACGGCCGCGGCCCTGGCAGCCGTGCGCATCAATCCGTCCTGCCGTGAGTGGATGTTCTTCGCGCACCGTTCGCGCGAGCGCGGGCACGCGCGCCTGCTTTCGGTGCTCGAAGCCGATCCGTTGCTGGACCTTGGCCTGCGCCTGGGCGAGGGCAGCGGTGCTGCCGCGGCCGTGCCGCTGATGCGCCTGGCCTGCGATCTGCACGCGCGCATGGCCACTTTCGCGCAGGCGGGGGTGAGCAACGCATGATCGGCAAGCACACCGGCATCGATCTGTTGCGCCATGGCGATACCGGGCAGCGCAGCTATCGCGGCCAACTCGACGACGCGCTCAGTCCGCTGGGCTGGAGTCAGTTGCGTGCGGCTATTTTCGGACGCAGCTGGGATGCCATCGTCACGTCGCCGCTGCGTCGTTGCGCGGAGTTCGCGCAGGATCTGGCCTGTGCACGCCGCGTGCCGATGCGGGTCGATCCGCGTCTGGCCGAATATCACTTCGGCGATTGGCAGGGCGTACCCATCGAGACGCTGGCCCAGCAACAGGGCGATGCGCTGGCGCGCTTCTGGGCTGATCCCGTCGCGCATCCGCCGCCGGGCGGCGAGTCGTTCGCGGCCTTTCGCGATCGTCTTTGCTCGGCCTTGAACGAAGTCGCCGAAGCGGCGGAGACCCAGCGCGTGCTGGTGGTGACCCATGGCGGCGCGATCCGCCTGCTGCGTTGCGAGGCGGAAGCGCGCGACTTCGGCGAGATGGCGAACATCGACGTGCCGCACGCATCGCTGCATGTGTTGCCGTGGGTACCGCCCACGAGTAAGCAAGACCAGTCCTGATGCGAGGACTGTTCGCCGCCATCGGTTTTCTCACGCGCCTGCCGCTGCCGGCGCGTGCGTTCGACGGCGCCTCGTCGCCCTCGGCACAGCTGGCCTGGTATCCCGCCGTGGGTTTGCTGCTTGGCGCACTGCTGTGGTGCCTGGGTTGGTTGTTGTCCGGCGCGTCGCCCTTGCTTGCGGCAGCGCTATTGCTGGTCGCGTGGGTGGCGCTCACGGGCGCACTGCACCTGGACGGCCTGGCCGACAGCGCGGACGCCTGGGTGGGCGGCCTGGGCGATCGCGAGCGCACGCTGACCATCATGAAGGACCCGCGCAGCGGCCCGATCGGCGTTACCGCGATCGTGCTGGTCTTGCTGTTGAAGTTCGCAGCGCTGGCCAGCGTGCCGCAGCCGTCGGCCATGTTGTGGGTGGCCCCCTTGTTGGGGCGCGCGGTGCTCACCGCGGCGTTCATGACGACGCCCTACGTGCGCAGCGGCGGCCTGGGCAGCGGCCTGGTGGGTGAGTCGCGCACGATATGCGCCGTGGCCCTGCTGCTCGCCGCCATCGTTACGCTGTTGGCCGGCTGGCAGGGGCTGTGGGCCATCCTGGTGGCCGCCTTGGTGTTTGTCTGGTGGCGATGGACCTGCATGCGCCGGCTGGGCGGCATGACCGGCGATACCTGCGGTGCGCTGACCGAATTCACGGAGGCGGCCGTACTGGTGGCGCTGGCGCTCTAGCGGTTTGCCTTGTCAGCACCTACAAATCGTTGAATTCCCGCCGTTCGCCTCGATAATGGACAGTTGTCGTCGTATGCGCCGGTGCGTGATCCCGGCACGGCGATCGATCCTTCGGAGTGTCCATGCCTATCTACGAATTTGAATGCGCCAGCTGCGGCCACCGTTTTGACCGCCTGCAAAAGATCGCCGATCCCGATCCGTCGGTGTGCCCGGCTTGCGACGTGGCCGAAGTGAAGCGACGCCTGAGTGCCCCGGGTTTCCGCCTGGCCGGCAGTGGCTGGTACGAGACCGACTTCAAGAAGGACGGCGACAAGAAGCGCAACCTGGCCGGCGACAGCGCCGCGCCTGCGGCCAGTGCGCCGAGCCCGCCCGCGCCCTCCAGCTCATCGAGCTCCTCCAGCGACAGCTGAGCGAGCCGCATGGCTGAACGCCGGATAGCCGGCCGGCAGGTTTCTGCGAACAGTCGCAAGATATTCAATTCCGGTTGAAGATATTCCCACTAGCGTGACTAGCCGTCACAGAGGAGTGGGATTGATGTTCCGGATACGAACAGGCTTGATGGGTGTAGCGGCAGGTCTCATGGCAGGCCTGCTGTGGGTGGCGGCGCCGGCCGTGCATGCGCAGGGTCGCGACCAGGTGCGTTGCGGCAGCGACGATGGCCGCTTCACGCGTTGCCAGGTGCCGTGGCGCGACGCCGAAATGATCCGCCAGGAATCGAACAGCCCGTGCATCCGCGGGCGGACCTGGGGCGTCGATCGCGGGGGCCTGTGGGTGGATCAGGGCTGCCGCGCCCAGTTCGTCGAAATGGGCGGTGGCGGTTACCGCCCGCCGGGTGGTGGTGGCTATTACCCGCCGCCGGGCTATCGGCCGCCGGACAACGGCGGCTGGCGCCCGGGTCCCGACTGGGATCGCGAAATCCGCCTGCAGTGCGAAAGCAACGACAAGCAGTACCACTTCTGCCAGGTGGACGTGGGTGGCCGTGGCAATGCCGTGCTGCTGCGCCAGCTGTCCGGTTCGCCCTGCGAGCAGGGCTACAGCTGGGGCTGGAACCGTGCCGGCGTGTGGGTTTCCAAGGGCTGCCGCGGCCTGTTCTCGGTGAATCGCCGCTGGTAATGGGCTGAAACGTGGGCGCAGGCGCGGTTTTCCAACCCCGCCTGCTGCCCGCCGCCGGGCGGGTCGGTGTTAACATTCCGGGTCTTCTTGTCCACGCATCACGCCGCCCAGCGGCCCGGAGTTCCAAGCGCATGCGCACGCATTTTTGCGGCCTCATCGATGAGGCACTGGTCGGTCAGACCGTTTCCCTGTGTGGCTGGGTCAACACCCTGCGCCTGCAGAGCCACGTGGCTTTCGTCGACCTGCGCGATCACGAGGGCCTGGCCCAGGTAGTGATCGAGCGTGACAACGCCGCCGCGTTTGCCGTGGCCAACGAAATCGGCAACGAATATTGCCTGCGCGTCACCGGCACCATCCGCAAGCGCCTGTCGGTGAACGACAAGCTGCGCACCGGCACGGTGGAACTGGTGGCTGACCAGGTCGAGATCCTCAACGCCGCGAAGGACCTGCCGTTCGCGATGCACGAGAATCCCAACGAGGAGATGCGCCTGACGTATCGCTACCTCGACCTGCGCCGCCCTGACATGCAGCAGATGATGCGCCGTCGCATCAAGCTGGTGCAGTCGCTGCGCCGGTATCTGGATGCGGCGGGTTTCCAGGACATCGAAACGCCGATCCTGACCAAGGCCACGCCCGAAGGCGCGCGCGATTACCTGGTGCCCAGCCGCGTGCATCCGGGCCAGTTCTACGCGCTGCCGCAGTCGCCGCAGCTGTTCAAGCAGATCCTGATGATGGCCGGTTTCGACCGCTACTATCAGATTGCCCGCTGCTTCCGCGACGAAGACCTGCGCGCCGATCGCCAGCCGGAATTCACCCAGCTCGACCTTGAGTTCGCCTTCGTCGAAGAGAAGGACGTGCAGGATTTCGTGGAGGAGTTGATCCGCCACGTGTTCAAGGAAGTGGTCAACGTCGAGCTCGACGCGTCGTTCCCGCGCATGACATGGGCCGAAGCCATGCGTCGCTTCGGTTCGGACAAGCCGGACCTGCGCATCGCGCTCGAGCTGGTCGACATCGCCGACGCGGTGAAGCATGTGGAATTCAAGGTGTTCGCCGAGCCGGCCAATGCCGACAACGGTCGCGTGGCCGCGCTGCGCGTGCCGGGCGGCGCCACCTTCACCCGCAAGGAAATCGACCAGCTCACCGAATACGTGGCCAAGTACGGCGCCAAGGGCCTGGCCTGGTTGCGCGTTGATGACTTGTCCAAGGGCCGCGACGGCATCAACTCGCCGGTGGCCAAGTTCCTTGACGATCAGGCGCTGCAAGGCGTGCTCAAGCTCACCGGCGCCGAATCGGGCGACATGCTGTTCTTCGGCGCGGGCACGTGGAAGGCCGTCACCGACTTCATGGGCGCGCTGCGCCTGAAGGTCGGCAAGGACCGCGGCCTGGTCGAAAACAGCTGGAAGCCGCTGTGGGTCACCGACTTCCCGATGTTCGAATACGATGAGGAAGAAAAGCGCTTCGTCGCCCTGCATCATCCGTTCACCGCGCCCAAGGTGGACGACATCGCCGAGCTGCGCGCCAATGCGTCCAACGCCGTGAGCCGCGGTTACGACATGGTGCTCAACGGCAACGAGATCGGCGGCGGTTCCATCCGTATCCATCGCCCGGACATGCAGAGCACGGTGTTCGACCTGCTCGGCATCACGCCGGAAGAGGCCGAGATGAAGTTCGGCTTCCTGCTCAAGGCGCTGAAATTCGGCGCGCCGCCGCACGGCGGCCTGGCCTTCGGCATCGACCGCATCGCCGCGTTGATGGCTGGCACCGAATCCATCCGCGACGTGATCGCCTTCCCCAAGACCACCAGCGCGCAGGATCTGATGACCGATGCGCCGTCGCTGGTGAGCGAGGCGCAGCTGAAGGAGCTGCATGTGAAGGTGGCTGCGGAAGCGAAGCCGGTCTGATTTTCCGCCGTCATTCCGGCGCAGGCCGGAATCCAGTAGCGAGCGTGCAGGGTTTTCGCGAAAACCATCCACTGAGTCTCTGGATTCCGGCCTGCGCCGGAATGACGAGCAAACCCCAGCGCGCACTGCGTCGCGACGCCGTCGCAACTTTCTGTGCACAATCGACTCTACACAATGACCGCGCTTCCAACGCGCGGCCATCTGCCCTGTCGTTGATGCATCACACCCTGGCGCCATGACCGATCACGTCATTCTTCTGCACGGCCTCTGGATGCGCGGTTTCGCGCTCTTGCTGCTGCATCGGCGCATGATGGAAGCGGGCTTTCGCGTTCATCGCTTCGACTATATGAGCGTGGCGGCTTCGCAGCCGCGCATTCTCAACAGCCTGCAGGCTCGCATCCATGAGCTGGGGCAGGACGCCCAACGGGTACATCTGGTCGGACACAGCCTGGGCGGTCTGCTGGCGCTGCGCGCCTGCGCCGAAGTCGCGTTGCCACCGGGGCGCGTGGTCTGCCTGGGGTCGCCGCTCAAGGGCAGCGCCGCCGCGCGTCGCTTCGCCGGCATGGGGCGCGGTGGCGAGGTCTTGCTCGGCCACAATCGCGAACTGCTGGAAAACGGCTTCGACCGCTGGCAGGGCGAGCGCGAAGTGGGTGTGATCGCCGGCAAGGTGTCGCTCGGCCTGGGCGCGATGATCGGGCAGTTCGAGGGCGATAACGACGGCTGTGTGACGCTGGAAGAGACGTTCCTCCCAGGCATTGCCGACCATTGCGCCATCGAGACCAACCATACGGGGCTGCTGTTTTCCCAGGAAGCCGCGCGCCAGGTCACCCAGTTCCTCCAGCAGGGTCGTTTCGATCGCGCCGAGGCCTGACAGGGCGCACTCCCAGGCGCTTTCGCGTGCCGCTTGCCCGTACTACGCCGCGAAGCGATAGAATTCGCGCCTCGTCCGTTCATCAGATTTGCAGGAAGTGCCATGGGTAGAGGCCCGTCCATCGAAGGTCGCAAGAATGCCGAAGACGCCAAGCGCGCCAAGGTGTTCACCAAGCTGATCCGCGAAATCACCGTGGCAACACGCGCCGGCATCGCCGATCCATCCGCCAACCCGCGCCTGCGCGCGGCGGTGGACAAGGCTTTGTCGGCCAATATGACCAAGGACACCATCGAGCGCGCGATCAAGCGCGGCTCGGGCGCCGACGGCGGCGCCGCGATGGAAGAGCTGCGCTATGAGGGCTATGGCCCGGCCGGCATCGCCCTGATCATCGACTGCTTCACCGACAACCCGACCCGCACCGTGGCCGACGTGCGCCACGCGCTGACCAAGCACGGCGGCAACCTGGGTACCACCGGCTCCGTGGCGTTCCAGTTTTCCCGCGTGGGCGAGCTGGTGTTTGCCACCGGCGGCAACGAGGCGGCCGAAGAGAAGGTGCTGGAAGCGGCCCTGGAAGCGGGTGCCGACGACGTGGTCAACGAGCATGGTGAAAGCACCGTGCTGTGCGCTCCGGAGAGTTTCGAAGCCGTGCAGCAGGCGCTGATCGCCTCGGGTCTGAGCGCGCAGCATGCCGGCGTGGGCATGCGCCCGAGCAATCGCGTCGCGGTGCCGGACGAAGCGCTCGAGACCCTGCTCGATCTGCTCGAGAAGCTCGACGCGCTCGACGACGTCAGCGAGGTTTCGCACAACGCGCTGCTGCCGGCCGAGGCTGCGAGCTAAGTTCGCGGGCCCTTCATCGGCCCGCGACGACTCTTCGCCCATGACCCGCATCATCGGCATCGACCCGGGCAGTCAGCGCACCGGCGTAGGCATCATCGATGTCGACGCCACAGGCAAGCTGACCCACGTCTTCCATGGCGCGCTGGCGGTGGCTGGCGAGGCCACCTTCCCGCTGCGCCTGAAACGCATATTTGACGAGCTGTGTGCCATCATCGCCGCCCATCGGCCGGACGAGTGCGGCGTGGAGCGCGTGTTCATGGCGCGCAACCCGGACTCGGCCTTGAAGCTGGGGCAGGCGAGGGGCGCCGCGATCTGCGCGGTGGTCAGCCAGGGGATCGCGGTGCACGAGTACGCGGCGACAGAAGTAAAGCAGTCCGTGGTCGGCAGCGGCCGCGGCGACAAGACCCAGGTGCAGCACATGATTGGCGTCCTGCTCGGACTCAAGGGCCCCCTGCAGGCTGACGCGGCAGACGCGCTCGCCATCGCAGTGACCCATGCACATACCCGTGCCAGCCTCGCGCGCGTGGGCATTCCCCGTACCGCCTGGAGGCGTCGATGATCGGTCGTTTGCGCGGCACCCTGGTGTCCAAGCAGCCGCCGTGGCTGATGGTGGAAGTGGGCGGCGTGGGCTACGAGCTCGAAGCGCCCATGTCCACCATCTACGACCTGCCGCAGACCGGCAAGGAAGTCACCCTGCTCACGCACTACGCGGTGAAGGAAGACAGCGTGGCGCTGTACGGATTCATGCACGAGTCCGAACGCACCCTGTTCCGCAACCTGCAGAAAGTCAGCGGCATCGGCGCGAAGATTGCGCTGGCCGTGCTGTCGGGCGTGTCCGCCAACGACTTCGCGCGTCTCGTGCAGACGGGCGACGTGGTGGCGCTCACCAAGATTCCGGGCATCGGCAAGAAGACCGCCGAACGCATGGTGGTGGAGCTGCGCGACCGCGTGGACGGATTGGCCACCACGCTGCCGGGCTCGCATGCGGCGCCCAATGGCGCACCTTTGGACCCGACGGGCGAAGCCACCGTGGCCTTGCAGCAACTTGGCTACAAGCCGGCCGAAGTGACCCGCCTGGTGCAGAAGGTCGCCGCCGATGGCGACACGGCCGAAGCTATCATTCGCAAGGCGCTGCGCGCCGCACTAGGACATTGAGACGTGACCCCTGATTCCTCTCACGGCATGTCCGACGCGGACACCAAACGTCGGCTGGCTACGCTCGCGCTCGGCGCGATCGGCGTGGTCTATGGCGACATCGGCACGAGCCCCCTGTACACCTTGCAGACCACGCTCAGCCACGACGGCATGAAGCCGACGCCCGAGAGCATCTACGGCGTGCTGTCGCTGATCTTCTGGGCGCAGATCATCGTGGTCTCGCTCAAGTACGTCGTGTTCATCATGCGCGCGGACAACAAGGGCGAGGGCGGCATCATGGCGCTGCTCGCACTGGCGCTGCGCAGCGTGCGTGGCGATGCGCGCCAGCGTTGGCTGCTTGCCATCATTGGTATCTTTGGCGCGGCACTGTTCTATGGCGATGGCGTCATCACGCCCGCCATTTCGGTGTTGTCGGCGGTGGAAGGCGTGAAGGTGGCCGCACCTCATCTGGGCCACTGGGTGGTGCCGATCACCGCGGTCATCCTGTTCTTCCTGTTTGCGCTGCAACGTCATGGCACCGAACGCGTCGGCCGACTGTTCGGCCCGGTGATGGTGGTGTGGTTCATCGTCATTGCGCTGCTGGGCCTGCGCATGGTGGTGCAGAATCCGCAGGTGCTGCTGGCGATCAATCCGGTCTACGGCGTGAAGTTCTTCTTCAGCCACGGTATGCAGGCTTTCATCGCGCTTGGCGGCGTGGTGCTGGCGTTGACCGGCGCCGAAGCGCTGTACGCGGACATGGGCCATTTCGGCAAGCGTCCAATCCGCCTCGCCTGGTTCAGCTTCGTGCTGCCGGCCCTGGTGCTCAACTATTTTGGCCAGGGCGCTTTGCTGCTGAGTCATCCGGAAGCCATCGACAGCCCGTTCTTCAAGCTGACGCCGGAGCCGCTGCTGTATCCGATGATCGGCCTGGCCACCATCGCCACCGTGATCGCCTCGCAGGCGGTGATCTCCGGCGCGTTCTCGATGACGCGCGAAGCGATGTCGCTGGGCTATTCGATGCGCATGCCGGTGGTGCATACCTCGCGCGAGATGTCCGGCCAGATCTTCGTGCCGTGGGTGAACAACTTCCTGCTGATCATGGTGCTGATCGCGGTGCTTGGCTTCCGCAGCTCGGACAACCTGAGCGCGGCCTACGGCATCGCGGTGACCGGCACCATGACCATCACCAGCATCCTGGCGTTGATCGTGGCGCGCAGGCAGTGGCACTGGAGCCGCATCACGGTCATCGCAACCGGCGTGCTGTTGCTCACCATCGACTTGTCGTTCCTGGGCGCCAACCTGATCAAGGTCGAGTACGGCGGCTGGTTCCCGCTGGTGCTGGGCGTGGCGATCTTCATCGTGATGACCACCTGGCGTCGTGGCCGCGAGTTGGTGGTGCGCGAGATCAAGCAATCGGGCCTGGCGCTGGATCCGTTCATTGCGAACATCGCCGAGCATCCGCCGCTGCGCGTGCCGGGCACGGCCGTGTTCCTTACCGCCAACCAGAACGCCGTGCCGCACGCGCTGCTGCACAACCTCAAGCACAACAAGGTGCTGCACGAGCGCAACGTGCTGCTGACGGTGGAAATGCTGGAAACGCCAACAGCGGACCTGGGCGAGCGCATCGAAATCACCGAGCTCGGCGGCGATTTCTACGGACTGGCCTTGCGCTTCGGCTTTGCGGAAGATCCGAACATCCCCTATGCGCTGTCCAAGTGCTCCAAGAAGGGTCTGCCCTTCGACATGATGGACACGACTTTCTTCCTCTCGCGCGAAACCATCATCGCGGACGCCAAGCGTCCGGGCATGGCGTTGTGGCGCGACAAGCTGTTCGCCTTCATGGCGCGCAATGCGCTGCCGGCCACGGCGTTCTTCCAGATTCCGGGCAATCGTCTGATCGAACTGGGCGCCCAGGTCGAAATTTGAGGAAAAGGGCGCTTCGGCGCCCTTTTTCGTGGCGGGGATTGGCTTGGCGGGCTTTTTTTCAAGCCTGCGTCATCGTGCTCTGCCATAATTTCGCCCCATGACCGAACACCGCATCGTTACCGCTGCCGCCCAGATGGACGACGAGGCCCTCGAAGCCTCCATTCGCCCCAGGCGACTGACCGAATACCTGGGCCAGCAGACGGTGCGCGAGCAGCTGTCGATCTATATCGAGGCGGCCAAGAAGCGCGGCGGTGCGCTCGATCACGTGCTGATCTTCGGTCCGCCGGGCCTGGGCAAGACCACGCTCAGCCATGTGATCGCCAACGAGCTGGGCGTCAACCTGCGCTCCACCTCCGGTCCGGTGCTGGAGCGGGCAGGGGATCTGGCCGCGCTGCTGACCAACCTCGAGCCGCACGACGTGCTGTTCGTGGATGAGATCCATCGTCTCTCGCCGATCGTGGAGGAAGTGCTCTATCCGGCGATGGAAGATTTCCAGATCGACATCATGATCGGCGAAGGCCCTGCCGCCCGTTCGATCAAGCTCGACCTGCCGCCGTTCACCCTGATTGGCGCCACCACCCGCGCCGGCCTGCTCACGGCGCCGCTGCGCGACCGTTTCGGCATCGTGCAGCGTTTGGAGTTCTATACGCCCGACGAGCTCACCGCCATCGTGCGGCGCTCGGCGCGCATCATGGGCATTCCCTGCGAGCTGGAAGGCGCGCAGGAAATTGCACGTCGCTCGCGCGGCACGCCGCGTATCGCCAACCGCCTGCTGCGCCGCGTGCGCGACTACGCTGAAGTGCGCGCGGCAGGGCAGATCACCCGCGACGCCGCGCGTGCCGCCACCGACATGCTCAAGATCGACGCCGAGGGTTTCGACGAGCTCGACCGTCGCCTGCTGACCATCATCATCGAGAACTTCGATGGCGGCCCGGTGGGCGTGGAGTCGCTGGCGGCCGCACTCAGCGAAGATCGCGGCACGCTCGAGGACGTGGTCGAGCCCTATCTGATCCAGCAGGGTTACCTGGTGCGCACCGCGCGCGGCCGCATGGCCAGCGCCAAGGGCTGGCGCCATCTGGGCCTGACCCCGCCGCCCCGACCCTCGGTGCCCGCCGACCTCTTCACGGCCGACAACAGCGATGTCTGATACCAAGCTAGCCAGTGCGACCGGGCCCTTCGAATGGCCGGTGCGCGTCTATTGGGAAGATACCGACGCGGGCGGGGTGGTCTACCACGCCAGCTACCTGCGTTTCATGGAGCGTGCACGCAGCGAATGGCTGCGTGCCCTGGGCATCAACCAGTCCGTGGTGAAGGAAAGCACCGGCCTGGCCTTCCTGGTCCGCGAAATGCAGATCGACTTCCTGGGCGCGGCCCTGCTGGATGATGAACTGGCGGTAAGCGTCGAAGTCAAAGAACGGCGGGCAGCCAGTATCCTTTTCGCCCAGACGATCCGCCGGGCGGACGGCGCGGAGCTGATCCGCGCGAAGGTGCGCGTGGCGTGCGTCGATGTCCGCCGCATGCGTCCGGTGCAAATTCCGGCCGATCTTATCCCCGGCCTTTTCCCTTAAATAAAAGTACGTGTGCTGGAGGACCTTCGAGCAATGAACGGTGGAGTCAATATTTTCAAACTGGTCGCGGAAGCGAGCATCCTGGTCCAGTTCGTCATGCTGGCGCTGCTGGTGCTCTCCTTCCTCTCGTGGGTCATCATCATCCGCAAGGTGTCGCAGCTGAAGGCGGCGATGGAAGAGGCGGAGAGCTTCGAGGAGCGCTTCTGGTCCGGTGCCGACCTTGCCCAGCTGTTCCGCGAAGTAAGCAATCGCGGCGCCAGCAACGGCGGCCTGGAAAACGTGTTCGAGTCGGGCTTTCGCGAGTTCGTGCGCCAGCGCCAGCGCCGCGTGCATGACATGCGCGTGGTGATCGAAGGTTCCGAGCGCGCCATGCGCGTGGCCGGCACCCGTGAAATCAACCGCCTGGAGCGCAACCTCGAGTTCCTCGCCAACGTCGGCTCGATCAGCCCCTACGTCGGCCTGTTCGGAACCGTCATCGGCATCATGGGCGCCTTCCAGGGCCTGGGCGAAATGAAGGACGTCACCATCGCCGTGGTGGCTCCGCACATTTCCGAAGCGCTGATCGCCACCGCGATGGGCTTGTTCGCCGCGATCCCGGCGGTGTGGGCGTACAACCGCTTCGCCAACAAGGTTGAGCGTGTCGCCTCGCGCTATGAGGTGTTCCAGGAAGAATTCTCTTCGGTGCTGCAGCGTCAGATCCAGACTGACGAAGCGGCCTAACAGGAGAGGGAGCCTGACTATGGCCTTCGCATGGTCCGCGTTGAGCTTGGATAGCCCTGTGGGCGTAGCGCGTGGCGCTGCGCCTGACTGGCTGTCAGGTCAAGCCGCGCGCTACGCCCACAGGGCTATCCAAGCTCAACCCTGCGGGCCGGGTCTGTTTGCCCGCAATCCCGCGTCATCACTCAGTCGTGTATCGACATACACTCCTTCGTTCTTCCTTGGCTTGCGCGCAAACACCTCCCGGCGCGGGCCATGCGAAGGCCATAGTCAGGCTCCTAGTCATGCGTAGCTCTGCACGCCACAAGCGCCTCAAGCTGAAATCCGAGATCAACGTCGTTCCCTATATCGACGTGATGCTGGTGCTGTTGATCATCTTCATGGTCACCGCACCGATGATCAACAAGAACGTCGACATCAACCTGCCGCAGGCCAACGCCAAGTCGCTGCAGGACAAGAAGGATCCGGTGATCGTCGCGGTCGACCAGAACGGGCAGCTCTACCTCACCCTGGGTACCGAGAAGCGCCAGCCGATCGATGTGGACACCATGAAGGCCAAGGTCGGTGCGTTCGTCAAGGCGAACCCCGAGGTCAGCGTGCTCGTCGCGGGTGATCGCGACGGCAAGTACGACGGTGTCTATCAGGTGCTGGCCGACCTGCAACAGGCCGGCGTCGCCAAGGTCGGCCTGATGAGCGCACCGGAGTCGGGCAAGAAGAAATGAGGGAAGACACCCCCAAGGGCACGTCCAAGGCGGTTGTCCTTTCCGCCATCCTCCATCTGGGCATCGTGGGTTTCCTGATACTCGCGGTGGTGCCGTGCTCGTTCTACGAAAGCCTGTTCGAGACGCTGCACCTGCCGGCGAGCTGGAACCCGATCGCCTGCGCCAAGCCGATCCAGCTGCAGGGCGAAATCATCGAAGCCACCCTGGTGGGCCCCACCGGCGCGCCGCCGCCGAAGGCCGCCCAGGCCAAGCCGACGCCGCCGACCGTGCCGCCGCCGCCTTCGATCCCGCCGCCGCCTTCGGAAGAAACCCCGAAGATCAAGACCTTGCCGCCGCCGCCCGAGCATCCCGATACCAAGGATCAGGAGAAGGTGGTGGCCGATGCGGCAGAGAAGGCCGAAGACGCCAAGAAGGAACAGGAAGAGAAGCAGCGCCAGCGCGCGGCCGAATTGGACGCCCAGGCGGCCAAGCACAAGCTGGAAGAGCAGAAGAAGCTCGACGAGCTGTTCGCCAAGATGGACGCAGCCGACAAGTCGGTCAAACAGGCCCAGAGCAAGGCGAACCAGGCCAAGCAGCAGATGCAGGACCTGAAGAACGCCCAGGACAACGGCCTGGACAATGTGCCGGTGGCAGCCCAGCGCCAGACTGGCCAGAACGGCCCTGATGCCGGCCTGCTGGCGCAGTATTTGGCCGCGATTCAGAACGCGGTCACTCAGAATTGGCTTCGCCCGGATAACATGCCCAACACACCGTGCACGGTGCATATTGTGCAGTTGCCAGGAGGCGACGTGATGAGCGCCAAGGTCGACTCCAGTTGTCCTTACGACGAAGCCGGCAAGCGCTCCATCGAAAACGCGGTGCTGCGCGCGCAGCCGTTGCCCTACAAAGGCTTCGAAAGCGTGTTCCAGCGTCAAATCGATTTCACTTTCAGACCGCAGTGATGGACCCCATGCGCAAACTGACCTTCAGCTACTCCTTCGTTCTGCTCCTGGTAGCCGCCTTGTTCGCGGGTCCCGCAGCAGCCCAGCAGACCCAGTCGCTCAACGTCGACATCGTCGGCGGCACGGCGACGGCCACGCCGATCGCCGTGGTGCCGTTCGCCCAGGCGGGCGGGGCGCCGCTGCCGACCGACATCGCTGATGTCATCCGCAACGACTTCAACCGCTCCGGCAAATTCCGCTCGCTGGCCAAGAGCGAAATCGTGGAGACGCCGTCGAAGGGTGCGGACGTCAACTTCGCCACCTGGCGCCTGCTCAAGCAGGACTACCTGACCATCGGCCGCATCAGCGATGCCGGCGGCGGCATGATGCGCGTCGAGTACGAGCTGTGGGACGTCAACAAGCAGCAGAGCCTGCTGGCCCAGGCGTTCACCGCGCCGGCCGGTGACCTGCGTGGCGTCGCCCATCAGATCGCCGATGCCATCTACGAGAAGATCACCGGCGTGCGTGGCGCGTTCTGGACCCGCATCGCCTACATCACCGCGGTGGGTCTGGGTAACAACACCACCTACTCGCTGATCGTGGCCGATTCGGACGGCTATAACCCGCAGGTCGTGGCCCGCTCGCGCGAGTCGCTGCTGTCGCCGTCCTGGTCGCCGGATGGTCGCAAGATCGCCTACGTGTCGTTCGAGAGCGGCAACTCGGCGATCTATGTGCAGGACGTCACCACCGGTTCGCGTCAGCTGATCTCGGCCCGCGCCAAGGGCATCAATGGTGCGCCGGCCTGGTCGCCGGATGGCAGCAAGCTGGCCCTGGCGCTGTCCTATCAGGGCAACCCCGAGATCTACGTGATGGACGTGGGCTCCCGCGCGGAGACCCGCCTCACCAACAACCTGGCCATCGATACCGAGCCGCGCTGGACGCCGGATGGCCAGAGCATCATCTTCACCTCCGACCGCTCGGGCCGCCCGCAGCTTTACCAGATGTCGGCCGGTGGCGGCGGGGCTGAGCGCATCACCTTCCAGGGCCAGTTCAACGCCAACGCCTCGATCAGCTACGACGGCAAGCAGATCGCGATGGTGCAGGGCAACGGGAACGTGTATCGTATTGCCATCATGGACCGCAGTCTGGGTGGGCAGGTGCGCTTCATCTCGCCGGGTCCGATCGACGAAACACCGAGTTTCGCGCCAAACGCAAGCATGCTGCTGTATGCCGCCTCTGAAGGCCGCCGTGGTGTGCTGTATGCCGTGTCCGCCGACGGCCTTGTCCGTCAGCGACTGGTACTTGCAGATGGCGATGTGCGCGAGCCGGCTTGGGGTCCCTATCGTCAGCGATAAGCAGTTCATGCCGTGACGCGTAAGCGTCACGGCCATGTGATCCGGGCGTGAAGTCTTGGACGACACGGATGGATCAAACAGCTTGCCGGCCGTGGCAATCCGTCGCGGAAGGCGGGCCAGGCGGCGCGAGACAGCGCACCGCCGGCATCAAAATGGCAAAATAACAGCCGGTCCACCGGCGAAAACTGTCCCGTAACCGCAATCATTATTGACTGTCGGAACTCAAACCTGTTTGAAGGAACGTCCACCATGAATAAGACCGTTCGCGTCGCCCTGGTCGCCCTGCTCTGCGTTGGCGCGGCCGCATGCTCGAAGAAGCAGGAAGTCAAGCCGCAGCCGCAGCCGGAAGCGCCGATGACCACCCCGGCTCCGTCGACCGCTGGCAAGTACACCCCGGCCGATCTCGATACCGACGCCTGCCTCCGTCAGCGCGTTGTGTACTTCGATTTCGACAAGGACGAAATCAAGCCTGAGTTCCAGCAGATCATGGCTTGCCATGCCAAGTACCTGCAGGATCGCCCGATGGCGCAGATCCGCCTCGAGGGCAACACCGACGAGCGCGGCACGCGTGAGTACAACCTGGCCCTCGGCGAGCGTCGCGGCAATGCCGTGTCCAGCGCGCTGCAGTCCAACGGCGGCTCGGCCAGCCAGCTCAACGTGATCTCCTACGGCAAGGAAAAGCCGGTGTGCCGTGAGCACAACGAAGATTGCTGGAGCAAGAACCGTCGCGTCGAGATCGTCTACACGGCGAAGTAATGAAGAAGCGACTGGCTAACAGCTTTACAGCCAGGATGAGCATGGCGGGCGCAATCGCGTCCGCCATGCTTTTTGGCGCCTCCGTGCACGCACAGGATTCCCGGCTCAGCCTCGCCGACCGCGTATCGCGACTCGAGCAGCAGGCGCAGAGCCAGCAGAATCAGGGTGGCACCACGCTGGTCAACCAGGTCCAGGCACTGCAGTCCCAATTGCAGCAGATGCAGGGCCAGATCGAGGAACTGCAGCACCAGTTGCAGGAAGCCAACGACAAGAACAAATCGCAGGCCACGGATTTCGATTCGCGCCTGGGTCGCCTTGAAAGCGGCGCCGGTGCAGCGAACGCAAATGCGGGGAATGCCAATCCCAATACCGCGCCGGCTGCCAACGCCACGCCGCCTCCGCCCGCTGTGACGCCACCGGCAGCGGCCGGCAAGGGTGCTGCTGGCGCGGCAGCAGTGAAGGGCGATGCCACCGCGCAGGCCGCTTACGACGATGCCTTCAAGTCGCTGCGTGCCGGCGACTATGTGAAGTCCTCGCGCGATTTCCGCAATTTCATCCAGCAATACCCGGACAGCTCCTTGCTGCCCAATGCGTTCTATTGGCTGGGCGAGTCCTATTACGCCACCAGCAATTACCAGGTGGCGATGGAAGCCTTCCAGCGCCTGGTCAGCCAGTTCCCGCAGAGCGAGAAGGTGCCCGACGCCTTGCTCAAGGTCGGCTACAGCCAGATCGAGCTCAAGCAGGTCGATGCCGGCAAGGCCACGCTGAAGAACGTCACTGCGAAGTACCCCGGCTCCAAGGCCGCTGGCCTGGCACAGGAGCGCCTGCGCCGCCTGCAGGCCCAGCCGGCCAACTGAGGTAGTGGTTGTGACTGGCAGTAGCACGAGCGTGGAACCCACCACGTCGACGCAGGCGCCGGCTGAGCGCCTGCGCATCACCGAAATCTTCCATTCGATCCAGGGCGAAGCCGATGCCATCGGCTGGCGCACCGTGTTCGTGCGCCTGACCGGCTGCCCGCTGCGTTGCGTGTGGTGCGATACCGAGTATTCGTTCTACGGCGGCGACTGGCGCGATATCGACGACATCATGGCCGAGGTCGCTTCGCACGGCGCCAAGCACGTGTGCGTAACCGGTGGCGAACCGCTCGCGCAGAAGCGCTGCCTGATCCTGCTCAAGCGCCTGTGCGATGCCGGCCACGACGTGTCGCTGGAAACTTCCGGCGCGCTGGATGTCGCGCAAGTCGATCCGCGCGTGCGCAAGGTGATGGACCTCAAGGCGCCCGATTCGGGCGAAGCCAAGCGCAACCTGTGGTCCAACATCGAGCACTTGCTGCCGCATGATCAGGTGAAGATCGTCATTGCCAGTCGCGCCGACTACGAGTGGGCGCGCGACGTGGTCGCCGAACATGATCTGGTCAAGCGCTGCATGGTGCTGTTCTCGCCCGTGCACGGCGCAATCAAGCCGCGCGACCTGGCCGAGTGGATCATCGAGGACAAACTGGATGTGCGTTTCCAGTTGCAGCTGCACAAGCTGCTGTGGAACGACGAGCCAGGACACTAAAAGCTCGGGCGAGTGGTGTGAGTCGAGCATGAGAGCGGGCGCTTGAACGTGCCCGATGCATGGCTCATCGCACGTCGCTCACTCGGCTCTCCGCGCTTCGGCCTGTGTTGCCGACGGTGCTAAATCGGCCGGATCACCGGCCTGACTCTTGAGTGGATTTCTCCCATGTCCCAAGCAACTCCCCGCAAGGCCGTCGTACTCGTCTCCGGCGGCATGGATTCGGCGGTCACCATCGCCATCGCCCGTGAACAGGGCTATCAGGTGCACGCCCTGAGCGTGGCCTACGGCCAGCGCCACAGCGCGGAACTGGCCGCCTCCGAGCGCGTATCCGGCCTGCTCGGCGCGGTGGAGCACAAGACGGTGCAGGTGGACCTGCGCACCATCGGTGGCTCGGCGCTCACCGCCGACATCGACGTGCCGCTCGACCAGACCGGCGAGCAGGGCATTCCGGTCACCTATGTGCCGGCGCGCAATACGATCATGTTGTCGATCGCCCTGGGTTGGGCCGAAGTGCTCCGTTCCACCGATATCTGGTGCGGCGTGAACGCGGTGGACTATTCGGGCTACCCCGATTGCCGTCCGGCCTTCATCGAGGCCTTCGAGCAGCTGGCCAACGTGGCCACCAAGGCCGGCGTGGAAGGCGCGGGCATCCGCATCCACGCGCCGCTGATGCGCATGAGCAAGGCCGATATCGCCCGCGAGGGCCAGCGCCTGGGCGTGGATTTCTCGGAGACGGTGAGCTGCTATCAGGCTGACGCGCAAGGGCGCGCCTGCGGGCATTGCGATGCCTGTGTGCTGCGTTCCCAGGGCTTCAAGACTGCCGGATTGCCGGACCCCACCCGTTACGTCTGAACGCTCTTGCTTGTGCCCAGGGCGCCCAGCCCATAAAATATCGGGCTGGCTTTTGACGCATGGGTCGTTAGCTCAGTCGGTAGAGCAGTAGACTTTTAATCTATTGGTCCCGAGTTCGAATCTCGGACGACCCACCAAAAGATCTCGGAGACCCGCGGCGACGCGGGTCTTTCTTTGTCTGAAACAGGGGCGAGTTCAGCTCGCCTGGCGCCAGGCCGGCGCGGCCGGCTTCTGCGCAGTGGCGCTGGAGTGGCGTTCCATCACGGGCATGCGCGGCAGGTCGAACCAGAAGGTGCTGCCGCGGCCGGGCTCCGAACGCAGGCCGATGCGCGTGCCCAGCAGTCGCGCCAGGCGTTCGGCAATCGCAAGGCCCAGGCCGTAGCCGCCGCGGCGTTCGCTTTCGCCGGCCTGCAATTGCACGAATTCCTCGAAGATGCGCTGCTGGTGGATCACGGCGATGCCCGGCCCGTTGTCGCGCACCTCGATGCGGATGGCCTGGCCGCGACGGCGTGCCGCGATCAGCACGCGGCCTTCCGGCGCGTTGGCGATGGCATTGCTGGCCAGCTGATAGAGCAGGCTGGCGGCCACGTCCGCATCGCCGTGCAGCTGATGGTGACTGCCGCGCCATGCAAGCGTGACGTGATGCTGCAGCGCTTCGTGATTGAGCGAGGTGCGATCACGCATGAAGAGTTCGGCGGCGGTGAAGCCGATCGGTTTCACTGCGATCACGCCGGCATCGAGGCGCGAGATTTCAAGCAAGGCATCGAGCAGGCGCGTCATCGAGGCGATGCTGTGGCGCATCTGCTGGAACGGCGACTGCGGCTCGTTGCCCCCGTTCTGGTCGAGGCCGGCGGCGAACAGTTCCAGCGCCTGCAGCGGCTGGCGGAAGTGATGGCTGACCAGCGCAATGAACTGCGATTTGCTGCGTGTGGCGGCCTGGCTCTGTCGCAAGCGATCGAGTGCCTCGACCGCGTTGTCGTGCTGCATCGTGCTCCAGTCGCGGCGCTGCGCTTCCTGCAACTCGGACAGGCGCTGCAAGGTCTTGCGCAGTTCGAGAAACTCCGTGCTGACCGGCGTGTCGTCGATGTGCGGATGCCTGGCATTGACCAGTTCATGGACGGCGTAGCGGACCTGCGACAGCGGTTCGAGCACGCGGTGGCGTATCGACACGCGCGCCAGCCATGCCAGCACCAGGATGCCCGTGGCGCACAACGCACCGAGCAGCCACACCATAGCCTGCGCCTTGCGCAGGGGTTGGGTGTCCACATCCATGCTCACCCACGTCGAGATGTTGCCCTGCGGCTTCACCTCGCTGCGATAGGTAGCGCTGTCGGCGCTCGCTGCGCTGCCACTGCTCCACAGGCGGCCGTCGGAGCCGTGCAATTCCACCCGCAACACCTGGTCGGTCTTTCCGTCGTGCAGGGTTCGATCGAGCGCCGCCTGCGGCGATACGCCTTCGGCGAGCGCCAGTTCACCGGCAAGCCGCGCCAGGCGCAGGCTTGCGGCAGCATCCACGCGCTCGGCCAGGCTGTGCGTCTGCTGCAGGCACAGCGCCAGGATCAATGCCAGGGCGGCAATCGTGCTGGGCAGGACCACATCAATGAACAGGCGGGGCAGCAGATGCGCTCGCGGCTCCATGCGTCAAACCTCCCGGTCGCAACGGCGCACCGGCGGCAGGCAGTCGTGCCGGCGTCGGGGCTTTGAGTACAGACAGTGGCAGGTTGACAGCATCACGCGGGATCCCGGCAGGGAACAAGTTGGTTCGATGGGCGCACCGCTTCACGCAAGCGCCCTGATTGGCACTCTAAAGAATCCAGTACGCCCCTTCGATACACAGTTCGATCTAGCGCGAGGCGCCATAGTGCTAACGGACTATGGGTCGAAAGTGTGACGTGGTGCACTGCAGAACGGTTCAGCATGACGGCGGCCGCAATTGGCGTTACCTTGCCACCCGCACGCCCACCCCGGGCGGATCGGAGAAGTCCATGTCTTCACGTTGTCGCTGGTTGATTGCGGTTTCCCTGCTGGGTCTCACCGGTGCCGTCCTGGCGCAGGACATTCCCTCCAATATCCCCAAGCGCAAGCCTGGCCTGTGGGAAATGCAGACCTCCGGCATGGGCGGGCAGGCGCAGACGACCAAAGCTTGCCTGGACGCCGATACCGATACCGCCATGTACAAGATGGGCACGCACATGAGCGGCCAGATGTGCAGCACGTTCAAGATCGATGTGCAGGGCAACAAGGTGATCACCGATGCCGTGTGCAAGATCAATTCGCCCAGCGGCGAGGTCAATATGACCAGCCACAGCGAGACCAACTATCAGGGTGATTCGGCGTATTCGACGCAGGGCCACATCAAGTACGACCCGGCGATCATGGGTCATGCCGAGATGACCATGACCAGCAGCGGCCATTGGATCGGCCAGTGCGCGGCGGGGCAGAAGCCGGGCGACATGATCATGCCCAATGGGCAGACCTTCAACATCAAGGATATGCCGGGGCACTGAGCCGGCGATGTCTACGGGGTGCTGGGCGCCATCAGCTGGTGCACCAGCGCCTCGTGTTCGGCATCGATCTTCTTGAGCCGCGTCTGCATGGCTGCGTCGCTCACCCATTGCGCGCTATAGGCGCGGCGGCGATCGAGATTGAATTCGATGTCGGCAAACGGCACCAGGGTCTCGTTGCCGGCCGGTGAGAAGCCGCTGATGTCGTGGATCAGATGCAGCTTGGCCAGTTCCGCCTGGGCGTTCTTGCCCTTGGCATAGGAAGTAAGCGCCGCGGCCACCCGCTGGCGCAGTTCCGCCGGCAGATCGGTGCGGATCACCACCACGGCATGGGGAATCAGGCTGGACGTCCATAACACGCGCAGGCGTGCGTACTGATCGGGAAAGCGCTCGGCAAAGCGCTCCATGTCGGCAGTGTTGTTGGAAGCGACGTCGGCTTCGTCGTTGGCCACCGCCAGCGCATTGTTCTGGTGGTTGTCCACCGTCACGCCGGCAAAGAAGGTGTCCGAGTCCAGCCGTCGGTTGGCAAAGACCTGGGTCTCGGGCACGAGATAACCGGACACCGACAACACTTCGCCGCGCGCATAACGCAGCTTGCCCGGCTGGCGGAACAGGTCGTCGAGGTTGCGGATGGGCGAATCCTTGGCCACCAGCAGCACCGAGTAATAGCCACGCGAACCGTTGCTGCGCGTGAGTTGGGCGATGACCTGCATGCGGTCGTGGATGACTGCATCGAGCGCCAGCCGGCCCGAGACAAAGGCGAAGTCCACGCGCTCCTCGGCCATGGCCTGGCCCAGTCCCTCATAGGTGCTGACCGAGAGACTGCGGATGGGCAGATGCAGCGTACGACTGAGGTCGTCCAGCATGGGACGCCAGGCCGCCAACGATTCGGACGGGCCGCCGATCGGCAGAATGCCGAAGGTCAGCGCATTGATGTGGCCGCTGTGCTGCGGCGCTTCGGCAGCGACAGCCGATGTACCGAGGACGGCGATCAGCAAGGGGGCCGCGCACAGCAGCCTCAGGAAACCGCGCCGCTTTGGCCTGATGCGTGGGGCGGCGATGGCGGCCTTCGGCAGCGCAGGCTGGCCGATGGGCCGCGAAAACTGTCCGTCTGTGCTGTTCTCGGCGAGTGCATCCGGAGCGAGGCGCATAGGCGGGCGGGCTACCGTCGGATCAGCGGCGTGGCGATCAGAGGCCGCTGATGCGGCGCGAGGCCACCACGGCCTCGACGCGGTTACGTACATTCAGCGCGCGGAAGATCGCCGCCAGATGGATCTTCACCGTGCCCTCGCTGATGCCCAGGTCGCGGGCAATCAGTTTGTTCGGCTTGCCCTGCGAGAGCAGGCGCAGCACATCGATCTGGCGTTCGGTGAGCAACTTGCGCAGCCGCTCTTCCAGCGAGTCGGCGCCGGGCGGCAGCTGCGACGCCGTGGCGGGCGGCGGTGTCGGCACCGTGCCGTCCACGCGCTCCTGCAACAGCAGCGGCGGTACGTAGACGCCGCCGGACAGCACCAGGCGCACGGCCGAGAGCATCACGTCGGGCGAATACGCCTTGGGAATGAAACCCTGCACGCCCATGGCCAGCAGGCTCTTCATCAGCGCGCCGTCCTCCGAGCCGGACAGCACCATCACCGGCACGTGAGGCAGATGTTCGATGACCTCGGCCAGGTGCTCGCTGCCCTGGACACCCGGCATGGCCAGGTCGATCAGCGCAAGCGACAGCGACGGCGCCTCCGGCGAATGGATGGCCTCGCGTAGTTCAGCCATATCCATGGCCATCACAAAATCAGTGTCCGGCCCAAGCTCGGCCAGCTTGAGCTTGACACCCTCGACGATCAGCCGATGGTCGTCTGCGATCAATATGCGCATCTCATTCCCCATGGCGCTGTACGGTAATCCCATCACCGCACGTCCGCCTACGCAACATAGCCCCAGCCAGTTCGCGCGGCAACCACAAAGCGCGTACGAACGGCATAGCCTCAACGAGATATGGCCCCTCGCCGCGCCAATCGTGAAAATGCCGCCGCGATCGGGGGAATCGCTCATCGATACCGCCGCTGGGTGGAAGCGGAGCGTTCGGGTCGTGCAAGCCGTTGGCACGATCCACCGCATACCTAGAGACTTGGCACCAGATGAATGACACGCAACGCGCCACCGGCCTGCCCGAGCCACTGCGTGCTGTGCCCAGTCTTCCCCCGAAACCCGTTGGAACCTCCGGCATGCGGGATCTAATGCCCGCGACGGCCGGTTCGCCATGGATGGCCCTCTTCCCCGGAGACGCGCTCGTCTCCGGTTTTTCGGGCTGGGTCTCATGGCGGGCACTGCTTGGTCGGCACGACGAGGCGTATCGTCGTAGACTTCGGCGCTCATCCCCGTCCGACGCGGCAACGTGGTCCGGCGGGGGCAATGGAGCGACATGCAACAGGCTTTGACGGCTATAGGTGCCATGCGGCTGCTGGAAAGTTTTGCGCCTCTGTTCGCATATGGCCTGCTGATCGACGAGCAGGCCACCAGCCAGAATCTCTCCGACGACGAATTGCCGTCCGTGCACGCTCGCGCAGTCGCCCTGGTGGAACAAAGCCGCGGCGCGGCGTTTGCGCGCGGCAAGCTGCTGGCCCAGGTCGAGCTGGCGGCGTTTGCCGTCTCGGCATGGTTTGACGAAGTAGTCACGCGTCACGGCGGCTGGCGCCAGGTGACCCCGCTGCAGCAGACACTCTTTCGTACCGGCGGGGCGGCCACCGAATTCTTCGACCAGCTCGGTCGCCTTGGCAGCAGCGACGATGAAGTCCGCGAAGTGTTCAGCATGGCGCTGTTGCTTGGCTTCGCCGGCCAGTATTACTACGAGCAGGGCGACAGCGGCGAACTGGGACGCATCAAGGCGCTCTACTGCCCGGCCAGCACCGGTGCGGCGAATCTGCTGCAGTCCTTGCAGCGCGAATCGGTGACGCCGCAACCCTATATGACACCCGGTTCCCCTGTACTGCGCCTGCCCGTGAGCTGGATGGGGCGCCGGCTCGCGCAGCTGGTGGCGGCGCTGGTGGTGGTGCTGGTATTCGTCGCTTTCGTGGCGCCGCTTTTCAGCCATGCCTTGTCCGAGCAGGCATGGTTCACCAGCAGCCTCATCGTGGCGGCCTTGGCGGTGGTGGGCTGGATCAGCGTGCTGGCCTGGCAATCCCTGGTGATGATGCGCGCCCATACCCGCGTGGCCGACAGTACAGAAGCAGGCTATGGCGTCGGCAGCATCTCGGCGGCAGTGAAGGACGCGGCCCGACGCCTGCGTGGCGCCATCCTGCATCCGTTCCGCCGCCGCGGTCGCTGGCGACAGCTGTCGCGGCACCCGTGGTTGCTGTTTGTGGGCGATAGTGCGGCGGATGTCCGTTCGTTGTTGCAGGCCGCCGCCGCTGCACCGCATGCGCGCGAACTGGCGCGAGCCAATGACACGCGGCCATGGCATTGGTGGGTGTTTCGGGCGCTGGTGGCGATCGAGCCCGGTCCGCGGCTTTCGCATCCGCATGCCACCGTTGGCGATGGCGATGCGCCGTGGTCCAAGGCGCTGGCCCTGCTGGCCAAGGAGCGTCGCAAGCTTCCGCTGGATGGCATGGTGATCTGCATCGCCGCGCAGAGCCTGCGCGAGCCCGACGGCGCTGTCGCCGCACATGCCGATCGCCTGCATCGCCTCGCCGATGAAGCCACGCGTCGCCTGCAATTGCAGTTGCCGGTGTATGTGGTGGTGACGGGGCTGGAGGCCTTGCCGGGACATGCGGCGTTCCGCTCGGCGCTGCCCTTGTCGGTGTTTCGACGCGTATTGGGCTGGCGCCACACGGCGGTGCTCGAAGACGGCGTGCTCGATGCGCGCGTGGAATCCCATGCCGACGCCGTATCCGATCGCCTGCTCGCCATCGCCCAGGCCGTGCTGGCGAGCGAGCGCGATCCACGTCGACGCCGCGAGGCCTTTGCCTTCCTGCAGTCCCTATATGGCGTGCAGCGTGGATTGCGCAGTTTCCTCGAACGGCTTCAGGCGAACGAAGTCCATGGCGAGCGCCGTCTGCACTGGCAAGGTCTGTACGTGACGGGCGGCTCGCGCAGCGATGCGCCCAACGGCGATTTCGTCGACGACTTGTTCAATCGCTTCCTGCCTGCCGACCGCGTCCTGGCGCGCCGCGTCGCTCCCAAAGGCTGAGCGCTTCAGGCGGTGGTGGCGCGCGAAGCGCTCCACGCGACCATCAGTGCTTCGCGCAGTTGTTCCGGCGACACCGGCTTGTAGAGCACGGGAATGCGCGCGGCCATGATTTCGCGCAGACGATCACTGCGCGTTTCGCCGGTGATAAGCAGGCGCGCGAACGGCGGATTGCCGTCGATCTGGTAATGCGCATCCAGCGCGGCCAACACGTCCAGGCCGCTTTCGCCGTCGCGCAGGCGCAGGTCGGAAATCACGATATCCGGCGGCACGTTCCAATCTTCCGCCGCCTGCAACGCCTGCACGCGATCCTCGGCCACCGCCACTTCGCAACCCCAGCTGGACAACAGGTAGCGGATGCCCGAGAGGATGGCGGGCTCGTCGTCGATCACCAGCACGCGCATGCCCGATACATCGGGCGAGGCCTCTTCGACGCTCGCGGCGATGTGCTGCGCGGGCACTTCGGGCAGGTGGAAGCTGAAGACGCTGCCACGCCCGGGCTTGGATTTGAGTTCCACCTGCGTGTCGAGTAATTCGGCCAGGCGTTGCACGGTGGCAAGTCCCAGGCCGAGGCCGCGCCGGCGACCCACATCGTGTTCGTTGCTGTGGCATTCGACCCGGTAGAACTCGTCGAACACGCGCACCTGATGCTCAGGTGCGATGCCGCTGCCGGTATCCCACACGTCCACGCGCGCTGTGCCGTCGGCACGCTGGCGCGCCACCACCAGCACACCGCCGCGGCTGGTGTAGCGAAGTGCGTTGCTCACCAGGTTGTTGAGGATGCGCGAAAGCATGGTGCGGTCACTGCGCACCCACAGATCGGTGGTGCGCATGATCAGCCGCAGGCCATGCTGCTCGGCGATCATGCGGAAATTGCGGCTGACTTCCTGGAACACCTGGTCGAGCGGGAACTCGGCAATCTCGATCTGCATGGCGCCGGTTTCCAGGCGAGACAGGTCGAGCAATTCGCTGAACAGATGATCGAGTGCTTCCACGCATTCCTGGATATGCGCGATGCGGTCCAGGCGCACCGGGTCGCGTTCGTCTTCGGCAAGCGACGATGAAAACAGGGTCAGCGCGTATAGCGGCTGGCGCAAATCGTGCGATGCCGCCGCGAGGAAGCGCGCCTTCGCCACGCTGGCCGCTTCGAGTGCGGCGTTCTTGCGCGCCAGTTCCACCGTGGCGTGTTCGATCTCGCGTTCCATGCCGCGCTGCACGTCGAACAACGCCATGGCGGCGCTGTTGAAGCCGCGCTGCAGTTCGCCGATTTCGGTCTGGTCGGTGACTTCCACTTCCACATGCCGGTCGCCACGACCCAGTTGATGCACGGCATCGACCAGGCGGCGCAGCGGCGCGCTGATCCAGCGCGCGGCCTGCCACGCAATGATGGCGGCCACGAAGAGACTGATCACCAGCGCCACCAGCGCGTGGCGAAGACTGGCCTGCTGCATCGCAATCGCATCGCGCAGGCTCACGTCGACAACGACCGAGCCGAGCACGGGTTGCCCCGGGCGCTCGCTGTCGATCACGTCGCGCACCACAGTCAAGCCTTCGTTGTTATCGGCGCCGCTGCGGCCGAGGCTGTCGGCCAGGATCTCGCCGTCGGCAGCGCGTATCTGCACGCGGGCGACATGCGGCAGGTCGCTGATGGATTCGGCGATGCGCACCAGTTCGCGCCGCTGCATATCGCGCAAGGGTGCGGCGGTGACCGAGGCAGCCTGCGTCGCGATCGCATCGGCGGTGTTCTGCGCCATGCCGCGCAAGGTCATCACTTGCTGCGGCGCCAGCATGGCCACCAGCAAGGTGGCGGTGACCAAAGTCGGGATGAGTGTCACCAGGGCAAGCCGCTGCATCAGCGACGTGCGACGCCACCATTGCACTGTTCGCGAGTTGACCCCTGCACCCATCACGTCCCCTTGCACGCTGCATGCGTCAGGCTGAGCCAGCCTAGCGCGATTTTCCGCGTCAGGCAGCAGGCCGACTGGGGGCCTACGAACGGGCTATGGCGCTTGTCGGTCTTACTCTGGAGGATGGCCCGCCCTGCTCGGCAGGGCGGTCTTGTGGCGTCGGCTGGTAAAGCGTTCCACCAGCAGCGGAACCAGGGCCAGCACCGCAATCGCGCTCAGCGGCATCCACACGCCGCGCTGCATCAGCAGCTCCGGGCCGAAATGGCCGTTGCTCTGCGCCAGAGCCGCGCCAAGGCCGGCACCAATGGACGTCTCGAAGATCAGCGAGACCGTACCGCCCAGCCAGCTGGCGCCCATGAACAGCCATAACGGACAGCGCAGCCAGGCCAGCGCCACCGTGATCAGGCCAAACGGCGCGATCGGCACAAAGCGCAAGAACATGGTGTAGGCCACGGGATGCCGCTCGAAACCATGGTGCAGCTTGTCCACCAGGGCGGGCGGATGCTTGCTCCCTGCACCAAAGGCATAGCGGCTGGCCAGGAACAGGATCAAGGTGCCCAGGGTGAGCCCGATGGACGAGTAGATGCTGCCTTCCACCGCGCCAAAGGCGAAGCCGCCGGCGATGATGATGATGACCGTGCCCGGAATGCCGGTGGACATGGCCAGGGTAAGCAGGCCGATAAAGGTGAAGCGGCTAAGCCACGGCGCCGTCCCGATCTCCTGGCGCAGCTGGTCCTGGTGCTGGACCAGCTGCTCCGGATGCAGCCGGTCCATCAGGCCGGAGCTGAACAAGGCGATGCCGGCTAACACCAGCAGGATCAGCGGAAGAGCGGCGCGCAGGCGGCTCAATAGTGCTGTCCACTCTGACCGTAGGTCGCCAGCACGCTGCGCGCCTCGTCGCGAAGAATGTCGCGGCGCACGGCAATGCCACGCTTTTCGAGCTCACCGATCCAGTCGGCCGGCAGCGGGCCTTCGTCGAACTCGGTAAGTTCTTCGACGTCTTGCGCACGCGCCCCGATCAGCAGCTCATCCACGCCGGCCCACACGGTGGCGCCATAACACTGGCAGCACGGTTGCGCGCTTGTGGCGAGCGCGTAGCGACCGCCGTCGGCGTTGAGCCGGAACGCGGCAAGTCGCTGCTGTGCGCTCATGTACGCCATCATTTCGGCGTGCGCTACCGAACACGTCTGCGGCACCACGCGATTGACGCCCACCGAGACCACGCGTCCCTGGCCATCGAACACCGCGGCACCGAACGGGCCGCCATGGCTGCGCTCGATGTTCAAACGAGAGAGTTCGATGGCAAGAGCCACGCGTTCCTCGTCGGTGATGTAGCGCTTATGCGTATCGACCACTTCGTCGATCCACGGCGGCAGGGTCAGGTGTATCTGTTGACGCAGCATGCAACGTTCCTTGTGACGCGGATATCAACCAGCCTGTTTAGCCCACGCATCACGCAGGGTGACGGTACGGTTGAAAACAGGTTTATCCGAGGTGTGATCGACGCGGTCAGCCACGAAGTATCCGAGGCGCTCGAACTGGAAACGCTGCTCTGGATCGACTTTGGCCGCCGCCGGTTCCAGCCATGCCGTGACCACGCGCTTGGCTTCCGGGTTGATATGTTCGATCCAGGTCTTGCCGTCGGTTTCATCGTCCGGATCGGCCACGTTGAACAAGCGGTCGTACACGCGCACTTCGGTGGCGACGCCGTGCCTGGCGCTCACCCAGTGGATGGTGCCCTTCACCTTGCGGTCGGCGCCTGGCATGCCCTGGCGCGACTCCAGGTCGAGCGAGCAGCGCAGCTCGGTGATGTTGCCGTTCGCATCCTTCACCAGCTCGTCGCATTTGACGATGCCCACGCCACGCAGGCGCACTTCGCCCTCGGGCTTGAGGCGATGGAAACCCTTCGGCGGCACTTCGGCAAAGTCGTCGCGCTCGATCCACAGCTCGCGCGAGAACGGCACGTGGCGCGTGCCGAAGCTCTCGTCCTTGGGATGGTTGGAGAAGGTGAGCTGTTCTTCGTGGCCTTCCGGCAGATTGGTGATCACCAGCTTGAGCGGGTCGAGCACGGCCATGCGGCGGGCTGCGGTCGCGTCGAGATCTTCGCGGATGCAGTTTTCCAGGATCGAGTAATCGATGATGCTGTTCTGCTTGCTCACGCCCAGGCGTTCGATCAACAGGCGCAGGCCGCCCGGCGTGAAGCCGCGGCGACGCAGGCCGCGCAGCGTGTTCATGCGCGGATCGTCCCAGCCATCGACCAGGTTCTCGTTCACCAGCTGGGCGAGCTTGCGCTTGCTGGTGATGGAGTAGGACAGGTTGAGGCGCGAGAATTCGATCTGTCGCGGCTTGGCCGGCTCGGTGCGGAAACCGCCTTCGCGCAGGTGCTGCCACAGCTCCGGATGGTTGACCAGGTCCACCTTGTCGACGAACCAGTCATACAGCGGGCGGTGGTCTTCGAATTCCAGCGTGCACAGCGAATGCGTGATGCCTTCCAGCGCATCGGACAGACAATGCGCATAGTCGTACATCGGGTAGATCGGCCACGCGTCGCCGGTGTTCTGGTGCGTGACCTTGCGGATGCGGTAGATCGCCGGGTCGCGCATGTTCATGTTGCCGGACGTCATGTCGATCTTCGCGCGCAGCGTCTTGGCGCCGTCGGCGAATTCACCGGCGCGCATGCGCTGGAACAGGTCGAGGTTTTCTTCCACGCTGCGCTCGCGGAACGGCGAGTTGCGGCCCGGCTCGGTGAGCGTGCCGCGATAGGCGCGCATATCTTCCGGGCTCAGGTCGTCCACATAGGCCACGCCGTCCTTGATCAGCTTGATGGCCGAGTCGTAGAACACCTCGAAGTAGTCCGAGGCGTGGCGCAGGTCGTGCCACTCGTAGCCCAGCCAGCGCACGTCGTCCTTGATGCCTTCGACGAACTCCGGGTCTTCCTTGCCGGGGTTGGTGTCATCCAGGCGCAGGTTGCACCAGCCGGCAAATTCCTTGGCGATGCCGAAATTCAGGCAGATCGCCTTGGCATGGCCGATGTGCAGGTAGCCATTGGGCTCGGGCGGGAAGCGCGTGCGGATGGCGTGATGCTTACCGGTGGCCAGGTCCTCGCGGATGATCTGGCGAATGAAATCCCTTTGTAGATCGGCGCGTTGACCCTCGGCCTGCGGGGCTGCAGCGGCGGAGGCAGTGGGTTCAACGGCGGCGTTTTCGGTGGACATCGGGAATCGAAGCTCGGTCGCGGTGGCGGAAACGGTGAAGTTTACCTCGTCCGGTACGTGGGGGTGTTTCGGCGGTTTTTCAGCGGCTGGCCGGGGCAGGGAAGAGGCGTCGATCCTCGGTGAACCGCGGCCTTCGCACCGGCAACGCTCAAGCAGGCGGCGCTTGCCGGAATATCGCCGCAGGGGTAGCGTGGCTGGCATGCGTATCGCGTACCGAGCCGAAAGCCTGATCGACGCCCACCTGGTGAAGGACGCGCTGGAGCGCGCCGAGATCCCGGCGTTCGTCTCCGGCGAATACCTCACCGGGGCCGTGGGACAACTACCTGCCCTGGACTACGTAGCCGTGCTGGTTCCCGAAACCAGCCTGGCCGCCGCCGAACAAGTGGTGCGCGAGGTCGAACGGGATCTGCAGGAGGCCCGGCTGGCCCTGAACGACCCCGACGAAGACCCCGACGCGCCGCAGCCCGCCTTCTGCTGAACGGCGCGTTCCCCTGCCGGCGCCGCCGGTATTCCGTTTGTCATGTCGCCCCGGCCCGTTTCGCGTGGCACGGTACCCTGCCGGGTTGCCGCCCGGCTGCTAAGGAGTCACACCCCATGGATGTCACGCTGCAACAGATCGCGTCATTGATTCGCGCCGTACCGGACTTTCCCAAGCCCGGCGTGATGTTCCGCGACATCACTCCGCTGCTGGCCGATGCCGGCGGCTTCGCCCGCTGCATCGATGCGCTGGCCGAACCCTGGCAGGGCAGTGCGGTACAGGCGGTATGCGGCATCGAATCGCGTGGCTTCATCTTCGGCGCGGCGCTGGCGCAGAAACTGCACGCGGGCTTTGTGCCGCTGCGCAAGCCCAACAAGCTGCCGCCGCCGGTGGTGTCGGTGGATTACCAGCTCGAATATGGCGTGGATCGGCTGGAGGCGCGCAACGATGCCTTGCGTCCCGGTGAACGCGTGTTGCTGGTCGATGATGTGCTGGCGACAGGTGGCACCCTGGCCGCGGCGCGTGCGCTGGTGTTGAAGCTGGGCGCGCAGCTGGTGGGCGCCAGCGTGGTGATCGAGCTTGCCAGCTTGCAGGGGCGCGAGCGGTGGCAGGATGGGAGTGCGCCGTTGGAGGCGTTGTTGCGGTATTGAGGTGAACGGGTGTCGCGCACAGGGTGCGCTCCCACAATTTGCAGCACCCTTGTGGGAGCGCACCCTGTGCGCGACACCCGCTTGCCTCATGGCGACACGGGTTCGATGCTCTCCACATAAACCAGCTCACACGCCCCATCACCCGTATCGTCGCGCGTCATCGACGTGCGCCAGCGCCAGCCATCGGCACGACTCGCATCGACCAGAAAGCCTTGCAGGTGGATCACTTCTCCCGCACGCACATGGTCCAGTTCGCGACGAGCGGTGTCGTCGGCGGGAATCATGTGCATATTGGCGCTGGATTGCTCGATCTCACGACGCGGTATCGGAAAATGATCGACGTGCCAGTGGTAAAAACGATTGCCCTGGCTGACCTGGATTTGCGACAACACGTCGCTGTCGGACATGCGCCCCCAGCCCAGCGCGAGATCCGTCGGCGCCAGTGCTGCGCCGGCATCGAACCGGTAGTCTTCGCGTGACAGTACCCGTGCGATGAGCTCGAAGCGTGCACGTGTCTGCAATCTGAAGTCACCGCGTTGCAAGGTGTTGCTGTCGCCGAGGTCGATCTGCGCGGGCACGTCGGTCGCCAGCATGCCGGGGGCGTGCGTGATGGCGCGATGGCGCCACCAGTTGACGCCGCCGAGCAGTGCAATCAGCAACAGGCCGACCAGGATGAAGCGTTGCATGCTGCGTCAGCGCCCCGACTTTACCGCGGGCTTGCCCTCGACAATGCCCGGCTCGAGCAGACCTTCCGGCAGATCGCCGATCACTTCGGCGAAGCGCTTGAGGAAAGTCCCCAGCGACGAACTCTTGCGCCATACCAGCGCAATGCGGCGACTCGGCGCACGACCGGCGAATTCCAGCAGACGTACGTTGTCGGTGCGCGCCACCGGCGGCTTGATGGCGAGCGTGGGGAGCAGGGTGATGCCCACATTCGCGGCGACCATCTGGCGCAGAGTCTCCAGACTGGTGGCGCGAAAACCGGAGCGTTCGCCCGCACCCGCGAGCTGGCATACCTCAAGCGCCTGATCGCGCATGCAATGACCGTCTTCGAGCAGCAGCAGGCTTTCGTCGGCCAGGTCGTCGAGCTTCAGGCGTTTGTGCTTGAGCCCCAGCGGATGGTCTTCCGGCACGGCGAGCACAAAGGGCTCCTCGAACAGGAACTGCGTGTGCAAGCTGTCTTCGTGCAGCGGCAGCGCGAGGATGCCCACATCGAGCGAGCCCTCGCGCAGCATGCGGATCACCTGCTCGGTTTTTTCTTCAACCAGCAGCAGCTCCAGACGCGGAAAATTCTTTCGCACCAGGGGCACCAGGTGCGGCAGCAGGTACGGTCCCAGCGTGGGGAAGATGCCCAGTCGCAGCGTGCCCGATTCCGGATCGCGCGTGCGTTGCGCAATCGCCTTGATCTCGTCGATCTCCGACAGCACGCCGCGCGCGCGGCGGGCGATCTCGCGACCGGTTTCGGTCAGCAACACCTTGCGCGGGGTGCGCTCGACCAGCGCCACGCCCAGTTCGTCCTCCAGCTTCTTGATCTGGGTGGACAGGGTGGGCTGGCTGACGAAGCTGGCTTCCGCCGCACGACCGAAATGGCGGTGTTCGGCGAGAGCAACGAGGTAGCTGAGGTCGCGCAGGTTCATGGGCGGAGCCGATGTTCTTGTGATAGGTGTCGCCTATGATTGTGGGGTTGATGATCGTCATAGGCAATGCCTGGGGCGCCATCAGTCTCGCCGGGCGCCAAGCGCCGAGGTCTGCGCCTGCCCGTGGTAGGACTTGGCTGAAGACGGCCCGCTCATGCCTTTTGGCACTGGGTCCAAAGTCACGGCAGCGCCTAGGGTCGGCGTTTGCTTTACCCAAGGGGAGCTTTTGCGCATGCGCCGTTTTGTCCGTCCACTCGTTCTTACCGCCCTCGCCGCTTGCTGCGGCGCCGCCCTCGCCGCAACTGCGGCCGACGACC
The DNA here is from genome assembly GCF_052114725.1 of Dyella sp. 2YAF14. Lineage (NCBI taxonomy): Bacteria > Pseudomonadati > Pseudomonadota > Gammaproteobacteria > Lysobacterales > Rhodanobacteraceae > Dyella > Dyella sp. 2YAF14. The sequence goes on along the minus strand of NZ_JBFRFH010000005.1, from coordinate 239,774 downwards.
AGCCGCACGGCCGCCTGCCGGGCTGGGCCCAGCCGGAGTCCTACCAGCTCGACTTCAAGGTCGACCCGCGCCAGCAGGATTTCTCCGGCACCACCGTGATCAAGGTGAAGCTGAGCCAGGCCTCCGATCACCTGTGGCTGCACGGCCGTGAGCTGAAGGTCAGCAAGGTCACCGTGACCGATGCGGCGGGCAAGGCGCACGCGGCGAAATACGTGGAAGCGGCGCCGAAGGAAGGCGTGGTGCGCATCGATTTCGGCGGCACGCTCAAGCCGCAGGAGCTGACGCTGGCGTTCAACTACACCGCGCCGCTCAACCAGCAGCTGCAGGGCCTGTACAAGGTCAGCCACGAAGGCCAGCCGTACGCGATGACGCAGATGGAGCCGATCAGCGCACGCTTCGCTTTCCCCGGCTTCGACGAGCCCGGTTTCAAGACGCCGTTCGATGTCCGCCTGACCATTCCCAACGACGAAGTGGGCGTGGCCAACACCAAGCAGGTGAAGGAAGAAAAGGCCGGCGACGGCTGGAAGCGGCTGACCTTCTCCACCACCAAGCCGCTGCCGACCTATCTGGTCGCCTTCGGCGTGGGTCCGTGGGATGTGGTGAAGGGGCCGGATATTTCGTCCAACCAGTACCGCACTGCTGCGTTGGAACTTCGCGGCGTGGCGGCCAAGGGCGAAGGCCATCGCCTGCAGCATGTGCTCGGCGAAACGCCGACGATCATCCACACGCTGGAGGACTACTACGGCTTCGGCTATCCGTGGGACAAGCTCGACCTGCTGGCCGCGCCGGATTTCTCCGCGGGCGCGATGGAAAACGCGGGCCTGGTCACCTTCCGCGACTGGCTGCTGCTGATCGATCCGGATTCCCCGGCCAACTACGTGCGCGGCTCGTTCAATGTCACTGCGCATGAGCTGGCCCACCAGTGGACGGGCGATACCGTCACGCTCGCCTGGTGGGACGACCTGTGGCTCAACGAAGCCTTCGCCACCTGGATGCAGCAGAAGGTGACGCAGAAGGTGCATCCGGAATACCGCGCCGATCTCGACCGCGTGCGCGGCGCGCAGGGTGCGATGAACGGCGACAGCCTGGTCACCACGCGCAAGATCCGCCAGCCGATCACCGGCAATGGCGACATCGAAACCGCCTTCGACAGCATCACCTATCAGAAGGGTGCGGCGGTGCTGGGCATGTTCGAAGGCTACGTCGGCGAGGCGACGTTCCAGCAGGGCATGCGCGCCTATGTCCAGGAGCACAAGTTCGGCAACGCCACGGCCGACGATCTGATCAACGCCATCGCCAAGGCGGCCGACAAGGGCGACAACTTCAAGCAGGCGTTCAAGAGCTTCCTCAACCAGCCGGGCGTGCCGTATGTGCAGACCGAGCTGACCCAGGAAGGCGGCAAGACCGTGCTCAAGCTCAGCCAGAGCCGTTACCTGCCCACCGGCAGCAAGGGTGACGACAAGCAGGTCTGGGGCGTGCCGATGTGCGTGCGCTACGGCACCGCCAGCGGCAGCAAGGTGAGCTGCGAACTGCTCGACCAGGCCACCGGCTCGATGGTGCTCGAGGGCGCCAGCAAGGGTACGTGGGTGCTGCCCAATGCCAACGGCAGCGGCTACTACCGTTTCGCGATGACCAAGGGCGACCTCGGCAACCTGGGCAAGCAGATCGGCAAGCTCGACGATGCCGAGCAGCTAGCTTATGCGGATGCGGTCTATGCCAGCTTCAAGCACGGTGACATCGATGCGGGCGACGTGCTCGCCGCGCTCAAGCCGCTGACCTCGTCCAAGACCCGCGAAGTGGCCACCGCACCGCTGACCACCTTCAACTGGATCTACCGCAACCTGGCGCAGACCGATGCCGAGCGCGCCAAACTCGCCGCCTGGGCCAAGGCCGCCTATCTGCCGCGCATGCAGCAGCTGAGCTACCAGCGCAAGGCCAACGAAGCCGATAGCGACTCGCTGTTGCGCAGCACGCTGGCCGACGAACTCGCCTTGACGGTCAAGCTGCCGGAAGTGCGCGCCGAACTGCTCAAGCAGGGTGATGCCGCGCTCAAGCGCAAGGCCGATGGTCGCCTGGATCTTGCGGCCGCCGACGCGGATCTGCTGGGCACGTCACTGGGCGTCGCCGTGCAGGAACGCGGCAAGCCGGCGGTGGACGCACTGATCGCCGAAGTGCCACAGACCAGCGATCCGGCCCTGCGCAATGCCATGCTCGATGGCCTGGCCGAAGCGAACGATCCGTCGCTGACCTTGCAAGTGCGCAACTTTGCCCTCGACAAGAAGGTGAAGGTCGGCGAGATGTCGATGCTGCTGCACGGCAGCCGCGACACCCGCACCGAACGCGATGCGTCGTGGCAGTGGACCACCACCAACTACGACAAGATCGTCGACCGCACCGGCAGCTTCTCGGGCGGTCGCCTGCCTGATCTCGTCGGTGGCGGCGGTTGCTCGCAGGACGAAGCCGATCGCTTGCAGGCGTTCTTCAAGGATCGCGCGAAGGACGTGAGCGGCGCCGATCGCGGCCTGGCCCAGGCCAGCGAATCCACCTTGCTGTGCAACGCGCTGGTGCGCAAGCAGGACGCCGCCGCGATCCTGCGCTGAGCTTCAGGGGCAAGCGAGTGTTACCCAATCGGGCGGCCGCAAGCCGCCCGGTTTTTTTGTGCGCGGCCTCGAACCCTTTTCCCCGACTGGCCCGTTAGACCTGGCGAGGGTGCTTTCCGCCACCTTCTGCCGGCACCTACACTGAGCCGGCCCACCCGGGTAGTCAGGGAGAGAGACATGCGTCGTCCGTGGGAATGGCTGTGCCCGCTTGTGTTGTTGATCGCGCCAGCCATGGCGCAGGACGTACCACCACCGTTGAAGGATTGGCAGGATTGGGTGTTGCATGAAGTGCCGGAGCATGCGTGCCCGGTGCTGAGCACTGCAAGCGGTACCACGGCAGACCGACAGTGTGCGTGGCCCGGGCGGCTTACCCTTGACGCCGGCAAGGCTGGAGCCCGCTTCAGTCTGGACGTCCATGTGGATGGGCGCAGTTGGGTGGCGCTGCCCGGTGACGAGCGCAACTGGCCACAGCAGGTGGGTGTCAACGGCAAGCCGATGGTCGTGCTGGACCACGACGAAAAGCCGGCCTTGCTGCTCGAGCCGGGCGACTACGCGCTACACGGCACGCTGCCCTGGGAAAACCGACCAGCGCGCCTAGAGGTGCCTGTTTCCATCGGTCTCGTCACGCTGACACTGGACGGCACTCCCGTGACGCGTGTCGAACGCAACGGCGCGCAGTTGACGCTGGGCGAGGCCGCTGAGGCCCAACGCGTGGCAGATGCCTTGTCCATGCGCGTGTTCCGGCGACTGCAAGATGGCATGCCGGCCGATCTGCAGACCGAGCTGCAACTCAACGTCACCGGCAGTTCGCGCGAACAACTGCTCGGACCGGTCTTGCCCAAAGGGTTTGTCGCCACGTTTATCGAAGGCGGCTTGCCGGCACGACTGGAAAGTGACGGACGCCTTCGCGTGCAGCTGCGTCCTGGCCAGTGGGCAATCACCTTGGGCGCGCGCAGTACCGAAGTCCCAAAACAGATCAGTCTGAACCTGCCTGGCGCCCCTTGGCCCGCCCAGGAAATCTGGAGTTACGAAGACCACCTCTCGTTTCGCACCACACGCGTCGAAGGACAGCCTACCGACGCTGGCCAGGCCGATGTGCCGGACCTGTGGGTGGATCTGCCGGCATTCGCCCTCGATGCGAACCACGGCCTCAGCATCGAACAAGGCATGCGCGGTGGTGAGGGCGGGCAGGGCGATCAGATCACGCTGCATCGCCAGTTGTGGCTTGACTTCGATGGCAAGGGTTTTACTGCCGCCGATCGTCTGACTGGCTCATTGCGCCGCAGTCAGCGACTGGATGTCGCTGCGCCGTGGCAATTGCAAAACGCATCGCAGCCGGAGCGTCCGCTGCTGGTGACCGACGGCGGCAACGGTCGCAGCGGTGTCGAACTGCGCGACGCGCGGCTCAACCTAACGGCAGGGCTGCGACTGCCCGAACGTGGTAGCGCGCCAGCAGGCGGTTGGTTGCTGCCGTTGGAGAACATCGAGACCACCTTGCACCTCCCTTATGGTTATCGCCTGATCGGTGCGTCGGGCGCCGATCATTCGCCCGACTCCTGGGTGGCGCAATGGAGTCTGCTCGACCTGTTCGTGGTGGCGCTGATTGCGCTGCTCGCCGGACGCTTGCTGGGCTGGCCGTGGGCGCTCGTTGCGCTGGGTTTTCTCGCGCTCGCACAACACGAGGCCGGCGCGCCCCGCTGGACGCTGGCACTGGCATTTGCACTGGCGCTGCTGGTGCGTGCGTTACCCGAAGGCAGGTTGAGGTGGGCGTCACGCGTCGGCGCGATGGCGCTGTTGGTGATCGCTGTGCTGTGGACGCTGCCATTCGCGGCCGCGCAAATGGAATACGCGCTGCATCCGCAGCTGGAAGAAGGGCGTATTCAAAGCGGCGTCCAGTCGGAAGTGAGTCGTAGGCTCCAGGCACGGGTCGACATGGTGGAACAGGCGGGCTACATCGCTCAGCCCGCGCCTCCACCGCCACCGCCACCGCCACCGCCACCGCCAGCGGATGCATCGGGGTCCGAAGAAGCCGCGCCTGCGATGATCGCGCCGTCCGCGGGCATCGTTGGCGGTCAGCCGCCGCCAATGATCCTGCAGAAGGTAAAGCCTCAGCGCTCACTGGAGTCGGTCACCGTCACCGGCTCGCTGATCAATGTCGGGCAGGAGTCGGACGCCCGCAGCATCATCCAGGCCGGTCGCGGCACGCCCGATTGGGATGTCGGCAACGACTATCGCCTCGCCTGGTCAGGTCCGGTCACGGTCGATCAAACCACGCATCTGGTCATTGCACCCGCATGGCTGGTTCGCCTGTTGCGCGTGGCGATGCTGGCCTTGCTGCTCATGCTGCTGGCCAGACTGGCCTCGCGCCTGTGGCCAACGCTGCAGGGACAGTGGCGCGGTGTGCGCATACGCGGTAGCGCGACGGCGTTGCTGGTGCTCGCCTTGGTGCCGCACGGCGCCCATGCGCAGGCCACGCCGAACGACGGCATGCTTGTGCAGTTGCGCAACCGTCTCACCGAGGCACCCAAGTGCGCGCCTGATTGCGCGGCTGTGGCGCAGGCCACGTTCCTGGCGAATGGCGATCAGCTGATCGTCGATATGGAAATGCACGCCGGTACCGACGTTGCCGTGCCGTTGCCTTTGGGCGGTCCTGTATTGATGTTGCAGACCGTGGCGGTCGATAACCGGGACGCTGCGTTGACGCGCGACGACGATGGCGTGCTGGTCAGGCTGGAGCGTGGCGTGCATCACGTATCGCTGCGGTACAGCGCATCATCGGCCGACGTCGCAACGCTGCATTTCCCGCTGCGCCCGCAGCACATCGTGTTCAACGGCAATGGCTGGAAACCCGATGGTGTGGCCGATGGTCGCCTGCTCGGCGATAGCCTCACGTTCAATCGAGTGCGCGTCATGGAAGACGGCAGCACACCCACTGCCATGACGCAGGCATTCCCGCCGTATGTCCGGCTCACGCGCACGCTGGTGCTGGGCAGCGAGTGGACGGTGCGCAACACGGTGCAACGCATCGCCCCCAACGAAGGCGGTTTCAGTCTGGACCTGCCGCTGCTGCCCGGCGAGCATCCCCTGGGTGACGACGCCCGTGTGCACGATGGCCGCATTGGCGTCACCTTCAATGCCAGCGAAAACAGCAAGAGCTGGACGAGCCGTCTGGATCGCGCCGACGTGCTCTCCTTGACGGCACCCGGACTGGGCGAACGCGCGGAGACTTGGGTATTGCAGTCCTCGCCCATGTGGCATCTGGACGCGAAGGGCGTACCGTCCAGCCAGGACGGTCAGGGCCTGCGCTTCCAGCCGCTGCCGGGCGAGAGCCTGCATGTCACGGTGACGCAACCCAAGGCCATCGCCGGTGACAGCCTGGCCTTCGACCGGGTGGACGTGGAAAGCCGCGCAGGCGAGCGCAGCACGGAAACCCTGCTCACGCTCACGGCGCGCAGCACGCGCGGCGGCGAGCACGCCATCGGCTTGCCGAAGGGTGCCGAACTGCTGGAGGCCAGGCGTGATGCCATCGCTTTGAGTCTGGCGATACGCGACGACAAGCTCAGCCTGCCGCTGCTGCCGGGCACGCATGTCTACACGTTGCGCCTGCGTGAGCCGCAAGGTGTGGCGTTTGGTACGCGCACGCCGCTCTTCGAACTGAATGCACCGGCTGCGAATATCCAGTTGCGTCACACGCTCCCCGAAAGCCGCTGGGTGCTGTGGACCTGGGGGCCGCGCATGGGTCCGGCCGTGCTGTACTGGTCGCAGCTCATCGTGCTGCTGATGGCCGCATGGCTGCTGGCCCGCTACACGCCCACGCCGCTGCGTTTTCATCAGTGGCTGCTCTTGGGCCTGGGCTTTTCCGCATTCGCGTGGGGTGCGTACGCCGTGGTGGTCGTGTGGTTGATCCTGTTGGGGCTGCGCGCGCGTCACGTCCTGCCGGAGCGCTATCGTGCAAGCTTCAACCTCGCGCAGATCGCGCTGAGTATCGTCACGCTGGTGGCCATCGTCGTGCTGATCTCGGCTGTGCCCAAGGGTCTGCTCGGTCTGCCCGACATGCATGTGAGTGGCAACGAATCCACCGCGTGGCAGCTCAACTGGTTTGCCGATCAGACCGACAGCGTGTTGCCGCAGGGCGGGGTGCTGAGTGTGTCGCTGTGGGTCTACAAGATCGCCATGCTGTTGTGGGCGCTGTGGTTGGCCAATGCCTTGATCGGCTGGTTGCGCTGGGGGTTTGAGGCGTGGAGCAAGGGCGGGTACTGGCGGGCGCGCAAACCTAAGGTGGCAGAGCCGCCGCCGGTGCCGGAAGCAAGTCCGTAAAGGCGAAGCGCCCCGGCGGAAGCCGGGGCGCCTGGTTTTCGTACAGGTGGCTGTCGGGCACAGGGTGCCCTCCCACAGGGGTGCCTCGCGACATTGTAGGAGCGCACCCTGTGCGCGACCCACGCAACCTCAGTCGTCGTCACTTACCTTCAAGACCAATTTGCCGGTATGGCTTCCATCGAACAGCCGATTGAGCACCATGGGCGCGTTCTCCAACCCATCCGCCACGGTTTCGCCGGCCTTGATCTTGCCGCTGACCACCCAGCCCACCAGATCCCGCACCGCGCGCGCCTGATCCTTGTAATCGAACGCCAGGAAGCCGCGCACGGTGAGACGCTTGACAATGATCACGCTGTAATCGTCTTGCCCGCGTCCACCGCCTGCATAGTTGGCGATCAGTCCGCACAGCGCCACGCGCCCGCCGTTGACCATGCGCGACAACACGGCGCGCATCACCGGCCCGCCCACGTTTTCGAAATTGACGTGCACGCCATCCGGGGTGGCGGCCGCGAGCTTCTGTTTGAAGTCATCGGCTTTGTAGTCGACCGCAGCATCGAAGCCGAGGTCTTCCACCAGGTGGCGGCATTTCTCCGCGCCACCGGCGATGCCGACCACGCGCGCGCCGCGCAGTTTGCCGATCTGTCCGGCGATGGAACCCACCGAACCCGCAGCGGCGGACACCACCAGCGTTTCACCGGCTTGCACGGGCGCGATTTCATCCAGGCCGTAATAGGCGGTGATGCCGCTGAAGCCGCAGGCGCCGAGCAAGGTGGGCAGTGCCACCGGCGGCTTGGGTGGCAACTTCACCCAGTAGCCCATCTTGTTTTCATCGAGCAGGGCATAGTCTTGCCAACCCACCAGGCCTTGCACCAGATCGCCCACCGCATAGTTCGCGGATTTCGATGCCACCACACGGCCGATACCCAGGCCGCGCATCACCTCGCCAATAGCGACCGGCGGCATGTACTGCGGGACGTCGCTCATCCACACGCGGTTGGTGGGATCCATGGACAGATACAACACCTTCACCAGGGCCTGGCCATCCGTCAGTTCGGCGGTGGTGGTTTCGTGCAGGTCGAAATGATCGAGACTGACCAGGCCTTCGGGACGGGTCTTCAACAGCAGCTGGCGATTCTTGAAGCTCATGGTGGTCTCCTGGTCAGACGGCGCGGGCGCCGCCATCGACCATCAGTTCGGCGGCGGTGACAAAGCGGCTTTCGTCCGAGGCTAGATAAAGCACCGCATAGGCAACGTCATCAGGATCACCCAGGCGATTCATCGGGTTGACGCGCGCCAGCCGGCGCGTGGCATCTGCCTCGCCCATGCTGGCGAAGATCGGCGCGACGATGCCGGTGCGGATGAAGGCGGGATGGATGGAATTGCAGCGCACATCGATCTTCTGATGCGCGCAATCGACCGCAACGGATTTGCTCAGTGCAGCCACCGCGGCCTTGGAGGTGTTGTATGCGGTAAAGCTCGGATCGGTCTTGAACGCGGCCAGCGATGAGATATTGATGATCGAGCCTGGCTGCGCGTCGCGCAGATACGGCATCGCGTGCTTGCAGCCGAGCATCACGCCTTCGAGGTTGATGCCCATCACGCGGCGCCATTCCTTCAGCTCGATGTTCTCCACGCCGCCCAGTGAACCGATGCCGGCGTTGTTGACCAGCACCGACACGCCGCCCATGGCTTGTGCAGCTTGCGCAAGCGTGTCCTTCCACGCGGCTTCGTCGCTGACATCGTGCGCACTGGACCAGGCAACCGTGGCGCCTGCGTCGCGATTGATGTCATCGGCGAGCGCCGCAGCGGCAGCGGCGTTCACGTCGGTGACGAAGACCTTGGCGCCATGCCGCGCCAGCATGTGTGAGATCGCGGTACCAAGGCCGCCGGCCGCACCGGTTACGAAGGCGCGCTTGCCCGCGACGCGTTGATTCTGTAGCTGGCTCATGAAGGTTCCTTGGGTCAGACGCAGAGATAGCCGCCATCGACATTGAGCACGCTGCCCGTCGTATAGGACGCGGCATCGGACGCGAGATACAGCACGGCCCCAGCCATTTCCGACGGCTGCGCCACGCGGCGCATCGGCACGTGGGCGAGTGCCTGCTTGAGGATGGCGGGTGTATTGACCAGCACCGACGCGAACTTGGTATCGGTCAGGCCAGGCAGCAAAGCATTGCAACGTACGCCTTGCTCCGCGCATTCCACGGCGAAGGCCTTGGTCATGGAAATCACCGCGGCCTTGGTGATCGAGTAGATGCCCTGCTGGAAGCCCGGCACCACGCCGTTCACCGAGGCCACGTTGATGATGGAACCGCCGCCGTTCTTCGCCATCAGGCGCGCACCGTGCGTAGACATGTAGAAATAGCCACGGATATTCACATCGACGGTTTTCTGAAACACCGAGGGATCGGTATCGATGATGTGGCCGAAGTACGGATTCGTCGCCGCGTTGTTGACCAGGATATGCAGTCGACCATGCGTCTTCTCGACGTGCGCATAGAGCGCCTCGATCTGTTCCATCTCGCCGATATGGCAGGCCACGGCTTCGGCCTTGCCGCCCAGGCCCACGATCTCGTCCACCACGCTCTGGCAGTCGGCCTGTTTGCGGCTGGAGACGATGACGTGCGCGCCATGGGTGGCGAGCAACTTGGCGATCTCGGCGCCGATGCCGCGGCTGGCGCCGGTGACGATGGCGATCTTGCCGGCGAGGTCGAAGGTGTTGGATGTGGTCATGGAGTGAGGGTTCCTGAGAGAGGTCCAGTCCGAGTCGTGCGATGTGCCTTATGGGCGCGTGGAGGCGGTCGTTTCATCGCAGGGTCACCAGCGATGCGTCACGCGTGCGCTCCAGGTGCGGCCATGTGTTGTACGTCGCCAGCTGAGCGCCGCGGGAGCCTAGTCGAAGGCGCGTCACCCCGGTGTTCACGAGCGACCAGCTGAGATCGAAGGTCTTGGCTTCCGGTGCCTGCAGCAGGGCGCCCGCGATCACGGCGATGGGGCCACCTGAGGTGAAGGCCCAGATCGTTTCGGCGGGCGACTGGGTAAGCTGCTCAAGCGCGTCCAGCACGTCGCGCCGAAAGTCCTGCCAGCTGCGACTGTAGTCGGCATCGTGCTCACCGCTGGTCCAGCGCCGGAGCGCTTCGACGAACAATTGTTGAAAGGCGCGATAGGGATCGGCTTGCTGCTTCATCGCCGCGCGCAGGGCACCGGCGCCGGCCAGCTCGGGTCGAAGACGCGCCAGCAATTCCAGGTGATCGACTTCGTCGAGGCCGGGCAGGGTGATCGGAGGCGTGCTGACACCGGCGGCGCGCAGGCAAGGCAGCGCGGTGTCGCGATGACGCGCACGCGGACCCATCGCCACCCGATCCGGCATCGCGCCACATTCGCCCATCCATTCGCCCAGCAGCAGCGACTGGCGTTCGCCCAGCGGTGACAACTGGTCGTAATCCTCGGCATGAAAGCTTGCCTGTCCGTGCCGGATCAACAGCAGCTCGCGCATGCGTCAGTCCTTCGCCGCCATGATGCGGCGACAACGCATGCCCATATAGCGCGCCGCATCGCCAAAGCCGGCGAACTGCGGGTTGGTGGTCTGCCCCAGCGCATAGCGCCGGTAGATCTGCTGGATGATGACCATCAGCCGGAACAGGCCGAAAACCTCGTAGAAGCGCCAGCCCGACACATCCATGCCCGTGCGCTCGCCGTAGTAGGCGACCACTTCGCGGCGCGTGAGCATGCCGGCTTCGTGGGTGGGTTGGCGGCGGAACGATTGAAACACCGCGTCGTCGTCGGCCTGCACCCAATAGGCGAGCGAGCTGCCCAGGTCCATCAACGGATCGCCGATGGTGGCCAGTTCCCAATCCAGCACGCCGATGATGGATAGCGGGTTGTCGCTGGCGAGCACCACGTTGTCGAAGCGGAAATCGTTGTGGACCACGCAGCTTGCGTTGTCATGCGCGGGTTGCTGCGCATCGAGCCAGGCAATCACGTCCTCGCACGGGTCGGAACCTTCCGTGGTCGCCTGTCGCCAGCGTTCGCTCCAACCCGCGAGCTGGCGAGCGATATAACCCTCGCCCTTGCCGAGCTCTTTCAGCCCGGCCTGGGTGGCATCTACCTGATGCAGTTCGATCAGGCGATCGATAAAGCCCAGGCACAGCGCATGCACGCCGTCGCGATCGAGTCCGAGTTCGGCGGGCAGGTCGCGGCGAAGTATCGTTCCGCTCAGCCGCTCCATCACGTAGAAGTCCTGGCCGATCACGCTGTCGTCGTCGCAACGCGCGAGGATCGCCGGCACATAGGGATAGCTGGCTTTCAGCGCGCCCATCACGCGCGCCTCGCGCAGCATGTCGTGCGCGGATTTTGCCTTGGCGCCGCGCGGCGGACGGCGCAGCACGAGTTCGCGATCGGGGTAGCTCAGCAGATAAGTGAGATTGGACGCGCCACCCGGAAATTGCCTGACGGTGGGACTGCCAACCAGGCCATCGATCTGTTGCTTGAGAAACGCATCGACGCGGGCGATATCGAAGGCGTCTTCCTCGCGCACGCTGCGCGCCTGATCCGGAATGGCGGTCATGCGGGGCTTCCTGCAGCGAGTTGAGCCTTGGCTTCGATCTTGGCGACCACGGCGCGATGCACTTCGTCCGGACCGTCCGCAAGTCGCAGCACGCGTGCATAGGCGTAGAGCTGGGCGAGCGGGAAATCGTCGGTAAGGCCGGCGCCGCCGTGGATCTGGATGGCGGCATCAGCCGCGTGTTGGGCCACCGCAGGCACCACCACCTTGATCTGCGAGATCAGGCTTAGCGCCGCCTTGCTGCCTTGCGTGTCCAGCACCCATGCGGTCTTCAGCGTGAGTAGTCGCGCCTGTTCAATGGCCATGCGCAGGTTGGCCACGATATCCGCATTGCCGCCAAGCTTGATCAGCGGCTGCCCGAAGGCCACACGCGATTGCGCGCGTTGGCATAGCAGCGATAGCGCGCGCTCTGCGGCGCCGAGCGCACGCATGCAGTGATGCACGCGACCGGGCCCCAGGCGCCCCTGTGCGATGTCGAAGCCACGACCGGGCCCGAGTATCACGTTGCTCAACGGCAGTCGCACATGGGCGAAGTGCAGTTCGCCGTGGCCGCTGGGCTCGTGGTAGTCGTGGAAGACCGGCAACATGCGTTCGATGTGCACACCCGGCGTATCCAGCGGGCAGATCACCATGCTGTGGCGACGATGCGGCTCGGCCTGCGCATCGCTCAGGCCCATGAAGATCACGAAGCGGCAATGCGGATGGCCGAGGCCGGTGGTCCACCACTTGCGGCCGTTCAAGACGATTTCATCGCCTTCGAGGGTGGCGGTGGCGCGCATATTGGTGGCATCGGACGAAGCCACATCGGGTTCGGTCATCGCAAAGCCGGAGCGGATCTCGCCGCGCAGCAGCGGTTCCAGCCATTGTTCGCGCTGCGAGGCAGACGCGTAGCGATGCAGCACTTCCATATTGCCGCTGTCGGGCGCGTTGCAGTTGAACACCTCGGGCGCGATGAACGAGTGGCCCATGATTTCGGCGAGCGGCGCGTAGTCCAGATTGCTCAGGCCGGGGCCGTCTTCCAGGTCGGGCAGAAACAGGTTCCACAGGCCGGCGGCGCGCGCGCGCGACTTGAGCTGTTCCATCACCGGGGGCTGGCGCCACTGACGATAGTCGGCGCTGCCGGTGAGTTGCGCCATATAGACGGGCTCAGCGGGAAGCACCTCATCGCGCATGAAGCCTTGCAGGCGTTCGGTGAGTTCGCGGGTGCGTTCGGCGGGGGCGAAATCCATGGCTGTGCTCCTCAACTCTCAGGGAGCGTACGCCTTGGGCGGCCAATAATTGAAATGAATATACTTTATGGGTAGACATTAGCCATAAGAATGGGCCAGAGCATGGATCGTGACAGCCGTATCGACCTCAATCTGTTCCGCGTGCTTGACGCGATCTACACGCAAGGCGGCGTGAGCGCCGCAGCGCGCGTGCTGCACCTGACCCAGCCGGCGGTGACCCACGCCCTGCGTCGTCTGCGTGACCAATTGGGTGACCCGCTATTCGTACGGCAGGGCAATCGCCTGCTGCCCACGGACAAGGTGCGCGCGATGATGCCGGCGGTGCAGGGGCACCTCAAAGGCCTGATGGCCAGCGCGCACGCACAGCCCAGCTTCGACCCAGCGCGACTGCAGATGGAGTTCGTGATCGGCTTTCGCGACATCCTCGAATCGATTGCCTTGCCGAGACTGATGGACAGCATCGGCCGGGAGGCACCCGGTGTGCGCGTAGTGAGCCGGCGCGTGGCCGCCGATGAGGTGGAGCGCGAACTGAGCACCGGCGCACTGGATCTGGCGGTGGATCGCCCCTTGCGCGCTGGCGAGCATATTTCCCACCGACGCCTGCTCGATGAGACGCTGGTGGTGGTGATGCGTCGCGACCATCCGTCGTCGCGCTCGCTGCGCCGCGCGGACTATCTCGCCGCGCAGCACGTCACCGTCTCTCCGCTGGGCGAGGCAAGCGCGCTGGATACCTTGCTGGGCCAGAACGGGATGTTCCGCGAAGTGCGCATGGTGGCGCAGCACTACTTTTCGGCATGCCAGATCACGGCGGCCAGCGACCTGTTGCTGACCGTGCCCAAGGCGTACGCCGATCACCTCGCCGTGCTCCTGCCCATCGCCATGCAGCCGCTGCCGGTGCGCATCAAGGCCATCCCGATCCTCGCCTACTGGCACGATTCCAAGGACAGCGACCAGGCGCATCGATGGTTTCGTGAACGCCTCGTCAAGTCGATCACGGCCGCCATGCAGGCGTCGCCGTAATGACTTGCGAGCGACTTGGTTGCGGCGCAGGATGCAGGTAGCAGCGCCGCGCGGTCCCCGCCATACGCGCTGAAATAACCCAAGGACGAGCCTGGCAGCTGGCTGCCGGGCCGCCCCCACGACGAGGTGTCTTGCATGTCCGAGCAGTCGCCAGCACCCGAGGTCGTTTACGACCCGACCGATCCGATGAACCGCAAGGAGCAGATGTTTCCGCGGCTGGATCCATCCATGGTCCGGCGCATCGCAGCCTATGGTCGCGAGGAAAACGTAGCCGCCGGCACCATGCTGTTCCAGCGCGGTGAGCGCGGCGTGGATTTCTTCCTCGTGCTCGATGGCCTGGTCGAGATCCTCGATGTGGATCAGCACGGTCAGTCCAGCGTATTCACCATGTATGCGGCGCGCCAGTTCAGTGGCGAAATGAACATGTTCAACCGCCGCGCCGTGGTTGCATCGGCCCGCGTGGCGATGGATAGCCGCGTGCTGCGCGTTCACGCGGACGATTTCCGTCGCATGGTGGCCGCCGAAGCGGACATCAGCGAGATCATCATGCGTGCCTTCATTTTGCGGCGCGTAGGCCTGATCCGGGCCGGTTTCGGCGGCGTGATCCTGGTGGGGCCGGGGCATAGCGCCGATACCTTGCGGCTCGAACGCTTCCTGGTGCGCAACGGCTATCCGCATCGCCTGATCGATTCGGAGACCGACCCCGACGCGGGCGGTTTTATCGAGTGCTTCCAGCTCACGCTCGACCAGCTGCCGGTGGTGATCTGCCCGGAGCGTTGCTTCCTGCAGAACCCGAGCACCGCCGAGCTGGCCGACGAACTGGGGCTTACCGAGACCATCGATCCCGATTTCGTCTACGACGTCGCTGTGGCCGGCGCGGGCCCCGCTGGTTTGGCTGCCGCCGTGTACGCCGCGTCGGAAGGTCTTTCCACCATCGTGGTGGAAGGGGTGGCACCGGGCGGCCAGGCCGGTACCTCGTCAAAGATCGAGAACTACCTGGGCTTTCCCACCGGCATTTCGGGACAGGCGTTGGCCGGTCGAGCGCAGGCGCAGGCGCAGAAGTTCGGCGCCCGCCTGGCGATCTCGCGGCAGGCCGCAGGCATCGATTGTTCGGTGCATCCGTATCGCCTGTTGCTCGATGACGGCCAGAGCGTGCAGGCACGCGCGGTGATCGTGGCCACCGGCGCGCGCTATCGCAAACTCGATGTGCCGGGCTATGAGCATTTTGAGGGAGCAGGCATCCATTACGCCTGCACCGCGATGGAAGGGCAGCTGTGCAAGAACGAGGAAGTCATCGTCGTCGGTGGCGGTAATTCCGCCGGACAGGCCGCGGTATTCCTCTCGCGCATCGCCTCGCACGTGCACGTGCTGGTGCGCTCGTCGGGCCTGGCCGCCACCATGTCCGATTATCTGGTGCAGCGCATCCTGCAGTCTTCGTCGATCACCCTGCATACGCATTGCGAAATCGTAGGGCTTGAAGGGGAGGGTCGTCTTCATCGCGTGACCTGGCAGCAACGCGAGAGCGGCGAGTCCACGACGCGCCCTTGCAGCAATGTGTTTGTGATGATCGGCGCCGAACCCAACACCGACTGGCTCAAGGATTGCCTGGCGCTCGACAGCAAGGGCTTCGTGCTTACCGGTCGTTGCGACCAGGGCCATATCCTTGAATCACCGTACGCAACGACCAAGGCCGGCATCTTCGCCGTTGGCGATGTGCGCTCGGGGTCGGTGAAGCGGGTGGCGTCTGGCGTGGGCGAGGGCTCGGTGGTGATCCAGGCGGTGCATCGTTATCTGTCGCCCACGGCGGTCTGAGGCGGTACAGGCTCTACACTGTGGCTTCCTTCGTGTTGGAAGCCCGCCATGTCGGCCTGGTCGATCGTCAGTCATTTCCCTGCATTCGACCGGAGCCGTCATCGTGGCTGAAGTGCGTGCAATCGTCGCCGATGCCGCCGATGCGCTCGGCGAGCGACTCGAGGCCGAGTTGTTGTTGTTGCACGTGCTCGGCAAGCCTCGCAGCTGGCTGATCGCCCATGCCGACGACGAACTCGACGACACCCAGATCAAGGCGTTCGACACGCTGGTGCAGCGCCGGCGCGATGGCGAGCCGGTGGCATACATCACGGGCCATCGTGGATTCTGGACCCTGAACCTGGAAGTCACGCCGGCCACGCTGATTCCGCGGCCGGAAACCGAATTGCTGGTGGAGCTTGCCCTCGCGCGCATGACCTCGGCCACGCGAGTGGCGGATCTGGGCACCGGCAGCGGCGCGATTGCGCTGGCCCTTGCGCGTGAGTGCCCGACGGCGTCGGTGGTGGCGACGGATGCGAGCGCCGACGCGCTTGCCGTGGCCACGCGCAATGCCGCCAGGCACGGCATAGGCAACGTTCGTTTTGCACATGGCAACTGGCTGGCGGCGCTGGCGGACCAGCGCTTCGAACTGATCGTCTCCAATCCGCCGTACATCGAAGCGAGCGATCCACATCTCGCGCAAGGCGATCTGCGTTTCGAACCGTCGTCGGCGCTGGCTGCCGGGGCCGATGGCCTCGACGACATTCGCCAGATCGTGGCGCAGTCGCGCGACCATCTCGAGCCCGGCGGTGCGCTGTTGATGGAACACGGCTGGAACCAGGGGCCGGCGGTGCGCGAGGTGTTGTCCGCCGCGGGCTACCGCGATGTATTCACCGAGCAGGATCTGGAACAGCGCGATCGCGTCAGCGGCGGGATCTGGCCCGGAGCCTGATGGACGTCCAAATGAAAACGCCGCGCAGTGCGCGGCGTTTTCATCGAACTTCGGTGATCGAACCGATCAGGCCGTGACCTGGCTGCGCGAGCCCACCTGCGGAAAGCGGGCGCGGATCGCACGGCGGATGCTCGGCAGGTCGAGGCCAGCCATGGTCAGCACTTCTTCACGGCTGCCGTGTTCCAGGTAGGCGTCCGGCAGGCCCAGGTGCAGGATCGGCTTGACGATGCCATGCGCGGCCAGGCACTCGGCCACGCCGCTGCCCGCACCGCCGGCAATCGCGTTGTCTTCCAGCGTCACGAACGCATCGTGGGTGCGAGCCAGTTCCAGGATCATCGCCTCGTCCAGCGGTTTGACGAAGCGCATGTTCACCAGCGTGGCGTCCATTTCGGCGGCAATCTCCGCCGCCGGCGCCAGCATCGCGCCGAAGCTGAGCAGTGCCAGCCCATGGCCGCGACGACGCAGTTCCGCCTTGCCGATCGGCAGCGTTTCCAGCTCCTGCTGCAGCGGCACACCCGGCCCCGTGCCACGCGGGTAACGGATCGCGGCGGGGCCGTGATACTGGAAGCCCGTGGTGAGCATCATGCGGCATTCGTTTTCGTCCGCCGGCGCCATCACCACCATATTCGGCAGGCAACGCAGGAACGACAGATCGAAGCTGCCCGAGTGCGTGGCGCCATCGGGGCCGACCACACCGGCGCGATCGATCGCGTAGGTCACGTCGAGGTTCTGGATCGACACGTCGTGGATGGCCTGGTCGAACGCACGCTGCAGGAAGGTGGAGTAGATCGCCACCACCGGCTTGGCGCCTTCGCAAGCCATGCCGGCGGCCAGCGTCACCGCGTGCTGCTCGGCAATCGCCACGTCGAAGTAGCGCTGCGGGTATTCCCTGGAAAAACGCACCAGGCCCGAGCCTTCGCGCATGGCGGGCGTGATGCCCAGCAGGCGCTCGTCGGCGGCGGCCATGTCGCACAGCCAGTCGCTGAAAATGTCGGTGTAAGAGGGCTTGGACGGGCCGGCTTTCTTGACCAGTCCCGCCTGCGGATCGAACGGACCCACGGCGTGGTATTCGATCTGCGCCTGTTCCGCCGGCGCGTAGCCCTTGCCCTTGGTGGTGATCACGTGCAGCAGCTGCGGGCCGGGCAGGTTCTTCACCGTGCGCAGCGCAGTAAGCAGCTGCGGGATGTTGTGGCCATCGATCGGGCCGGTGTAGTGGAAGCCCAGTTCCTCGAACAGCGTGCTGGGCACGAACATGCCCTTGGCGTGCTCTTCCCAGCGCTTGAAGAAGCGGCCGAAGAACGACTGCTTCGGAATGGCGCGCTTGGCCCGCTCGCGCAGCGCATTCAAGCGACGGCTGCTCATGGCGCGCGCCGCCATCTTGGTCAGCGCTCCGACGTTCTCGCTGATCGACATGCCGTTGTCGTTGAACACGACCAGCATGTTCGGCTCCACGTCACCGCCGTGGTTAAGCGCTTCGAAGGCCATGCCGGCGGTCATCGCGCCATCGCCGATCACGGCGACGACCTTGCGCTGATCACCCTTGCGCTGCGCGGCGATGGCCATGCCCAGCGCTGCCGAGATGGAGGTGGACGAGTGGCCCACGCCGAAGGTGTCGTACTCGCTTTCCTCGCGACGCGGGAACGGAGCGAGGCCGTCCTTCTTCTTGATCGTGGTGATGCGGTCGCGACGGCCAGTGAGAATCTTGTGCGGATAGCACTGGTGGCCGACGTCCCACACCAGGCGATCGTTCGGCGTGTCGAACACGTGGTGCAGCGCGACGGTCAGTTCCACCACGCCCAGGCCAGCGCCGAAATGGCCGCCAGAGCTCGCCACGGCTTCAATCAGGTATTGGCGCAGCTCGTCGGCGACGAGAGGCAGCTCGTCGTCGGACACTTTGCGCAGGTCGGCCGGCGTCTCGATGGGCGCCAGATGGGGGTAGCGGGACAGGTCGTTCATTGGCGTATTGTTGGCCCAGCGGGGAGGCGGGGCAAGGGCAGCCGGGTGAATTCTTGCGGGCTGCGCCTCCACACGGCGCTGACACGGCAGGGGCGAGGCTCCGGCGCAGTCATTCAGCCAGGGCCCTCCCATGAGCACACGCAAGGCTTTCCAGCGGTTCGCCGGATCCGTCGCCCATTATTCCGGTCGCCCGGTCACCTTTGTCCTGGCCGTGCTGGTGGTGGTGGCCTGGGCCGTCACCGGGCCGATGTTCGGCTTCGGCGACACCTGGCAGCTGGTCATCAATACCGGCACCACCATCGTGACTTTTCTGATGGTGTTCCTGATCCAGAACACCCAAAACCGCGATTCGACCGCCGTGCAGATCAAGCTGGACGAGTTGATCCGCAGCTCACAGGCGCACAACGCCTTGCTCAACCTGGAAGAGCTCGACGAGCAAACCCTCGACCGCATCCGGCGCAGCTACTGCCGGCTGGCCGAGCTGGCGCGCAATGAGCTGCAGCGCATCGAGGACGAGGACGACCCGTTCGAAGCCGAAAGCGAAACGCCTTAAACCATGTGCTCGCGACGATCGCGCGGCAGATGGTTGACCAGGAATTCCATCTGGTCGGCCAGGATGTTGCGGTTGGACAGGATCAGATGCTCCACCCAACTCGGGCGGTACGGCACCGCCAGCAGCGGCATATTGGCCTGCTGCGGTGTGCGGTTGCTCTTGCGCAGGTTGCACGCCAGGCAGGCGCTGACCACGTTTTCCCAGCTGTCCTTGCCTTGCTTGGAGATCGGCAGCACATGATCGCGGGTCAGTTCGCCGCGGCTGTAGCGCTGGCCGCAATACATGCACAGATAGCGGTCGCGGGCGAACAGCGCGGTATTGGTGAGCGCCGGCGAGGGATCGATGGCGTGATCGCGGCAGTGACCGGTGCTGGCAATGATGGGATGCAGGGACAGCGTGCTCTGCAGCCCGCTGAGGCGGTTATGGCCGCCATGCACCGTCAGGCAAGGGTCGCCCAGCGTCCAGGCCACGGCGTCGCGAACATAGAGGCAAACGGCCTCCTGCCAGCTGATCCAGTCGAGAATTCTGCCGGCGGCGTCCAATGACAGCACGCGGGTCGAATGAAGATCGACAACGCGGCCAGGTACTTCCATCAGCATGCAAAACCGTCCTTCAACCCAGGGGAATGAACGTTCGGGTGCCGCAAAGATGCTCGTATGTGGCCGAGGATAGACCAAATCCATGACAGAACACACGCAAATGGTTGTCAGGGCAGGGGAAGGCATGCCCGACGGGTGTTCTCGTGTCGGCGGAAGCGCTGATATAGTGTCCGTTCATTTGTAGACCCGAGGCCGGGTTTGGGAGGGGGAGCCTGGGTGGCGACCCCGGCACGGCTGGGGAGAGGTATTAACGTGGCTGAAGTTCTTTTCTACGAGCGTCCTGTTCCGCTCAACCGCACTGAACACAAGGATCTGCGCATCAAGCCGATCCCCAACCTCAAGTTCGCCGGCTCGGTGCACTCGGTGCCGCTGACCGGCGTGGAATTTCCCGCAGCCGCGCGCGACCTGCCGATCCTGTTTGGCGGCGTGACCGTCGAAGACGCCGGCCCGATGGCCCTGCTGGGCCTGCGCGAGAACGAGAACCTGTTCATCAACGAACAGGGGCACTGGGTGCCCAACACCTATATCCCGGCCTTCATCCGCCGCTATCCGTTCGTGCTGGCCGAAAAGCCGGTGGGCGCCGAAGGCGACGACTTCACCGTGTTCCTCGACGAAGCCTACGAAGGCTTCAACACCACCGAGGGCGAAGTCCTGTTCAAGGACGACGGCAGCGAGAGCGAAGTGCTGAACAACGCCGTGCGTTTCCTCGGCGAGTTCCAGCAGCACGTATCGCGCACGCAGTGGTTTATGGAGCAGCTGCGCAAGCACAAGCTGCTCGAGCCGCGCAACATCCGTCTGGAGAAGGATGGCAAGTCCATCAACCTCAACGGCTTGTTCGTGGTCAATGAAGAGAAGCTGCGCCAGCTCGACGAGCAGACCGCGCTCGAGTTCCTGCGTGAAGGCGTGTTCGGTTGGATCTATGCGCACCTGGTGTCGCTGGGCAATATCGACCGCGTGTCCCAGCGCCTCAGCGAGCGCGAGCAGGCCGAACTGGCTGCTTCCTCCGCGCTGAAGAACTGATGCAACTCGCGTCGCGGCGCCTGCGGGCGCCGCGACCTTGTCCGCGGCGTGCAAGGCGTTGCGGCTGAACTGTGCTTTATCCCGGCAAGGTCCGGCATCCTCACGCCATTCAAGCAGGGCCGGGCGATATGCTTGGGCCGAACGGGGCTGCGTGGCGCCGCCGACGCGATCCCCAGAACGGGGCGGGCATGTCCGAGCAGAACAAGCGCGTGGTGATGTCGTACGTCGACGCGTTCAACCGCGGCGACCTCGATGGCGTGTGCGCGTTGTTCGCGCCCGATGCCTTGATCCATGGCGCGCTGGGCTGGGGAGGCCTGGAGATGGCGCGCCCGGTGTGGGAGCAACTGATGCGCTGCTTCCAGATGAGCCTCGAAGTGGATGCGGTGGTGGCCGAAGGCGACACTGTCGTGGTGCGCTACACCGAGCGCGGTCGTTCGGTGCAATCGTTCCGCGGTGGCCCGGTCACCGGCAAGGATTACGAAGTGCTGGCGATGGAATGGTTCGTGGTGAAGGAAGGCCACATCGAACGCCGCTGGGGCGTGCGTGACACGGCGTCGATGTTCGCGCAGATGAGCTTGCCTCCGCCGTGAGTATCGCCTTCAGACGCCATAGGTAAGGCTGGGCCGCCAGTCGGCGCCGCGTCCTTCGGGCAGGCAGTCGAGCAGGTTCCATAGCGGCCAGATCGCATCGACGTGACGCGGATCCTGCCCCGGCTCTGGCGTCACGAACATCAACTCGCTGCACCAGGTGTGATGCACCTGGCCATCGCGCCTGAGAAAAATATTGAGCGCGGGCATCTGCCTGCCATCGGCGCTTTCGCCGTGGTAGTCGGCGCTGTACGTATTGTGCGCGGAGGACAGCAGATGCAGATGGCGCCAGCCGCGATCGCGCGCGAAATGGCGGATGCGCTGGATCGGCGACTTCGCTACCACCGCCACATTCACGCGCTGCCGAAGATGCGGCATCTCGCCGTCGAGCGCATCGAGTATCGACGAGCACGAGGGACAAGGCGCCGACATCGCCGGCCCGAACATGAAGCTGTAGATCGCCAGCGTGTCCTTGCCATCGGCAAACAGATCGGACAGGCGCGTCTGGCGTTCGATATCGGTATCGATCGGCGTGTCGCCTTCGTCGTCGAAGGCATAGTCCACCGGAACCGTGCCGCCCAGCGGCAGTGCACGGCGCAGCGCGGCGGTCGCTTCGGTCTGCCGCCGCAGCTCCATTTCCGCCCTCAGCAGGCGATCACGGGCGACCCGATAGGCAGGGCTTTCGCCGGGGAATCGAACGGTGTGCAGTGTGTCGGTCATGACTGTCTCCCGTCGTGCGGTGACTGCCGGCATGGCGCCCTGGGCGCCGACCATCGCTCAACGCACGGGCTTGGCCAGGCGCAGCAGGTCGGCGGCGTAGCCTGCGTTTTCGTAGACGGCGCGCGCGCGTTCATTGCCGGGGAACACTGCCAGCGTCACTAGCTGGCAGCGATGTTCGCGAGCCCAGTTTTCGGCGTGATCGAGCAGTGCGCGTCCCACCCCGCGGCCTTCGTGCTGGGCGGCCACGGCAAGATCGGAGATGTGGCAGTTGCTGCGGCCGGTGAAGTAATCCTGCGTTTTCTGCAGATGGATGAAGCCGACCGCCACGCCGTCGCTGTCTTCGGCCACAAACAAAAAGCTGTTGGCCGGCTGCTCATCCAGATGACGGCTGAGGTCCTTGCGGATGCCTTCGATGCATTCGTGGCGCCGCCGCCATGGCGGCAGGCTGAAGTCCACGAAACGAGGCACCAGGCCAAGGATGAAGTCGTCGTCGTCCTCGGCCAGACGGATCAGATAGCTGGTGTCGCTCATGCGGGAACAACCGGATTCGCGAAAGTAGAGCGTTTTCTACACCTACGGACGTCTAGACGGTAGTCCTGAAAATGTGAAGAGGCACTCGTGTGGTTCGTGGCCTGTCGCGCACAGGGTGCGCTCCCACACAAAGAAAAAGGCCCCTCCGTGATGGAGGGGCCTTGGGTGCATCACATCAGGCGATGGCGGGGATGGTATCCACGCCGGCCTCGATGGCGGCCTTGTGGGTCAGGCTGCGCGGCAGGATGCGGGCGAAGTAGAAGGTCGCGTTGTCACGCTTGGCCTGCTTGAACGCTTCCTGCTGGCTGCTGTTGGCCAGCGCGGCGGCGCCGCGTGCCGACATATAGGCCAGCGTGATGTAGCCGGAGTAATACAGGTAATCCATCGCCGAGGCGCCCAGCTCTTCCGGGTTGGCCTGCACGCGCTGGGCGAGGGTCAGGGTGAGGTCGGCCCATTCCTTGGCGTGCTTGGCGAGCGGACCGATCAGCCCGGCGAGCGAAGCATCCTGTGCGTGCTGCTGGCAGAACGCCAGGATCTCCTGCAGGAACAGCTTGAAGCCGGTGCCCTGCAGCTGGAGGATCTTGCGGCCCAGCAGGTCGGCCGCCTGGATGCCGGTGGTGCCTTCGTACAAGGTGATGATGCGGGCATCGCGCACGAACTGCTCCACGCCGTTTTCGGCGATGTAGCCGTGGCCGCCGTACACCTGCAGCGCTTCCTTGGTGCACTCCTGCGCGAGCTCGGTGACCACGCCCTTGGCGATCGGGATCAGGAACGCGACCAGGTCGCTGGCCTGCTTGCGCGTGGCTTCGTCGGCGCCGCGGGCTTCCACGTCGGTCTGCAGCGAGGTGTACAGCAGCAGCGCGCGCGAGGCTTCCACCAGGGAGCGCTGGGTGAGCAGCATGCGGCGCACGTCCGGCTGCACCATCAGATTGTCGGCCGGCTTGTCCGGGAACTTCGGGCCGGACAGGGCGCGGCCCTGCAGGCGCTCGCGCGCGTAGTTGGTGCTGTTCTGCAGCGCACGCTCGGACAGCGCCAAACCCTGCACACCCACGCCGAGGCGGGCGGCATTCATCATGGTGAACATGGCGGCCAGACCCTTGTGCGGCGCGCCGATCAGGAAACCTTCGGCCGCGTCGAAATTCATCACACAGGTGGCCGAACCGCGCAGGCCCATCTTGTGCTCGATGGCGCCGGCGGCAACGCTGTTGCGCTCGCCCAGCGAGCCATCGGCATTCACCTTGAACTTGGGCACGATGAACATCGAAATGCCGCGGCTGCCGGCCGGTGCATCGGGCAGGCGGGCCAGCACGAGATGGACGATGTTCTGCGCCAGGTCATGCTCGCCGGCGCTGATGAAGATCTTGGTGCCGGTGATCTTGTAGCTGCCGTTGTCGCCGGGTTCGGCGCGGGTCTTGAGCAGGCCAAGATCCGAGCCGGCCTGGGGCTCGGTCAGGCACATGGTGCCGGTCCAGCGGCCTTCGACGATCGGCTTGAGGTAGGTGTCCTGCTGATCCTGGGTGCCGTGCATCTCCATCGCATGGCAGGCGCCTTCGGACAGCAGCGGGTACAGGCTCCACGCCAGGTTGCCGCCCTGGAAGATCTCGCTGGTGGCGGTGCCCATCACATTGGGCAGGCCCTGGCCGCCGAAGCGTTCGGCCTGGATCAGGCCGGTCCAGCCGCCTTCGGCAAACGCCTTGAAGGCTTCCTTGAAACCCTTCGGCGTGGTCACCGTGTGGGTGGCCTTGTCGAAGTGGCAGCCTTCCTCATCGCCGCTGGCGTTGTACGGCGCCAGCACCGCTTCGCTCAGGCGGCCGGCTTCCTCCAGCACGGCGTCCAGCAGATCGCGCGTGTGACCCTCGCCGCCCTCCAGCTTGGTGAGCACGGCTTCGGCCCCGAGCACGTCAAAGAGGGTGTAGCGCTGGTCGTCGAGAGGGGCCTTGTAGATCGTCATGGCAGAGTTCCTTCGTGGGTCATGCAGGCGCCGACATCAGCGCCAGGTGTTGGGGATCCCCGGCACCGGCGACAGCCAGTCATTGCCGTGGAAACTGAAATCGCGAGCTTCTTTTTCCTGCTCGGGCTTGGCGTTCGCCGTGCCGGTCACGTTGTAGGGCACGCTGCCCGCACTGCCTTTGACGGCGGCGGCCTTGAGCGCGGCGGTCATCTCCGGCGTAGGCAGCAGGTTGATCTGGGTGACGTCGGCGGCGAAGGGGGGAATGTCCAGATCGAACGCCGTATGCAGGCGGACGGGCACCAGTTCGGCCACCTGCAGCTGGCCATCGAGCGAGGTGAAATCCATCGAACCGTAGCTGTTGTTCTGGATGCGCAACGTCACGCGCCATTCGCCGTTGGGCTGGGTGCGCATCTCCTGGATGCTCACCGTCGGCGGAAACACGCTCTTCTTGGGCGGCCCACAGGCCACCAGACCAGCCACCAACACGAGCAGCACTACCCAACCGAGCAGTCGTTTCATGGATGCACCTCAAACGATTGTTTGAATCTTAGCAGGAGGACCTCGTGGTCTGTCCACGGGGTTCCGCTGTCCGGGATTCATCTCAGCGCGAATGCGATTACGTCGTCGTGACCAACGCGCCAGAGGTTCCCATTGCGCAACGCAGCAGGCATCATCTCCGGCTCATCCCCCACTGCCTCCTGCCCATGACCCGACGTATCGTTGCCCGCCGCTCCCCCATCCATGGCAATGGCGTGTTCGCCGTCGCTCCGATCAAGAAGGGCGAGGAAGTCGTCGAGTACAAGGGCACGCTGATGAGCCATGCCGAGGCCGATGGGCTCTACGGCGATGGTGGCGAAACCGGGCATACGTTCCTGTTCACGCTCAACGACGAATGGCTGATCGATGCCAATCGCAAGGGCAACACGGCACGCTGGATCAACCACAGCTGCGATCCCAATTGCCAGGCCGTGATCGAGGAAAGCGCGAACGGCGACGCTCGCAAAGATCGCGTGCTGATCGAGGCGATCCGCAACATCAAGCCCGGCGAAGAACTCACCTACGACTACGGCATCACCCTGGACGTGCCCCATACCGCGCGCCTGAAGAAGCTGTGGCAGTGCCTGTGCGGCTCGCCCAAGTGCAGCGGCACGTTGTTGAAGGCCAAGCGCTGAAGCCCTGCGATCCCCTTGTAGGAGCGCACTTGTGCGCGACCGCGGAATCGCAACTCACCTCAGTACACGCTCTTAGCGACACACGCACCAGCGGCGGGCGTCCTCGCGGACGCCGGTCGCGCACAAGTGCGCTCCTACAAGGGTGAGGTGGCCTGGGGGTCTTTCGGATACTCGATCCGGATCACCTCGATCACCAAGTCCCCCGCCGGCCGCTGCCACGTCACCTCATCACCCACGCGGGCGCCCAGCAGGGCCTTGGCCAGCGGCGAGACGTGACTCACCAGGCCGTGTTCCACGTCGGCCTCGTCTTCGCCGACGATGCGGTAGCGTACTTCGCCCTCGTCGCTGTCCACTGTCACCAGCGCGCCGAACGCCACGCGGTCGCGTGGCTGTTGCGCCAGGTCGATTTCGATCGCGCTGCCGACCCGCGTATTGAGCCAGCGCAGTTCGCGCTCCACCTCGGCCAGCTCGCGCTGCTGCGGCAAGGTGTCGGCGGCAGCGCGCAGCGCGTCGCGCCGTTCGCGCATGGCGACCAGCCGTGCACGCAGCAGCGCCAGTCCACGCTTCGTCACAACATTGGGGTGTTCGCTCAGCGGGATATCCGGCAGCCGTTCGCCGACGGACTCGTCCGCATCCTTCACGAAGGAGCGGCTCATCGCATGCCTCCAGCGCCGTCCATTTCGGCGCGTCTCCATTAAACACATGCGGCGTATTTGCGGCGCCTCAAGCTGGGGAGGCGCACGAGCGCGACGCCGGTCGCGCCCGTTCAGGCCTTGCTACGGGGTCAGTCGTCGTCCACGTGCGGCTTCCACGCCTCGGCCAGCTGTTTCTGTACCGGCATCGGCACCGGTTCGTAGTGACTGAGATCCAGGCTGTAGCGGCCGCGGCCACCCGTCATCGCCTTCAGCTCGGTGGGGTAGTCGGTGAGTTCGGCCAGAGGCGCCTGCGCCTTGATCACCAGCTCGCCGCCGCGCAAGGAATCGGTGCCCATGATGCGCGCGCGCTTGCCGGCTAGTCCGCCAGTCACGTCACCCACGTTGGCTTCCGGGATGGCCACTTCCACGTCCACGATGGGTTCGAGCACGATCGGCCGGGCCTTGCCGATCGCATCGAGAAATGCCTTTTTGCCGGCGCTGATGAAGGCCACTTCCTTGGAGTCCACCGCGTGGTATTTGCCGTCGTAGACGGTGACGCGCACGTCCTGGATCGGATAGCCCGCGATGGCGCCGGTTTCCAGCGCCTGGCGCACGCCTTTCTCGATGGCGGGGAGAAACTGCCCCGGAATCACGCCGCCTTTGATCGCATCGACGAACTCGAAACCGGCACCGCGATCGAGCGGTTCGACGCGCAGAAACACCTCGCCGAACTGGCCGGCGCCACCGGTTTGCTTCTTGTGCCGATGATGGCCTTCCGCACGCCCGGCAATGGTTTCGCGGTAGGCGATGCGCGGCGGATGCGTGGTCACTTCGACGCTGTAACGCTCCTTCATGCGCTCCAGCATCACCTTCAGATGCAGGTCGGAAAGTCCGCGCACCACCGTCTCGTTGAGTTCCTTGTGATGCTCCACGCGGAAGCACGGATCTTCTTCGGCGAGGCGGCTGATGGCCTGGGAGAGTTTCTGTTCCTGTCCCTTGTGTTTGGGTTCGAGCGCCAGGCCGAACATGGGCTGCGGAAAACGCATTGGCGCGAGATGGATGCGGTCTTCGTCGTGCGAATCGTGCAGCACGGCGTCGAAATGGATTTCCTCGATTTTCGCCACGGCCACGATGTCGCCGGGTATCGCCTGTTCGATCTCCTCGTGCGACTTGCCGCGCAAGCGGAACAGGTGTCCCACCTTGAAGGGTTTCTTGCTGTCGTCGATGAACAGCTGCGTGTCGCGCTTGACCGTGCCTTGCCAGACGCGGAACACGCCAAGCTTGCCCACAAACGGATCGTTGACGATCTTGAAGACGTCGGCGATCACGTGCGCCCTGGGATCGGCGTTGACGGTAATCGTTTCGTCGTCGCTATTGAGAAACGGCGGCGGATTGCCTTCGGCCGGATTGGGCAGCAGGCGTTCGGCCAGTTCCAGGAATTCCTTGAGGCCGGCGCCGGTACGCGTGCTGACGAAGCAGATCGGCACCAGATGCCCTTCGCGCAGGCATTGCTCGAACGCGTCGTGCAATTCCTGCGGCGTGAGGTCGCCTTCACCCGCATCGAGATAGTGGCCCATCACGGTTTCGTTGACTTCCACCACCTGGTCGAGAATGCGCTGGTGCGCTTCGGCCAGCGACGAGAAGTCGGTGGCGCCATCACTGTGGAAAAAGCAGTCGAGCACCTTCGTGCCGCCTTCGGCCGGAAGATTCACGGGCAGGCATTGCGTGCCGAATTCCTCGCGCAGCGCATCCACCAGTGGCGCGAGCTTGGCCACGTCGCAATCGATCTTGTTGATCACCAGCACGCGCGCCAGTTTGCGTTCGCCCGCGCGCTCCATGATGCGGCGCGTGCCGTATTCGATGCCGTTGGAGGCATTGACCACGATGGCCACGGTTTCCACCGCGGCGAATGCCGACAGCGTAGGCCCGCGAAAATCGGCGTAGCCCGCCGTGTCGATCAGGTTGATATGGCTCTGTCCGAACGGGATGCTGGCAATGGCGGTATCGATCGAATGCCCGCGCGCTTTTTCCTGTTCGTCCGTATCGGACTGGGTCGTGCCGCGCTCTACCGACCCTTGGTTCTGGATCACGCCGCCGGCGTGCAGCAGGGCTTCGAACAGCGTGGTCTTGCCGGCGCCGGCATGTCCGGCAAGCGCGATGTTGCGGATGTTTTCCGTGTTGTACGACACGATGCGACCCTCCCATGGCTGGGCGCGGGTTCGTGCCGACGTGACCTGCGGCGCCGCACGAAGCCGCGCGAGCGGCTGACGATGGCGGGCCGTCATGGTCGTCCAGGCGTGCAGGACGCGGGGGCGGTCATGGCGGGTACGGCCGGGTTGGCCGTTTGTGTAGATTTTCGCCAATGGCCGCCCGGGTCAAGTTGCAGTGCGATGAACCCGCCAAACGGCGTCAACGGGGAACCCTCGGCGCTTGCGCGGGTCAGCAGAAGTCCCCATCCCCGCATGGCCGCCCCGGATGGCCGGCCGGCAGCCCCCGCAGTCCAGAAGAGATTCCCCATCGAGCACACCGAGCAGGTCGAACACCATCGCTGGACGCCCCCGGGCCCGCCAACGCGTGGGCTGGCGCCTCTCGACGGACCCACGCGCGCGATGCTGCATCAGCTGCGCTGGCGAAAGCCTCCGCCCAACCGCGGGCGTCGCTGGCTGGCGCTGGGCATCGTGCTGGTGCTGCACGTGCTGTTTGGCTGGCTGACCTGGCACGAGATGCAAGTGGGCAAGGCGGCCGCGCGGGCCCAGCAGGAGCGCACGGGTGCGCTGCTGGTGCGGTTGATACCTCGCGCGACCACGCCGCCGGGACCAGTCGCCGCACCCGAGCTGGCACCGCCACCGCCGCCGGAGCCGGCATCACCACCACGTCCGGTCAACAAGCCGGTGGTGCACGAGCCGCCGGCGAAGAACGCCATGACAGTAAGTCTGCCGCCCGAGCCGCCGGCGCCTGCCAGTTCCAGCCCGCCCTCGCCGCAGCCGGATCTTGCCGGTCAGGCCGCGCTGCCTGCCACGGCAAGCACGGCCGCTCCCGCGCCCGAGGGCGACTATGTGCGCCAGATGCCGCAGGGCGATGCGAAGATCATGCAGCACACGACCACCGTGCCGTACAAGGCCACCCGCTTCGAGAAGGACTGGCAGAAGGGCGGTGGCAGCTCGGTCGATGACGCGCTCAAAAAAGGCGTGGACAAGAGCACCGTCTCGCACACCTTCCACATCGCACCCGGCGTGCGCATCCATTGCTCCGTTTCGCTGCTGGCCTTGGGTGGCGGCTGCGGTGGCGACCCGCCGCCGCCTCCGCCATCCAATGACGGCGACATGCGCATGAACATGGCGCCGGCCAACCAGCTGGCGCCCGGTTCGCCGCCGCCCAAGACCATCAGCGTGGCCGAATGCATCGCCATCTATCGCGCGGAGAAACCGCTGCCGCAGGGCTGTCCGGTCGACACGCCGACGCGCTCGGTCGACGCCGAGATGCAGGAACGGGCGTCGCATCCATCGACGCAGGACGGCGGTTGAGCAGGGGACTGCTCAGAACCTCGTCACTGCCCATTACACTTCGCCCATGGACAGGGAATCCGCGGGCCGGCTGACAGTGACGCTTCCATCGCCCAAGTCGGCGGCGGAGAGCGCGGGCGTCTATCGTCGGCGCCGCGCGGAACGTCCGCGCGACCGCTGGTTGCGCATCATCGCCTTCGTCGGCGCGCTGTTCGTCCATCTCGCTTTTCTGGTCGGCATCATCCTGGGGCCTGCCTACGAGCTGGATGAACTCAACGACGAAACGCCGCCGCTGGTGGTGCGCCTGATCGAGAAAGCCAAGGAAGAACCGCCACCGCCGCCGCCGGTGCGCGGCACGCCGCCCAAGCAGGTGGGTCCGGTGCATCGGGGCAACGCGAGCAATGCGCCGCGCACGGCGCGCCGCAGCAGCTCGTCCACGCGCACCAATAACGATCTTTCGCCCGTACCGGTGCCGGCCATGCAGACGCCGGTGGTCACCGATGTGCCCAAGGCCACCGCGCCCAAGCCGGAAATCACCGCTGCGCCACTGCCGCCGGTGACGTTGCCCAAGCCGGCGCCTGCCGAACAGCTGCAACCGGTGCCCACGGCGCCGGAGCCGCCGCAGGTCGCGTTGGAAACGCCGGCCATAGAGAAGCCGGTGCCGCCGAAATTCCAGCCC
The DNA here is from genome assembly GCF_052114725.1 of Dyella sp. 2YAF14. Lineage (NCBI taxonomy): Bacteria > Pseudomonadati > Pseudomonadota > Gammaproteobacteria > Lysobacterales > Rhodanobacteraceae > Dyella > Dyella sp. 2YAF14. The sequence continues at coordinate 209,398 of NZ_JBFRFH010000005.1, read as the reverse complement.
GAGCCCATTCGCAAACCGCAGGCGGAAGGCAACCAGCCGGTGCAACCGCCGGCCTCGCTCGCGCTACCTGAGGTGCCGCCGCAATCGGCGCCGGTGGTCACCCCACCGACCGTCGCGCTGGAAAAAGCGGTGCCGGTCACCACGCCGCCGAGCATTGCGGCCGTGCCCCGACCCGAAGCCCCCGCTTCGCCGCCCGAACCGGAGTTGCAGGCTGTGCCGCTGCCGGCGCAGGCGGCGCCTACCGTGAACCTGCAGCCGCAGCCGAGCCCGGTGGCGCCGGTGGTGCCGCGCGAACAGCCGACGATCGAATCGCCGGCGATCCGCGTGGCGGAAGAGCCGCAGCTGGAAGCCGTGCCGTTGCCACCTAATCCGCAGCCGTCGCTGGAACATCCGCAGGCGCCGCACCTGGACGTCGCGGCACCCAAGGCCATCGCGCTGGACAACCAGCCGTCGATCGAGCGACCGCAGCTATCGGAGACTCCAGCGGAGGCGGCGCCCACTCAGAATGCCGCGCCGTCGTCGGCAGCCAACGCATCGACGCAAAGCGCATCCAGCGCGCAGTCCAACACCGCCAGCAACGAGTCGAGCCGATCGTCCAGCGAAAGCGGCCAGAGCAGTGCGCCCAACGCGACGCCGCAGGGCAGCCGCACGGGTACGCCAGGTCAGGCCAACGGCGTCGACCAGTCGCCCAACGTCGCCGGTGGCAAGGGGCTCAATCTCGGCTTGCCGCCCGGCAAGGGCAACGGAACCAGCAACGGTCAGGGCGGCAAAGGGCAGGGCGAGCAGGAAGGCGCCGTGGGCACCTATGTCCAGCTCAAGCCGCACGGCAATACCGAGATCATGTCGCACGGCACGCCTAGCATCGGCTATACGCCCACGCGGTTCGAAAAGGATTGGACGCCCGAAGGGGAAAGCTCGATCGACACGGCACTGCGCCGCGCGGTCGAGAAAACCACCATGCGCCACACCTTCAACCTGCCGCGCGGCGTGCGCGTGGAATGCGTGGTGATGCCGCTGTTCCCGATGGCGCTGTTTGGTTGCGGCGACGGCAATCCGCCGCCAAAGCCGGTGGACGACGTGGTCTACGACAAGATGAAATTGGCGCCGACCCATCCGCTGGTTCCGCCTGCACCGGGCGCCGCCGCGCCAACAATGGCGACCGTGAAGCTCGACAACAGCGCCCAATGCGCCGCGGCGCGCGTGGCCGGTGGCCCCATGCCGCCAGGCTGTCCGACTGAAGTGACCCTGCCGGCAGGTCCAGCGCGCAGCAGCACGACGTGGGTACCCGCGAGCGACCAGTTCCACTGATCGCTGGGGCCATCACGTCGGCGGCGCCCGCTTGGCGTGGTGGGGTCCGGCGCAGTGCCGTCACTCACCCATGCATCGCGCGTTTAGCGCAGGATGCCGTCGGTTTTCAGCTTGGGAATCAGCGCTTGCGCAAGCTGTGTGGTCGCCTTGGGAATGTCGTTGATGCCGATCCCCTGGGTAGTGACCGTCCAGATCAATTTCTCCGAACGCGGATCCCACACGCTCGTTTCCAGCGTCACCACGTCGTATTGCTGCACGTCGGGGGTCGATGCCCACGCGCCGCCGTACCAGCCATAGAAGCCGCCATACATCGGGCCGCTCGGCGTGACGCTGACCCTTTGCTCCACGCGTTGCACGCGCGTCACCAGCACGGCCTGGGCGCCGCTGGACTTGACCAGGTCGCGCAGACCAATCGCACCGGTGGTGCCTGCGGGTATCTGCGTATAGCTGGGGGCGGCCTGGATGCCTGCGGCCTGCAGCTGCTGCGAGAAGGTGTCCTCAAAGACGTGGCGCATGGTGTCGCTGCGCGAGATGCCCACGACCACCACGTTGGTTGCAGGCGGTCCCGGCCACGACGGATCGCGCCACTGGCTGGTGATGCTGACGTTGGAACACGCGCTCAGCACAAGGCCGGCGACGATCACGAGCAGACGCAACGCTTTCATGGCGATGGCTCCTGGAAGGCCCGTCCAACGGGCGGGTGGCAAAGCGATTGTGCGGTGGGGTTCGTGGAGACTTCGCGATAATTGACGCCCACTCTCATGGCGAGGGTCGCAGCAGCGAACCGAAAGTGAGATAGACCGAATTGTGGCCGCCCTGGGCGTAGCCATAGCCGAGGAACAATGGCCCCAGGGGCGTTTGTACGCCCAGGAACATGCTGCCGGCATAGATCAGCGAACCCAGGTCGACCTGGCTGCGGCTCTGCCAGGCATTGCCCGCTTCCAGGCTTGCGCCGATATAGATCGGCGTCGAAAAGAGCGCGTCCATCTGGCCGGTGCGCCGGTACACCACGGCGCGACCGAGCACGGCCTGGTCGCCATGCAGCGAGCGCTCCGCGAAGCCGGAAAGATTCAGGAAGCCGCCCAGAAACTGCTGCGCCTCGAAGAACCGGTCCATCTGCGCGTCATGCGAGAGGGCACTGGTGGCGCGCAGACCCAGCAGCAGGTGATAGCGGGACTGCGCCAGTCCGAAATCGGGGACCCAGTCCGCGTTCAATTGCGCCACGTCGCCGGTCTGATTGCCGCCCAGCCACGGCCGGTACATGTCATAGGACAGGTTGATATGCGCACCCTTGGACGGAAATTGCGCGTTGTCCAGGCTGTCCCAATCCAACCCCACCTTGGCCTGGCTATAGTCCTGCTGCGCGTTGAAAAAATCCCCGGGGTCGCCAATGCGCAAATCGCCTTTGTCGCGTCCACGCGTATAGGCGGCCAGCACGCGCCAATAGGAGAACGGCGACCATCCTGTTTCGAAGCCCAGATAGCTGCGCTTGATCCGGTATTCCGCCAGCTGCCTGTCGCCATCGGAGGTGAAGACCGGGAAGTCTTCGTTGCGCAGCAGGCCATAAGGCATCACATAAGTCGATGCGCCTTGGCCGAACGGTTGATAGAACTCGGTGGCCACACCGCCGATGCGCCCGGCCCACAAGGTGCTGCGCCATTCGGCACCGAGGCGATTGAGGTTGGTCGCGGTGATTTCCGCGGAAATCAGGTACTCGCTGCGACCGGCAAAATCATCGTTCAACTCGAAACCGAGCTTGCCGTACAGCGGACCCCAGGGCTTGTCGCGTGGAATGATCAACAGCCCGCGATCATTGCCCTGCTGCTGCAGGCGGTAGTCGATCTGCTGGTAGTTGCCGCGGCCGTAGATGCTGCCAATTTGTTCTTCCAGCTTGTTCGGATCGAACGGCTTGCCGACGTCCTTGCTGAGGCGCTCGTCGACATACTGAGCCGTGTCCGTGTGCGCGGCGTCCACCTTGAGGAAGGCGACCAGTCCAGGGTCGAACTCTCGTTGCCGGTGTTGTGCGGTGTAGCTCGCCCATTCCTCCGGACCCACGGACAGCGCCTTCAGCCGAGGCAGCGCCGCTTCGGCGGCGGCGCGACCAATGGCGATGGCCTGGGTGCCGCGATTGAATTCCGCGGCGCTCATGTCGCCGAGCGCCGGCGTGATCAGGATGTCGTTGCTGCCCAATGTGGCGAGCTGCTGCCGGGTTTTGTCTTCCATCAACGCGCTCACCATCTGGTTGAGCACGGCCAGCGGATTGCTCAGTTGCTCGCGCTTGGCCAGCGGCGAACCGACGTTCACCACGATCAATTGCGTGGCGCCCATGCTGCGCGCAACATCGATCGGCACGTTGTCCATCAGGCCGCCATCGACCAGCAGCAGATCATCGACATTGGTGGGCGCGAAGGCGCCGGGCACGGACATGCTGGAGCGGATCGACAGCGCCAGATCGCCCGAACCGAACACCACCGCCTTGCCTGCCACGATGTCGGTGGCGATCGCGCGGAACGGTATGGGCAATTGATCGAAGTCGTGCACGTTCCAGGTGGAAATCAGCAGGCGGCGCAGCAACAGCAACAGCTTCTGGCCCTGCACCACGCCGGCCGGCGTGATGATGTGGCCGTTCTTGTAGCCCACTTCGAAATTGAGCAGATAGCGGTAATCGGCATCCTTGCGGCGCATCGGCAGTTCGCCGCGCGCGGGGTTGTCTGAAAACAGGTCGTCCCAGTCGAGCGAGGTGATGATCTCGTGCATTTCCTGTGGCGAATAACCGGCCGCGTACATGCCTCCCACGATGGAGCCCATGCTGGTGCCGGAAATACGGCAGACCGGGATGTGCTCGCGCTCGAGTACTTCAAGCACGCCGATGTGCGCCGCGCCGCGCGCGCCGCCACCGCCAAGCACCAAGCCGATGCATCGGCCCGACGCAGGAGGCGGTGCGGATTGCGCCCAGACGGGCAGCACGGCACACAGGCAGAGCAAGAGGAACAAGCCAACGCGTCGACGCATTCTTACCCCCAGGCACGCAAACGGCGTTACTTTGAGTAGCGCCGAGTGAAGGCATCCTAGGGCAGAATTTCGCGGCGCGCGTCCGTGAAATTACTCAAATGCGTCTGTCATCTTGCGGGTTTTCGTGCACGGTTTCGTCACAAAGCTTTCCGTGCCCGGTAGCCTGCGCTCTCGCGTGAGGCTACTCGTCAGGACGCGGGAGCCGGGCGGCTCCCTGACCGTTACAGCATGCGCAGCATTTCTTTCAGCAGCGGCAAGCGACGCACGCGCACGGCGCTCACGCGGAACACTGCATTGGCCAAGGCCGGCGCTGCCGTGGGCATGCCCAGGAAGCTCGCACCGGTGGGATCGCGATCGCCCGGCACGATGATCACTTCGGTGGTGTCCGGCAACTGGGCCATGTTCGCCAGCGGGTAGTCCTTCCAGCTGCGCTGCTGCACCTGACTGTCCTTGTAGCTGATCGACAGATTCAACGCGGTGGACAGCGCATCGAGCGTGGCGCCTGCGACCTGGCCTTCCAGTCCGGTGGGGTTGATCACGCGGCCCACGTCGACCGCGCAGACCACGCGTTCGATGTTGAGCTTATTGCCTTGGAGGGACGTCTCGATCGCGTGCGCCACATAGGCACCGTCCACGTGCCAGCAGGCGATGCCCAGGCCATTGACGGTGCGCAGCCAGTTCTTCCACTCGATGCGGTCGGCCACCAGCTTGAGCACATTGATCAGGCGGGAGGTGTCCAGCGTGCGGTTGTCGCCGAGCGGGATGACGCGCGGCTCGCCGATCAGGCGCAGGCGCGTGACCAGCGGATCTTCCTTGAGCGATTGCGCGATCTCGTCGACGAAGCTCTCGACGGCGAATGCATTGTTGACGTTCGGCATGCCGCGCGAAGGGCCGCGCAACATCGCCGACGGCAGCGAATACCAGTCACTGCGCAAGTTGGTCACCAGGCCCGCCGGCAACTGATGGGCATCCAGTTCGGACGTCCATAGGCGGTTGTCGGCCACGCCGCGCTGCGCCAGCGCCGAGGCGCTGGCCATGCGCTGGTTCCAGCTGGTGACCTGGCGCTTGCCGTCCAGCGTGGCGCTGAACTTGTGCACGGTGGCCGAGCGATAGAAATCCTGCGTAAGGTCTTCGTCGCGCGTCCACATCAGCTTGACCGGCTTCTCGACTGCCTTGGCGAGCATCACGGCTTCGGCGACGTAATCGTGATCGAGGCGACGGCCGTAGCCGCCGCCCACGCGCGGTACACGGATTTCGATCTGCGCAGGGGCGAGGCCAGTGAGTCGCTGCACGACTTTCCAAGCCTTCTGCGGCGCCTGCGTCGGCACCACCAGCACGGCGCCGTCCTTGTCGATGCGGACCACGCAATTCATCGGTTCCGGCGTGGCGTGCGCCAGCCACGGTTGCACGTAGGTCGCTTCCACCCGGCGGGCGGCCTTCTTGGCGACGGCGTCGACGTCGCCGTCGTTGCGCACGCGTGCGGCTGGCTGGGCGTTCTTGTCATTGAGAACGTCGCTGGCCTGCTGTTCGAACCAGGCGCTGCTTTCGCTTTGTGCGCCGGCCTTCCACTGCAACTTGAGTTTCGCTCGACCCTGCAGGGCGGCCCAGGTGTTTTCAGCGAGTACGGCCACGGCGGGCGAACGCACCGTCTGGCCAAGCGGAATGCCCGCCTCCGGTTTGATCTGCACGACCTTGACGACACCCTTCACCGCCATGGTGTCGGTCGTGTCCAGGCTCTCCACGCTGCCGTCAGGCCAGGGGCAGTGCGTCAGCACGGCGATCAGCGCTTCGGCCGGATAGGTATCCAGCGCATACGGCGCCTGGCCGGTGACGATAGCTCGCGCGTCGATATCACCGGCCGGTTGGCCGATCAGGCTGTAATGCTCGGGCGACTTCGGCGGCACCGGCGTGGCGGGCGGGGCGATCTTGGCGGCGGCATCGGCGAGCGAGCCGTAGCCGAAGCGACGACCATCGGGTGCGATGACGCTGCCCTCTTCGCAGCGCAGGCGGTCGGCGGGAACGCCAAGGCGTCGCGCCGCGGCCTGCAGCAGCAGCCAGCGCGCGAGCGCGCCGGCGCCACGAAGATCGGCCCACGCAGCGGGAATGGAATCGCCCAGCCCGCTGGTCTGGTGTCCGTAGATCCAGCGCGGCTGGCCGTTGTCGTCTTCCACGCCGAGGCCGAGCGAGACCACGCTCACGCGCGTCCAGTCGGCATCGAGTTCGTCGGCGATGATGCGCGCCAGCGAGGTGGACGTGCCGGTGCCGGTGTCCGGATCGCGCACGCCGATCACGATGTTGCCGTCCGCATCGATGCGCACGTAGGCGCCCAGGCCATACAGCGTGTCGCCCAGCATGGCGGCGGGCACCGGCGCGTCGGCGGCGTCCGCGAACGGAATGCCGATGATCAAGGCGCCGGCGCTACCGGCCAGCACCTGCAGGAAACGTCGACGCGAGAGCTGCGGCGTGTGGTCGTTCGCGCGGCTCATGCGTGCGCTCCCTTGGCGACGCGCTTGATGGCGAGGCGCACGCGGGTCTGGCAGCCGCAGCGGCAAAGATTGGGCAACTGGTCGATGTCGTTGTCGCTCGGTTGCGGATGGCGCGTCAGCAAATCGATCGAAGCCATCAGCCAACCCGGGGTGCAATAGCCACAGCCAATGGCGTCTTCGTCGACGAAGGCCTGCTGCAGCGGATGAAGTTTGCCGTCGGCCGCGGCCAGTCCCTCGACGGTGGTCACGGCCTTGCCGGCCAGTTTGGCCACGGGCAGGGTGGTGGCCGAGGCGAGCTTGCCGTCGACCAGCACCAGGTCGTAGCCGCCTTCGCCGTGCTCGCCGCTGTACTTGGTGCCGGTAAGGCGCAGCACGTCGCGCAGATACCACAGCAGGGGCATCTGATCGTCACCGGTGTGGCGATAGCTCCTGCCATTGATCTCCAGATCGACTCCCTCGCGCACCTTCTCGGCCACGATGGTGTTGCTTGTTCCGGGTGTCGGTAACTGGTCTTGCGACTGCGCCATCGGTACAGAACTCCTTGGATATCTACTTATTGTGGCATCGGAGCGCGATGCTTAGGAGGTAACCCGGCTGAACAGGCGTCGCCAGACCAGGTAGACCGGGATGCCGGCGGCCATGATCAGCAGGCCGATGCCCGTGTTCAGGGGGCTGCTACGCAGGCTTTGCACCATCACCAGGCCGATGGTGGCGATGAAGATCAGCGGCAGCAGCGGGTAACCGGGTACGCGGAAGCTGGCTTGATCGCCTTCCCGGCGGCGATACCAGAACAAGGTGCCGACGCCAAAGGCGCAGGCGAGCCAGTCGCCAAAGGTCGCGTAATCGAGCAGTTGGCCGTAACTGCCGGACCACACCAGCACGATGGCCCAGCCAGAGAGCAGCAACAGCGCGACATTGGGCGTGTGGTGCTTCGGATGCAGGCGGGCCACGCTGCGGAAGAACAGGCCGTCTTCGCCCATCACCTGCAGCACGCGGGCACCCGCCACCAGGGTGATATTGCAGAAGCCCAGCGCGGAAATCGCCACGCCCACCGCGATCAGTTTTGCCCCTGCCGTGCCAAAGACCCGCTGCATCACATCGGCCGCGGGCGCGCGGCTGGCGGCGAGGCCGGCGTGGCCGAGCACCGCGAGATAGGCGAGGTTGACCAGGGCATAAGCCGCGATCACCAGCAGCATGCCGATGAACAGGGCGCGTGGCAGGGTGCGTTGCGGCTCGCTGACCTCACCGGCCAGGTTGTTGAGATAGGTGAATCCGGAATAGGCAAACAGCACCGGCAGCGCGGCGCCCATGAAACCCACGTCGGCCGTTTGCGGGTCGGTGGCCAGCATGCCGTGGCCGCTCACGCCGGCCAGGAACAGGCCGCAAACCACCAGCACCGCCACGGCCAGCAGCTTGAGCAAAGTAAACAGGTTCTGCACCTGGGCACCCAGGCGCAGGCCGAACAGGTTGATCAGTGCCACAAAGACCAGCGCGCCGATGGCCAGACTGGTGGCGGCGCTGGCGGGCAGGCCGAACAGGGAGGCTGCGTAGCTGGCAAAGATGGTGGCCACCGCTGCGGTCGATCCGGAATAGATCACCAGCAACATGCTCCAGCCGAACAGGAAACCGGCCAGCGGGCCAAACGCTTCGCGCAGGTACACGTAGCTGCCGCCCGCATGAGGACGACGCGCTCCGAGTTCCGCATAGCAGAGTGCGCCGATCAGGGTCAGCAAGCCGGCGCCGATCCACATCAGCAGCAGCGACAGACCGGACGATGTGCGCATCGCCACGACGTACGGATTGAGGAAGATACCGCCGCCGATGATGCCGCCGACCACGATCATGGCCGCGTCCCACGGTCGGAGGCGGCGGACGTAACCGCCGGACGTCGAGGTGTCGGTCATGAAGGCTTCGCTGCGGGAAAGTGCAGCGAGCATCGCAACTGGGGCCGGTATCGGCAAGCCCTCGACGTCCGTCGGGCCGGCAAAAGAGAAGGGCCGGCACAGGCCGGCCGGGCAGTAAAGAGAAGGGCCGGCACAGGCCGGCCCTTCGTCGACGATCAGGCGCTGGTGCTTAGAACACCGTCATGAACAGCGCCAGGTTGGTCACGTTGAGCGTGCCGATGCCGGCACCGGGTTCATACCCGCCCACGCCCTTGTAGAACCAGTTGTCTCCGGACTTGATGTCGTTGAACGGCGAGAAAGCGCCGTAGCCGAAGATGTTCTGCAGCGGATAAATCTGCGGGTTCCACAAGCCCTGGCGACCGCGCGTGGCCTGCTTGAGCAGCGCGCTGATGCCGTTGAGCTGCGGTGCGACGAAGCTGGTGCCGCCTGAGCCGGTGAGCAGGCCCGGGCCATCCAGCGAGGAGACCAGGCTGTAGCCGGTTTCCGGGTCGGCGTTGAGCGAGATGTCCGGCTCATTGCGGCCCTTGTAGTTGGCCGGCAGCGTGTAATCGATGCCGAACTCAGGGAACAGCCAGCGCTGGTTTTTCTCGCTCTTCTTGATCCCGGGCGTGAACGCCTGGTACAGCGGCACCGGCCAGAACACGCTCACGCCGCCACCACCGCCCACCGAGAACACGGCAACGTTGAGGCCCAGGTTCTTCTTGAAATAGGTCTGGATGTAATCCCAGCCCCAGACACCTTCCTTGGTGATCGATTCGACCGGACCGCCGCGGAAGCTGTAACTGAAGGGCACCGTGGTGCCGCCCGCGGTGGTGATGAACGGATCGGATCCCGGGGCGTCCGCCGTCAGCGGCGGCGGTACCGGATCGGTCAGCGAGCCGCCAAAGCCGCGTACGGTGTCATAGGCGCCGGAGTCGCCCGAGGTGGCGAACATCGAGATGCCTTGCACCGCGGCTTCCAGAAACACCTGATGGAAGGCGCGCAGCTCATCAGTGAAATCCACGCCGCCTTCGGTCTGCGGGAAATACAGGATTTCCGGCGAACCCCAGCTTACCGACAGACTGTCGACCTTGTTGTCGGACACCGCCTGATTGAACACGTCGAAGAAACCGGCATCGGTATTGGGCGCGTCATAGACGATGATGTCTGCCCACGGTGCGAGGCCGCCGGATTGCTCTACGTCAAGCGACGTTTCGCCGGAACCGGCCGGGCCGCTCAGCGGTCCGCCGCCGTCCACATGCACCTGGGTGATGCGGTTGGGCTTGACCGACAAGCCGATGGCGCTCCAGTAGCTATACGCGTCGGCCGGCAGGAAATCCGCCAGCGTGGCGATGCCGATGGTCGAGCCCTTGCCGTTCACGCCCGCCTTGTAGAGCGGATTGATGTTGTAGCGATTGGCTACATCGCCCACGGTGAACTCACCGGGCGTGCAGGTGGCGGTGGGATTGCCGGTGCAGGGCGGCGCAGCAGGCGCCGCCGCAGCGGTTCTGGCCGCCGGGCTCATCGTCGATGCCGAAGCGGGCGCGACGGGCTCGAAGGCCGACACGCGATGCGAGCGATAACGTGCCTCGGTGCTCAGGCCCGATGCAACAATCAGCGTGCCCGACAGCGACGAGGGCAGGGTGGGTTGATTGCTCGGCCGATGGAAGGTCGTGCCATCCGCGCTCTGGTAATCGTGGATGGACGTCTGGAAGGCTTTATTGAATTGGCCGACCGTGCCGCTCACCTTGATGGCGAGATGATTGGGCAGCAGTTCCACTTGCGTGAGCCCCTGCTGCTTGACGAACGCCTGCACCTTGGCGATGTCGCTGGCCGAGGCGCCGAAGCGGTCGGCAAACTGATCGGTGGTGAGGAAGCGGTGGTACGAGGGGTTACCCTGGGTCACCGTGCTGTAAACCAGACTCTCCAGCGCCGCCTGGTTTCGAAGGCCCAGTACGAGCGTAACGTTCACTTTCTGGCTGGTGTTGCTTGGGCCGAGATCGGCCGGTGACGAACTGCCGGCAGCCATCGCTACCGAAGTAGCGCCACCGAAGAGCAGAAGGCCGAGAGAGACCGCGAGCGACTTGCGATGCAACGTCGAGAGCATGTTGTTTCTCCAGGGTAGATACAGCCGACGCTGCGCATCGACGACGCCCCTGCGCGCCGCCGCGCCCTTCAGCGAGGCCGTAAAACGGACGTAATCGCTTTCCCCAAAATCCCAGCCCGCCCCCTGGAGTGACACTCGCGCTGGTGCGGTGAAGCTAGCGCTGACCAGGGCATCCTGGAAGTGAACGCCGGTGCGTAATAAATTTCGACAACGAGGCAGTTGCTTGATTTGCGACCGCAAGTTATTGCGCCTACAACCTATGGCCTAGTCGGCTGGCCCTTTGGCCGAGCATTTGACCGGAAAAAGAACGGCTTGCGGGTATTTTTCAAGCCCAGGAGCCATTTGCGGCACAATAGAAGGGTTGTGCGTCGCGGACATCCCTGTTTTCGGCGCCCTGATCCCCCGGAGTCGAAGCAGCCGCCATGACCACCATCAAGCAAGACGATTTGATCCAGTCCGTCGCCGACGCCCTGCAGTACATCAGCTACTACCACCCCGTCGACTACATCAAGAACCTCGCCGCTGCCTATGAGCGCGAAGAGTCGCCGGCCGCCAAAGACGCGATGGCCCAGATCCTGATCAACTCGCGCATGGCCGCCGAAGGCCATCGCCCGCTGTGCCAGGACACCGGCATCGTCACGGTGTTTCTGAAAGTGGGCATGAATGTGCGCTGGGACGCCACGATGTCGCTTGACGACATGGTGAACGAGGGCGTGCGCCGCGCCTATAACGATCCGGACAACAAGCTGCGCGCCAGCGTGCTGGCCGATCCGGCCGGCAAGCGCAGCAACACCAAGGACAACACGCCGGCGGTGATCAACGTCTCCATCGTGCCTGGCGACACCGTCGAGGTGATCGTCGCGGCCAAGGGCGGCGGTTCCGAGGCCAAGTCCAAGTTCGCCATGCTCAATCCGTCCGATTCCATCGTGGACTGGGTGCTCAAGACCGTGCCGACCATGGGCGCCGGCTGGTGCCCGCCGGGCATGCTGGGCATCGGCATCGGCGGCACCGCCGAGAAGGCGATGTTGCTGGCGAAGGAATCGTTGATGGAACACATCGACATCCAGGAGCTGATCGCGCGCGGCCCGCAGAACCGCATCGAGGAACTGCGCGTGGAGCTGTACGAGAAGGTCAATGCGCTGGGCATCGGCGCGCAAGGCCTGGGTGGTCTGACCACCGTGCTCGATATCAAGATCAAGGATTACCCGACCCACGCGGCAAACCTGCCGGTGGCGTTGATCCCCAACTGCGCCGCCACGCGCCATGCGCATTTCACCCTGGATGGCTCGGGCCCGGTCGCGCTCGATCCGCCGTCGCTGGAAGACTGGCCCAAGCTGACCTACGACTCGAGCAAGGGTCGCCGCGTGAATCTGGATACGGTCACCCGCGAAGAAGTTGCCAGCTGGATGCCGGGCGAAGTGCTGCTGCTCAACGGCAAGCTGCTGACCGGCCGCGACGCCGCGCACAAGCGCATGGTCGACATGCTCAACAAGGGCGAGCCGCTGCCGGTCGATTTCAAGAATCGATTCATTTACTACGTGGGCCCGGTCGATCCGGTGCGCGACGAAGTGGTGGGCCCGGCCGGCCCGACCACCGCCACGCGCATGGACAAGTTCACTGAGCAGGTGCTGGCCCAGACCGGACTCTTGGGCATGGTCGGCAAGGCCGAGCGTGGCCCGGCTGCGATCGAGGCGATCAAGCAGCACCAGTCGGTGTATTTGATGGCCGTGGGCGGCGCCGCTTATCTGGTGTCCAAGGCGATCAAGGCATCGCGCGTGGTCGGCTTCGCTGACCTGGGTATGGAAGCGATCTACGAGTTCACCGTTGAGGACATGCCGGTGACCGTGGCCGTGGATTCCGCTGGTACGTCCGTGCATCAGACGGGGCCGAAGGAGTGGCAGGGGCGCATTGGCAAGATTCCCGTGGTCGTTGCGTAACACCACACTTCTCCTTCTCCCCGTCGGGGAGAAGGCCGGGATGAGGGGCGGGTGCTTGCCCGAACGTTGCTAACGTGAGCTCTCGCTCGGCTAGAAACTGAGGCTAGATTGGCCCCTCGCCCCAACCCTCTCCCCGGAGGGGAGAGGGAGCTGACTGCGGCACTTCCAATCATCTCCGCATTTAGCCATCCAAACGCCTACTGTTTCGAGAGGTTGCATTCCTCCTGCTGCGGCGCAACACTCACCAGATTGTCTTCCCCACCACCACCGAAGGTAACCGTGAACCCGCAAAGCCCCGCGTCGCTCACCAACGACGCTCCCTGGATCGTGATGAAGTTTGGCGGCACCAGTGTCGCCACCCTGCCGCGCTGGCAGAATATTCTGGAGCTGGTAGCCAGCCGTCGCGCCGAAGGCGCACGTGTGCTGGTTGTCGTTTCGGCACTCTCCGGCATCACCGACGCACTCAAACAACTGTGCGCACAGGAAGACAAGGGCAAACGCATCGAGGCTGCCAAGGCGATCGCACAGCGTCACTACGACCTGCTCGATCACATGCAGCTGGCGGTTCCGGACACCCTCGGCGCCCGACTCGCCGAACTGGCGCAGCTGGCCGAAGACGGCCCGTCGCTGCTGGGCGAGCTGGCCTGGTCGGCACGCGTGCAGGCGCATGGCGAGCTGATGTCCAGCGCGCTGGGCTCGGCGTTTCTCAGCCATAGCGGTCTGGACACGCAATGGGTCGACGCGCGCGATTGCCTTGCCGCCATTGCGCTGCCCAACCAGAACGAGCGCACCAAACTGCTCTCGGCAATGGTGGAAACGCGGCCCGATCCGGCGCTCAATGCGCGACTTGCCGAGCTGGGCGAGGTGTTTATCACCCAGGGTTTCATCGCGCGCGAGGCGCAGGGCCGCACGGTGCTGCTCGGCCGCGGTGGATCCGATACGTCGGCCTCGTACTTCGGTGCGCTGCTGAAAGCGCAGCGAGTGGAAATCTGGACCGACGTGGCCGGCATGTTCACCGCCAATCCACGCCAGGTTCCCAGCGCGCGCCTGTTGCAGCGCCTGGATTACGAAGAAGCCCAGGAAATCGCTTCCACCGGCGCCAAGGTGCTGCATCCGCGCTGCCTGTCGCCGTTGCGCGAGCCGCGTGTGCCTTTGCTGATCAAGGACACCAATCGCCCGGAACTGGAAGGCACCTTGATCGGCCCCGAGGTGCGCGAGCATGCACCCAGCGTCAAGGCCATCAGCGCACGCAAAGGCATCACCCTGGTGTCGATGGAGTCGGTCGGCATGTGGCAGCAGGTCGGCTTTCTTGCCGACGTGTTCGCGCAGTTCAAGCAGCACGGTCTGTCGGTGGACATGATTGGTTCGGCCGAGACCAACGTCACCGTGTCGCTGGACCCTACGGAAAATCTGCTCGATTCCGATGCGCTCGCCGCCCTGGCCAGCGATCTGGCCAAGGTCTGCCGCGTGAAGGTGATTGCGCCGTGCGCGGCGATTACCCTGGTGGGTCGCGGCATGCGTTCGATGCTGCATACGCTGTCCAGCGTGCTGGCGGAGTTTGGTCAGCTGCGCGTGCACATGATCTCGCAGTCGTCCAACAACTTGAATCTCACCTTTGTGGTGGATGAAAACGTCGTCGACGAATTGCTGCCGCATCTGCACGAACTGCTGATCACCGCGGGCGCCTTGCGTACCGACGACAGTGCCTTGTTCGGCCCGAGCTGGCAGGCGTTGTATGGCACGGGCGACGTGTTGCCGCCGGCGGCTTCGTGGTGGCGCGAGGAGCGTCGCGCTGAGCTGCTCAAGATCGGTGCGGGCGCGACGCCGCGCTACGTCTACCACTTGCCGACGGTGCGCCAGCAGGCGCGCGAGCTGAAGACGCTGGGTGCGGTGGATCGCCTGCATTACGCGGTCAAAGCCAATACGCATCCGACCATTCTGAAGGCGCTTGCCGAAGAGGGTTTCGGCTTCGAATGCGTGTCACCGGGCGAATTGAAGGCGGTGATGGCGGTGGTGCCGGAAACGGCGCCGCTGCTGTTCACGCCCAACTTCGCGCCGCGCGAAGACTACGAGTGGGCGCTCACCACGCGCGCCACGCTGTCGCTGGACTCGCTCTATCAGCTGGAAAACTGGGGCGAGCTTTTCCGCGGTCGCGAAGTGGTGCTGCGTCTTGATCTGGGCCGCGGCCTGGGTCATCACGAGAAAGTGCGCACGGGCGGCAGTGGCAGCAAGTTCGGTTTGCCGGTGGAGCAGCTCGATGCGTTCCTTCGTCTTGCCGAT
This sequence comes from Dyella sp. 2YAF14, assembly GCF_052114725.1. NCBI lineage: Bacteria > Pseudomonadati > Pseudomonadota > Gammaproteobacteria > Lysobacterales > Rhodanobacteraceae > Dyella > Dyella sp. 2YAF14. The sequence goes on along the minus strand of NZ_JBFRFH010000005.1, from coordinate 194,385 downwards.
ACGCATGGTGCCATCGTGCGCGGCCTGCATGCGCATCTGGGCTCGGGCATCCTCGACGATGGCCATTGGGGCGAGGTGTACGGCCAGCTGGCGAGCCTGGCCGAGCGCATCGGCAGCGTCACCTTCCTGGATATCGGCGGCGGCCTTGGCGTGCCGTCCCATCCGGGAGAGGCGCGCTTGGATATCGCCGCGCTCGACAAGGTGCTGCGCGACGTAAAGGCCGCTTATCCACATTACAAACTGTGGATGGAGCCGGGTCGTTACCTTGTCGCCGACGCGGGCGTGCTGATCACCAAGGTCACCCAGACCAAGGGCAAGGGCCATGGCCAGATCCGTTATCTCGGTGTCGATACCGGCATGAACAGCCTGATCCGTCCGGCGCTGTACGAGGCCTGGCACGAGATCGTCAACCTCACGCGGCTGGACGAGCCGGCCACGGCCTTGTTCCAGGTGGTCGGCCCGATCTGCGAGAGCGGCGACGTACTCGGCACCGACCGCCGCCTGCCCGAGCCGCAGGAAGGCGACGTGGTGCTGGTGGCGCAAGCGGGGGCGTACGGCAAGGTGATGTCCTCGCCGTATAACCTGCGGGATGAGGCGGAGGAGATCATCCTCGAGTAACCCTCGGTCCCACACTTCTCCCTCTCTCCGGAGGGGAGAGGGCTGGGGTGAGGGGCGGGTGCTCGCGGTGACTTTCCAATCACGGACGCTCACGGATGAAGCGTTTAAACGTAGATGGAGCACGCAGCCTGCGCGTCGGTCAGACAGACGCCGAGCAGTTGCTCTGGTATCACCTGCGAAATCGCCGCCTGCAAGGCTGGAAATTCCGCCGCCAGAACGAGATCGGACCATACGTCGTTGATTTTGTCTGTCCGGATGCGGGCCTGATCGTGGAGCTCGACGGCGGCCAACATGGCGATCAGCTGATTTATGACGAAGCGCGAACACGAAAGCTTGGGGAAGAGGGCTACCGCGTGCTGCGTTTCTGGAACAATGAAGTACTGACGAACACTGAAAGCGTGCTTGAGGTCATTTTCGAGGCTTTGGCCAGCCCCGGCCCCTCACCCCAACCCTCTCCCCGGAGGGGCGAGGGAGCATGCAATGGAGACTGAGGCGTGACCACCAACATCAATCCTCGCCTGACCCAGGTATTCCGCTACCTGCGCTGCAGCTATGCCGACGGCGTAGCCGAGCTGGTGTATGCGTTCGATCACGGTGACGAACTGGTCGAGCGCGTGCGCTTCCCGAATGCGCCAGCCATTCCCGCGAACCATCAGGCCGCCTTCGAGCAGGCGCTGAAGATGCTGCATCTCATCGCGGGCGTCAGCTACTACAAGGCCGGCGTGCCGCCGCGCATCGAGGTCGCGGGTGGCCCGCTGGACGACAGCACGGCGGACCTGCTCGACGCGCTTTATCTGCATGGACTGGCCGAGTTTGCCTATCGCAACGGGTTGGATCTGCGTGGTCGCATCAACTTCCCCCGCGGCGGCGCGAAGCAGCCGGAAGCCAAGGCGCTGGGCCTGCCGCATCGCACCCTGGTGCCGATCGGCGGCGGCAAAGACTCACTTGTTGCCGTGGAAGCGATCAAATCCATCGGTGGTGACGCCACGGCCGTATGGGTCGGCAATTCGCCCTTGATCGCCGCGTGCGCCGAACGCACCGGCCTGCCCATGCTCAATATCCAGCGCGAACTCGCGCCGGGCCTGTTCGAACTCAATCGCCTGGGTGCGTGGAACGGCCATATCCCGGTGACGGCGGTGAACTCCGCGATCCTCGCCGTGGCGGCCATCCTCTATGGCTTCGACAGCATCGCGTTCGCCAATGAGCGCTCCGCCTCGGCTGCCACGCTGGAGTACGACGGCCAGCAGGTGAATCACCAGTGGAGCAAGGGCTATGCGTTCGAGCAGTTGCTCGGCGACTGGCTGCACCAGCACGTGGCGGCCGATCTCGACTATTGCTCGCTGCTGCGGCCGTATTCCGAGCTGGCGGTGACGCGCGCGTTCGCCAAGCTCACGCCCTATTTCGACGTGTTTTCCAGCTGCAACCGCAACTTCAAGATCCTTGGCCCCAAGCCGGCGGATCGCTGGTGCGGTCAGTGTCCGAAGTGCCACTTCGTGTTCCTGGCGCTGGCGCCGTTCCTGCCCAAGCCGCGTCTGCTGTCCATCTTCGGGCGCAATCTGCTGGACGATGAAAACCTCGCGCCGGGTTTCGATGCGCTGCTGGAATACCAGGACCACAAGCCGTTCGAGTGCGTGGGCGAGGGTGCGGAAGCACGCGCAGCGATGCTGGCGTTGAGCCAGCGTTCGGAATGGCAGGAAGACGCCCTAGTCGCACGTTTCATCCGCGAAATCCTGCCGCAGCTCGACGTGAGCGAACTGGCGCTGGAACCCTGGCTGCAGCCGTCCGGCGAACAGCGCATTCCCAAGCGTCTCCTGCCGGCGTTGGCGTTCTTCGCGTGACCACCTTGCCGCCGCTGCGCATCGCCGATCTTGCCAACAAGCGAGTGGCGATCTGGGGCTTCGGACGGGAGGGCAAGGCGGCCATCGCAGCCATTCGTGCGCGTTTGCCCGAGCTTGCGCTCACGCTGTTCTGCAGCGATGCGGAAATCACCGCGGCCAAAGCGTTCGATGCCACGCTCACGGTGCACGGGCAGGAACCGGATGCCACGGCGCTCGCCAGGTTCGACGTGGTGGTGAAGTCGCCTGGCATTTCGGCCTACAAGCCGGCGCTGCTGGCCGCCCATGAGGCGGGTATCCGCGTGACGTCGGGTACGGCCCTGTGGTTTGCCGAAAAGCCCACGGCACGCGTTGTTGCCGTCACCGGCACCAAGGGCAAAAGCACCACCACCGCTTTGCTCGCGCATCTTGCCCGCAGTCTTGGCGTGCGCACGGCGCTGGCCGGCAACATCGGCATGCCGTTGCTCGAACTGCTCGATGAGTCGGCCGAGCTCTGGGCCATCGAGCTTTCCAGTTTTCAGACCGGGGAAGCAGGGCCGGTCGAGCTTGGCGTCATCACCAGCCTTTACGAGGAACACCTCGACTGGCATGGCTCGCGCGAGCGCTACATCGAAGACAAGCTCAAGCTTGCCGGCGTGTCGAAACAGCTGCTGGTCAACGCCACGCAGCCATCGCTGTTGGAGCGCACGGCGCAACATCCGCACCGCATCGTGTTTGGCGACGCGCAAGGGTGGCATGTCGCCGGTGGCTTCATTCGCCACGGTGCCGAACCGGTGTTTGAGATCGCCAACCTGCGCGCACCCGGCGAACACAATGCGCTCAACGCCTGCGCCGCGCTCGCTGCGCTGGAGTTCATGGGTTTTGATGCACTCAAGGCCGCGCCCTCACTCGCAACGTTCAGGCCCTTGCCACATCGCTTGCAGCCGCTGGGTGAGCACGACGGTTTCCAGTGGGTCAACGATTCCATCAGCACCACGCCCCAGGCCACGCTCGCGGCGTTGAACAGTCTGGAAGGCCGCGCCGTGACGGTCATCGTGGGTGGCCATGATCGTGGCCTGGACTGGAGTGATTTTGTCGTCGCTGCGAGAACGCATGCACCGCACGCCATTGTCGCCCAGGGCGCCAACGGCCCGCGTATTGCGCAGGCATTGCGTGAAGCAGGTATCGCCGTGGAAGAAGCGCCAGGTCTGCCAGACGCGGTCCAGCGCGCCCGGGCAGTGACGCCTGACGGCGGTACCATCCTGCTTTCTCCTGGCGCACCCAGCTTCGACCAGTTCCACGATTACGCCGACCGAGGTCGACACTTTGCCGAGATGGCCGGTTTCGATGCCCATGACATCATCGGCATCGAAGGTCTGGGTATTCACTGAGGAAGCCCTGGCGATGACGTTCGATATCCGCATCGATGACCTGCGTGGCCCGGAGATCGGCGCATTGCTGCAGGAACACCTCGACGACATGGCGAAGTGGTCGCCACCCGAAAGCATCCATGCGCTCGACCTGGACAGGCTGCGCGCGCCACAGATCACCTTCTGGACCGTGTGGGAAGGGGCTGAGCTGGTAGGTTGCGGTGCCATCCGCAAGCTTGACGACGAGCATGCCGAAATCAAATCCATGCGCACGTCCAGGCGCCATCGTCGCAAGGGCGTGGCGGCATGTGTGCTCAGGCACATCCTCAAGGAGGCCTCGCGCCGTGGCTATCGCCGCTTGAGCCTGGAAACGGGTTCGCCCGCCGCGTTCGAGCCGGCACGACAGTTGTATGCGCGCTTTGGCTTCACGCTCTGTGGCCCGTTCGGTGATTACGTGGACGATTCCTTCAGCGTGTTCATGACGCGAACGCTCTGACCGCGACTAGCCTTGCCGAAGCATCCCGCGCACCGGCCCTACGCGAAGATCTAGACCGTTCGTCCGACATCACCAGCCGGCGCCCGGGCATAGACTGCCTCCCTCGCCAAAAGCAGCTGAGGTGAGCCGTGAGCGACTTACAACGTCTCAAGCTTCTTCGCATCGTCCTGGTCTTGCTGGGCGTCGTCTTCCTGCTCATCTATCCGCTGATGCAACTGTGGCCTTCGGGCTGGGTGTGGCACGAGGGTTATTCCGACTACCCGCTGATGATCGTGGGCGTCTACGCGACGCTCGGAGTGTTCCTGATACGCGCGGCCCGCGATCCCTTGGCCAATCTCAGCCTGATCTGGTTCGCCGTGTGGTCCAGCGTCGCGCACGGCGCGATCATGGCGGCGCAGTCGTTCATGCATCCCATGCATATGGGGCATCTGCTGGGTGACGTGCCGGCGCTGTTTATCGTAGCCATCGTGCTGGGTTTGCTTACGCCACGCAGCACGGCTGCGCGGGTGGCTTGAACGAAAAGGCCACGTCTTTCGCAAGACGTGGCCCAGGTTTTTATCCCAGCAGGCGCGTTACCAGATCTTCACGCGATCGGCCGGCGCCAGGTACAGTGTTTCGCCCGGCTTGGGCTGGAACGCGTCGTACCAGCCGTCCAGATTGCGCACGACCTGCGCACGGAAGCGGCCCGGCGCATGTTCGTTGCCGATCACTCGCTGGCGCATCGCGGCATCGCGGATCTTCTCGCGCCAGGTCTGGGCAAAGGCCAGGAAGAAGCGCTGGTCACCGGTAAGGCCGTCAACCACGGGCGCCGGCTTGCCGCCGAGCGACTTGTGATACGCCACGTAGGCAATCGTAAGTCCGGACACGTCCGCGATGTTTTCGCCCAGCGTCTGCTGGCCATTGATGTGCAGGCCCGGCAGTGCTTCATACGCGTTGTACTGCTCGACAAGTTTCTGGCCTGCAGCCTTGAAGTGCGCCTGATCTTCCGGCGTCCACCAGTTGGCGAGGTTGCCCTGCGCATCGAACTCGGCGCCAAGGTTGTCGAAGCTGTGGCTGATTTCGTGACCGATCACGGCGCCAATGGAGCCATAGTTGGCGGCGGCGTCGACCTTCGGATCGAAGAACGGCGCTTCGAGTATCGCGGCCGGGAAATTCAATGCATTCTGCAGCGGCAGGTTGACCGCGTTGACCATCTGCGGGGTCATCCACCACTCGCCGCGATCCACCGGCTGGCCCAACTTGGCGACTTGATGATCGTACTCGTATTTCTCGGCGCGCTGCTTGTTGCCCAGCGCGTCGTCGGCACGAATATCGAGCTTGCTGTAGTCACGCCAATGTTCCGGATAGCCCACGCTCACGCGGATGCTGGCGATCTTGGCTTTGGCTTTCTCGCGCGTCGCCGGCGTCATCCAGTCCAGATGATCCACGCGCTCGTTGAACGCGGCGAGGATGTTCTTCACCATCTGCTCGACCTGCTGCTTGGACGAGGCCGGGAAATACTCCTTCACGTAAATCTGGCCGACCGCATCGCCGAGCGCGACATTGGTGCTGGCCACGCCGCGCTTCCAGCGATCGCGTTGCTGGGGCGTGCCGGACAGGGTCTGGCCGTAGAAGCCGAAGCTGAGGTCGGCATACGCCTTGGGCAGCAACGAGGCGCTTTGGTTGAGCGCGTGGAAGGTCAGGTAGTCCTTCCAGGTCTGCAACGGCTCGCTGGCCGTCAGCGCGGAAAGCGCCTTGATGGCCGGCACCTGCCACACGTCGACGGTCTTCTGCTGATCCAGGCCCGCAGCCTTGAAATAAGCATTCCAATCCAGGCCCGGCGCGTTCCTGGCGAACGCGTCCATCGCCCACGGGTTATTGGCCTTGTGGATGTCCTGGCTGTCGACCATGTCGACCTGCGCCTTGGCGATCTTGGTTTCCAGCTCGAGGATGGCCTTGGCCTTTGCGTCGGCATCGGCGATGTTTGCCTGCTTCAGCAGCGCAGCGATATACGCCTGATATTTGCCGCGCGTTTCCACCATCGCCTTGTCGTCGGACAGGTAGTAGTCGCGCGTAGGCATGCCAAGGCCGCCTTGCAGCAGGTATGGGATATTGCGCGTGGCGTCCTGCAGGCCGTGCGATACGAACAGACCGAACAAGTGCTCCGTCTGGAAATTGGTGGCGTTCACCGGGTCCACGTCGGCGCGCAGGCCATCGCCCAGCACGCGGGCGAGATCGGCCTTGCTTTGGATCGCGTCGATCTGATGCAGCTCGGGCTGCAGCGGTTCGAGACCGCGCTTCTCGATGCCGGCCTCGTCCATGAACGCAGCGTAGTAATCGGCGATCTTGCGCGTGTTGCTGCCCGCAGCCGGATTGCCCTTGCCTGCCGCCTGGATCAGCTCGGCATTGCGCTTCTCGGTCTTCTGGAACACTTCCGGGAAGTTGCCGGTGCTGGAGCGATCCGCCGGAATCTCAGCGGTCTTCTTCCAGTTGCCATTGGCGTAGTTATCGAAATCGTTGCCCGGCTGCACGCTGTGGTCGATGCCGGCCAGGTCGATGCCGCTGGCGCTGCGAGCGGCGGCATGAGCCGGCGCCGGCGGGGTGGCGGTGGCCGCCATGGCGCAGGTGGTGGTCATCGCTGCGGCCGTGAAAATCCAACGAAGCTGGCGCATGAGCGGTCTCCTGAGCGGGAAAGCGGTAACGATAGTCCGTCATCTCCCTGTTGGGGGCATGACTTTTGGGCTAGGGGCAGGGCGCGTCGCCTCCTTGCAGGAGCGCACGCGTGCGCGACCTTGCACATCACTACGCCGCAGTCGCGCACGGGTGTGCTCCTGCAAGCGAGTGTCAGCGCTCGATGCGGTAGTTCAGGGAGGCGCGATTGAAGTCAGTCGCGGTTTGCGCTTCGAAATTCCAGCGGCTGTTGAAGTGGTAGCGCAACGTGATGACCTGGCCGGGGTCGAACAAGCCCACGCCATAACTGATGTAGAGGCGCGGCGAGAGGTACTTGCCCACGGTAAATGCAGACCCGCCGTTGAGTGCGTCATTGCTGCTGACGCCGATGTCGTCCACGCCCAGGCGCGAGCCGATGCTCTTGGCCAGCAGGTTGCCCGTGGCCGAGCCCAGCGCTTGCGCCGCCGCACCCACCATATTGCCTTCACCACCCTTCACCTGGGACAGCGGCTTGCCGGTGATCAGGTAGGAGAGGGCGTCGGACTGTTCCATCGGCGGCTGCGAGAACACCGTGAGCACGGGTCGTTGCGCAGTGCCCGCGATGTTGAGGCCCACCTGCTGGCCGTCGTCGATGGTGGCGTTGGGATTGAGCTTGCGGACGGCGCGGATATTGAGGCCCGGGTTATCGATGGGCGTGCTCGCAAACAGCAGCTGACCGCGGGCGATCTGCAGGTTCTGGCCGTAGGCCTTATAGGTGCCTGCCACGTCGATCTGACCCTGGCCGGTGGTGGCGCGGCCGGGTCGTTCGCTGACCACGAGCTGGCCGCGCAAAGTGCCATCGAGGCCCATGCCGACGAGGTGGGCCTTTTTGCCCAGGTTCACGGTGACGGTGGCGGATATCGGCATCTGGCTTGCCGTTTGCTCCTGCTGCTTCTCGTCCACCACGACCACGTCGGGCGACGCTTTGGTGGCTCCCGCGCCGGGTAATTTGTCGAGATTCACGTCGGCGCTGTCGAGCGTCACGTTGCCGGTGATGTCCAGACCTTTGTCGTCGTGGCGCACGGCCAGATCGGGTGATATCGCCACCTTGGCGGCGGGGAGGTCGACTGCCTTGAAGTTGCTGCCCTTTACCGACAGCACGCTCTGCGCATCGGCGCCCAGTGCCGCCGTGCCTGCGAGCACGACGCTGCCGTCGCCCGAATGCAGCGTGCCGTCGATGCGGAAATGTCGCGCATCCGTCGTGCCGATGGCGATGCGTCCCTGGTTGAGCTTGAGGCCCATGCCGGGAATTTCCGCGGAGAAGTCGGTGAGGTTGGCCTGTCCGCTGATGGCCGGCTGCGCCAGCGTGTCTGCGAGATTGAAGTCGCCATTCATGGCGCCCTTGGGATTGACGACCTCGGTGGTGAAGATTTCCAGCAGCTTGAGATTGCTCACATGGATGCCGACATGGCCACCGAGCGATTGCTGCGCACCCGTGATATTCACCTGGCCGTCGATGCGTCCGTTGTTGGTCAGGCCCGCATGCAACACCAGCTGCTGGCTCGCGGGGCTGAGCTGCGCGTTAAGCGCGAGGTTGTCGTAGGTCACCAGCGGCTGGTCGGCGCGATCGGCATAGGCTACGGAGCCGCGCGGCGAAGTAATCGACGCGTTGCCCGTCAGGGCGCCCGCTGTATTGCGGCGCAGACTGCCGCTGCCCTCGAGTGTGCCTTCCACGCGCATGGGCTGCTTGCTGGTGCTCACCGCGCTCATGATCAGCGCGATGGGCAGACCGTGCAGTCGATAGCTCGCATCGAGATTGCCGGCCTTGTCCTGTTTGGCGGCGGCACACAGCAGAGGTTCGCCTGCGGTGAGGCAAAGCTCGGAAAGATTGAGCGCACCATCGTTATAGGAGAGCTGCGTCGACTGCTGCAGTCGCCACGGCGGCAGGCCGGCAAAATCCACATTGAGCGTGGAAAGCGTGCCATTCCATGCCGAGCCCCTGAGGCTGCCACTTAGCGCCAGATCCGTCGACAGCGGCGAGCCATGCGCGGTGAGCGTGAGGCTGTGGCGTTCGGCCGTGCCATCGCCGCGTACGTTGACTTGGGTGAAGGCGAGGCCGCCGGCGTTCACGCCACTGGTCTGCAGATCGAGCTTGCCGCCGGGATGACTGATGTCGGGCACGTTGGCGACCAGCCGCAACGCGTTGACCTGTTGGCCCGCATAACTGAGTGCGCTGCCTTGCAGATTGGCTTCGACCGCGAGCCTGGGATGCTTGCCGCGCACTTGGATGGTGCCCTGGAGACGTCCGGCAGACTCGGGCAGCCAATCGCCCAGCGAGGCGACCGCCAGCTTGATCGTGATGTCGTTGGTGTTGCCCGGCTTCGCGTCGATCCGCGCATCGCTGCCGCCGGAGATCAGATGCAGCTGGCCGTCGATCACGCCTTCGGGCGGCAGGTGCAGCTTGCCGTCGCCGTGCACGGTGCGATCGCGCAGACGACCATCGAATTTCTTGATCTCGAGTGTGACGTCGGGATGGTCCTGCGGCAGCGTGCCTTGCGAGGCGATGTCGAAATCCAGCGAGCCGTTCCATTTCGCCAGCACATGACCCGGGTCGAAACGGTGGGCGATCGCTTCCATCTGCCAGCCGAACGTCGGTTGCAGATTCAGCGTTCCCTTGGCCTGCAGATCGCCTTGCGGCTGTTTGACCGTGAGCGCATGCAGGTTGATGAGTTGCGGCGTGCCGTCGAGCACGAGTGTGACATCGGCCAGCTTGCCTGCCGGGCCGATGGCCAGGGTGCTTTCCGCGTGGAATTGTTCGGTAGTGCCCTTGGCCGTGAGGCTGCCATGGCTCAGCAGTGTCTGGCCGGCCATCTGCTCGGGCAGCACCACGTCCTTCCACTCGACGGTGAGGTCGGCTGCCAGTGGTTTGGCCGCCAGCTGCGCGACGCCATGCACACCGACGCCACCCTTGAACTGCGGCGAGGTGATGCCCAGCTGTTCGATCGTCAAGGTGTTGAGATCGTCGCTGAAGCGCGCGGTAAGCGGCTGCAAGTGCAGCTGGTAGTCGTTGAGGCCCAGTTGGCCGGTGAGCGTGCCGCTGCGGCGGTCGCCCTTGCCGGTGAGCGCTACGGCGAGGCCGGTGAGCGAGCTCTCGCCGAGCAAAGGCTTGGGATCGAAGCGCGGCGCATCGAGCGTCGCCGTCCATGCATAGTCGCCGCCTTGCGCCAGCGCCAATTGAAATCGCACAGCCGTGGGCTGCGTGAGTTGCAGATCGGCGTGCGCCTGCTTGCCGTCGCCGCTTGCGATCAGTTCACCGGCATATTCGGTGCCGCTCACGGTCCAGGCAAAGCTCGCCTTGCTGTCGCCCTGGTATTTGCTGCCCACCACCAGGCGGCCGGTCAGATCCGCATGGCCTTCGGGCGCGCGCAGCTTGAGCTGGCGAAGTTCGATGCCGCGACTGCCGGTCCAGCTGCCCGCGACGTCGAGCGAATCAGAGGCGAACAACGGTTGTCCCGCCTGCGTGATCTTCACTGAGCCGATGTGCGCACGATCGAGCAGCATATCGAACGGCGGCTTCCACCATGAGCTGCTCTGGCTCTCGGGCGATTGGGGTTCACTGGGAGGCAGCGCCACCTCGACACCGTCGGCGTCGAGATCGAGCACATGCAGCCGTTTGCGGGAGAGAGCAGGCACGCGCAGATCCAGGTGCGCCTTGGCGACCTTGACGTCGAGCCCTTTGCCATCGGCATAACGCAAGCCCACCAGATCAAGCGGCCCGACGAGACGGCCCTGTGCCGATTGCACAGTGAGCTGGCCATCCGTGAAGCCTTCCGCACGCGCCAAGGCGAAGCGCAGGCCCGGCGCTGTGCCGATCACCCATGCGATGAACGCAAGCAGCACCAGCACCAACGCGAGCACGGACAGCAGCGTCCAGCGCAGCCAGTGGCGGCGTGGGCGAGGCGCGGGAGCGGAGGCGGTCGTCTCAGTCATCACATCGCTGCTCACAGATCCGGGCCGATCACGACGTGCAGTTCCACACCGTGCTCATCCGGGTTGTGCACCGGCGTACCCAGGTCCACCCGGATCATACCCACCGGGGAGAGCCAGCGTACGCCCAGGCCTGCGCCGATCTTGGGGCGATAATCCGTGCCGGTGAATGCGTTGCCCGCATCGACGAACGCAGCCATGCCCCATTGGCGCGTGAAGTAGTGCTCCACCTCGGTGCTGCCGACCAGCAGGTTCTCGCCACCGATCACGCGGCCAAACGAATTCTTGGGGCCGATGCTCTGATAGCTGTAGCCGCGCACCGAACGGTCGCCGCCCGCGAAGAAACGCAGCTGCGGCGGCAAGTCGTCGAAATTATTGGTCCAGGTGGCGCCGGCCGAACCGCGCACGATGAAGCGGTTGTTGCCCCAGAACGAGGTAATCCATTTGCCGTCGGCCGTGACCTGGCTGAAGCTCGCGTCGGAGAGCAGCGAGCCCACCGTGGAGCGTGCCGTCAACACCAGCGACCAGCCATTGCGCACAAAGATCGGGTTGTCGCCCGATTTGCGCGACAGCGACACCTCCGGATAAAACAGGTTGCTCTGGCCGTGTTCCAGCCCCTCCACGTTGTCCGCTTCGCCGGGTTTCTGGCCCACGGTGAAGGTGCCGTCCAGCGCATGAATGCCGATGGTGCGCACCCATCCATGCCACTCGCGCGTCTCGTTGGCCACCAGTTCCAGCGTCTTGGATTTGGACGTGTCGGTATTGGAGTCGCGGTAGGTGGCGCCGTAGTTGAAGCTGCGCTGGTTGGGGCCGGGCAGGGGCACCGTGTACAACGTCGACAGCGTCTTGAGTTTCTGCGCGAGGATCAGCTCGTTCTTCCACTTGTGGCCGCTGGCGTTCACCCAGCGCCGCTCCATGCCTGCGCGCACGCCAAAGCCCGTGTCCGTGCCGATGAAGGGGCCGCCGGTGTAGACCGTGCGCTTGGCCGGCGAGAGTTCCACCTTCACATCGACCACGCCGTTTTTCTTGTCGTCCACGTCGGGCAGCACGTTCACGACCGAGAAATAATCCGCGCCGTTGAGCGCCTGCTGCAGCTGCAACAGCTTGTCCTGCGCAAAATATTCGCCTGACTTGAAGGGCACGTAGCGCTGCAGGAAGCCCTCCTTGAACTGCGAGCCTTCGAAATGGACGTCGCCAAACTTGTAGCGCTGGCCCGCCTCCCAGGCGAGATGGACGACGGCGCTGCGCTCAGCGCGATTGACGTCCACCCGATGCGTGGTCAGGCGCGCATCGAGGAAGCCGTTGGCGGTGAGCGCGCCGCTCAGCGCATCGCGAGCGGAGTCATACTCGCCATGGTTCAGCGTCCGGCCCTTGAGGTTTTCGATGGCGCGTTGCGCCCGTCGAATCGCCGGGATTTTCGATGCCGTGGCGTCGAGTTTGAGATCCACCTCGGTGACGGTGACGGGCGATCCGGGGGTGACATGCAGCGTCACGCGCCAGTCGGTGCCCACCGGATCGAGTTGCCCCTGCACCTTGGCCTCGTAGTAGCCATACGGCTCCAAGGCCGTCTTGGCCTGGTCCAGCGACTGTTCGTACAGGCGGCGCACCTGCGCCTCGGTCACGTCGCGATTGGCGTACTGCGAAAGATCGACGCCCGAACTCACCGCCAGCTTCAACGGATCGTCCACGCCATCCACCACCAGCTGGACACCTGCGTGCGCCAGCATCGGTATGCATAGAAGTAGCGCGGCAAGGCGTTGGACTATATGCATGCTTCCGGATCCGTCCTCGCCACCCCATCCGTTATTGGAGGGCAGACTTGCCGTGATTATCTAGCAGCTGGAATGTCTGCGATGAATCAAGAACCTTGCTATCGAGTAGCTTTGAGAATATTCGGCAGCATCTTCCACGATTCGGCCGAACTCGCATCATCGACATGGAATCCTTCGCGCGGGGCGTAACAGAACCCAGCTTCCGCACGGCTGAAGCCGGCGTCGCGAATCTGATCGAGGATGTCCCACCCGAAGTTGTGGAAAGTGTAGATGCCACCGCGGTTGAGTCCGTCGCCATGGTACTCCGGCGGCTGCAGGTGCTCGATGTCACCGGATGCATTCGGGCGACCGCGGAGTATCGACCGGGCGTTGCCGATGAAAAACGGAACCGTGAACAGCATGACGCCGCCGGGCTTCAGCACGCGAGCCGACTCGCGCAGCGCCGCCGCGGTGTCGTAGACATGCTCCAGCACATCGCTATGCGCCAGGAAGTCCAGCGTAGCGTTCCCGTAGGAAAGCGAGGTGATCGATTCGTGCCGTGTATAGCGCCATCGCCACCAGCGAGTGGACCACCAGTAGTGACGGCCTGATTGGCGATCTTCGCCGAGAAACTCCGATCCACGCAGCCAAGGCATGCGCGCGTGGGACTGCGCATACAGTCGCGTGGTCTTCTCGAGCAACGCACCCTGGGTGCCGGCATGGCCTTGCTTGCCGCCGTCGGCGAGCATGGCCGCAAGCATCAGGCGCTGCCGGGTATTCAGGCGGCAGCGGACGCAGCACAGGTTTTCCCGCAGGTTGGGATGGGTTGCACGCGCAGCGTCGAGACGGAAGGTGGTCTGGCCGTCGCAGGCGATGCAATAACCCGGGTACGAACGCTGTTCGCCCAGCAGCCCGACTTCACGCGCGATATCGGCCTGCGCGCGTTGAGCCGCGTCAATCCATGCCGTTTGCGTTTCGAACCAACGTATCGTCGACATACCCGCATTCCATTCGTGAGCCAGCTGCGCACCGGGCGACAGTCGGGTAGATCAACCCGCCTTGTCGCCCGCCTTGTGCGCAATCCACGCGCCAATCACCGCCGATACGTACGGAATCGCCTGTGCCGCGAGGATGAACATCCACAACGTGCCTTCGACGTAGTGCGTGCCAAAGCGCATGCCCATGCCGACGATACAGCCGACCAGCGCGATGGCCATGAGGAATTCCTCGCGCACCGGCGCAAACGCGGCGAAATTGCTGCCGCCCAGGCGGCGGCTCTTGGCCGTCACCACGAACGAGGTCTTCTCCCGCGTCAGGCCATGCAGGATGCCGCGCGCGATCGCGTGCGACAGGCTCATGCTGGCCAGCGACGCCATCAAGGTGTCGTACCAGCTGCAGGGTACGCGCACGCGGTACAGCACGATGCCGAAGATCGCCTTGGCAAAGAAGAAGCCGATCACCGGGATCAGGAACAACTGCATCGGCAAGTTGAAGATGGTGGGGAAGGCCACCATGCCCGCGGTCCAGAAGATCGCCATCATGGTGAAGATCAGGTGCAGCGCATCGGCAAACCAGCTGAACCAGCCGGTCAGGAAGTGGAAGCGCTGGCCCGCGCTGAGCGGACCCTTCTGGGTCATCCAGTTCCAGCGGCCCTTGAGGATCTGCATGGCGCCGAAAGCCCAGCGGTAACGCTGGCTCTTGTACGCCTTGAAGTCCGCCGGGGTGAGGCCCTTGCCCATCAGTTCGTCGACGTAGACCAGCTCGTAGCCGGCATGCATCAGGCGCAAGCCAAGCTCCGCGTCTTCGCAGATGGTCCATTCGGACCAGCCGCCGGTGCCTTCCAGCGCCGAGCGGCGCACCATGGTCATGGTGCCGTGCTGGATGATCGCGTTGCGCTCGTTGCGATGGTGCATGCCGATGCGGAAGAAGCCGTCGTATTCCCACGCGGTCATGCGGCGGAAGCGGTTGTGCTCATAGTCGCGATGCGCCTGCGGGCACTGCACCACGGCCACCTTGGGGTCGTGGAAGTAACCGGTGAGCGAGGAGAGCCAGTCTTCGCGCACCACGTAGTCGGCATCGATCACTGCCACCACGTCTGCACGAGGATCGGTTTCCTTCAGGCCGAAATTCAGCGCGCCGGCCTTGAAGCCCGGCCACGGTTCCAGATGGAAGAAGCGGAACTTGCTGCCGAGCTTTTCGCAGTATTCCTGCACCGGCTTCCAGATCGCCGGGTCCTTGGTGTTGTTGTCGATCACCAGGACTTCGTAGTTCTCGTATTTGAGCTCGGCCAGCGAATCGAGCGTGACGAACACCATTTCCGGCGGCTCGTTGTAGCAGGCCAGGTGGATCGACACGAACGGCTGCTTCTCCACCGGATCGGGCGGCAGCAGTCCCGCATGACGCACCCAGCCGCGGCGCCACAGCACTTCGGTGAACTCAAAGCCGTTGATCAGCAGGATGGCGAGGATCGCGATCTGGGCCGGGAACAACAGCACCAGCATGGTCCAGTCGATCCAGCTCAGATAGAAATTGAACGGCAGCGTGGCCGACCAGGTGACCAGGCCGCAGGCCAGCTGGATCAGCGCGCAGAAGAAGAACCGGCCGGTGAGCTTGAAACGGCTATAGCGGCGGGCGAACCAGATCATAGGAACCAGCGCGAGCAGGCTGGCGCCCAGCGCCTTCCACGGCCACGCGGTGTCCTCGGTCACCGGTCCGGTGAACGGGAACTTGGGCTGGCGATCGGCGTTGAACATGCCCCAGTACGCTTCGGTGCGACCCGACAGCGCTTCTTTCCAGGGCTGGTCGAACGCTTCCATCACGTAGTAGTCGATGTTGCGTTTCTTCGCTTCGTTGAACCACGTGCGCAGGAAGATCGCTTCATTGGACACCGACGGGTCGGCGTACTTGTAGCGATCGCCGTTGGAGGGCCAGCCGATTTCGCCGATCACGATCGGCTTGTTGGGGTACAGCTTGTGCAGGTTGTCATAGCTGCCCAGGGCGGCGCCCACGGCAGCGCTGCGGTCGATTCCGTTCCAATAAGGGAACAGGTGCACCGTGATGAAGTCGACGTGCTCAACCAGCTCCGGATATTTGATCCAGATATGTTCCGGCTCGGCGATGGATACCGGCTGATGGATCGCCGCACGCACGCGGTCGGCATACGCCATCAGCTGTTCCGGCGGGACATCGTTGCGAAACAGCACCTCGTTGCCCACGATCACGCGGTTGATCGAGTTGGGGTAGCGACGCGCCTGCGCAATCAGCGTCTCGACTTCGTTTTCGTTGTTGTCCAGGCGCCGGTCGATCCACGCGCCGGCCATGACCTGCAGGCCGTCCTTCTCCGCCAGGCGATAGACCTGTGGATTCTGCAGCGTCGAATACGTGCGGATGCGCGATGTGTAGCGCTTGAGCAGCTTCAGGTCGCTGTCGATCTCCTCGTCCGACGGGAAATCGTTCTTCAGCGGATTCTGGTAGCGCTGGAAAGCGGACAGGGCAAAGCCACCGATCGGGCCATTCCAGTTTTCCGGGCCGTGCGGCAGGTTGCTCCACCACCAGAGGCCGATGTTCATGGCCGCCACGATCAGGGCAAGCAATATGGCTGCGAGCAGGGGGTGCTTGCTGTCGTGGTTGGTCGAGTCTGTTTTCATATTCCAAGTGCCTCGCGCCGGGAGCTGTTTGCCCGCAGGGCGAGGAAGAACGAAGGAGTGTATGTCGATACACGACTGAGTGATGACGCGGCCCTGGGGGCAAACAGACCCGGCCCGAAGGGTTGCGCTCGAGCGGCCGCCAGGCGGCAGCGCGCGGCTTGACCTGCCAGCCAGGCAGGCGCTGCGCCACGCACTGCCGCCTGGCGGCCGCTCGAGCGCAACGCGAGGTACTTGGAATATGAAAACAGACTCGTACTGGCGCTCAAAACGATCCCCGTGGCTGCCTCACACGAGGCCGAAAAGCATTGGAAGCTTAACCATGCGGGGCTTTTGTCTCAATCGAAATGGACCGGGATGGTCAGCGTAAGCTCAGGCCGCGGTTGGGCCGGCTGCTGTCATCGGCACGGAACAGCCATCCGGCACAGTGCTGCGACCAGAGTGGCCTGGCTGTGCTGGACGGTTTTTTCAAAGACATGCTTGAGGTGGTTGCGCGCCGTGCCCTCGGCCATGGCCAACAGGCGGGCGCAGTCGCGCAGCTCGTGACCATCGGCCAGCATGCCGGCCAGGGCCGCCTCACGCGGGGTCAGGCCGAACGCCACCGCCAGCGCTTCTGGCGGCAACGGCCGTAGATGTTCAGGGGTTGTGACGAGCACCACCACTTCCGGCGGCGGGCCCGGCAGGGGCGACAAACGCAGCAGCCAGGGCGCGGCACGACGGGAGCGGCGCCGCAGAGCCAGGTAATGGGGCCGCGAGGGGCGCCCGTCGCTGCGCACGGATGCGGCGGTCAGGGCGATGGCGTGCCGCAGCCGCCGCGTGTCCGCCGCGCTGGCCGCCTTCAGGCCGGCAGGGCCCACCAGCAGGCCGTCACGTCGCGCCAGCAGGTCGTGGGCCTGGTGGTTGAGAAAGGAGGGCTGGGCCTGCGCGTCCACCAGGATCACGCCGATCAGCAGCTGGTCGAGCAACTGCTGCAACAGGGCTACGCGCACACCCGCGCCAGGTGCCAACGGCGCCTGCGATTCCCCTGCGGATAGGTGTCCCAACGGGCGTGGCATGTCGTGCTCCTGCCACCGGCCTAGTCCTTTCGCGCTGTCCGGTATGGGACAGGCGCATTCGCCACGGCCAGCGTATCCAGGAAGTTCCATCCTACTCCACTGCCCTCAAGGGCGGTGTCGCGGAGCACTGTCATGGCGATCGATGAACAAAGACTTCACGCTTTCCTGGGACGAGCCGTTGGCGATCTGGGGGCCGCCATCAGTGCCACGCTGATCCAGATCGGCGACGAGCTGGGCTTCTACAAGGCGCTGGCGAAAGAACGCCTGACCCCGACGGAGCTGGCCGAGCGCACCGGCACCTACGAGCGCTACGTGCGCGAGTGGCTGGGCAACCAGGCCGCGGGCGGCTATGTGGAATTCGACGAAGCCTCCGGCCGCTACGGCTTGAACGAGGAGCAGGCCTTGTGCCTGGCCGACCCGCACGGTCCGGTGGATGTGCCAGGCGCTTATTCCATCGTGGAGGCGCTGTTCCATGCCAAGAGCCGCACCCTGGAACACTTCCGCAATGGTGAGGGCATGGAGTGGGGCGAGCATCATCCCTGCCTGTTCCATGGCACCGAGCGCTTTTTCCGGGCCGGCTACAACGCCAACCTGATCGGCGCCTGGCTGCCGGCCCTCGATGGCGTAGTGGACAAATTGCGTAAGGGCGGACGGGCCGCCGACGTCGGTTGTGGACATGGGGCAAGCACCATTCTGATGGCCAAGTCCTTTCCCACCTCGCAGTTCGTGGGCTATGACTATCACGCACCATCCATCGACGTAGCGCGTGAACGTGCCGCCGAAGCGGGAGTGGTCAACGCCTCATTCGAAGTGGCCGACGCCACCGGCTACAAAGGCAAGGATTTCGACCTGATCGCCTTCTTCGACTGCCTGCACGACATGGGCGACCCGGTAGGTGTCGCCAAGCACGCGCGCGATGCGCTCAAGGCCGATGGCAACTGCATGATCGTCGAGCCGTTCGCCGGCAACCACGTGCAGGACAACCTCAACCCAGTGGGGCGTGTCTATTTCGGCGCATCGGCGCAGATCTGCGTGCCGGTGTCGCTGGCGCGGCACGGCCCCGCCCTGGGCGCCCAGGCGGGTGAAGCGAAATTGCGCGAAGTGGTGGTGGACGGCGGCGGCTTCCAGCGCTTCCGGCGTGCTGCGGAGACGCCGTTCAACATCGTGCTGGAGGCGCGGCCCTGAGCGTGATGCCTGCGGACCGCGACACACCCTCGCTTTGAAAGCGAGGGTGTCGAGGCGGCTTACTTCAGCAGCGAGCGCAGCATCCAGGCGGTTTTCTCGTGTTCCTTCAGGCGACCGGTGACGATATCGGCCGTGCCTTCATCGCCTGCGCCATCGGCCACCTTGATCACTTGCCGTGCGGTGTGGGCGGCGATCTCGTGGCCATCAACCAGCTGGCTCACCATCTCCTTCCAGTCCGGCACGCCGGCTTCTTCCTTGATCGAGGTGAGCTTGCCGAACTGGCTATAAGAGCCCGGCGCGAATACATCCAGCGTGCGGATGCGCTCGGCCACTTCGTCGGCGGCCAGCCAAAGTTCGTTGTACTGCGTCTCGAACATGGTGTGCAGGCTGTTGAACTGCGGGCCGGTGATGTTCCAGTGGAAGCTGTGCGTCTTCAGATACAGCGAATACGTATCGGCCAGCAGCTTGGACAGCTGCTCACCAATCTGTTCCCGGTCCTTCTTGGCGATACCGATGGAAATGGCCATGTCGTGCTCCTTGAGAGGGTGATGGGAGGGAAGCTGGACTCAGGTTAGTGAGCCGGTACCTGTTGGGGAAATGAATCCTTCTGATGCTGGCGATAGGTCTGACCTATCACCCTGTTTGAACGGCCTACTGCAAGGAGTTGGCGTCGCCGCCGGCGCATATCGAGGTTTGCGCGGCAAGCTGCCGCAGTCCGTCGCCCTGTGCGAGCCGGTACCGGCAGGACGGCTGTGTTCTTTTGACCGGTCCCGCACTAGCCCCTCTGCGGCTATCATCTGCGGTCCGATGACCCCGACCGCATCCAACGCCGCCTCCACCGACGCGCGACTGCGTCCGTTGCGCCAGGCGCTCGACGACGTATCGACCCGCGACCAAGGCCGCCTGCTAAGCCGGTGGCGCGAGCTGTCGCGCCGGTTCGACGAGAAAAAGCTGGCTGCGCTTGCCCGCGATATCGACGCTTCCGTTGCCCGCCGCAAGGCGCGTGCGGATGCCAAGCCGGCGATCCGGCTGGATGAATCGCTGCCGATCACCGCGCGCGCCGAGGAAATCGTCGAGCTGATCCGCAAGCACCAAGTGGTGGTGATCGCCGGCGAAACGGGTTCGGGCAAGACCACCCAATTGCCCAAGCTCTGCCTGGCGGCGGGACGTGGCGAAGCGGGCATGATCGGCTGTACCCAGCCGCGCCGGCTGGCAGCGCGCTCGGTGGCTCGCCGCGTGGCCGAAGAGCTGGCGACCCCGCTGGGCGAGCAGGTCGGTTTCCAGGTGCGCTTCAACGACCAGGTGTCCGATCGCACCCTGGTCAAGTTCATGACCGACGGCATCCTGCTTGCGGAAACGCAGGGCGACCCGTGGCTGAGCGCGTACGACACCATCATCATCGACGAGGCGCACGAACGCAGCCTCAACATCGATTTCCTGCTGGGATATCTGAAGCGACTGGCGGTGAAGCGTCCGTCGCTGAAGATCATCGTCACCTCGGCCACCATCGATACCGAACGTTTCGCGGAACACTTCAGCGGCGCGCCCATCGTGTCGGTGGAAGGGCGCGCCTATCCGGTGGAAGTGCGCTGGCGCTCCGTCGACGAGGTGGCCGCACGGCGTGGCCAGCGGGCGGGCGATCTGCAGCAGGGTGGCGCCGACCATGTGGCCGCCGTGCTCGATGAGATCACCCATGACGACCCGCGCGGCGACGTGTTGATCTTCCTGCCCGGCGAGCGCGAAATCCGCGACGCGCATTTGCTGCTCTCGCGACGCCAGTACCGCGAGACCGAAGTGATGCCGCTGTACGCGCGTCTGTCGGCGGGCGATCAGGATCGCGTCTTCAAGCCGGGCATCAAGCGCCGCGTGGTGCTGGCCACCAACGTCGCCGAAACATCGCTCACCGTGCCCCGCATCCGCTTTGTGATCGACACGGGCCAGGCGCGCGTCAAGCGTTACAGTCAGCGCAGCCAGCTAGAGCGCCTGCACGTGGAGCCGATTTCGCGGGCCGCCGCCGACCAGCGAAAAGGTCGTTGCGGTCGCGTGGGTCCCGGCACTTGCTACCGGTTGTACGACGAGGCCGATTTCGAGAGCCGCGCCGCCTACACCGATCCCGAATTGCTGCGCTCCTCGCTGGCCAACGTCATCCTGCGCATGCTGGCGCTGCAGCTGGGCGAAGTGGAGGACTTTCCGTTCCTCGAAGCGCCCGATCCGCGCGTAGTGGCGGACGGCTATCGTCGCCTGGCGGAAATTTCCGCCATCGACGATGCGCGGCGACTGACGCCCACCGGCCGCACCGTCGCCAAGCTGCCGATCGACGTGCAGCTGGCGCGCATGCTGGTGGAGGCGCAGCAGTTGCACAGCCTGCGCGAAGTGCTCGCCATCGTGTCCTTCCTCAGCATCCAGGATCCCCGAGAGCGGCCGGCGGATGCGCGCCAGCAGGCCGATGCGGCGCATGCGGCATTTTCGGATCCGAAATCCGATTTCGTTGGTGTGCTCAATCTGTGGCGCGACTACGGCAAGGCGCACGAAGACCTCACGCAGTCCAAACTGCGCGACTGGTGTACGCGGCACTTCCTCAGCTTCATGCGCATGCGCGAATGGCGCGAGCTGCACCGGCAGTTGTTGCTGGTGGTGCAGGAGCTGGGGTGGAAGCTGGATGCAGTGACGTCGCGAGAAGCCATCACTTCTCCCTCTCCCGGCCGGGGTGAGGGGCCAACCTTGCGCGGCGCGACAAAGGCGACGGCTGTTGCCGTAGAAAAGAAAAGTGACAGGAAAGGGTCGGGCGAGCACCCGCCCCTCACCCCAACCCTCTCCCCGGAGGGGAGAGGGAGCAAGGGCGACGACGAGGCCGCGAAGCAGTACGAAGCCATCCATCGCAGCCTGCTCGCCGGCCTGCCCACCCAGGTGGGCCACAAGGACGAGAAGGGCGTCTATCGCAGCACGCGCGAACGCCGCTTCCAGGTGTTCCCTGGTTCGTCACTCTCGAAAGTGCCGCCCAACTGGATCTTCGCGGGACAAATCCTCGATGTCGGCGGTCGCGTGTGGGGCATGATGTGCGCACGCGTCGAGCCGCTATGGATCGAACAGCAGGCCGCGCATCTGTTGCGCGCGTCCTGCCGTGACGCGCACTGGTCGCGCAAGCGCGGCCACGTGGTCGCGTACGAGCAGGTGAGTTTGTTTGGGCTCACCCTGGTCGAGCGTCGGCCGGTCACCTTCCAGAAACAGGATCCCGCGCTCGCGCACCAGATCTTCCTGCGCGAAGCCCTGGCCCGTTGCGATATCGACGCGCGCGCTGACTTCATCCGCGCCAACCAGCGGGTGTTGGAAGATGCGCGCGGCATCGAGGCCAAGCAACGCCGCGAAGGCTTGCTGCGCCATGAAGACGAGCTGGTCAGCTTCTTCGAGGGCAAGCTGCCGCAGGACATCGCCGACAGTCGGGCATTGGATGCGTGGTATCGCAAGGCGCGTCCGGCTGAACAGGCTGCACTGCGCTGGTCGCTTGATGATGTGATGAGCGGTGGTGCGGGCCTTGATCCCAAGGCATTCCCTGCGTCGTTGGATTTGCCGCCACAGAAATACCGTCTCGAATACCGATTCGTCCCGGGTGACGATGCAGATGGCGTCACCCTGCATCTGCCGCTGGCCATGTTGAACGCCTTGCCCGCCGCGCGTTGCGAGTGGCTGGTACCGGGTCTGCTCGCTGAAAAAATCGCCGAGCTGATACGAGGACTGCCCAAAGCCTTGCGACGGAACTTCGTGCCGGCACCGGATTTCGCACGCGCCTTCGTGGAAGCCGAAGCGCCGCGCGACGAGTTGCTGACCAAGGCGCTTGCTGTGTTCCTCAAGCGCGCCACCGGCGTCGATATATCGGCCCCCGAATTCGAACAGGTGATGCTGCCTGCGCACTTCCGCATGCGCTATCGCCTGCACGACGAAAACGGCAAGACGCTGGCGACCGGGCGCGACCTCGCCGCCATCCGCGCGCAATGGGAAGGCCAGGCGCGCGAGGCGTTCTCGCGCAAGACCGATATCGAGCTCACCCGTGAAGACATCGCCAGCTGGGACTTCGAAGAAATTCCACAGCAGGTGCGCTCGACCGGTGGCCTGCTCGCATTCCCGGCGCTGGTCGACCTGGGCGACGCGGTGGCGCTGCGCGTGTTCGAGCGCAGCGACGAGGCACGCGAAGCGCACGTGCAAGGCGTGATTCGCCTGTTGCGCAACGCCTTGGCCACCGACATGAAACAGGCGCGTCGTCGCCTGCCGGTCGGCAATCCGCTCGCATTGAAATACGCGCCAATCGGCGGCGTGGACGGCCTGCGCGAGGATCTGGTCGAAGGCGGCTTGCAGGACCTGCTGTCACGCTACCAGCTCAATGTGCGCACAGCCGGGGCGTTCGAGGCGTTGCACACGCAGGCAGCCCGCGAACTGTTTGGCGCAGCCGTCGAGCGATTGAAGTTGGCCGAGCCCATCATCGAGGCGCAGGCTGATCTGAAACCCTGGCTGCAACCACCGCTGATGGGTTTTGCGCGGGCCAGCTACGACGATCTGCGCGAACAGCTTGATGCGCTGCTCACGCCCGGCTTCCTGCGTGATCTACCGACATCACGGCTGGCGCACTATCCGCGCTATCTCAAGGCCATGCGTTTGCGTGCCGAGCGCCTGCGCCAGGATCCGGCCAAGGATCAGCAACGCCTGTTGCAGGTGCTGCCGTTCTGGCGCGATTACCTCAAGCATCGCGCCGCCGGTACCGAAGCGCTGGACGAACTGCGCTGGCTGATCGAAGAGTGGCGCGTGTCGCTGTTCGCGCAGGAGTTGAAGACGGCCGAGCCGGTCTCGGCCAAGCGCCTGATGCGCGCGCTGGAAAACCTCGCCTGAGTCATCATTTGTGGGAGCGCACCCTGTGCGCGACGCGTGAACATCGCCACGCCAATCGCGCGCAGGGTGCGCTCCTACAGGCGAGATTTACTTCACGCGACTCATCGGCGCAGTGTCATTGCAACCGTCCACCGCCGCCATCCAGTTGCCCATCAGCGAGCGGCGGATGGCGATCTTCGGATTCTCGCTGGACATGCAGGACACGCGGGTGCTGTCGCTCTGCTGCCACACCTGGTTGTTGTCGAGGGTGACCTGGGTATGGCCGGTAAAGCCCGTGAACGAACCCTGCACATGCGCCTGCACTGGGCCGGCTTTTTCGGTGGTGGGGTAGAACACCGGCTTGCCGCTCTGGTCGACCACCTTGGTCACGACCTTGCCGTGTCCGCTCAGCCAGTTGTCGAGGTTGCTCAGTTCATCCGGCGACAGTTTGTCCAGGCCCGCCGCCTTGAATTCCTCCGGCGACATGCGCTGCTGCAGCGGTACGTACTGGTCGGCAGCGAAAGCGACGGCGGGAACGGCGAGAGCGACACTCATCAGCAACAGCAGCGAACGGGCCAGACGCATGGGGTAGTCCTCTAGGGGCAAGGGGTGAAGCGTTGCTGGCGCAGCATACACGGCATGAATCGCCGGTTCATGCAGGCGCCGGGCAACCAGGGTGACTGCACTAGGGACGCTCTGGTCTATTGCACATGGGCGTCACCGTCTCTGTCTGCCCGCAGATGGGTGTTGCGACGACGAAGGCAGGCTGGTGGCCTGTCGAGTCGGCGCGACGCACAGCTGCGGGCAGACAGAGACGGCCCTCCGGGTGATCTCCAGAGCGTGCGCAGGGCGCGATGCGCGTCTTGCCCAGGCAACCAGCCTGGGCCGCGACACACCTCGCACCCTGCGCACGCTCTGGAGTCATGCCGCCCATGTGCAATAGACCAGAGCGTCCCTAGAATAGCCGCATGGTTCAAGCCGTCCTCCATGCAAGCTCGGGTCTCGCCGAGTGGCACGAACGCGCCGGCAGCGTGCCGCCCGTGCTGGGCGAGGCGCTGGACACGTGCGCGGTGCTGCCCATGAACCAGGCCGAATGCGTCGACGTGCTGGAGCTGCTGGCCATGCTGGGCTGCGATGCCCAGACCCAGGCCGCCGCCCTCTGGTTCGAGGTGTCGCGGATCGATCCGGCCCTGTGGGCCTTGCGCGAGGCCGGGCTGCCGCCCGAGCTGCAACGGCTGGTCAGCGGCCAGCTCGCCGCGGAAAAAGTATGGGCGCTGCATGCCCAGCACGGCACCGACCGTGGCGCCGAAGGGCTGCGCCGCCTGTTGCTGGCGATCATCCGTGACTTGCGCGTGGTGTTCATCCTGCTGGCACGCCAGCTGGCGCACATGCGCGCGGCGAGCAGCCTGCCGGACAACGAGCGCCAGGAGCTGGCGCGCCTCACGCAGGACATCCACGCACCGCTGGCCAATCGCCTCGGTATCTGGCAGTTGAAGTGGGAGCTGGAGGATCTGGGCTTCCGCTACCTGCAACCGGAAACCTACAAGCGCATTGCGCGGCTATTGGACGAACGTCGCGTCGATCGCGAAGACTTCATCCGAGAATCGCTGGATGCCTTGCAGGGCTCGCTGGCGGCGGCCGGCATCCGCGCCGAACTCGCCGGCCGGCCGAAACACATCTATTCGATCTGGAAGAAGATGCAGCGTAAGGCGCTGGAGTTCTCCGATCTCTACGACATCCGCGCCATTCGCGTGCTGGTGGATTCGGTTGGCGATTGCTACGGCGCGCTCGGCGTGGTGCATACGCTGTGGCCGCACCTGCCGGGCGAGTTCGACGATTACATCGCGCGCCCCAAGGGCAACGACTATCGCTCGCTGCATACGGCGGTGATCGGGCCGCGCGGCAAGACGCTGGAAGTGCAGATCCGCACGCACGAGATGCACCGCATCAACGAGCTTGGCGTGGCCGCGCACTGGCGCTACAAGGAAGGCGGCGCCGGCGACAGCGAGTTCGAGGCGAAGATCGCCTGGATGCGCCGCCTGCTGGAACCGCGTCCGGACAGCGAAGGCGATCTGGCCGCCGAACTGCATACCGAGTTGCTGGAAGACCGCGTCTACGTGCTCACGCCCAAGGGCGAAGTGGTAGACCTGCCTCACGGCGCCACGGTGCTGGATTTCGCTTATCACGTGCACACCGAGGTGGGTCATCGCTGCCGCGGGGCCAAGGTCAACGGACGGATCGTGCCGCTGACGTTCCAGCCTTCCAGTGGCGATCGCATCGAGGTGCTGACGGCGAAAGTGGCCGAGCCCAGTCGTGACTGGCTGTCCTCGCATCACGGTTATCTGCATACCTCGCGCGCCAAGGAAAAAGTGCGCACGTGGTTCCGTCGCATTGCGCACGATGCCAATCTCGCCGCCGGTCGTGCGATCTTCGAAAAGGAGATCAAGCGGCTTGCGCTGCCCGCGGCGGACATCGGCAAGTTGCCCGCGCATTTTCATCTGAAGACGCACGACGAATTGCTGGTGGCGCTGGCGCTCGGCGAAGTGGCGCCTGGCCAGATCGCACGCGTGTTGCAAGAAGCGGCAGCGCCACCGCCTGCCGCGCCGCCGCCCTCGGCTGCCGCGCAGGCAAGGCAGGCGCTGCGCGATCACAGCGCACTCAGCATCGAGGGTGTCGGCAACCTGCTCACCACGCTTGCACGCTGCTGCCAGCCATTGCCCGGTGATCCGGTGCGCGGCTTTGTGACGCGCGGCCGCGGCGTGTCCGTGCATCGTGCCGATTGCGCCAGCCTGGCACGGCTGGCGCGGCGCGATCCGGATCGGGTGATCGAGGTGGAGTGGGGCAAGGCTGCCGCCCGGGCCTATGAAGTGGACATCGAGTTGAGCGGCTATGACCGCAAAGGCTTGCAGAAGGACGTCACCAGCCTGATCAGCAACATGGGCACGCACATCATCGCCTCGTCCAGCCGGCTGCTGGGCCACACCGGCGAAGTGGAGATGCGCTTCACCCTGCGTGTACGCGACTTCGAACAGCTGTCGGGCCTGCTGAGCCGGCTGGTGGCGCTGCCCAACGTGGTCGACGCACGCCGCGTCAGCGGAGCCTGAACACTGCGCGTTCCCACCCGGGAGTCGCAGCGGCGCAATGTTAAGCTGCCTTCGTTAACCCACCTTCGTGAACCCATGAACGGACGCAAAGACCAGCACGACCACGGGGTGTCGGGCCGCACCGAGCCCACCCTTGGCAACCTCGACAGCCTGGACGGGCCGGCGCCCCAGTCCCGGGAGGACGACGGGCTGCCCAAGTTCACGCTGGATCCCGACCTGCGTCGCGGCGGGTCGTCGCGCCCGCCGGTGCATCGTCCCAAGCGCCGGGGCTGGCTGGTGCCGGTGGTAGTGCTGATTGCCATCGGCATCGGTACCTCACTGTGGATCGGCCAGGACAGGCTGCGCGGCTTGGTGCCGAACACCGAACTGGACGGCATTCTGGGGCGCGCGGAAACGGCGCTGCAGGAAGGCCATCTCGATGGCAACGACGGCAGCAGCGCGCGTGAGTTGTTCGAAGCGGCGCGTGCCCTCCAGCCGGACAACGACCGCGCCCGCGACGGGCTGCGCAACGTGGGTCAGGCCGAGATCGCGCGAGCGGATGCCGCACTGCAGGCCCACAAGCTGGACGAAGCGGATCAGGCGCTCACCGCGGCGCGCGAACTGCTCGGTGGTGGGAGCGATGTCGATCGGCTGACCCAGGCCTTGGCGGCGGCGCGCAACGGTGCGGTGCCTACTGATCGCCTGGTGGATCAGGCCCAGCAGGCGTTCGCCGCGGGCAAGCTCGAAGGAGACGATGGCGCAGGCGAGCTGTATCGCCGCGTGCTGGCGGCCGATCCCAACAACGCCGTGGCCAAGCATGGCCTGGAACAGGTCGGCGACGCGATCGCCGGCCAGGTACACAAGGCGCTCGATGCAGGCGATCGCGCGCAGGCGGCGACCCTGGTCGATCGTCTTGCCGTGCTGCTGCCCAATTACGCGGAACTGCCCGCGCTGCGTGCGGCGCTGGTGCAAGAGAACCAGCAGAACAACGGCGCTCTCAGCGATGCCATCAAGCAAGGCCAGGACGCGTTGCGCGATGGCCGCATCGTGGGTCCCGGCGAGGACACCGCGCTGGCGCACTTCAAGGCGGCGCTGGCGATCGATCCGGACAACGCCGATGCCAAGGCCGGCATGGGCCAGGTCGCGCAGGCGCTGATTGTGCAGGCAAATGCCGCCGCCGAAAACGCCGACCCTGCGCATGCGCGCCAGTTGCTGGATCAGGCGGCAGCCATCGCGCCGCATTCGGCCGATCTGGCGGCGGCGCGTGCCCGCATCGGTGGCGAAGGGCGCAAAGCAAACTCAGCGCAGGTCGCCAACGACATCGCCAGCGATGTCGCAGCCGACAGCAACGACAACCTGCAGCATCCGCCGCTCACGCCGCAGCAAAGCGCTGAACTCGCCCGCACCATCCAGCGCGCCGATGCGGCCGCGCGGCAGGGCAACCTTATGCTGCCGCCGGGCGAGAGCGCCTATGACCTCTACCGCCAGGCCCTGGCCATGGACGGCAACAATGAAGCGGCGCGTCACGGGCTGGAGTCGCTGTCCGGCGTGGCCGTCCAGCAGTTCAACCAGGCGCTGGCCAGCGGCAATCTTCCAGCCGCAGGCAATCGACTCGCCGACCTGGCCGATCTCTCGCCGGGCAGCGCCAGCCAGGGCGAGCTGCGTAACCGTCTCGCCGGTGCATGGATGGACCAGGCCGAACGGGAATTGCAGAACGGCGATCGCGCCAGCGCGGCGCAGGCGCTCGATAGCGCACGCAAGCTTGCACCCGGCAATCCGCGCCTGGCGACGTTGACGGCGCGTCTGCAATCGGGCGGCTGATATGACGGTGCTTGTGTTCGGGGCCAGCAGTCAGATTGGCCATTTCCTGCTGCCGCGGCTGCGTGCGCGTGGCGAATCGGTGCTTGCCCTGAGTCGCCAGTCGCGGCCGGCGCAAGCCGGCGTCCATTGGCTGCAAGGTGCGCTGCCCGGCCCGCTCTTCGACGTGGGCCGCCCCACGGCCGTGATCAACTTCGGCCCGCTGAATCTGTTTGCCCAATGGCTGGCGTCGGCCGGGCTGCCGGCGGCCACGCGCGTCATCGCCACCAGTTCGATGAGCGCCGAGTCCAAGCAGGCCTCGGATGTGCCCGCCGAGCGCGAGCTCTCGCAGTCGCTGCGCGATGGCGAGCTTGCCGTCGCCGCCGCATGCGACCGCCAAGGCATGCCTTGGACTATTTTCCGGCCGACGCTCATCTATGGCGCCGGCATCGACAAGAGCCTGACGCCGATCGCGCGTCGCGCCAGTCGGCTGCACATCTTTCCGCTGCCGGCCGGCAGCGGCCTGCGCCAGCCGGTGCATGCGGACGATATTGCCGCCGCCGTGGTGGCTGCCCTCGATCATCCCGAAGCGGCTGGCTTGATCGTGCCGCTGGGTGGCGGCGAACGGCTCACCGCGGGTGAGATGTTCGCGCGCGTGCGCCGCAGCCTGACCACGTCCACCGTGCCGGTGCCGATTCCGGCCACGCTGCTGCGCCTGGGACGCTACGCCGTGCCGCGTCTGCGCGGCCCGTTGACACGGTTGGAAGCCGACCTGATCGCCGACAACAGCGATTTGCAACGGCTGCTGGGCGTCTCGCCCCGTCCGTTCCGGCCCGACGCAACCTGCTGGCAACCGCAGCCCCCATTGTAGGAGCGCACTTGTGCGCGACCGCCGCCGGTAGGCGGCTCCGAGGCGGACCGGTCGCGCACAAGTGCGCTCCTACAACCCTGGCGACGCCTCACCGGTGCCCGCTACTCGCCAGAAATCCCCGCCCGCGTTCAGATGCCCGCCGGGAAGCAGGCCCTATGATCCCGGAGCCTCCCTGTTCAGGATTGCCCCTACTTGGACTTCATGACCCGTCTCCGCTCGATCTTCAGTGCCGTCTGGCTCTGGATCCGCATTCCGTTCTGGGTCTGCATGGGACTGCTGTTCGGCTTCGTGCTGCCGTACACGATGGTGCTCAACAAGCGTGTGCAGGATCGCTTCAACGATCTGGTGTTCGCGGTACCCACGCGCATCTACGCCAGGCCGCTGCCACTGTCGGCCGGTACGCCGATGACGCCGGGGACGCTGGAACTCGAACTGACCTTCGCCGGCTATAGCAACGACGGCCACGCCGACGTTGCCGGGACCTGGATGAAGGAGGGCAGCAGCTACACCATCGCTTCGCGCGGCTATGCCGGCCCGGACGGCGGCGAAGTACCCAAGCGCATCCGCGTCGCGCTGGGCAAGGGGCAGGTGGCCAGCGTCAAGGATCTGGCCAACGGCAAATCCATCGAGACGACCCATCTCGATCCCGCGCGCATTGCCACGGTGTACGGCTCGCAGCAGGAAGAGCGCCGCATCGTGCGCCTCAGCGACGTGCCCCCGCTTTTGCTGGGCGGCCTGCAGGCAGTGGAAGACCGCGACTTCAAGCATCACTTCGGCATCGATCTCACGGCCATCCTGCGCGCGACGTTCGCCAACCTGCGCGCCGGCCACACGGTGCAGGGCGGTTCGACGCTGACGCAGCAGCTCGTGCGCAACCTGTTCCTCGATCGCGAGCAGCATGTCTCGCGCAAATTGAACGAAGCGCTGATGTCCATCCTCATCGAAGCGCATTACGACAAGAGCCGCATCCTCGAGGCCTATGTCAACGAGGTATTCCTCGGCCAGCAGGGCGGCCAGGCCGTGCACGGTTTTGCCGCGGCGTCGGAGTTCTACTTCGGCCGGCGCATGGAAGATCTCAAGCCACAGGAAATGGCGCTGCTGATCGGCATGGTGAAGGGGCCGAGCTACTACGATCCGCGCCGCTATCCGGATCGCGCGTTGTCGCGCCGCAATCTTGTGATCGACCAGTTCACCGAAACCGGCTTGATCACGGCCGAGCAAGCCAACGGTTACAAGGCGGCGCCGCTGGGCATCGTCAGCAACGGACAGCTGCCGCACAATCGATTCCCGGCCTTCATGGACCTGGTGCGTCTGCAAACCACCGCGGACTTCGACGACGAGACGCTGTCCAACGGCAACCTGAGCATCTTTACCACGCTCGACCCGGCAGCGCAGGTGTACGCCGAACAGGCGATCACTACCACCTTGGGCGGACTGGGCAAGCGTGGCGAGGCGGCGCAGGCTGCAGCGGTGGTGACCGAAGCACAGACCGGCGCGGTACTCGCCATTGTCGGCAGCAAGGTGCCGGGCGATCAGGGCTTCAATCGCGCGCTCGATGCAAAACGCCAGATCGGTTCGCTGGTGAAGCCGCTGGTCTACCTGGTGGCGCTGACCAATCCGGAACGATGGAACCTCGCCAGTCCCGTCGAGGATTCGCCCATCAGCATGCGCCAGCCCGACGGCAGTTTCTGGACGCCCAAGAACGACGAAGGCGATGTGCACGGCGCGGTGCCGATGGTCGACGCGCTGGTGCATTCGTGGAATCTCGCCACGATCAATCTGGGCATGAACATTGGCGTGTCGCGCATCAAGGCGTTTCTCGAATCGTTTGGTCTCGCCAACGTCAACCCGAGTCCCTCGTTGTTGATCGGCGCCGTCGACATGTCGCCGCTGCAGGCCACCCAGCTCTATCAGTACATCGCCGCCGATGGCCATGCACTGCCGCCGCTGGCGGTGCGCGGCGTGGTGGATGCGCGCGGCCAGACCATCAAGCGCTACGAAGTGAAGACCGGTGCCGGCGAATACCAGCCGGCGGTGCGGCTGGTGACCTGGGCCATGCAGCAGGTCACGCGCTCGGGCACGGCCGCGTCCATCGGCAGTTCGGGCCTGGCCTATCTCAATGCGGCGGGCAAGACCGGTACCAGCAACGACATGCGCGACAGCTGGTTCGCCGGTTTCACCGGTGATCACCTCGCGGTGTTCTGGATGGGCCGCGACGACAACAAGCCCAGCGGCATGTACGGTGCCACCGGCAGCCTGCGCGCGTGGCAGGAGCTGTTCAAGAAATTGCCCACGCGCCCACTGCCGGCGGCGCCGGGCCAGGGCCTGGAAATGGCGTGGATCAACCCCGCCAACGGCAAGCGTTCGGAAGAGGGTTGCGAAGGAGCGCGGCAGGTGCCGGTGGTCGCCGGTACACTGTCACAGGACGCCGAAGGCTGCTTCTGGCAGCACGTCGGCAATTTCTTCAGCGGCGGCGACGGATCCCCTGCGCCGGCATCCTCCGCTCCTATCCGGGATTGATCATGTTTGCTCGTGCCCTTCGTCTTTCCGCCGCGCCCGCCTCGTTGGCCGTCCTCTTGCTCGCGGCATGCAGCCAGCCCACGGCGCCGTCGCAGGCCACGCGTCCGACCATGTCCGACGATCAGATGCTGGCGGCCATCCACGCGGCCGGCGACAAAGAGAAATCGGCCATCGACGTGAACCCGCTGCGCGATCCGGGCGTGGCCTCGCTGCAGGACGCCGCCGAAGGCGACCTGCGCGTCGGCAAATACAATGAAGCCGCCACCAAACTCGACCAGGCGCTGAAGATCAGCCCCAGCTCGCCGGACCTGCTGCAGGACCGCGCCGAGCTGGCCATCCGCCTGAAGGATTACGCCAACGCCGAGCAGCTGGCCCACCGCTCATGGGATCTGGGTCCGAAGCTGGGCCCGTTGTGTGCACGCAACTGGCAGACCATTGCCGAGCTGCGCCAACACGCCGGCGACGATGCCGGCGCCGCCGCTGCGAGCAAGAGCGTGGGGCAGTGCCATGTGGAAGGGATGCAGCGGTACTGAGCGAGGCGTCAGCCGATATCCACGGCTAAGCCTCCCATGTCCAAGGATTGATGATGTTGACGCGGGACGCGGCAAAGTCGGCCACGTTTCGCGTCACCACCGTCATCCCGTGCACGAGCGCCGTAGCGGCAATTAAACTGTCCCGCAGCGATTGCGGGTCGGGGATGTGCAGCTTCGCGCTTCGCTGCGCCACGGCAGTGTCGACTGGCAGGACGCGGCCAGCGAAGGCAGGCAACACATGACTATTCAGCCATGCGCGTAGCACTGCGCCCTGTGAGGGGTCTCTGCGCTCGGCCAGCAAAACGCCCGATTCCAGTTCCTGGATCGTGATCGCGGAAACGAACAGGTCGGCAACATCCACGCTTTCGGCCCACTGCGCTACACACGAATCGGCCTTGCCACTACGCACCTTGCGTAGTTCAGAAACGACGTTGGTGTCGAGAACAAGCATCAGGACAAGTCTGCTGGTCGAGCGATGTCGCCCGGCCGCGGGATGTCCAGCTCGATGTCCTCGACGCCGGGCATGGCCAACAGATCGGCAATCTTCTGACGCCCCCCTGTAAGGCGCTGGTATTCCTCGATGCTCAACAGCACATGCGCCGGCTTGCCTCGATCCGTGATGAACACTGGGCCCTCCTTGGTGGCTTTCTTGGCCTTGGTGACGTCCTGATTGAGCTCCCGGCTCGATAGGGTCGTGATCGTCATGATGGCGCTCCTGCAGGTTATTTGTAGTTACGTTACTACAATAACCCGAGTCATCGCTCAGATCGCCAAATCAATGTGTTACACACCGCCAAGAACCGCAGAGGCTAGCCTCTTGCCGGCCCGCGGAGGAATGGGACTTCCGCCTCGATGCACTGCAGGCTCTGGCTGAACCTTGATTTCGGCCCGCCCTTAGCCGTGCCTTCCGGCGGGTTGCGAACGGGGAACGGAGCTAGCCCTCGCTATCGGCCAGCAGTTGCACCAGGGCGTTGCGGCGACGGGCATTCAACTTGCGCATGGCGGTAATGACGGTGCGCTCCTGCTCGGTCAAGACCTTATAGGCGCCTCCCGGTTCGCGTACCTGCCCGGAAGATGGCAGGCGGCCCAGGATCAGCCAATCCAGGCTGCACTCGAACTCCTCCGCCACCTTGGCCAGCCGGGCCGTTTCGGGAAAAGCCTGTCCCTTGAACCACTGGCGCACGGCTTCTTTGGACACGTCAAAGCGCAACGACAGCGCCTTGTTGCGCGCACGGCCACCAGGGATGTCAGCCAAATCGCAGGCTTCTTTCAGTCGATCTGCGAAGCCTGAGTAGGTATCGATTGATTTTCTTGTAGGCAAGTTAAACCTGGCTTTGGTGAGTCCAATCACCAAGCCATTCTTGTGATTTTTGTAAGAAAAAGACCACGTTTGACTTGTTAAGCACGTTTTGATTGTCTGCTTCCCGCAGCGCGGAGGGCGCTGCATCCGGAGCGCGCTTGCGTTGGTGTCGACGACACCGACACGGACCGCTATCGCCTTTCACTGGGGAGCAACTCGAAATGATTTCTCGTAGCGGATCGCCTTCGTTCGATTTACGCCTGCTGGTGCTGGCCATCGCCCTGAGCCTGGGCAGTGCCAGTGTGCTGGCGCAGAGTACGGCGGGCGACATCTCAGGCACTGCGACTTACGCCAGCGGCGCAGTCGTGGTCATCAAGGGTCTGGATTCGGGTTTTTCCCGCTCGGTTGAGTTGGCCGCCGACGGAAAGTTTCGCGTGTCGTCGTTGCCCAGCGGCCGATATGAAGTACAGCTGTTGCGCGACGGCCATCGGCAGAACACCAGCCAGGTGACCGTGTTGGCCGGCCAGACCACGCAACTCGATCTCGGCACCGACGCTGCCCAGGCGACGCGCCTGAGCACCGTGACGGTCAATGCGCATGCGATCTCGTCCATCGACGTCAGCTCGTCGGAAACGCGTACCACCTTCTCGGCCTCGCAGCTCAACGCGCTGCCGGTGCCGCGCGACATCGTCAGCGTGGCGACGCTCGCTCCGGGCGTGACCAAGGGAAATGGCGTATTCGGCAACCTGCCGTCCTTCGGCGGCTCGTCGGTCGCCGAGAACAGCTATTTCGTCAATGGATTCAATGTCACCAATCTCTATAACAATTTGTCGTTCGGCAAAGTGCCGTTTCAGGCCATCGAACAGCTGGATGTGCAAACCGGCGGCTACGGGGCGCAGTACGGGCTGTCTACCGGTGGTGTGACCTCGGTCAATATCAAGCGTGGCACGAACGAGTGGAAGGGCGGTGTGAGTTGGACCACTGCTCCGAACTGGGCGCGAGAGAATGCACCCAACGTCAAGCGTGATAACGGCACGACCTTCCGCGACTACGATAAAAACAGCAGTAGCAGCAACACATACGACGCATGGTTGGGTGGCCCGCTGATCAAGGACAAGCTATTCCTCTTTGCGTTGGGCGAGTTCACCAGGTCGAGCAGCACCACCTATAGCGCTTCTTCCACCACAAGCCTGAGCAATGCGAACTCGACGTCTACCGCAAACGACCTCACCACCAAGAGCCCGTACTGGGTGGTGAAGCTCGACTGGAATATCAACGATGCCAACCACGTCGAATACACCGGTTTCAACAATACGGACAGCAATACCTACAGCTACTACAACGCCCCCTATGTCGACGGCGTGCCATCCAAGACAACCTACAAGGGCGATCTTCACAGCAAGTTCGGTGGCCTGACGCAAATCGTCAAGTACACCGACTACCTCACCGACGATCTGACGCTGACTGCTCAGTGGGGCAAGATGGACAGCGCCAATTCCACCTATACGGTCAGCCCGACCGGCATCACGACCCGCTACAACGGCGATATCAATGCACCGGCCTCCGGCTGCGCGTATACCGCGTACAACGGAACGCCATGGGGGCCAGCAACCTGTTCCCTTGCGAGTTCCGTCGATCTCTACGGAGGGAAGGATCAGCGCAAGGCGTGGCGCATAGATCTGGACTGGAAGCTCGGCGATCACGATCTCGGCGCCGGTTATTCCGACGAAACCTGGTCCTCGGCTGCGGGCAGCTCCTACTCGGGCGGCGCTTATCATTCCTACTACTCCAAGCCCACGGCGAAAGCGCCGGGTCTGGTGATGACGTACAACTTCCGTACGGGAGGTCGTATCGACGTCGACCAGAAGGCCTGGTACGTGGAAGACCATTGGCAGGCGACCGACAAGCTGCTTCTGTATGGCGGCCTGCGCAATGACAGCTTCAACAACAGGAACGGCGCCGGAGAAAGCTTCGTCAAACAGGAAAATATCTGGCAGCCGCGCTTGGGCTTTTCCTGGGACGTGATGGGTGATGCCTCGTTCAAGGTCGCAGGCAGTGCAGGTCGTTACTCCTTGCCGATCGCGGCCAACGTCGCTTTGCGCGCGGCGACGGCCTCGCTCTATACCGAAGACGACAGCCTCTACACGGCCATCAATCCCGACGGCTCACCGGTGCTGGTGGGCAAGTCCGGCAGCCAGGGCCATTACATCCTCAACGGTGAGGATGGCAGTACGCCCAATCCGCGGGCGGTGGCATCGAAGGATTTGAAACCCTATGTGCAGGATGAGTACATCCTGGGTTTTCAGAAGAGCTTGCGCAGCAACAACAGCTTCCTCGACAACTGGACAGTCGGCGTCAAGGCCACTTATCGAAACTTGCGCACGACGATCGACGACACCTGCGATTCGCGCCCGTTCTACGCGGAGGCAGTGAAGCAGGGCATGGGCGATGCTTGGGACGACCAGTGGTCCGTTCCAACCGGCATGGGCGGCTGCTGGATCTACAATCCGGGAAGTGCGCTTACGTTGACGACCACACTGGACGGCTCGCCTCGCACGTTCAACGTGACGATCCCCGGCAGCACCTTGGGGCCGCGCGCCAAGCGTTCTTATCAAGGCGTGGTGTTCAGCGCCGAGAAGCAATCCGAGAAGTACTACGTCAACGCCTCCTACACTTGGTCCAAGAGCTACGGCAACACCGAGGGCCTGGTGAAATCCAGCAACGGCCAGGACGATACCGGCACCACGTCGGATTTCGATTTCCCGGAAATCATGGTCGGCGCCAATGGCTACCTGCCCAACGATCGCCGGCACGCCATCAAGCTCTACGGCGCTTACAAGTTCACGCCCGAGTGGTCGGCAGGCCTCAATTTGCTGGCGCAATCGGGTGCGCCGATCAGCTGCTATGGCGGTGGCGGCGGTACGCTGGGTACCCGCTTCGGCTATGGCGCGCAGTTCCATGTCTGCAACGGCGAAGTCAGCGCGGAGGGAACCTCGGGACGCACGCCGTGGCTGTGGACGGTCAGCCCGAACGTGATCTATCAGCCCTCGTGGGCAAAAGGCCTGAGCATGCAGCTCTCGGTGATCAACCTGTTCGACAACGACTCACCGACCTTTGTCTACGAACAGTACGAAACCATTTCCAACAGCGGGCGCAAAACGCAGTACACACACTACAAGCTGCCCAAGTACTTCAACACGCCGCGTTATGCGCGACTGCAGTTGCAGTACGACTTCACGCTGTAAGTCCTAAGTCGCCGATGACCGGCCAGTGGTGTCGGGCCTAGGCGAATGGAGTGACCTCCAGTCCTGGGGGCACCCTTGATGAAGCGTCACCCCGATCGCGCGTCGTCAAGGAAGCAAGCCGGATCCGCAAGGGCGGTGCACGCCAGGAACATTTGGCGTGCATCCGGGCGTGAGCTTGCCGGGTCAATCTTGCGAAGGCAGCTAGGCCCTGGGGCGCTCTTCCATCAGGCCCACCAGATTCCCTTCGGGATCGCGCAGAAAGACAGGCAGGCACGGGCCAGGCAGGCACGGACTGGAGGTAGTTAAATCAAGTTAACTACTCACGTTCCGTAGGATGAGGCTGCACTGACGCTGCGTCCGCATATTCCCAACGACAGGCGTGGCAAATCCCTACCTGCAACCGATGCCAAGCGGCATAAAGGAGCGGCGCTCCAGCGTCGATACCTGAGACGAGGAAGCCTTTCACTCAAGGATGCCCCGCCTAGCGGCGGACTCGTCAAGGACACCAGGATAGACCCATGCATATCCCGCCGATCAGGACGCCATCGCCCCGTTCCAACGGAGCCAAGCTGCAACGCCGGTTTTCCAACGACAGCGGCTACGTCGATAACCCCATCGAGAACAGCTCCACTCAAGCTGCGCTGGCGTCTGCCTCCGACAAGGTCAAGCATGCGCTCAAAGGCGTGGACCTTACCAATATCCGGCCCACCCAACTGGCCAAGCTCGCGTCGACGCTGTTTGCTGAGGGACAGATCTCCGGCATTTCGGCCGGAACCATGATTGTGCAGCAGGTGGATGGCGACGCGCCCATCAACCTATTGCAGGTGCTCAAGCGGCAGGAGGGCGCGATACAGTGCATGAAGGGCCTGCCGTTGTTCAAGGAATGCAGCGCCGGCTATGCCGAGGTGGAAGCCACCACCAGTAAGCTGGCCGATTTCATCCGTGCCCTCACATCGTCGGCAGGCGTCGATGTGAGGGCCTGAGCGCCCTGCCTTCAGGAAAAGGGGGCCGCTGTATGTCAGGGTGAAGTTGCCACCACCCGTCGACGGCGCGCTATAGCCCACGATGCGATAGGAGCCCGGTGAAAGGTTCGGCAGATAGGCGCTGCTGCCTTGTGTGTTGCTGTCGAAGATATAGCCCCACGTGCCGTTCGGGAGCACCTGAACCTGGTAGCGGTCGTGGATCCTGACCATGGTAGCCGTCCCCACGCCCGTACACCGCACGCTCCAGGACGCAAGCACCTTGGCGCCCTGCGCGATCACGGTGCCCGAGACCTGGTTGTTGTTGGAGTAGACGTTGCAATTGCCGCCCATGGTGAACGGCGAGGCCAAGTGGTTGCCGTCATTGGGCTCGATAGTCACTGGTGCGCTGCTCACGCCGATGGACAGCGCGGCGATGGCGAGCAACGAGCCGATAATACGAGACCGTGTCATTGGAAAGTCCTTTTCGTGAGCGCGGGATGGCGCCGCTCGAGTGTTCTCAGCGACGCGCACGAATTTGTGACCCTGCGCACGCCGACGTCACGCACCGCGAAAGATCCATCGGTCACTGCGAATGCTCACAGCACGACGAGGCGATGCATTGCAACCGCCGACGGCGACTGGCATTGAGCAGCGTGGCTCTCGGGACGCACGCCGTGGCTGTGGACGGTCAGCCCGAACGTGATCTATCAGCCCTCATGGGCAAAAGGCCTGAGCATGCAGCTCTCGGTGATCAACCTGTTCGACAACGATTCACCGACCTTTGTCTACGAACAGTACGAAACCATTTCCAACAGCGGGCGCGAAACGCAGTACACCCATTACAAGCTGCCCAAGTACTTCAACAGGCCGTGTTATGCGCGACTGCAGTTGCAGTACGACTTCACGCTGTAAGTCCCAAAGTCGCCGATGACCGGTCCGTGGTGTCGGGCCTCGGCGAATGGAGTGACCTCCAGTTCTGGGGGCACCCTTGATGAAGCGTCACCCCGATCGCGCGTTGTCAAGGAAGCAAGCCGGATCCGCAAGGGCGGTGCACGCCAGGACCATTTGGCGTGCATCCAGGCGTGGGCTTGCCGGGTCGATCTTGCGAGGGCAGCTAGGCCCTGGCGCGCTCTTCCATCAGGCCCACCAGATTCCCGTCGGGATCGCGCAGAAAGGCCAGCCATAGCGTGTGGTCGGATAGCTCCGCGGTCGCCTGCGGCTCGCGTTCGCCCACCGCGCCGTGATCGAGCAGGGCGCGAAAACTGTGCTCGATGTCCGGGACCTTGAAGTAGAGGATGGAATTGCTGCCAACGTTGCCGTGGCCCTGGGGTGTCGACAGCATCAACCGTATGCCGCCCGCATCGAGAAACGCCAGGTTGGTGGCGGGGCGGAACAGGAAGGGCAGCTCGAGGATGTCGCGATAGAACGACAGCGCTGCATCGACGTCGCTGACGGTGACAGCGATCTGGCCGATGCCGGTGATCCGTGAGGACATGGCGAGGCTCCACGGGTGGGAAGGGCACAGTCTAGAGTATTCGCGGATGCGACCGAGGTCGGCGATACTGGGCGGATGATCGATCACGAGGATGTTGCGGCGCTGCTGGGCACGGAAGGCCCCTTCGCCCGCGAGCTGCCCAATTTCGCCCCGCGCGCCGCCCAGCAGGCCATGGCGCGCGCGGTGCAGCACGCCATCGCCGAGCGCGAGACGCTGATTGCCGAGGCGGGCACGGGCACGGGCAAGACGTTCGCCTATCTCGTGCCGGCGCTGCTGTCTGGCGAGCGCGTGATCGTGTCCACCGGGACCAAGGCGCTGCAGGACCAGCTGTATTTCCGCGACTTGCCGCGCATGCGCTCGGTGCTTGATGTGCGCCTGAAGACGGCCTTGCTCAAGGGGCGCTCCAATTACCTGTGTCTCTACCGGCTCGATCAGACCGTGCGCGAAGGCGCGACTTTCGACCGCGCCCAGGCTTCCCAGCTGGCGGCGATCCGCGCCTGGTCGGCGCGCACGCGGCGCGGCGATCGCATGGAGTTGGCCGAGGTCCCGGAAGAATCGCCGATGTGGCCGCGCGTCACCTCCACGCCGGAAAATTGCCTGGGCGTGGAGTGTCCGTTCTACGACGATTGCCACGTGATCAAGGCGCGGCGCGAGGCGCAAGAAGCTGAGCTGGTGGTGGTCAACCATCACCTGCTGTTCGCCGACCTGGCGCTCAAGCAGGAAGGGTTCGGCGAGATTCTTCCCGGTGCCAGCGCGTTCATCCTGGACGAGGCGCATCAAATCCCCGAGCTGGCGGGCCAGTTCTTTTCGCAGAGCCTCAGCGCACGTCAGCTCACCGATCTGGCGCAGGACAGCCTGAGCGAATGCAATGGCGTCACCGGCGCCATCGGCTTGGTGCTTGAGCCGGTCGAGGCCATGCAGGACGCCGTGCGCAAGCTGCGGCTGAGCATGGATGGCCTGGCGGAACGCGGCCCGTTCCATCAGCTGGAAAGCCATCGCGAGATCAGCGACAAACTGCACGAGCTGCGCGACGTGCTGGCGGCACTGACCGACGTGCTGGCCTCGCAGGCGGAACGTTCGCGCGGTTTCGCCAACGCGCACGAACGCGCTGCCTTGATGAGCGAACGGCTCGATCGTATCGCCGAGCGCGAAAGCGAGCGGGACGTGCGGTGGTATGAGCTGTTTCCGCGCGGTTTCGCCTTGCACGCGACGCCGCTCGATCTGGCCGCGCCCTTGCGGGCCATGCGCGAGCAGACCCGGGCCGCCTGGATCTACACGTCGGCGACGCTGTCTGTATCCTCCAGCTTCGATCACTTCGCGCGGCAACTGGGGCTAGAAGATCCGCAGACCTTGCAGGTGGAAAGCCCGTTCGACTATCCCAAGCAGGCGCTGTGTTATCTGCCGCCCGGCTTACCCGACCCGTCCGCGCGCGACTACACCGACCGCGTGATCGAGACAGTGCTTCCCGTGCTGCACGCATCGAATGGGCGCGCGTTTCTGTTGTTTACCTCGCATCGTGCGCTGCGCCGCGCTGCCGAGTTGCTGCAGGAACGCGTGCCTTGGCCGC
This sequence comes from Dyella sp. 2YAF14, assembly GCF_052114725.1. NCBI lineage: Bacteria > Pseudomonadati > Pseudomonadota > Gammaproteobacteria > Lysobacterales > Rhodanobacteraceae > Dyella > Dyella sp. 2YAF14. The sequence continues at coordinate 153,607 of NZ_JBFRFH010000005.1, read as the reverse complement.
TGTTCGTGCAAGGCACCGCGCCGCGCCATCGGCTGCTGGAAGAATTTCGCCAGAGCGGCCACGGCGTCTTGCTTGGTGCGGCCAGTTTCTGGGAAGGCGTGGATGTCGCCGGCGAAGCGCTCAGCGTCGTGGTGATCGACAAACTGCCGTTCGCATCGCCCGATGATCCGGTGCTGCAGGCGCGGCTCGAGGCACTCGAACAGGCAGGCATCAACCCGTTCATGGGATGGCAGGTACCCAGTGCAGTCATTGCGCTCAAGCAGGGCGCAGGGCGCCTGATTCGTGATGTGCATGATCGCGGCGTGCTGGTGCTATGCGATCCACGATTGACCAGCAAGGGTTACGGACGTCTGTTCCTCAACAGCCTTCCGCCCATGCCGCGCACCAAGGAGCTGGTCCAGGTGGCCGCCTTCTTCGACGACACCTCCCCCGGTTAACGAGAACCTTGTAGGAGCGCACCCTGTGCGCGACCGCGGCCCATCGATTTGCCCCGGTATCCGGCATGACCGCGCCCATGAGGTCTCGCCGTGGAAAGGCACTAGCCTCCAGCCTTTCCCCGAAAGATGATAGGCGTCTTACCCCCAGCGCAGAGGGCACCAACATGGCAAAGGTCATCGGACTCGGCGGCATCTTCTTCAAGTCGCGCGACGCCAAGGCGTTGAACGAGTGGTACGCCAAGCATCTGGGACTGCCCGTGCAGAAATGGGGCGGAGCCCGCTTCAATGAAGACTCGGCGCGCCCGGGCTACACACTCTGGTCACCGTTTGCGGCCGACACCACCCATTTCGCGCCCAGCACGCTGCCGTACATGATCAATTTCCGCGTGGATGATCTTGACGCACTGCTCGCCCAGCTGCGCGCCGACGGCGTGACCGTCGAGGACAAGGTGGAAGAGAGCGAATTCGGCCGCTTCGGCTGGATCATGGATCCGGAAGGCACGCGCATCGAACTGTGGCAGCCGCCGGCCTGAGCTTAAGTGCGGGCGGCCATCTCGCGCAGATGGTGCGCGGTCGCTTCGTCCGCGGGAACAAAAGCCTCCAGGGCGAGTTCGGCCAGCGTGATATCCATCGGCGTGCCGAATACCGTGGTGGTGCTCAGCATCGACAGCGTGACATCGCCCAGTGCCAGTTCCATGGGCACTGCGATGTCGCCGCTGAGTACGTGGTGTTCGTCGGCATCGTCGCCGGGATAGCTGCGCAATTCCTGAAGTAAGGCGACCAGCGCCGGGTCGTGCGTGGCATCGATCTGGCGACGCAAGCGATCGAGCAGGTGCGCCCGCCACACCGGCAGATTGCGGATATGCGGTGCCAGCCCATCGGGATGCAGGCTGAGGCGCAACACATTGATCGGCGGCTTGAGCCATTGCGGTACCAGTCCCGCCAACATGCGCTGCGTGGCCTGGTTGCTTTCGATCAGATTCCAGTGGCGGTCGATGGCAAGCGCAGGATACGGCTCCAGGCCTTTCAACAGCAGGCGGATTGAACCGCGCACGGTGGCAAACGCAGGATCGTCGAACGTGCGTTCGCGATAGACGGGTGCAAATCCTGCCGCCACCAATAGTTGATTGCGTTCGCGCAAGGGAATCTCCAGGTATTCCGCCAGCCGCAGGATCATGTCGCGGCTCGGTTGCGAGCGGCCCGATTCCATGAAGCTCAAATGGCGCGTGGAAATCTCCGCGCCGCTGGCCAGGTCGAGCTGGCTGAGTCGGCGATGGCGTCGCCACTCTCGCAGCAGGTCGCCCACTGGACGGGCAAGCGTGGAAACCATGGCGCTCATGCATTACTCCGTCGTGCCTCGTTGCAGCGATGTTCCCACGAGGACGCATCGCCGGCCCATGCCGGACGGCGGGGTTGCCGTCCGGCGATGAGACTTAGACCAGCTGCGGTACCTTGTCGAGAAAGCCGAACACCTGGCGAATGCGTCCGTCTTCCATCGCTGCAACATCGAAGCCGATCACCAGCGGTTCGTCCGCGCCCGGCGAGGCAAGATGCCAGTGGAAGCGCAAGGTGTCGTGATGCGCATCGACCACGCCCGCCAGCGCGAAGCGGTGACCCGGAAACATCTCCTGTACGGCAGCGACGGTGGCGTCGATCGCCTGCCAGCCCTTCGCGTCCACCATCGGATCGGTGTAGCGCGCATGTTCTGCGTAGACGTCTTCGATCAGGCTGCGGCGGCGCAGTGCGTCGGTTTCGTTCCAGCTGGCGATATAGCGTTCGGCAAGCGTGTGGGCGTGGTTGGTCATGGCATGTTCCTCCGTGGGTTGGTGTGGGAACAGCTTGCGACCGGCGCCGCATGGTTGCGATTACCTCAGGGGTAATGAGTTGCGCCCCGGTTCTGCCACAGTTTGCGCGCGAGTCGACAGCCAATCGCCCGCCCGATGGCCCGGAGGCATGTTTTCCTGCAGGCTCCGATACTAAGGATGGGGCCATGGGACACTGGATGAAGAGCTGGACCGCCAAGGTGCTGGGCGTGGGCCTGCTGGCGCTGCTGATGTTGCTGCCGTTATGGAAAGTGCAGTCGCTGGTGGACGAGCGACAAGGCATGCGACGGGCGGCGATCGATCAGATTGCCCAGGGCTGGGGCGGCGAACAGGTACTCGGCGGGCTGGTGCTTGCCGTGCCATCGCACGAAAAGGTCGCGATGACCGGCGGCGAACTGCGCGATGTAGCCGATACCACCCTGGTGCTTCCCGACACTGCCGACATGAGCATTGGCATGTCGGTGGACAAGCGCCGCTACGGCATCTACGAAGCGCCCGTGTTTGCTTCCACGGTCGAGCTGCACGGCAAATTCACTGCGGAAGACATCGCACAGCAGCGCCAGATGGATAGCGCCGTCTGGCAGGATGGCAAGGCCGAATTGAGGCTCGCAGTCGGCGATCTGCGTGGCTTGCAGGAAGTGACCGAGTTGCTGGTCAACGGCAAGCCGCAACGCTTCGCATCATCGGCGGCGACGATTGCAGGTGCGTCCTCCACAGTTGTTGTGCCACTCGATCTCGAGGCGCTGAACGGCCAGCCGATCGAGTTTTCCGTGAAGCTGAAGTTGGCGGGCACGCAATCGTTGCAGCTATTGCCGCTGGCGCGCACCACCGAGGTGACGATGCATGCGCCATGGCCCGACCCGAGTTTCATCGGCGCGGCTTTGCCGCTGGAGCGCACGGTGAATGCGCAGGGCTTTTCGGCGCGCTGGCACACGCTGGATCTCAATCGCAAGTTCGGCCAGTCGTGGCATGCGAGCGATGCGCGCATCGACGGCGCCGTGCGCGACGCGGCTTTCGGCGTGGCGTTGTTCCAGCCGGTGGATGTCTATCAACGCAATGTGCGCGCGGGAAAGTACGGCCTGCTGTTCATCACGATGACCTTCGTGGCGTTCTTCCTGTTCGAAGTGCTCAGGCGCCTGCGCGTGCATCCGGTGCAATACCTGCTGGTAGGTGCGGCGCTGACCGCGTTCTATGTGCTGTTGCTGGCCTTGTCCGAACAGATAGGCTTTGGACTGGCCTATGCGGTGGCCGCGGGCGCGGTGGTGGCGATCGTGGGCGGCTATGCCATGGCGGTGCTCGGCGCGCGCCGTGCAGGCCTGTTGCTGGGCGGCTCGCTCGCCCTGGTTTACGCCATGCTCTACGTGGTGCTGGCGGCCGAGGAATACGCCTTGCTGATTGGCGCGATCGTCCTGGTGGTCACCGTGGCCCTGCTGATGTACCTGACCCGCCGCATCGACTGGTACGCCAGCATGCCTGCGGCGGCCGGCCCGGCTATCATGGAGCAGCCATGAATCTGCTTGCCATCGAAACCTCCACCGAAGCCTGCTCCGTCGCCCTGATCCATGGCGACGAAGTAGTCGCCCGCAGCGAAATCGCGCCACGCCGTCACGCCGAACTGGTGCTGCCCATGGCCGACGCCCTGCTTGCCGAGGCCGGTCTGGGTCGGCACGCACTCGATGTGATCGCCGTGGGCCGCGGCCCGGGCGCCTTCACCGGCGTGCGCCTGGGCATTTCGCTCGCCCAAGGCATGGCGCTGGCGCTGGACGTGCCGGTGGTGACGGTGTCATCGCTGGCCGCGCTGGCGCTGGAAGCGCCTGAAGACGATGCGGCCATCCTGGCCGTGATCGATGCCCGCATGGGCGAGATCTACGCCGCAAGCTACCGACGCGACGACAACGGCGGGCTCATCGAGCTCGATGAAGAACGCGTGTGCATGCCCGCCGCGCTGAGCTTGTCAGTGGCGCAGGCATGGCACGTGGTCGGCACCGGTTGGAGCACCTATGCGGACGTGCTGCGTCCGCATCTCACCGGCGAACTGCGCTCCGCGCAAGGCGCGCGCTATCCGCAGGCGCGCCATGTAGCCGAGCTCGCTGCACCCGAATTCCTGGCGGGTCGCGCCGGCGCGCCGGAACACGCCTTGCCGGTGTATCTGCGCGACAAAGTCGCGCTGACGCTGGTAGAGCAGGGCAAGGCCTGAGCTTGCTCCTTGCGGCGGCTGACTCAGCCGCCGTGCACGCCTTCGCCAACGACGAGCTTGGGCGCAGCATCTTGCTTGCGTGCAGCGCACTGGATGCTCTGGGCGTGTTTGATTGCGGGCAGCAATCCCGGAAAACGTTCTTCGATTTCCGCGCAACGCGTGGTGTTGAGCATTTCCACGCCGCGGCGTTCGCTGCGTATCAGGCCGGCTTCGCGCAGCGCACGAAAATGCTGTGACAGCGTGGACTTTGGAATGCAGCGGTTTTCCAGCTTGAGAAATACGGAGCAGCTGTTCGCGCTGTCCGCACAGGACAGTTGCCAATATATGGTGGCGCGCACCGGATCGGAGAGGGCATGCAGGATGCCTTCGACGGTGACATCGTCAATGGATGGGTGGGTCAGGGGCCTCATGTGCTCATTTTAGCAGCACTTGAAATCTAGTTCTTAAGTTCGTATGTTACGAACTATGGGACAACAACTTGTCCCAATCCCTTCTACACACAAACCTGAACAGGTATCCGTCATGAGCAAGCTCAAAGGTAAAGTGGCTGTTGTTACCGGCGCATCCAAGGGTATTGGTGCCGCCATCGCCAAGGCGCTGGCCGCCGAAGGCGCTTCGGTGGTGGTGAATTACGCCTCCAGCAAGGCCGGCGCGGATGCCGTGGTCGCCGAGATCACCAAGGCAGGCGGCAAGGCCGTGGCCGTGGGTGGCGACGTTTCCAAGGCAGCTGATGCGAAGGGCCTGGCCGATGCAGCCGTGTCGAACTTCGGCCGTCTGGACATCCTGGTGAACAACTCGGGCGTCTATGAATTTGGCGCGTTGGACGCCATCACCGAGGAGCACTTCCACAAGCAGTTCAACGTAAACGTGCTTGGCCTGTTGCTGACCACGCAGGCCGCGGCTCGTCACATGAAGGACGGCGGCAGCATCATCAACATCGGCTCGCTGGTCTCGCGCATCGTGCCGGCCGAAAGCGCGGTGTATACGGGCACCAAGGGCGCCGTGGACGCGATCACCGGCGTGCTGTCGCGTGAGCTTGGCCCGCGCAAGATCCGCGTCAACGCGGTGAATCCGGGCATGGTGGAAACCGAAGGCACTCACACCGCCGGCTTCATCGGTTCGGACTTCCATCAGGGCGCCATTGCGCAGACCCCGCTGGGCCGCATCGGCCAGCCGGACGACATCGCCTCCATCGTGACCTTCCTGGCCTCCAACGACTCCTACTGGCTCACCGGCGAGCAGCTCTACGCCGGCGGCGGCATGCGCTGATCCATCGCGTTTGGCTGTATGACGCACCCCGGTGTGGGCCGGGGTGCGTTTTTTTTGCATGCGTCGGATTAACGCGCATGGGCTGAAAATGCCTCGTTATTTCACCCGTAACGAGGCAACCGGATGTCCAGCCAGAGCAACAACGGGATCCTTCAATTCCAGTCAGCGTTCGATGTGCCCACCACCATCGCCAAGCTTCGCGAGGCGGTGGAGTCGCACGGCGCAACGGTGTTCGCGTTGATCGACTTCAGTGGCGACGCGGCGCGGGCCGGCCTCACCATGCGTGCGGAGCAAATGCTGATCTTCGGCAATCCCAAGGGCGGTACGCCACTGATGCAGTTGGAGCCGGTGGTGGGACTGGATCTTCCGCTGAAGGCGCTGGTATGGGATGACGGCCACGGTGCAACCTGGATTGCTTGCAACACGCCGGAGTACATTCTCGGACGCTATCGCTTACCGGAAGCGCTTGCCGGAAATCTGGCGGGGCCGTTGGCCATCCTCAAATCACTGGCGCTGAAGCCTTCTGCGTGATCAGGCGCTGCGTTCGATAAAGCTGACGTTGGCGATCCAGTTCGACTGCCGACGCGCAAGTTTGGTGCCCAGGTCTTCTTCGCTGAAACTCGCCGCCCGATGCTGCAGCAAGCCGGTGTCGAGATTGTCGATCGTGTTGACGTTGACCACGGCGTAGACCTGACCATCCACCGTGCAGGTCACCAGCGGTACCGCACCACATTGGCGGCAGATGTGGAACGCTGCTGTGCCGGTGCCAAACGCGTAACGGTTCACCAGTTCCTGATCGCCGATGGTGACGCGTAGCTCGCCATCGGGTTTGGACGTCCAGACGGCACCATGCTTGGTGCAGAAGGTGCAGTCGCAGGCGCGCGCGGGGATCTCGACGGGATCAGGTTCCCAGCTGAGCGTGTAGGCAATATTTCCGCAGTGACACTGGCCCTGGAGCTGCATGGTGGCGTCCCATCGACATGACGTTGAGCGCCAAGCGTAAACGATCGCCGCGTTTACAGCTGCCCGATCACCAATTGCACGACCAGACTGCTCACGGCCACCGCCGCCCAGACACCCAGCCCCAGCAGGATAGGCCGCGCACCCGTGGAGGCCATCTTGCGCAAATTCGCCGAGAGGCCGATCGCCGTCAGTGCCACGATGATTAGGAACTCCGCCGCAAGGTGCAGCGCCGGCTGGATCGCCACCGGCACCAGGCCCGCCGTGCGAATGGCGGAGGCCACCAGGAACCACAGGATGAACCAGGGGAAGATGCGGGCGAGGCTGAAATCCGTGGCGCCTTGCTTCTTCTGCTTCCACGCGGTGGCGAAGGCGAGGATCAGGCAGATCGGGATGATCAGCGTGGCGCGGGTGAGCTTGACGATGGTGGCGTAATCGCCAGCCTCCTTGCTGAAACTGTACCCCGCCGCGACCACCGAGGAAGTGTCATTGATGGCGGTGCCCGCCCACAGGCCGAAGCCCAGATCCGAAAGATGCAGCAGGTGCCCCAGCAGCGGGAACAGCAGCACCGCGACCAGGTTGAACAGGAAGATGGTGGAGATGGCGAACGCGGTGTCGTGTTCGTCCGGCTTGATGATCGGCGTGACGGCGGCAATCGCCGAGCCGCCGCAAATCGCCGTGCCCACGCCGATCAGTATCTTCAGCTTGTCCTGCACCTTCAGCAGTCGTCCCAGGCCCCATGCGGTGAGGAAGGCGACCGTCATCGTCACCAGCGTAACCGAGAGCGATTCCAGCCCCGTCTTGGCCACCTGATTGAGGCTCAAGCCGAAACCCAGCGCAATGATCGACCACTGCAGCACCTGCTTGCCGGCAAACTGGATGCCGGGCGTGTAGCTGCCGCCCGGAGCCACCGTATTGCGCACCAGGATGCCCAGCACGATGCCAAACACCGGGCCGCCGATCAGCGGGGCGACTTTGCCCAGCCCCAACGCGACCAGGGCGATCACCACCGACAGCAATAAGCCGGGAAGGCGGGAAGGCGTGGGGGTGGTGGGAATGGCGACGGCGGCGTTCATGCGGTTCTCCTGCGATGGCAGCATTTTCCGCCTCGCCGTCCATCAGAAAAACTTTGAATTATTGATGGCTGTTATAAGATAGCCTGATGATCAATATCAGCCCGCGCCAGCTGGAGGTGTTCGTCCAGATCGCACGTCTCGGCAGTGTGCGTGCGGCGGCCGAGATGCTTCATCTCACCCAGCCGGCGGCGAGCATGGCGCTGGCGGAGATGGAGCGGCAGCTCGACGCTGCCGTGTTTGCCCGCGAGCGCGGCCGCTTGCGCCTCAACACACGCGGACGGGAGTTGCTGCCGCTGGCGCAGGAGCTGCTGGAGCGCTATGCAGAGTTCGGACGCCTTGGCAGCGGCGGCGTCGATGAGTTGGGCGGCGAGCTGCGCGTGGGCGCGAGCAATACGGTGGGCAACTATCGCGTGGGCGAACTGCTCGGCGCGTTCGTGCGCGCGCATCCGCATGTCTCGGTCCGGTTGCGCGTATCCAATACATCGGAAATCGTGGCGTCCATGCTCGACCATGGACTGGAGCTGGGCTGCGTCGAAGGGCCGGTCGCCCACCCGTCGCTGGAAGTGCGCCCGTGGCGCGACGATGCGCTGGTGGTCTGCGCGTCGCCCGATCATCCGCTGGCGCGCAAACGGCGACTGGAGCCGGAGGATTTCGCAGGAACCCGTTGGGTGCTGCGCGAACCGGGCTCAGCCACACGGAGTTTGAGCGAGCGTGCGCTTGCCAGCCTGCCGCCCGGCGAAACCGTGCTGGAGCTGGATCAGGCTGAAGCGATCAAGCAGGCCGTGATCGCCGGCCTTGGCATCGCATGTATTCCCGAGGTGGCCATCATCGACGCGGTGGCCGCGGGGCGGCTGAAAGTGCTGCGCACGCCGTTTCTCGATCTGCATCGCAAGCTGTCGTTGCTGTTGCATCGGCAGCGTTATCGCGGGGCGTTGATTGAGGCGTTTTTAGCCAGCGCAGCCTGAGGGCCTCAAAAAAACTGTGGGAGCGCACCCTGTGCGCGACCGGTTGTCGCGTCAGGCCAGTCGCGCACAGGGTGCGCTCCCACAAAAAAACAGTTCGGCGGTCGGGCTAGCCAATAATGCTGGCCAGCAACGCCTCAGCCTCCTCATGCGTGCGCGCACGAAGAATGCGCGGCGCATGCGACCGCAATACGGCATGATCGAGCGAAGCCAGACGATCGCGCACATGCAGCAACTGGCTGGGATGCATGCTGAATTCGCACAGGCCCAGCGCCAGCAACAGGCCGGTGAAATTCGCATCGCCGCCGATTTCGCCGCACAGGCTCACGCCTTTCTTCGCGCGGCGGCCTTCGGTGATCACGTAGGCGAGCAGGCGCAGCAGCGCGGGCTGTAGCGGGTTGTAGATGTTTTCCAGCGCATCGTTGCCACGATCGGCGGCGAGCACATATTGCGCCAGATCGTTGGTGCCGATGGCCAGGAAGTCGGCGTGTTCGAGCAGGGCGCGCACATTGATGGCGGCCGCCGGCACTTCGATCATCGCGCCAAGCTGCAGTTTTTCCGGCAGGTCGACGTTCTCGCGCTTGAGCTCCTGACGCGCCAGCTTGAACAGCGTGCGTACCGCAATGAGCTCATCGGGCTGGGTCACCATCGGCACCAGCACGCGCACCGGCCCGTAGCAGGCCGCGCGCAGGATGGCGCGAATCTGCGTGGAAAACACGGCCGGATAACGCAGCGACAGGCGCACGCCGCGCACGCCCAGCGCCGGGTTGTCTTCGCCGCGCAAGACGAGTCCCGCGGCGTCGGCCTTGTCCGCACCCAGGTCGAGCGTGCGGATGGTGACCGGCAAGCCGCCCATGCCGAGCACCAGATCGCGATAGGCGATGAACTGCTCGTCTTCGGTGGGCAGTCCCTTTTGGCGCAGGAACAGGAACTCGGTGCGATACAAGCCCACGCCGTCGGCGCCGCGTGCGCGCGCCATCGCAATATCGGCGGGCATTTCCGCATTGGCGAACAGGCGGATGTCGACGCCGTCGCGTGTGCGCGTGGGTGCGTTCGCCAGCGTGGCGAGGCGGCGACCTTCAGCCGCGGCTTCGCGCTGCCAGGCGCGGTAGTGGGCCAGGTCCTGTGCGGTGGGATGCACCACGGCCTCGCCGCGTTCGGCGTCGAGCAGGATCAGGTCGTCATCGTGGATGGTCGACAATGCATCGCGCGCGCCCACCAGCATGGGCAGATCGAGGCTGCGCGCAAGGATCGCGCTGTGCGAATACGGGCTGCCCGAACTGGCGACCACGCCGAGCAGGCCGGCGCCGGCGAGGTGCGCCATGTCGGCCGGGGCGATGGTGTCGGCGATCAGGATTTCGCCCACGCGTGCGGCCAGCTTGCGTTCTTCGCGACTGGTCTGGCGCTGCAGAGCGGAGATCACGCGACCGATCACCTGGTCGACGTCTTCCTTGCGCGAACGCAGGTAGGGATCGTCCATCGCCTCGAACACGGCCGCGAGGCGATCGCGCTGCTTCTTCAGCGCCGCGCCCGGACGGTAGTGGCCGATGCGGACCAGGTCGTCCAGTCCGCGCAGCAGTTCGGGATCATCGAGCAGCAGGCTGTGCGCATCGATGAACTCGTTCACTTCGCGGGCGAGCGCACCGTGCAGCTTGCCGCGCAGCTCGCGCAGTTCCTGCCGCGCGGTATCGAGCGCTCGGTGCAGCCGGGCAAGTTCGATTTCGACTTCGTCCTCATTGAGCGGACGGGTGTCGACCAGGTAGCGACTGGGCTGCACCAGGCGGGCACGGCCAAGCGCCATGCCTTTTGCTGCCGTGGTGCCTGTCAGTACCTGTCTCATGCATGCCTTCCATGGTGTAACGGCCGGTCCGGCCGTGCGCGACGTCGGCATCCGGCCAACGTGTCGAATGCTGGATGAGAAAGATCGCACGACGCAGCCCACCGGGCCGTGAATACGGCCTCAGCTCGGCAGTCGCGGGCAATCTTTTTCCGCACTCAGGCTCCTTCGTCGAACTTGCGATCGAATAGCGCCACCACGGCGTCGATGGCAGACGCTTCGTCCGGACCATCGGCGCGAACCACCAGGGGCGTGCCGATGCCGGCGGCCAGCATCATCACGCCCATGATGCTTTGTGCATTCACCTCGCGGCCCTTGCTGATCAGCCAGACGGTGGACTTGAAGCCCTGCACCAGCTGCACCAGCTTGGCCGAGGCGCGGGCGTGCAGGCCCAGTTTGTTGGAAACAACAATCTCTTTCTCAAGCATGGTCGATGAAGATTCCTCCGCGGCCACCACTGGCGGCGATTTCCGCCAGCTCGTCCAACGGTTTTTCTGCGTAATTGAGTACGCGCAGCAGCATCGGCAGGTTCAGTCCCGATACGCAGCGCAAGCGCACGCCCAGCGCACTGAGCGACAAGCCGATATTGCAGGGCGTGGCGCCGTAAAGGTCGGCCAGCACCAGCACACCGTCGCCTTCGTCCAGCTCGCGTGCGTGCTTGGCCGTAAGCGTGCGCATCACGTCCGGATCGGAGTGCGGTGGCACTTCGGCTGCCTCCACGCGCAGGGGCAATTTGGGCAGCACGTGGTGGGCGGCGGAGATCAGCGCCTGGCCGACCGCCTCGTGCGTCATCAACAGCACGCCGACGCTCATGACGGCGTGCCGATCCGTAGTGCAAGGATGCTCAGCATGGCTATCACTCGAGTTCGCGATGAAAGGTAAGCACGCCATTGCGTAGCGCGCGGTAATGGGCGGCAAGCTTTTCCACCAGATACACCGAGCGGTGTCGACCGCCGGTGCAGCCGATGGCGATGGTGACGTAGCTGCGGTCGTCCGCTTCGAAGCGCGGCAGCCAGGTGTCGAGCCAGCGCGCCGTATCGGCAAAGTATTCGGCGACCAAGGGCTGCGCATCGAGGTAGGCGCTCACGGCGGCATCCTTGCCCGACAACGGGCGCAGCGTGGGATCCCAGTGCGGGTTCGGCAGGCAGCGCGCGTCGAATACGAAGTCCGCGTCCAGCGGCAGGCCGCGGCGGAACGCGAACGACTGGAACATCAGCGTAAGGCCTTCGGTGGCCTCCGCATAACCGGCGGCGAACAGTCGGCGCAGCTGATGCACGTTCAGTTCGCTCGAATCGATCACCTTGTCGGCAATGGCCGAGAGCGGGCGCAGCACGCGACGCTCTTCGGCGATCGCATCGGCCAGCGACAGGCCTTGCCATGAAAGCGGGTGACGGCGACGCGTTTCCGAATAGCGCTTGATCAGCACATCGTCGCGGCAGTCGAGAAAGATCAGGTGCGCCTTCACGCCCGCGGCGGCCAGCTCCGACAGGATGGCCGGCATGCGCTTGAGGTCTTCGCCAGGATTGCGCACGTCCACGCCGACGGCGACATGGCGACGCTTGCCTTCCACATTGCGGCTCACCGCCGCCACCAACTGTGGGAGCAGGGCGGTGGGAAGGTTGTCGACGCAGTAGAAATCCAGGTCTTCCAGCGCGCGCAAGGCCACTGTCTTGCCGCCGCCGGACATGCCGGTGAGCACGATCAGGTTGATCGCGTCGGCTGGGTTGCTAGTGGATATCGTGTCGCTCATGGGTCACCACGGAGGCAGCCGGCGCATCTGGTGCGCCTGGCGGTCGATGAAAGTCTGTGCCGGGTCGATGCCCTTGCTCTTGAGCACGTGGTTGCGCACGGCGGCCTCGACCAGCACGGCAAGGTTGCGACCGGGCGCCACCGGGATGGTGATCATCGGCACCGGCACCTCGAAGATTTCGCGGTGGCCGATATCGCCGGTGAGGCGGGTGAGTCCATCGGTGTCTTCCCCCTCGCGCAGCGGTTTCAGGTGCACGACGAGGCGAAGGTATTTGGAGGGCTTGACCGCAGTGTGACCAAACATCTCGCGCACATTCAGCACGCCCAGTCCGCGCACTTCCAGCAGGTCCTGCAGCAGCTCGGGGCAGGTGCCGTCGATTACGTCCGGCGCGATCAGGGTGAATTCGGTGGCGTCGTCGGCGACCAGTCGATGACCGCGGCTGATCAGTTCCAGCGCAAGCTCGCTTTTGCCCGAACCCGATTCGCCGGTAATCAGCACGCCGATGGAAAACACTTCCAGGAACACGCCATGCAGCGTGACCTTGGGCGCCAGGATGCGCGCCAGATGGTATTGCATCCAGGTCAGCAGCTCGTGGCCGCGCTTGGAGCTGATCCACAGCGGCGTATTGGTTTCTTCCGCCACTTCGCGCAGGTCGCTGGGGATGGCCTGATCCTTGGTCACGATCATCGCCACCGGCTGGTAGGCGGCAATCTTGTTGATCGCCTCCCAGCGCTGGCGCGAATCGAGGCTGTCGAGGTAGTTCAGCTCCTCGGTGCCGATGATCTGGATCTTGTTCGGATAGATGACGTTGAGGTAGCCGATCAGCGAGGGGCGGCGCGTGGTCGTCGCGGCTTGTTCGAGCGCGCGCGATTCGCCGCGCATGCCGGACACCCAGCGCAAGGCCATGCGCTCGTGAACGCTGTCATAGAGTTGTCGGGCGGAGAGCCGGTCCAAGCTTTGTCCTTTGCGCCGCCGGAACAGGGCAGCTACATGGACATTGTGCCAGTTCGCACCGGCGGACGCCTTGGATGAGGCAGAGGGCCCGCCCGGAGCCGGGCGGGCCTGGCACAGATCAGCCGTACAGGCGCTCCTCGCGGGCGGCGCGCTGATGTTTGTCGCAGATCTTCTCGCGGTGCTTGCGCAACTGGGTCACCAGCTTGTCGAAGAGCACGTCGATGGAGACGTACATGTCATTCTCAAGCGCTTCGGCGTGCAGGGTGCTGCCCGTGACATTGAGCGTGCCCTCGGCGCGCTGCTGCAGTTTGTTCACGGAGAGAACGATGCTCAGGCTGAGAATGCGCTCATCGAGGCGGGTGAGGCGGTCAAGCCGGTTGTTCACGTGATCCCGGAGGGCCGGGGTGACTTCAATCTGCTGACCGCTGAGTTGAACTTGCATGTTGCGCCTCCTCTGGTACTTGCCGCAGACGCGGCTGGAATCGATGCGCCGGACGCCCATGTCGTGGCCGACACACCTTTGAAAACTCCGGTATTGCGAAGGTTTTCTCAGGCCTCCTCACCAAGTCGGGATAGTCACTATGCACCTCTGAAGTTGCCTGTGCGTTAGAAAGACCTTCACGCCTCAGACATGACAGATTTCCCGTCGTATCGACTTACCTATGAGTATGGGGACGCCTTTTTTGCCGCCAAGTTCCCGGGGCGGTTTGCCGCAGACGCGGGCAAACTCGTTCAGCCAGCGCGCTGGCGCTCGCTGGAGCTGGGAATACGCATGGCTTCGCGGTATTTGGCGACGGTGCGTCGGGCAACCTGAATGCCCTTGCGATGCAACTCCTCCGCGATGGCCTGGTCGGACAGCGGCTTGCGCGGGTCCTCGGCATCGACCAGCTTGCGCAGCATGGCCTGGATGGCGGTGGCCGACGCACTGCCACCGTCTTCGGTGGACACGCCGCTGGAGAAGAAATGCTTGAGTTCGAACGTGCCCCGCGGCGTATGGATGTATTTGCGGGTAGTTACACGTGAAATGGTCGATTCGTGCATGCCCACTTCCTCGGCCACTTCGCGCAGCACCAGGGGGTGCATGGCTTCGGGGCCGTAATCGAGGAAGGCGCTCTGCCGGCGCACGATGGCTTCGGCCACCTTCAGCAGCGTCTCAGCGCGCGATTCCAGGCTCTTGATGAGCCAGCGCGCCTCCTGCAGCTGTCCGCGCATCCAGCTGGCGTCGGTGCCGCGGGCCTGGGCGATCAGGCCGCAATAGTGCTGGTTGAGTCCGAGTCGCGGCTGGCAATCGGGATTGAGACTGACCCGCCAGCGACCCACGTCTTTGCGTGCATAGACATCGGGGGCGACATATTCGACCGGCGTGATATCGAGTGCCGCGCCCGGCCGTGGATCGAGGCTGCGGATCAACACGGCTGCAGCGGCGGTATCGTCTTCGCTCACGCGCAGTTTGCGCGCAAGCCGTGCGATGTCGTTGCGCGCGAGCAATTCCAGTTCGGCGTCGACGATGCGCAAGGCCAGTTCGCGCTGCGGTGTGTCCGCATCAAACTGCTCAAGCTGCACGCGCAGGCAGTCGCGCAAGTCGATGCTTGCCACGCCGGTGGGATCGAAGCGCTGCAGCATGTGCCGCACGTACTCCACTTCCGCTTCGGTCGCCCTGACGTCGGTGGCCAGGGCCGCGATCAGCGACTCCATGCTTTCGGTGAGATAACCATCCGGATTGAGTGCGTCGATCAACACCGTGGCGATGGTGCGATCGCGCGCGCTCATATGCGTGAGGTTGAGCTGCCACAGCAGATGTTCCTGCAGCGTTTCCTGCGCGGCGCTCTGCGGCTCGAAACCGTCTTCGTCCGCGTTGTTGTTGCGCGAAGAGGCGCCACTGAGCGAGAAGTCGACCGGATCGTCGCTGCCGCCGTCGCGCTCCACATCACCCCATTCGGGTGCTTCGGCGTCGTCGACGGTATCGCTGCTGCTACTGGAGCTGGACGAGCTGACCGGTATCGCATCCATCGGCGGCTCGGACTCGCGTTCGTCACCCTCGAGATTGTCGGGGTTGTCGTCGGCGAACTCGAGCAGGGGATTGCTTTCGGCGATCTGACGCAGCTCAGCCTCGAGCTCAAGCTGCGACAGCTGCAGGAGGCGAATGGCCTGTTGCAACTGTGGTGTCAGCGTGAGCTGCTGATTGAGGCGAAACTGCAGTCCGGGTTTCATGCCAGCCGGTCAGGATGAACGTGAAGGTCATCCTAACTCTTGCCTCCTGGGTCGGCCATAGGTCGAAGGCGAAATCGCGTACTACCCCAGATTTAGCCCTGACGGTCGGCTGTTCCGCAGCCGTTACAGGCGGAATTCGCGACCCAGGTACACCTCGCGGACCTTTTCGTCGGCGAGGATATGTGCTGGCGTTCCACGCGAAAGCACTTCACCGTCGTTGAGGATGTACGCGCGATCGCAGATGCCCAGCGTCTCGCGCACATTGTGGTCGGTGATGAGCACGCCGATGCCGCGTTCCTTCAGATGGCGCACGATGCGCTGGATTTCGCCCACCGAAATGGGGTCGACGCCCGCGAACGGTTCGTCCAGCAGCATGTAACGCGGATGCGCGGCCAGTGCGCGTGCAATTTCGACGCGGCGACGTTCGCCACCGGACAGGCTGATGCCCTTCTGGTCGGCGATATGCGCGATCTTGAGCTCGTCCAGCAGGCTTTCCAGCTCGTTGGTGCGACGCTTCTCGTCCCAGCCTTCACGCAGTTCCAGCACCGCCATGATGTTGTCGGCCACGGTAAGACGACGGAACACCGAGGCTTCCTGCGGCAGATAACCGATGCCGAGCTTGGCGCGCTGGTGCATCGGCAGGCCGGTGATGTCCTGCTTGTCCAGCTTGATGGTGCCGGCGTCGGCTTCGATCAGGCCGACCACCATGTAGAAACACGTCGTTTTGCCGGCGCCGTTGGGGCCGAGCAGACCCACCACCTCGCCTTCGCGGATGGAAAAGGCAAAGTCGCGCACGACCTGCCGCGCCTTGAAACTTTTTTGCAGACCTTCAGCAGACAGCATCAGTGGCCCTCGGCCGGTTTCGTGGCCGGTTGCGGCGGCGCTGGCGGCGTGCCCGGCTTCGGCGGCGTAGCGGCAGGCACCGGAGCCCCTGCGGGCTTCTGCTTGGGCAGGATCACGCCGTGCACCAGGCCGTCGCCGGCGGCTTCGCCGGTGATCAGCGAGGTCTGCGTGTTGTAGACCAGCTTGTCGCCATGAAACTCACCGCGACCCTGCTGGCGCACCACGGCGTTACCCGTAAGCACCGCAATGCCGTTGATGTTGTCGTAGTCCAGCTGCAAGGCATCGCCCTGCATCAGGTTGCCGGCGTCGTCGAGCTGCTCGATATGGGCCAGGTTGCCGGTCACGACCGCACGCGCCACCTGGGTGTCGGCATCGAGGTAGAGCTTGGCCAGGGCGCCGGTCAGCTTCATCGTGCCCTGCGTGGCCACGACATTGCCGGTGAGCGTGGTGACCGTATTGGGCGCGTTGAACCCGTCCATGGACTTGGACGAGAAGTTCATCGGCTGATTGCGGTCATCCTGCTTGGCCAGCGCCGGCTGCAGGATGAGCAGTCCCAGGCCCAGCAGGGCGAGGTGCAGCTTGAGACTTCTTGGGTCGCGGCGGAAACGAGCCGGTGACTTCATCGAACAGCTCCAGATGATTGGTGTTGAGGTTGGCACGCATGCCCACCCCGTTAAGTGTACGTGCGCCTTGCTTCATATGCGCTGGGGCATCCGTCACCATTCGGTTTTCTTTTGGCCAGGCAGTGACCTCGGAGGTGTGCATCTCGGCCGCATCGGTCTGGGCAAAGGCCGCCCGGTGCATGTAGACCGGGCCCTGCAGCTTGAGCAGGGTGCCGCTCTTGTCGACCCAGGCGTACAGCGACTTGCCCAGCCAGGGCGGCACGCCGGCCTCATTGGAGGGCAGCGTGAAGTCCGGCGTGTTGATGTACAGCGACTCGTCGTTCTCGCGGCGCTCCAGGTGCGGGGCGACCATCTCGAAGCTCGGCAAGCCATCCACGTCGTACGACCACAGCTGGAAATTGGTCAGCGTATAGCCCGAACGGGGCGGGCCCACGAAGTCGCTGACCTTCGGCGCGGGCGCCAGCGCCCAGTAGAGCAACTGCGCCGCACCGGTGGCCAGGCCGATCAGCACGATCGCCACCGGGAGACCCCGGTCGCGCAGATAAGATCGCAAGCTCACTGCCAGCGCTCCCGCTCGGCATCGGTCTTGCCCTGGGCATGCAGGATCAGGTCGCAGACCTCGCGGGCCGCGCCCTGGCCACCGCCCAGGCGGGTGCGCCAGTGCGACTGCTCAGCCACCCAGGGATGGGCGTTCGCCACCGCGACAGCCAGGCCCGCGATGCGCATGGCGGGCAGGTCGGGCAGGTCGTCGCCAACGAAGGCGGCCTGTTCCGGCGCCAGGTTCAGCGCTTCCAGCAACTGCTCCAGGCAGGCGCGCTTGTCGCCCTGGCCCTGGTAGACGTGGGCGATGTCCAGTTCCTCCGCGCGCAACGCCACCGGATGGCTGATGCGGGCGGAAATGATGGCCACGTGCACACCCTGGCCCATCAGCAGTTTCAGGCCCAGGCCGTCATGCACGTGGAAAACCTTGGTCTCGCGGCCATCTTCGGCGTACCACAGGCGGCCATCCGTCAGGGTCCCGTCCACGTCGAACACGACGAGGCGGATCTTGGCGGCGCGGGCGAGAACATCGGCGGGAAGGTCAGCCAGATACATGGGAGCCGTCGGCAAGAGGAAAGGGCGATACCGTCAAACGCCGGTCAGCGCAGACGGTGCACGCAGGAATAGATAGCAGCCGAGCCTTTCGATCAGACCACACGGGCGCGGAGCAGATCGTGAATGTTAAGCGCTCCCACCACCTGCTGCTTGTCGTTGACCACCAGCAGCGCGTGAATCTGGTGCTTTTCCATCAGCTGGGCGGCCTCGATGGCCAGCTTGTCCGCACCGATGGTCTTGGGGCCGCGGGTCATCAGCTCGGCCACGGTGGCGCCGCGCAGGTCCAGGTCGTCATCGTCCAGCGCACGGCGAAGGTCGCCGTCGGTAAACACGCCGAGCAGGTGGTGATCGGCGTCGACCACGGCGGTCATGCCCAGCTGCTTGCGGGTCATTTCCATCAGCGCCTGGGTCAGCGAAGCGTTCGGCGGCACCGCCGGAATGCCTTCGCCGGTGTGCATCACATCGCTGATGTGCAGCAGCAGGCGACGGCCCAGGCTGCCTGCAGGATGGGAGCGGGCGAAGTCTTCGGAGGTGAAGCCGCGGGCCTCGAGCAGCGCGATGGCCAGGGCATCGCCCATGACCAGGGCAGCGGTAGTGCTGGCCGTGGGCGCCAGCCCGAGCGGGCAGGCTTCGGCGGCGATGCTGGCGTCCAGGTGCACATTGGCCTGGTCCGCCAACGACGAATTAGCGTTGCCCGTGATCGCGATCAGGGGGATGCCCTGGCGCTTGATCACCGGCAGGATGAACAGCACTTCGTCGGTTTCGCCCGAGTTGGACAGGGCCAGCACGATGTCCTGCGGCAGGATCATGCCCAGGTCGCCATGGCTGGCTTCACCCGGGTGGACGAAGAAAGCGGGCGTGCCGGTGGACGCCAGCGTGGCGGCGATCTTGCGGGCGACGTGGCCCGACTTGCCCATGCCGGTGACGACCACGCGGCCGGCGCAGCTCATGATCAGGCGGCAGGCTTCCACGAATTCGGGGCCGATGCGCGGCTCCAGGGCGCGGATGGTCGCCGCCTCGGTGGCGATCACGGTGCGCGCGCTCTGCACGATGGCGTCGGCGTTGATCGCAAGCGGGTTGGCTGGGGCGACGTAGGCGTTCATGCGTCCTCAAAAGTCTTGCGGTTTCCCGTCATAACCCTGAATGGGCGTCTGTAGACGGGAAACTCGGGTGTATCAATAGGTTGTGGGTGATCAACGGCCTAATTGAGAGGGCGCTGACGTCACGTGTCGTTTCTGCGACAGAGGTTTTCCATTAACATGGCATATTCGCATTTTAACGTCATAGTCGCTGCCATTGGGTTCGGTTCCTGACCGGATCGGCGGCGCTGACCCCAACTCTGCAAGTGGAAAAACCATGGACGCTGCCACCATCCAGGCAATGATCGAACAAGGCCTGCCCGGTGCTCAGGCTTCCGTCAGTGGCGACGACGGCGTGCACTTTGAAGCCCAAGTGGTGGCGGAACAGTTCGCCGGCAAGCTCCCGCTGGCGCGGCACCGCCTGGTTTACGCCACGCTTGGCGATCTCATGGGCGGTGCGATCCACGCGCTGGCCCTCAAGACGCTGACCCCCGCGGAAGTCGCTGCGCGCCATTAAGGCGGCGCTGCACTTCCGAGCCATTCATTCGCAAGGACTTTCCATGGCCAAGATCCTGATCAGTGGCGGCGAGCCGCTCCACGGTGAGGTGGGTATTTCGGGCGCCAAGAACGCCGTACTCCCGATTCTCGCTTCCTGCCTGCTGGCCGACGAGCCGGTGGCGATCAGCAACGTGCCGCATCTGCACGATGTGACGACCTTCATCGAGCTGCTTGGCCAGATGGGCACGCAGCTGGTGCTGGACGACCGCATGAAGATGCACATCGACCCGCGCACCACCGACCGCCACTTCGCCCCGTATGACCTGGTGCGCACCATGCGCGCCTCGATCCTGGTGCTGGGCCCGCTGGTGGCCCGCTTCGGCGAGGCGGAAGTATCGCTGCCCGGCGGTTGCGCGATCGGCTCGCGTCCGGTGGACCAGCACATCCGCGGATTGCAGGCGCTGGGCGCCGAAGTGGTCGTGGAGAACGGCTACATCAAGGCCAAGGCCAAGCGCCTGAAGGGCGCGCGCATCTCGATGGACATGGTCACCGTGACCGGCACCGAGAACATCATGATGGCCGCCGCGCTCGCGCAGGGCACCACTGTGATCGAGAACGCCGCGCAGGAACCGGAAGTGGTCGACCTGGCGCATTGCCTGATCGCCATGGGCGCGCAGATCGAAGGCGCCGGCACCTCCACCCTGGTCATCCACGGCGTGGAGCGCCTGCACGGCGCCGAGTACGAAGTGCTGCCCGACCGCATCGAAACCGGCACCTTCCTGGTCGGCGCGGCAATGACCGGCGGCAAGGTGCGTGCGCGCAACGCCCGCGCCGATACGCTCGATGCCGTGTTGTCCAAGCTGGAAGAAGCCGGCGCGCACATCTCCACCGGCGCCGACTGGATCGAGCTCGACATGCGCGGCCGTCGCCCCAAGGCGGTGAACATCACCACCGCGCCGTACCCGGCGTTCCCCACCGATATGCAGGCGCAGTTCACCGCGCTCAACTGCGTGGCCGAAGGCGTGGGCGTGATCACCGAGACCGTGTTCGAAAACCGCTTCATGCACGCGCTGGAACTGCAGCGCCTGGGCGCGGATATCCGCCTGGAAGGCAATACGGCGATCATCAAGGGCGTGGAAAAGATGAGCGGTGCGCCCATCATGGCGACCGACCTGCGTGCGTCCGCTTGCCTGGTGCTCGCCGGCCTGGTGGCCGAAGGAGACACCACGGTGGATCGCGTGTACCACATCGATCGCGGCTACGAGAACATCGAGGAAAAGCTCGGCGTGCTTGGTGCGAAGATTCGTCGACTGCCTTCCTGAGTCAGGTTTGACATGCGCTATGAAAAAGGCCGCTGATGCGGCCTTTTTCTTTCAGTGCGGCGATAACCGATCAATTGCTCTTGTAACTGACCAACTGCAATTCCAGATTGCCGCCGTCGCTCTGCGAGAGCTTCACCGGTACCGGATATTTCTGCGGTGCGTACCACGCGCTGAAGCTGTTCTGGTCGCTGCTGCGCACCACGCGTTCGGCCTGGAAACTGCCGGCAGGCACCTTCACAGCTTCCTTGCCGGCGACCTTGAATTCCTGCGTTTCCACATTGCGCTTCACCGCAACCGGCAGCGACACGGACTGCTTGCCGCCACGCAGGGCGAGGCCGATCGCGTATGAGGTGGTGTTGCGATCCACCATGCCCGGTGCGCTCGGATACGTCATCGGTCCCTTGCCGTCGTCTACCGTCACCTGGCCGCTGGTCCAGTTCACGTCGGTGTGGCGCTGCTTGTTCTTGAAGCCGGCGTCCATCTTGTAGTCGTAGCTGACGGTTTCCGGCGCACCGTTGTTCCAGCGGAACGTGGTGGTTTCATTCGAGTTGGCGCCAAGTGCCGCCGCGATGCCGCCGGTTCCCTTGATCTGGTTGCTGTACACCCACTGGCCATTGGCTGCGGGCTTGAGCGAGACCACGGCCTCGCCGATCACCTGGCCACCTTGCGATACCTGATAGGTCGCCGTGAACGGGGTAGGTGCGGGTGCCGCGGCAAATGCAACCGATGTGGAAAAGGCCAGCGCGAGGCCGGCAGCGAACGTGCGGAGGGAATGGGATGAGGTCATGGGGACCTCAGTCTACGGGCCGTTCCTGAACGACTTGTAGAGGACTGGAAAACCCTCAGTCAACCAATGCGCCGTGGCGCAGTTGCAGCGGCGCATCCAGCAGCTTGCCGTCCAGCGCCACGCGGTTGGGCGCGATCAGGTCCAGGCGTTGCTCGGCCATCAGTTTGAGCACCGCTGGCAGCAGCTGGTGTTCGAAGGTGAGCAGGCGATGGGCGAGCTGGCCTTCGTCGTCGCCGGGCTGGATCTGGATGCGCGCTTGCGCGATCACCGGGCCGCCATCGAGTTCGGCGGTCACGTAGTGCACGCTGGCGCCGTGCTCCGCGTCGCCCGCTTCGAGCGCGCGGCGGTGCGTGTGCAGGCCGCGATACTTGGGCAGCAGCGACGGGTGGACGTTGATCATGCGACCAACCCACGGCGCGAGTGCCTCGCCGTCGATGATGCGCATGAAGCCGGCGAGCACCAGCACCTGCGCGCCGCTGGCGTCGAGTCGTCGAAACAGTTCGAAGTCGAAATCCCGCCGGTTGGCGAAATCCTTCGGGTTCAGCGTGAAGGTGGGGATGCACGCATCCTTGGCCAGCTGCAGCGCGCCCGCGTTGGGCTTGTCGCTGCCGACCACCACGAAGTCGACCGGCAGCACGCCCGCATCGCGGGCGACGATCAGGGCTTGCAGGTTGCTGCCGCGCCCGGATGCGAGCACGGCGACGCGAAGGCGCGGAGCAGTCACGAACTCAACCGATGTGCACGCGCTCGTCGCCCTGCGCGGGCACGATCTGGCCGATCACCGAGCTGGCCAGGCCATGCTTGGCCAGCAGGGCGCTCGCAGCGTCGACGGCATCGCGCGGCAGGATGACGGTGAAGCCCACGCCGCAGTTGAAGGTGCGCCACATTTCCTCGCGCGCCACGTTGCCTTCGCGCATCAGCCACTCGAACACCGGCGGCAGCACGATGGCGGCCGCATCGATGTGGATGCCGAGGTTGTCAGGCACCACGCGGATGATGTTTTCCTTCAGGCCGCCACCGGTGATGTGGGCCATGCCGTGCACCGGCTGGTTCTTCAGCAGATCCAGCATCGGCTTCACATAGATGGTGGTCGGCGCCATCAGTGCGTCGGCCAGGGTGACGCCGCCCAGATCCAGATCCAGCGGATTGCCGGCGCGCTCGAGGATCTTGCGGATCAGCGAATAGCCATTGGAATGCGGACCGGAGGAGGCCACGCCCAGGATCACGTCGCCGGCCACGATGGCGTTGCCGCTGAGCAGCTGCGACTTTTCCACGGCGCCGACGGTGAAACCGCCCAGGTCGTATTCACCCGGCGGGTACATATCGGGCATTTCCGCCGTTTCGCCGCCGATCAGCGCGCAACCAGCCAGCTCGCAGCCCTTGGCGATGCCGCCGACCACGGCCACGGTGGTGTCCACGTCCAGCTTGCCGGTGGCGAAGTAGTCGAGGAAGAACAGCGGCTCGGCGCCCTGCACCAGCACGTCGTTCACGCACATGCCGACCAGGTCGATGCCGATCGTGTCGTGGCGACCCAGCTGCTGGGCCAGCTTCAACTTGGTGCCCACGCCGTCCGTGCCGGAGACCAGCACCGGCTCCTTGTACTTGCCCGACAGGTCAAAAAGACCGCCGAAACCGCCCAGGCCGCCCATCACTTCGGGACGGGAGGTGCGCTTGACCAGCGGCTTGATGCGTTCGACCACGGCATTGCCTGCGTCGATATCGACGCCAGCGGCGCGGTAGGTGAGTGCGTCGGACATGGGGGCAACCCGGCGGGGAGAAACGACAAATTGTAGCAGCGTAGGGGGATCGTTTCCTGAGTGATGACGCTGAACCGGGACATCTTCGATGGACGCTAGGGGGCGGATTGGGCAGACTTCCGGCGTCCCCCACCGGATTTCGGTCCCCATGCGCCTGTCCCGCCTGCTGCTCGTCTGTTTCATGCTGGGCCTCGCCCCGCTGCTGTCCGTGCATGCGCAGGGGCAGGTGTCGCCGTACACCGTGACCGTGTCCGTGGCCGATACCAGCGAGGCTGCCCGCAACAATGCCTTCGGCGACGCCCTGGCCCAGGTGCTGGCGCGGACCTCCGGCGGCCAGGACCTGAGCGCCAAGCCGGGCTACGCCGATGTGCTCAAGGGCGCCTCGGGCATCGTCCAGCAGTATCAGTACCAGCGGGCCACCACCGGTATGGCCCTGCAGGTCACCTTTGACCAGGCCGCCGTACAGCGCGCCGTGTCCCAGATGGGCGTGTCCGGCGGCGGTTCCCGTCCTCCGGTGCTACTGGTGGTGCGTGATGAGGACGGCAGCGTGCTCACCCGCGATGCGCTGTCCACGCTGACCCAGACCGTTGCCGCCAAGGGCTATAGCACCGTGCTGGCCGATCCGGCCAAGACCGGCGACACACCGAATCTGACCAGTGCCGAGCCCGACCAGGTCGCTGCCATGGCGCGGCAGTACAAGACCGGCCTGATGCTGCTGGGCCAGGTCCATGGCAACGCCGCGGACTGGGTGCTGCTGTCGGGCGGTGCCCAGCAGAAGTGGAGCACGCAGGGCGCCAACGTCGCCGCCGTACTCACCGATGCAGGCAACGGGCTGGCCGACCGTCTCGGCAAGCAGCTCAATGTGATCGGCTCGGTGACGGTCGACGGCAAGCTGTGGGTATCGCAGATCAATTCGGCCATGGATTACGCCAACCTCGTGGCCGTTCTGCGCGCCGATCCCAATGTGCGCCAGGTGACCACGCTCAGCGCGCAGGGCGATGGCATGTTGTTCCTGGTGAAATCCAGCCTGCCGATGGATGCCCTGACCAATAGCCTCGCCGCCGGCGGCCGCGTCCTGCGCGGCGATTCGCATGGCGATGCGGATGCCAGCCTGCGCTGGGTCCACTGATTGCGCCGCGGCGAAAGCCGCGTCATGCGTGCGCCAGCCTGGATCCGGCGCGCGTTTCTTACCGCCTTTCTCATGGGATGAGCCATGTCGATGACGCCTGACAGCTCCCGCCGCTGGCAAATGCTCGCGATCACCGCGGTCATCCTTTACCTGTTCTGGCTGCTGGCGCCGGTGATGATGCCGTTCGTGGTGGCGGCGATGCTGGCTTACCTTGGCGATCCGCTGGCCGATCGTCTGCAGCGGCTGGGCATGGGACGCACGCTGGCGGTAAGCATCGTCTTCATCGTGCTGCTGCTGGTCACCGTTGGCGCGCTGATCCTGCTGGTCCCGCTGATTTCCCGCCAGATCGACAATCTGGTGGACAACATGCCCCGCTATGTGGAGTGGGCCCGCGATACGGCGCTGCCCTGGGTGCAGGCCAAGCTGCACCTCGATCCCAGGGCGTTCGACACCGATCGCCTGATCCAGCAGATCAAGGATCACCTGGGCTCGATCGGCAATGCGGCTTCGGTGGTGCTGGGCAAGATTTCCCGCTCCAGCGTGGGCGTGATTTTGTGGCTCACCAACCTGGTGCTGATCCCGGTGGTGGCGTTCTACCTGCTGCGCGACTGGGACCGCATGGTGGCGTGGATCGACCGCATCCTGCCGCGCTCGATCGAGCCGACTGTTGCCCACCTCGCGCGTGAAGCGGACAGCGTGCTCGGCGCCTTCGTGCGCGGCCAGCTGCTGGTGATGCTCGCGCTGGGCATCTTCTACGGCGTGGCGCTCACGCTGATGGGGCTGTCGGTGGGCCCGCTGATCGGTATGATCGCCGGCTTGCTCAGTTTCGTGCCCTATCTTGGCTTCATCGTGGGCTTCGGCTCCGCGCTGATCGCCGCGATGGTGCAATACGGCGACTGGACGCATGTGCTGATCGTGGTAGGCATCTTCACCGTCGGCCAGTTGCTGGAAGGCTATGTGCTGGTGCCCCAGCTGGTGGGCGACAAGATCGGCCTGCATCCGGTGGCGGTGATTTTTGCCGTGCTGGCCGGCGGTTACCTGTTCGGCTTCCTCGGCGTGCTGTTGGCCTTGCCGGCGGCGTCGGTGATCCTGGTGCTGCTGCGCTACCTGACCGAGCGCTACCGACAAAGCGATTTATACACGGAGGAGGGCGCGGGCGATCCCGTGCTCACCGAAGTGGATGTGGTCGTCGAGACGCCGCAGGGCGAAGTGGAAACCCGCACCGTGGTCGACGACCGAGGCAGCCCGAAGGACGCAGTACCGCCCCCATGATTCCGCAGTTGCCGCTTGCCCTGCGTTGGCCTCGCCGCCAGCGTTTCGAACATTTTCATCCCGGCAGCAACGCCGGGACGCTCGCTGCCGTTGAGCAGCTGGCCCACGCGGCGCACACGCCATGGCTCTACCTGGCGGGGCCCACTGGCAGCGGCAAGAGCCATCTGCTGATGGCCGCATGCCAGGCTGCCATCCAGGGTGGTCGCACGGTGCAATACCTGCCCTTGGCCAGTATCGGCAACCGCGCTGCGGCGATCCGTGGCGTGGCCGGGAGCGAATTCCTGGCGCTGGACGATCTGGGCGCCATCGCGGGCGACCGCGAGGCGGAGCACGCCTTGTTCGACTTGTACAACCAGGCCAAGGCCGAAGGCGCCGCGTTCTTGTTCGCGGCCGAGGTGTTGCCCGTGCAGCTGGGACTGGTGCTGCCGGATCTGCGCTCGCGTCTTGGTGCCTGCCAACAGGCTTTGCTGAAGCCGCTGGACGATGCGGAACGGCGCAACGTGTTGCGTGAGCAGGCGGCGACGCGGGGGATCGAGCTGGACGACACGGTGCTGGATTGGCTGTTCAATCGCTACGCGCGGGATCTGGGCGCGCTGCTTGATCTGCTTGACCAGATCGACCGGGCTTCGCTGGCGGCGAAGCGGCGCATCACGGTGCCGTTTTTGCGGGTTTTTCTGCGTGAGTCTGAGCCGGGCGCCTGATTTTTCCCGTCACCTTGTGGGAGCRCACCCTGTGCGCGACTGAGGTAGAACGCAGCGGGACGGTCGCGCACAGGGTGCGCTCCCACAGGGGTTAGGTGGCTCTGGCTACAAAAAAGGCGCCCGAAGGCGCCTTTTTCTTATGACCAATAACGCAGCCTCACGCCATCAACAAACGCGGCGTCGCATTCGCGCTGATCGCATCCACCATCGCCTGCGCCACATTGAGGTTGCCTGCAATGATGTTGCCGCTTTCCGGGATGCCGTCGCGACCGGCGAAATCGCAGTAGCGACCACCGGCCTCTCGCACCAGCAGGGCGCCGGCGGCCATGTCCCACGGCTTGAGGCCGATCTCGAAGAAGCCGTCGAAGCGACCGGCAGCCACGTAGGCCAGGTCCAGCGCGGCC
Organism: Dyella sp. 2YAF14; assembly: GCF_052114725.1. Taxonomy (NCBI): domain Bacteria; kingdom Pseudomonadati; phylum Pseudomonadota; class Gammaproteobacteria; order Lysobacterales; family Rhodanobacteraceae; genus Dyella; species Dyella sp. 2YAF14. The sequence continues at coordinate 126,621 of NZ_JBFRFH010000005.1, read as the reverse complement.
GAGCCGGAGCGACGGATGTCCTCGGCCTGGCCGAGCAGGGCGCGGGTCATGTCCAGCTGGGAGTCCAGGTGCGAACGCTGGCGATAGGGGAAGCCGGTGCCGATCATCGCGCCGGCCAGATTCTCGCGCTTGGCCACGCGCATGCGGCGGTCGTTGACGTAGGCGCCATCGCCCTTGCTGGCAGTGAACAGTTCGTCGCGCAGCGGATCGAACACCACCGCATACACCGGCTCACCCTTGTCGAGCAGGGCGATGGAAACGGAGAAGTGCGGAATGCCGCGCAGGTAGTTGTGCGTGCCGTCCAGCGGATCGATCACCCACACCAGCGGGCCCTTGCCGATCGCGCCGCTTTCCTCGGCGAGGAAGGCGTGGGTGGGGTAGGCGCGCTTGAGTTCCTTCACGATCTCGGCTTCGGCCAGGCGATCGACTTCCGAGGCGAAGTCCATGCGCTGCTTCTCGACGATATTGAGTCCGTCGATGCGGTTCATATAGCGCAGGATGATGTTTCCTGCGGCGCGCGCGGCGCGCACCGCGACATTAATGGCGGGTCTTGGCATGGCTTCGGCTTTCAAAAGAACGGGGTTTTGGCCGCGAAGTCTATCAGAGACATGGCCGCGAGGCAGTCCCGGGAGGCCGACCGGGCGCGTCGCGTTTGACAGGAAGCCCGGAGGTTTCCAAGCTTTGCGCCCGTTTACCCGAGTTTTCCTGCCCCGATGAGCGCTGAATCCGACCTCGCCGCCCGCATCCGCTACGTGCTGGTGCGCACCTCGCACCCCGGCAATATCGGCAGCGCAGCCCGCGCCATCCGCACCATGGGCTTCGACCGGATGGCCCTGGTGGCCCCGCACCGCTTCCCGGACCGGGAGGCTTCGGCCCTGGCCGCCGGCGCCGACGAGGTGCTGGAAAACGCCACCGTGAGCGAAGGTCTGGTCGATGCCCTGGCCGGCACCAGCCTGGCCCTGGGCCTCTCGGCCCGCCGCCGTGGCGTGGACCTGGAGGAACTCACCCCGCGCGAAGCCGCCAGCCGTGCCCTGGCCGCGGCTGCCCGCGGCGAGCAGGTGGCCCTGGTGTTCGGCAATGAGCGCACCGGCCTGGAGAACGAAGAACTGGCGCGCTGCCACGCGATGGTGCGCATCCCCAGCGTGGACGATTTCAGCTCCTTGAATCTCTCGCAGGCCGTGCAGGTGATGGCGTACGAGTTGCGCGTGGCATCGCTGGGCGAGGTGAATGTACCGGTTCGCGCGGACGCCGAACCACCGGCCGATGCGGCGCAGATGGAGCGCTTCTTCGAGCACCTGTCGCAGATGCTCGACGATATCGATTTCCACAAGGGACGCGCGCCCACCACCATCATGTTGCGCCTGCGCAAGCTGTTTCAGCGGGCGCAGCCTGATGAGCGCGAGTTGCGCGTAATGCATGGCATTTTTGCCGATGCACAGCGGATGGCGCAGATTGCTACGGACAAGATCAAGGCGTCGAAGGGCTGAGTAGATCGCTGCGCGACGCTTGGTTCCATTGTGGGAGCGCACCCTGTGCGCGACGGCGAGGCATGGATCGAAACCGAGGCCGTCGCGCACAGGGTGCGCTCCCACAGAAACGCTCTCAGGCCTTAGAACCCGTCTTCTTCCACATCAATCTTCGGCAACCGCGCTACCAGCAGCTTGTCGATGCGCGCACCGTCCAGATCCACCACTTCCACCCGGAAGCCGCGCCACTCGAAGGTTTCGCCGGTCTGCGGGATGTGGCCGAGCACGGCCATCACCATGCCTGCCGCCGTGCGGTATTCATGCTCTTCCTCGCCGGGCAACGCATCGACCCCCAGCAGTTCACGCAGGTCGTCGGTGGACAGCGAGCCGTCGATCAGCCAGCTGCCATCCTCGCGAGGCGTGATCAGCGGGCTTTCCTTGGTGTCGCTGCTGCCCAGCTGGGTGGCGCCCACAATGGCGGCTAGCAGGTCATTGAGTGTCACCAGACCTTCGATGTCGCCGTATTCGTCGACGACGAGCGCCAGTTGCGTTTCCGCATCGCGGAATTCTTCCAGCAAGTCCAGCGCTCGTGCGGTAGCGGGCACGTAGAGCGGCTTGGAGAGCTGGCCGAAGATGTCGGGCTTGCCTTCGGCATAGCTGCGCAGCAGGCGCTTTACTTCGACCACGCCGAGAATGTCGCTTTCGTCGCCGCGGTATACCGGGTAGCGCGAGTAAGGCGTGGTGCGCAGGATCTCAGCGCTCTCCTGGTAATTGGCCGCTGCATCCAGCCACACGATGCGCGTGCGCGGCGTCATCACGCTGTCCACCGTGCGATCGCCCAGGCGCAGCACGCGATTGACCATGTTGTGTTCGTCGCGATCAAGCACGCCGTGCTCGGCGCTTTCCGCCACCAGCAGGCGGATTTCCTCTTCCGTGGCCACGTCGCTGCCGCGTCCCTTAACGCGCAGCAGGCGCAACAGGAAGCTGCTGGAAAGATTGAGCAGCCACACGAAGGGCGCGGTGATGCGCGACAACACCATCATCGGCATCGACACATAGCCGGAGATCAGCTCGGGCGCGGACAGCGCGAGGCGCTTGGGCACCAGCTCGCCAATGACGATATTGATGAAGGAAATCAGCACAAAGCCCAGCACCAGGCCGATGATCCTGGCATAGGGCTCGATCCAGGCTGCGCGTCCGCCATGGATGGCGTTGGCAATGTGGTCGCCCAGCGCATCGCCGGCCAGGGCGCCGGTAATCAGGATCACCATGGTCATGCCCACCTGGACGGTGGAAAGGAAGCGCTCGGGTGCTTCGGCATTGCGCAGGGCCATGCGGGCACGGCGGCTGTCGCGGGCCATGTGCTTGAGGCGGCTCTTGCGCGAGGCCACCAGGGCCATTTCCGACAACGCGAAAAAGCCGTTGAACAGGGAAAGCACGATGACGAGGGCGATTTCGGTCAGCATGCGGGTCGCCGGCCGGTGGGGAGGTCGCGTTTGGACATGAGACGCAGTGTAAGTCCTAAGAGGCCCGGAGGGGCCGGCAGGGTTTGATGCGGTGCGGCTCGGGGCTCCTGTAACATATCCGTCATTTTCCGCCCCCCTCGCACCCAGGCAATAACCGCATGTTTTCATTGCAAACGATTTTCGGCAAAGGCGACAAGTTCTATGGCCTGCTCGAACAGAGCGCCGAGGCTGCTCGCGAAAGCGCCAAGGCCCTGCACGAGCTGGTCACGCGCCGGGACCACGCCCCGGTGATGGCTGCCTTCGCCGCCGCGCGCCAGCGCGAGAAGGCGCTGGCGGGGCAGATCAGCGAGGAACTGGTGAACACCTTCGTCACCGCGCTGGATCGCGAGGACATCGAAGCGCTCAACTCGGCGCTCTACAAGATTCCCAAGACCATCGAGAAGTTTGCCGAGCGCTACGAGATCGTCGCCGATCGAGTGAGCGATGTGGATTTCGCCGCTCGCGCGCTGATCCTGGAACGCGCCACCGGCGTGGTGTCGGAAATGATCGGCGAGCTGCGCCGCGGCCTGCGCATCGATCCGGTGAAGAAGCTGCAGGATCGCTTGCAGACGCTGGAGTCGGAAGGCGATCGCATGTTGCTCTCGCCGTACCGCACGCTGTACGTGGAAGGCGGCGATGCGATGCGCGCGATGCTGGCGAAGGACTTGTTCGAGCTGCTCGAAAAAGCCATCGACAAGTGCCGCGACGTGGGCAATACCGTGTACTCGATCGTGCTGAAGAATTCCTGAGGCGCGACCTGATGAATCCCTTTCAAGTAAGCCGCCCGGTTGTGTTCCGGGCTTACGGCGTTGTGCGCGGGGTGCGCGCATGAGCATCGGTCTGGCTATTGCCGTGGTGCTGATCGCGCTGGCTTTCACCTATATCAACGGCTTCCACGACACCGCCAACTCCATCGCCACGGTGGTGGCGACCAAGGTGCTGACGCCCGGCCAGGCCGTGATGATGGCCGCGATCACCAACCTGATCGGTGCACTGTGGGGCACGGCGGTGGCCAAGACCATCGCGTCGGGCCTGATCGATACGCATGTCATCGATGCGGGGCCACAATTGCTCATCTGCGCCTTGCTGGCCGCCACGGTGTGGAACCTCATCACCTGGTGGTGGGGTCTGCCTTCCAGTTCCAGTCACGCACTCGTTGGTGCGCTGGTCGGCGCGGCGATCGCGGCGTCCGGCAACAACTTCGCTTCGGTGATCTGGTCGCAGGGCGGCGCGCACTGGTGGGATGGCAAGGGCGTGGTGCCCAAGGTCATCCTGCCGATGGTGATTTCACCCTTGCTGGGTTTCATCATCGGCTTTCTGTTGATGGGCGGGTTGTATGCCTTGCTCAGCTGGTTCTCCAGTCGCACCGGCTTCCTGCGGCGATTTGGTCGCACGCCATTCGTGAATGCGTTTTTCGGCAAGGCGCAGATCGTCTCGGCCAGCGCGATGGGTCTGGCGCACGGCATGAACGATGCGCAGAAGAGCATGGGCATCATTGCGCTCGCCCTGGCGGGCGCAACCACCGCCGGTCAGTTTGACGGCCTGCCCGAGTGGCTTAGCTTCCTGCGCATTCATGGTTCGGCTGATGGTGGCTTCAATGTGCCCGCGTGGGTCGCCGTGGTTTGCGCACTGACGATGGCTGGCGGTACCGCAGGTGGTGGCTGGCGCATCATCAAGACGCTGGGTCACAAGATGGTGAAGCTGCATCCCATCAACGGCTTCGCGGCCGAGGGCAGCTCGGCGGCGGTGATTCTCACCGCGTCGGCCTTCGGCATTCCGGTGTCGACCACGCATAACGTGTCGGCGTCGATCATGGGTGTGGGTGCGGCCAAGCGCTGGAATGCGATCCGTTGGTCGGTGGTGGAGCGGATGGTGTGGGCGTGGATTCTTACGTTGCCGATTACGGCGTTGTTGGCGTATGGGTTTGTGAGGTTGGCGGCGACGTTTTGAGTGGGGTTTGGTTGTTGTGGCTTGCTGATTGATCAAGTGTGCAAGCGAGCAAGCGGTGCGCCACACTTCTCCCTCTCCCCTCCGGGGAGAGGGCCGGGGTGAGGGGCGGGTGCTCGCGGGAACGTTTCTTCTTTGCCGTCGTCCCGGCGCAGGCAGGGAGCCAGAGCCTCGGTTTCTGGTTGCCGCGTCACCGCCAGCGTGCCGCCTACGACGCAAAGCTAGTCCCTGTGGGACGCGGCGGGCGTTTCGAACGGCTGCCGCCGCTCGAGTCACTTTTCTTTGCTGGCCCAAAAGATCCCACGGGACTAGCTTCGCGTCGAAAGTAACCCAAAGAAAATGGCCTGATAACGCCCGCAGCATCGTGTTGGGATAAGCCCGATCGCTTGAGGTGCGTCGTTGTGGGACAACCTCCGAGGGTACACAGCGGGTACTGCAAAGCGCTGCGCAACGCGCCCGAATCGCTGAGGACTTAAAGCGGGGCCTCGCTGCGCATCGGCTTTGGGTCACACATAGCGCACTTGGTGCCACGCCTGGCGCTTGTCTGTGGGAGCGCACCCTGTGCGCGACAGCCACGCCACGGTGTACCGCTCCGTAGGTTTGTCGCGCACAGGGTGCGCTCCCACAAAGAGCCGATCGGTACCGGCCTGCGCGATCCCTTGCAGGAGCGCACTTGTGCGCGACCGCAGCGCCGGGATGTACCGCTCCGTAGGTTTGTCGCGCACAGGGTGCGCTCCCACAAAGAGCCGATCGGTACCGGCCTGCGCGATCCCTTGTAGGAGCGCACTTGTGCGCGACCGCAGCGCCGGGATGTACCGCTCCGTAGGTTTGTCGCGCACAGGGTGCGCTCCCACAGTCGCGATGCGGCCGCCTGCATAGAAACGCGGTGCGCGGCGTCTGCCTCCGTTCCTGTGGGGGGGGGGGCAGAACCGCCCTCAATCAGAGGTCATCGCCCCCAGCCGCAACGATCCTCTCCAACTGATCACCCAGCTCCCCCAGCTCCTCAATCAGACGCCTCAATTCCACCGCATCCAGCAATTCATACGGCCGGTTTTCGCACAGGTGCAGATAGGGCGAACCATCCAGGTCGGCGACAGCCAGGAAGCCTTTGCGTTGCTCCCAGTTGAAACGCAGGCATCGGCGCGGGTCAGCGCCGGCGAGCGGGCCCACCGGCGTGGAGATGCGCAGATAGCGGCGGCCGGACTCGTCTTCGAGTTCGGCGAGATAGATGCCCTGATGCCGGTCGTGCGGCAAAGTCAGATCAAAACTGATCAGATAAGGGTCGTTGTGGCGCAGCGCGTGCAAGCTGCCGATGTGGGAACGCACGGCTTCGAAATGGCGCATGGTGCGATCTCCTTGGCAGGCCGATCCAGGCTCGCTACTGTGCCACGACCCGGTGTAAAGAGCCTGTTGAAGATCATGGACAAGCCCAAATCCGACGCGCACGCCCGCATCTTTGCTGCCATCGCAGCTATTCCTGCCGGCCGCGTCGCCAGCTACGGCGCCATCGCAGCGCGAGCGGGACTGCCGGGGCGCACGTCTGGTCGGCAGGGCGCTCGGCGAAGTTCCGGACGGCATGGAGCTTCCCTGGTTTCGCGTGCTGCGCTCCAGCGGTCATATCGCGTTTCCCCCGGGCAGTCGGGCCTTTCGCGAGCAGAGCAAGCGCCTGAAAGCGGAGGGCGTGGAAGTGAAGAATGGCCGTGTGCCGTTGGCAAGCTTTGGCCTGGATGCCAATCTCGATCGGGCCTTGTGGGGCATGCCGGGTTAGATCTGCCCGCGTGGCGAACATCGGATGTCATCGATTGCCTGCCGCCATGCCTGCGCGCGCTTGAACGGCTGCGCTTAGTCGGTTTTCTCCCGAGCAGTGCGTCGGCTGCGTGGCCGATCTGCGTACGTCTTGACAAAGGACAGCGGCGCGAGACGCAAAGCCGCATTCGACATTTGCTAGCATTCGCCGATGCTTCCTGCCCCTCTCGATATTCTTCAAAGCGTTTTTGGCTACGCGCAATTTCGCGGTCAGCAACAAGCCGTCGTCGAGCAATTGATCGACGGCGGCGACGCCTTGGTGCTGATGCCCACGGGTGGCGGCAAGTCGCTGTGCTATCAGATTCCTGCGTTGGTGAGGCAGGGCACAGGCATCGTGGTGTCGCCGTTGATCGCCTTGATGCAGGACCAGGTGGACGCGCTGCGCGAGGCCGGCGTTTCCGCGGCTTATCTCAATTCCAGCCTGGGCGCGGAAGACCAGCGCGAGGTGGAGCGACGCCTGCTGGCCGGTGAGTTGAACCTGCTTTATGTCGCGCCAGAGCGACTGCTGACGTCGCGATTTCTCGGTTTGCTCGAAAGCACCGAGGTGGCGTTGTTCGCCATCGACGAAGCGCATTGCGTGTCGCAATGGGGGCACGATTTCCGCCCTGAGTATCGCGAGCTGGCGGTGCTGCATCAACGTTTCCCGCAGATTCCACGCATCGCGCTCACCGCAACAGCCGATCAGCGCACGCGCGATGAAATCGTCGAACGGCTGGCGCTGCAAGAGGCGCGTCAGTTCGTTTCGAGTTTTGATCGACCGAACATCCGCTATCAGGTCGGCCTGCGTCACAACGCGCGACGCCAGTTGATGGAATTTCTGGAGCGGCATCGCGGAGAGACGGGCATCGTCTATGCGCTGAGCCGACGGAAGGTGGATGAAACGGCGACGTGGCTGACGGAAGCGGGCATCGAGGCGTTGCCCTATCACGCCGGTCTGGACGCCGCGACGCGCAACGCGAACCAGCGACGTTTCCTGCGCGAAGACGGCGTGGTGATGGTGGCCACGGTGGCGTTCGGCATGGGCATCGACAAACCCGATGTGCGCTTTGTCGCGCACCTTGATCTGCCGCGCAGCATGGAAGGTTATTACCAGGAAACCGGCCGTGCGGGGCGCGACGGCCTGCCGTCCGAGGCATGGATGATTTACGGCCTGTCGGACGTGGTCACGATGAGCCAGATGATTGCGCAATCGGAATCGGCGGATGAGCGCAAACGCGTCGAACGCCAGAAACTGGAATCGCAGCTGGCGTATGCGGAAGCCACGCAATGCCGCCGTGAGCTGTTGCTCGCCGCATTCGGCGAATCGTTCCAGGGGCCCTGCGGCCATTGCGACAACTGCATCGAGCCGCCCAAGACGTGGGATGCCACGGTGCCTGCGCAGAAAGCGCTATCCGCGGTTTATCGGAGCGGCCAGCGCTTCGGTTCCGGTCATGTCATCAGCATCTTGCGCGGGGAAGACAGCACGCGCATGACGGACTTGGGCCACGATCGCCTTTCCACCTTCGGCATCGGCGCCGATATGGACGAGAAGCAATGGCGCTCGGTGTTTCGCCAGTTGCTCGCGATGGGCTTGCTGGAAGCCGATGCGGAAGGCTTCGGCACGCTGCGCCTGAGCAAGGCCAGTCGCGAGGTGCTTGTGGGCAATCGTTCGGTGCGATTGCGCGAGGACGCCACGCCGGCACGTGCCACGCGCAAGCGTCGCCGCGACAGCCAGCTGGTGACGGGCGGCAGCCTTGGCGTGGAGGCTTACGAGCAGCCGCTATGGGATGAATTGCGCAAGCTGCGTACGCAGCTTGCGAAGCAGCATGGCGTGCCGCCCTATGTGATCTTCCACGACGCGACCTTGCTGGCGATGTTGCGCGCCTTGCCTTCGAACGAATCGGAGCTGTCGGCGATCAGTGGCGTGGGTGGGGCGAAGCTAAAGCGCTATGGGCGGGATTTTTTGGCGGTGATTAACGCCCACGAGTAGCGATGGTGCCGGAAGAGCAGCCACGCTTTCTCGAACACCGCCCCTCACCGCCGTAAAGGTGGCAAAGTCCCGGCCCTCTCTCCCACAGGGACTTCCTTCGGGTCGCCCGGAGGGAAAAAGAGAAGTGAGATGGCCTAGCCAGCCAGCCGCCAGCGCGTGCCTTCGCTCGATACGCGCGAATGCGCCAGGGCAAGTTCGGGGATATAGCGCCACTCGGTCAGTTCGCCAGGGAGGCGCGCCTGCGGGCAGTCGATGCGAGTGGCGATGAGCGCGGCTTCGGCCGTTTCGTGGCGACCCATTTCCAGTTCATCGCACAGTACGCGCCATTGGCGGCCGTGGCGGACGATGCGGAACAGGCCGGTTTTGGAGGGGTGAACGTATTGCGCCAGCATAGGATTCAACTTTTTTGAAGTCCGTTGTGGGCAGCTTGCCGTCGAAGCATGACCTTCTTGTGATTCCTGTCTGGCTCGACGGTGACTGCCATATTTCCGTTGTGTTTTGCCGTCATCTGAATCAGCTTCGCGTGAAAATCGTGTTCCCACGGGTTGGAACGGTTAAAGAAAAAGGCCCGCATTGCTGCGGGCCTCTTCATGTACTGCAACGTAACCGCGCTTATTTGCGCTGTGCCGCCGTCGCGTCGCGGGCCGCGCGGAATTCCGAATCCTTGCTCCAGTTGGGCCAGGTGTCGGAGTTGGCGAGGTCGCTACCGAGCTTGTAGAGGATCTGCAGATCGCGGGCCATGCCCGTGAACGGCCAATCCGCCTGCCACTCATCGGACGGCTGGTGATAGTGCTTGGCCACGTATTCGTCCTCGGCCGCCTTGCCGGCAGCCAGGCCGCCGTCAACCCAGTCGTTGCCCGAACCAAAGGAAACCGCCGGCACGCCACGCTTGGCGAAGGAGAAGTGATCGGAGCGGAAGAAGTGGCCGGCTTCGGGCTTGGGATCGGCCGAGTACACCAGGTTCCACTGCTTGGCCGTGGTGGTCAGCTCATCGAGCAGGTCGAGCTTGGCGCTGCCGGAGATGGTGAAGTTGCGCGACGGGCCGTGCGGATCGAGCGCATCCATGTTGATGTCGGCCACGGTGCTGGCGAGCGGGTAGAGCGGCTTGGAGGCGTAGTACTCCGAACCCAGCAAGCCCTTCTCTTCGGCGGTGACGTTGAGGAACACCACCGAGCGTTCCGGCTTGGGCTGGCTGGCGAAGGCGCGGGCCAGTTCGATCAGCGCAGCAGTGCCGGTGGCGTTGTCCACCGCGCCGTTGTAGATCTTGTCGCCCTTGGCATCGGGGGCGCCCACGCCCAGGTGGTCCCAGTGCGCGCTGTAGATCACCGTCTCGTTCGGGCGCTTGCTGCCCTCGACGCGGCCCACGATGTTGTGGGAGGTGATCACCTTGGAGTTGATCTTGTAGTTGGCCGAGAAGGTCTCGCCCTTGAGCACCACCGGCTTGAAGTCGCGCGTCTGCGCCTGCTTCTTCAGCGCTTCGAAATCAAGGCCGGCAGACTTGAACAGGTCAACTGCCACATCGCGCTGGATCCATGCTTCCACCGGCGTATGTGCGCTGGCGGGATGGTCGCGCACGACGTCGAACTGGGTGTTGGTGTTGGAGTTGGCCACCGTCGCCCAGCCGTAGGAGGCCGGTGCGGTTTCGTGCACGATCAGCATGCCGGCTGCGCCCTGGCGAGCGGCTTCTTCGTACTTGTAGGTCCAGCGGCCGTAATAGGTCATGGCCTTGCCGCCGAAATCGCCCACGCCGGTTTCAAAATCCGGGTCGTTGATCAGCACGACGGCGATCTTGCCCTTCAGGTCCACGCCCTTGAAGTCATCCCAGTTGCGCTCCGGCGCCTTGACGCCATAGCCCACGAACACCAGCGGCGCGTCCTTGATCGACACGGCCTTGGAGCCGTCGAGCGCGGAACGCACGGCGATTTGCTGGCCCTGGGTCAGCGCCTGGGTCTTGCCATTGACGGTGAACGACAGCGACGGCGTGCCGGCGATATCGGACTGCAGCAGCGGTACCGCCTGCGTCCACTCGCGCTTGCCGTTCTTGAGGTCGCCACCGGGCTGCACGCCGGCTGCCTTGAACTGGGCAACCACGTAATCGATGGTCTTGGTTTCGGCCGCCGTAGCGGGGCCGCGGCCTTCGAAGGCATCGGACGAAAGCGTTTTGACGTCGTCCGACAAACGGTGCGGGTCGAACGTCGGGGTGGTCGGTGCATCGGCGGCGAACAGCGCCGACGTCACAGACAGGGCGAGCAGGGATAAGGCCAATCGCTTCATGGGCAGCACCTAGCGTGGAGACGAAGCTCGATAGTAGAGATGGCTGGCGCCGCCGGTCCATAGCCGCCTGAGGCGAATCCGCTGGCAAGCGGCGGGGAGGGGTTAGGAAAAGCCCTAAAAAACAGCCTTTCCGAGTGCCCGATCGTGACTTTCTTCACCCCTTCCGGGCCAATATCGAAAAAAAACCGCAATTTTTCCGTCTTGCAGCTTGGCGTGATGGGCTGGCATGCCATACATTCCGCATGCCGAGAGGCATCAAACACCATCTCTATTGATCACCACGGGGAAATGTATGGCGAAGGCGCAAAAAGCAGCAGCAAAGAAGAAGGCCGCTCCGAAGGCAGCTCCGAAGGCCGCCAAGGCGGTTGTTCACAAGCCGATCAAGGACGCACTGGGCAAGTCGGGCCTCGTGGCTCACATCGTTGAAGCCAGCGGCGTGGCTGCCAAGGACGTGCGCGCGGTGTTGGCCTCGCTCGAAGGCGCGGTGACGGGCTCGGTGCACAAGAAGGGTGCCGGTCATTTCACCATGCCGGGCCTGCTGAAGATCACGGCCGTCAACGTGCCGGCCAAGCCCAAGCGCAAGGGCATCAACCCGTTCACCAAGGAAGAGCAGTGGTTCGCTGCCAAGCCCGCCACGGTGAAGCTGAAGATCCGCGCGCTGAAGAAGCTCAAGGACGCCGCTCTCTGAGCGTAGCGTTTCACTAGAGCATTCTCGCCAGGTGCGGCCCTTGCGCCGCACCTGGTGTCTTCGAGAAGTGGCTTATCGCTGCGCAGCCAGCGGCCACTGGCACCGACCGCATCGACGCCTGTCGGTACCGATCATCCGACCCACCTGAAGATCCAGCGGCAGTTCGGCGTCCTTGCCGGCCGCGTGGTCCGCCTTCACCCTCGACACGCGCCCTTGAACGCCACGGCATGCACGCGGGCAGATAGCTGTGCGCGGATAGACGCCTCGCGCCGGCGTGGCACCTGCCTGTCGGGAGCACTCCTCCAGCACGCGGATCGACGCGAACTTCTACGTTGTTGTCCTTGGCGCAGCGTGTCTTGGCCGTCCGCACGGCATCGTCGAGCTACAGGTTTATGCAGGTTTTCGCGACTGGTCCCCCTAAAAACAACGACGAGCGAACCCATCCGCACCGCGCGCTGAATTGCTGCCACCGACGTCATGTGGACGATCAAGGCCGTACCGATCACACATTTCGTTGAGGCCGGAAGGTTCATGCTCCCGTCGCGCAGCTGGTCCATAGTGGCCGGAGGTGTCATGGCGACACCTGTGCAAAGCCGTCGCCGGAGGGCGATGGCGCAACCGCAAAAGATCTCCCACTGAGGGCATGACATGGCTAACCCGAGCGATCTCCCGTTGAGCCTCTACAAAGCCAACACCGAGCTTCAGTTGCGCGTGAACAAGCTGGTGATGGAAAACTGGAAGAAATGGCTGGAGCTGTCCACCCGGGCGATGGACGACGGCATCGCAGAACAACAGGCGCGAGTGGAACACCTGATCAAGGCGCAGGATTGGGCGGCCCTGGCATCCATGCCCGCCGATACCTTCTGGCGACAGCTGCAGCAGCGCATGGGCGATGCCAGCGTCACCAACCAGATCGCCGCCAACGTGCAGGCGCATTTCGCCAAGGGCCTGCAGGATGCCGTGCAGACCTGGCAGAAGGACACCGCCAGCGCGCTGGGCGGCGTGGGCGACATGAGCCTGTCCGAACCTTGGAAGGACATACTTTCGCCGTGGGGCAAGTTCCACCCGATCAGCTGAAGGCGATCGCCGTGACACCTGGCCTTGGCGCCGGGTGTCGCGCCGGGCTGGTCCAGCGCCCGTCGTCCATCGGCTCGCGTCCGGCCGACGCGCGCCTTCGTTCTGCCGACTCCATCGCGTTACCCCGGCGGCGCTCATGGTCAACTCTGCCGCTGCCGTGCTGGTCCGTCGCGCGGCAAGGGGATGGGCGACGCGCACGACGCGCAGTCGACTGCTGAGGAGCAGGAGGGCGCGCGGCCACAGTTCGCGCCGATTCCCCGTCTTGTCACATAGGTTTAGTTAGCTAGGGGGCGCAGCGCCATCAGGCGCGGCCTGTCGATGGTGCCGGTACGGGACTGTCGACAGCGGATTTTGAACTGGCAGGGGGACGGGTGAAGCGAGGACAGGGCAGGGCGCTTCAGGGCAATGACGCTGCGGGGATGGCTCGCACGCGCGCACCTGATGCATGGCGTGGCGGGCCCCGTCGACTCGGGCGCATACCGCTGCTGCGGGTATCGCTGGTCGGCAGCTGATGCGTTACGCCATTTATTTCTGCCCCGCGCCGGCGAGCGCGCTGGCTGCCCTGGGGCGCGACTGGGTGAGCACCGAGCTGGCTGCCAATGGCATTCCGGGGATCGGGCTGACGCGCTGGAATGCCCTGTTGGCCGATGTGCGCCGCTACGGCTGGCATGCGACGTTGCGATCTCCGTTCACGTTGTCGCCGGATGTCGACCTGGCTGAATTACGCCAGGCATTGCATGTCGTCGCCCGGTCACACGCGCCGATCAACCTGACGCTGCGTTGTGCGCGGCTCGCCGGCTTTCCGGCGCTGCGCCCACTGGGCGACAGCAAAGCGGTGAATGCCCTGGCAGCGGCCTGCATCGAGGCGATCGAGCCCTTGCGACTGCCGCTGGCGGAACACGATTTTCAGCGTCGCGCCTCCGGGCTCGATGCCATCGAAACTCACTACCTTGGACGTTACGGGTATCCCTACGTGTTTGAACGCTACCGTTTCCACATGACGCTATCGGCACCTGCTTCCGTCGACGAAGAGCGCGCACTGCAACGCTGGTTGTCGCTGCGCGCATCGATGCTGCCGACGGCGCGCATCGATGCGCTGACCTTGTGCGTGGAGTCCTCGCCCGGCGCCGCTTTTGAGCCCTTCGAACGCATCGCGCTGCACAAGGCATCGGCGGCATGACCAGGGGGCGCCGACTCCCATCGAGAGTCGCGCGCGGGTCTTCTCGGGGCCGTCGTGATTCGGACGCAAGGCGAGCGAGCCGGCGCGTCACGCTTGATTGGCGCAGCGACCTGCGGCTCAGCGTCAGGCTCACGTTGGCTTGACGCGTTGAAGGGGATTCTCAAACTTCCCCGACGGTGTCGACAGCGCCCGGTGCCATCGCCTGGTGCGCGGATGTCAGTCGCCCGGCATTCCTGGTGAAACTCCCTGGGAGCGCGTAATGAACAAGACGGTTTGGATCGTGGTTGCCAATCGAGGCGTTGCCCGGCTGTTTCAGGCCAGGCAGCCGACCGGTCCACTGGAGGAGCTGGATGCCTTCATCCATCCGGAAGCCCGCCTGCACGAGCAAGATCTTGTATCGGATCGGCCTGGTCGGGGCTTTGACCGGTCCGGTCCCGGCAGTCACGCAGAAGAGCCCGACACCACCATGGTGGAGCAGGAAACCAGCAATTTTGCCCTGGAACTCTCCCGCTTCCTGCTCAAAGGCCGCACCGATGGGCGCTTCGACGGCTTGATGCTGATCGCCGCGCCGGCCTTCCTGGGCTCGCTGCGGGATCGCCTGGATGGCCCCACCAAGGGGCGGGTCATGCTCGAAGTGGCCAAGAACCTGGTCCACCTGGATGCGGCTTCGGTGCGCAGCTATCTGCCGGACCGCCTCTATTCGGCTGTCGGCGGTTGATCTCCCGCCGGACCTTGCGGTAGCAGCGCAATATTTCACGTCGAAGACCTGTCGCGACTTTCACGACTCGATGCTGAAATGTTTGACGTGGTGCACATTTGCAACAACTGGCTGCGCTACGATAACGGGGCTAGAACGCCGGGGCGTTTCACAGCGCTTTCACGCCTCAACCGATGTGATCGGCCGCTTGCGCAGAAGCCCGGCGCAGGCGAGGGAAAGACTGACAGGGGGATGCAATGCTGGACGCTCCGTGGGCCAATCCGTGGTTCCGCCGCATTGGCATCGCTGCGTCCTATGGGCTGTTGATCGCCCTTACTCGCCAGGTCACCATCACTCACTTCGTGCTGGGTGCCGGCATCCATCTGGCCGTGCTTCTGCTGGTGCGCTATCGCGACTGGCCGGCCCTGATCGTCGGTGAAACCCTGGCCTTGCTGCCCACGAGCATTGCGTGCGTGGGCGACTACGGTGTGCTGTGGGCCGTGCTGTTTACCATTCCCGGCCTGGTTTTCATGGCGCCGTTCGTCTACGTCCTGCGCGAACGCTGGCCCGTCCTGGCCGCCAGGGGCTCGCTCAACATGGGGTCACTGCTCGGGGCTGCGCTGGTGTTGTCCTTCGTGATGACCGCATGCAACCTGGCGACCATTTACTCGATCACGCTGCCGCCGGACTATCACCTGCAGGTGGATAAGCTGGCGACCAAGTGGGTGCTGGGCAACTACCTCGGCATCCTGGCGGTTACCCCGACCGTGTTGCTCGCATACCAGCTGTTGAGTGGTGCTGGCTGGCGCCAGCTGGGCACCCGACTGCTCGACAGTCGCGCGGTGCTCGACAGCATTTTCCTGGTAGTGCCCGCGCTGTTGTTGCTGGTGTGGATAGGCCTTGAGGCACCGCGCGTCCGACAGATTGCCCAGGTCGCCATGTTCCTGCCCATCGTGTGGCTGGCCATGCGCCATGGCTGGCAGGGTGCGGCCATCGGCGGCACGGCATCGAGCCTGGCCGTGATGGCCTTGATGCCAGCCGCCGACGATCAGCAGACCATGCAGGCAGAGGCGATCGTTGCCTTGGCGATCTCCTCGATGCTGCTGCTGGGCGCGCGCATCGGCGCATTGCACCAGCACGCTGAGCAAGAGCGCATGGATGTGCGCATGGCCTTGGCGCTGGCCCAGCGCAACGTGCATATCGGCGAGATGCAGCTACGCACGACGTCACTCGCGCTGGAGCAGATTCGCGAGACGGTGCAGGCCAGCTTCTCGATGATGATGGGGCGCCTGCGCCACCTGCAGCCGACCATCGAAGACCGCAGCTATCACCGCCAGGCGCTGGTGGCACAGGATCAGTTGTTCCGCCTCGCCGACAGCCTTTATCCGGTGTCGTGGCGCGAGCGTGGCTTGCCGGCCGCCCTGCGCGAAGGCGCCATACCGCGTGCGCTGGATGAAACGGGCGTGGGTTACTGGTGTGACCTGCGTGGCCCGCTGAGTCGGCTATCGCAGACCCTGCATTTGGCCATCTATCGCCTCGTGGTCGAGGTCGTGGCCGATGCCTGCGCCAAGCGCAACCTCAGCGAAGTGGTCGTTCGCGTGCGCTGCGGTGAAAAGCTGGGGCGTCGCTGGGTGCTGATCAGCATCATTTTTCGCGATACCGCCGAAACGTCTTCGCAGGTGCGTTGGGACGAACTGCTGCCCCGCGTGATGCGTTCGACCAGCGGCATGGGCTGGGCGGGAATTCGTGATCGCGCCATGACCTTTGAAGGTGATGCCCGCGAACATCAGATCGCCAATGGCCGCCGGGTCAGCCTGCTGATGCTCGACCCGATCACGATCAGCGGCATTTGACACGCCGCTGATCGCTGGGTTTTCCCGCACTTTACTGAATGTGCGTGCTGCAGACTTCCGGGTTGCAGGTGCTGGCTGCGGCCTTCAGCTGCAGGGTGCCGTCGCTCAGCGGCGTGGCAGTCACCGTCGTGGCGGTGTCCTGGTAGACCGTGGCCGGAGCCGTGGTCGGGGTGGCCGTGGTGACTACAGCCGGGCCCTGCTGCGGTGTGGTGACCAACTGCGAGAAGCGACCCATCGGCAGCGTGATGAACTGGCCGCCCGCCGAGCCGACGGCGCCGAGCACGTTGCCGTTCGCATCATTGATCTGCACGAACTGGATGCCGCCAATGGTGAATACATAGGCGTGGAAGTTCGGATTGCTGCTGACGTCGGACGCATTGGGCCACGACTGGCCGAGGCCGGTGGCGGGCGGCTGGTCGGCGAAGGCAGCTCCAGACGTAGCCAGAGCGAGCACGCCAAAGAGGCATGCGCGACGCGAGAGGGCTTTCAACATAACGGACCCCTTTGTTGGTGATGTGCTCAGACATTGAGCAACGGTGGCGAATGTAGCACCAAGTTTGTCGCATCCCCCGTGACTAGTGGCCGATTCGGCACAACACTTGCCGGTAGCGCGAAAACGGAACAATGCCAGGCATGCGCTTGAGTGGACGACCGCAGATGCGGTCGGCACGCTTCTTCGTTCTGTCGAGGCTGATGGCATAAAAGATCGCGGTTAAAATGTGAACTTAGTCACATTTTGTCGCCCGACGGGCACGCTGGGCAAATGACTGCGAAGACATCTTTTAACCGGACGACTGAAGCGCCGATGCAATCCCTAATGGATGCTTCCGTCAGAACAGTTCGACAAAGCGCTCCCAACTGATGACCGCGCCAAACTCACGGACGAACTTGTCGTGACTGGTTTCGATCTGGGCTGAGCCACATTCCGGGCGTACTCCCCTAAGGGGCGGGCGCTCCGTGGAAGTTCAGCATGCTCTCGAGCCTATCCGCGACCCACTCCTGCTCGTGAGCAGGCGCGCCATCGAGAATGGTGTCCGCCTCGCCGGCAAAGGCAGGCCAGAAGTCCGCAGGATCGGGATGGGTATCGAGAAGCCCAGGAAGATAGGCCTCAATGCGGTTCAGAGCTTTCTGGAGCTGGGCGCGAGTGTCCATGGGCGAAACGTATTCCGCGTCCTTCTCACAACTTGAGACCGGAAACTCTCACCGATGGTGCCGACGCGTTGGCCGTGCTTTCACTGAGGCACATCAGAATTCGAGAGCAAATGAGAGCAAACGTGGCGGAGGTAGTTAATTCGAACAATGGCGGCGGGACTTAACCACCTCCGCTCCATTTGTCGTGCGTCTGTCGTTAATCAACAAGAGGACGATAAGCGCGCACGACAGGCTTCGCCCTTTCCAAATCGTACCGCGCCTGAAGTGCCAGCCAGTAGAAGGCAGTGGTGTCGAAAGCGAGGGAAAGGCGGATGGCGATCTTTGGAGTGATCGGGTGAGTGTCGGCGATGAAGGCTTTGATGTGGTGGGCAGGTATGCCGGCGCGACGCGCGAGTTGGGCGGGGTTGAGTGCGTTGGGGATCAGGTAGGCGTGCAGCAGGATGTCGCCGGGGGCTCGCAGCGGTTGCGAGGGGTCGACTTCCGAGTGCGGGGTGAGCTGGATCAGTTCCATGGTGGTTCCTCCCTGTCGGACACGGCCGCGCAGCGGATAGGCGCTTACAGCGCTCCGTGTCAGTGAATGCTTGGCAGCTTCGTCGGTGATCGTCCGAATGCGGCGCATCGCCATGCCGGCCGATGCGCCCTAACGGCGATCATCGGAGGCGTGTGGTGTTCACTCGAGGCTCGTCACCGAGCAGGCGGGCGTATTGCTGCAGGCAGTAGACGGCTGTGCCCAGGCTGGCGGTGACGGCCGCGGGAAGCGGCCACTGCAGTGGTCTTCCGGGGAATTCCCGCGCCTGTGCTTGGCGGCACTGCTCGCTGTCGACACGCAGGCGCGTGAGGGCAAGCACCGCCAGAGCGACATCGCCCCAAGTGCCGCGATGCGGGTGTCGGGCCATGCCACCGCCGTGGATGACGGGACGTGAGGCGGAGGAGTGAGGGTGTCGTCAGGGGGAACGGACGAGCGAATGCGTACCGTATGATCGCGGGTAGCCATGATCAACTCCGATAAGTTGTTGATGGTTAGCGGATCGTGGGTGTTGATAGCACTCGCGGCCCGCGCTTCATGACTTGGTAGTCATGGTCATTCGCGAGGCCGTGCAACACGGCAGCGCGAATGACTGACCCTAACAAGCAAGGCTGGCATCGTCTGTCAGGGTTGGGCGCGATGATGTCCGCGTGGCCGCAGGCGAGCGTGAGGGCTTGAGTCTGACAAAATGTCAGCGCCCTTCCGTTGAAAGCAGAAGAGGGAATGCAACCTTCAGAGCAAACGCGACGGATGCAGTAGCTTCGAACAAGGGCGGCGGGACTTTTATCTCCTCCCGTTTGTCGGGCGCTAAAACGGGACCAGGGGATCGCGCACATGAAGGGCGGTCAATTAACTAGGTTGGAGATGGGCTTGGCGCGGTTGGGCCTTTCCCCTTCCGACGCGCCTCGGGTCCAAGCTCAGAGGGCGCCGGAGCCCAATGAGTTCGATGACTTTGCCTGACCATCTACCTTTGGTAATAGGGCGCCAAGGCACGCGGATGATGGGCAGCGAGTCAGTAGCCCTGTACGCTTCCCATCGCTACGCGATGGCGTTGCGAGGGATGCAAAGGACCCTGACTAAGCGTGCGACTTGATTTCCCCACCTGCAACGGCACTTATGTCTCGTACGATCAGCTCGCTCATGTGTGGGCGAGGGCGATGCGAGCCCCCTACGGTGAGCAGATCATCTTCGACTTCTCCAGGTGTTTGAAGCTGGGTCCCATCGGAATGGTCCTTCTTGCCGGGCTCTATCGAATCCTGCGGGGTAGAGGCGTACCGGTATGGGTCGACATCTCCACAATGGATGACTCAATCTACCTGCGGTTTGTGGCAAGTGGCTGCGCTCAGCACATGCTCTCCGGCATGCCCGCCCCGTCAGGTGCACTGTTTCGGCATGACCTAGTTGATAACCATGATTCGATCATTGAGTTTTTGAAAGATGAATGGCTGGCACCTGCTAGTCTGACCATGAGCCCAGCGCTGCGGAATGCGTTCATCAGCCGTCTATGGGAAATCTATGCCAATGCTTTCGAGCATGGCGACTCCCAGTACGGCGTGTACACCTGCGGCGAGCTTGCGTCCGATAAAACGCTTTTGCTAACCGTGGCAGACTTCGGGAGAGGCATTCCGGCGAACGCCGCGTCGAAGCTCGCCCGCCAATGGGTCAATGGCAGCGACGCAATGGCCTGGGCCTTTACGCGAGGAACCACGACGGCAGTTCATGAACGGTACGCTCGGGGCCTTGGCCTTGATCTGATAAAAGATTTTGTCAAAATCAACGACGGGGCCGTCGAGGTTTATAGCCATCATGGTCACGGAAGTGTCACCCGTTCTATGGAAGAGTTTCGGCACCTGATGTTTTCCATTTCCGCGACGATTGTCCACTTGAAGATTCGCTGCGACAACATGCACTACATGTTCGTGGAAGAGCTTTCGCAAGAACTGCCGGTTAGCGGAGCTCCGATATTTTGAGAGGTGGCTTATGAAGATTTCAGTGATCAACATTGCGGGCCGAAACGCGGTGTCATCGAAAGATGGTGAGGCGCTATACAACCTGATCATGCACAACATTGCCGACGGTCACATCGAACTGGATTTTTCCGGTGTCGAAGTGTTTTCCACGCCGTTTTTCAATCTTGGGATTGGCCGTTTGCTCGCTCGTCTATCGACCGATGAGCTCAACAAGAAATTAGAGTTTCAGCACCTTTCGCCGCTCGGCTTTCAGACCCTTCGTCGCGTCATCGATAACGCCAAAAAGCACTACGCAGCGCCTGCACCTAATTAACGGAATCATCTTCGGTGAATGCACGGATCGCGAACCGCCCGGTTAGAGCTAGGGTGTACGACATCAGGGACGCGAATATCACGCTCCCGCCGGAAGTCCTGGTCGACACCAACGCATGGCTTTGCACCCAGTACAGCCGGTTCTCGCTGCCTAGCGTTCGACCAGAAACGCCTGACTATTCAGACTTCATAGCGCGCTGCCTAAACGAAAACTGTGTCTTGCGGCGTAGCTCTTTTACGCTGCCCGAGATGAGCCACATCATAGAGAAGGAGGAGGTTGGCTTTTCAAACGCCAACTCTGGACGAAGGATCTCGGTGAAGGACTCGCGGTACGACATCAGGCTACGGCGCAAAGTGCTCGTCGAGATAGTGACGACTTGGCGAGGTGTTGAGTCCGCCAGTCAGGCGTCGCCCGGACTAAACATTACTGCGGGAACGCCGACTGTCATGTTGCGGGATATTGGTCAGTACAAGCTTGATGGCTATGACCTTTTTCTTTTGCAGGAAGCGCGGGCCACCGGCACCCTGGCTGTCCTGACGCATGACTTTGACTATTTGTCCGTACCCGACCTCTGCGTGTTCACTGCGAATGCCGCAGGCATCGATGCTGCTCGACAGGCAGGCCGCTTGCGTACGATCTGGTAGTAATCATTACCCTGATCCGTCGCCCCAAGTAGTAGCAACCTCGGCGGCAACGCTCGGCAACTGCCTACAAACGGCAACCGAGCGGCTATAAGCGCACGCTCGCGCAAAAGAAAAAGGGCCTGCATCGCTGCAAGCCCTTGAAATTCAATGGTGGCCGGGGACGGAATCGAACCGCCGACACGGGGATTTTCAATCCCCTGCTCTACCAACTGAGCTACCCGGCCATGCCAGCGTGCGTCGAAGACGCCGCGTGGAGCCGTGCATTAAATCCGAAGCAGGGCGGCTCGTCAAGACTCTGTGGGCGGGGCGACGTAGCCTTCAGGCTGCTTCACGTCGCCGCCGAACAGGAATTTTTCCATTTCGGCGCTCAGGAACTGGCGTGACTTGGGATCGAGCGGATTGAGGCGGTATTCGTTGAGCAGCATGGTCTGGTGGGCCAGCCATTGTTGCCAGGCCTCTTTGGAAATCTCCGCATAAATGCGCTGGCCCAGCGGGCCGGGCCAGGGTGCGAAATCCAGGCCTTCGGCCTCGTGGCCCAGCTTGGCGCAGTGAACGATACGACTCATGCGTTGTGACTCATCGGTAGTGATTCAGAGGTTCTGCAGCAGGGTGCGCACCGGGGCGGGCAGGCCTAGGGCCGCTCGCTCGCCGGGATCGCACCAGCGCAGGCTGGCATTATCGGCGATGCGCTGAAGCGCCGTCGCCTCGTCGAACAATAACGGCTCGACCTTGAGCCGATAGTGGCTGAAAACGTGCACGAATGGTGGCAGCGCATGCGCATCATCGATCCGCGCCAGGGACTCGGCGGTGCGCCACGCGTGATCGTGATCGCTTGCTTCGGGAAGACTCCACAAGCCGGACCACACACCTTGCGCGCCGCGGCGTTCGAGCAATACGCGTCCAGCGGCGTCGCGCAGGATCAGCATGACCGTGTCGCGCGTGGGTATCGCTTTGGTGGGTTTGGCGCTGGGCAGTTGCGCGGTGAGATGGTCACGCTTGGCGACGCAGTCCGCTGCAAGCGGGCACTGATCGCACAGCGCCTTGGAGCGCACGCACACGGTGGCTCCAAGATCCATGATCGCTTGTGTGTAGTCGGCGGTGCGCAGGGCTGGGGTCAATGCATCGGCGTGTTGCCAGAGCGTCTTTTCGATGGCGCTTTGGCCTGGATGCCCGTGGATGCCCAGATACCGCGTGAGCACGCGTTTGACGTTGCCATCGAGGATGGCAAAACGCAGTCCATGAGCCTGCGCGAGGATCGCGCCCGCGGTGGAGCGGCCGATGCCCGGTAGATCAGCCAGTGCATCGAAATCGCGCGGCAATTCGCCCTGGTGCTTCTCCACGCAGATCTGCGCGGCGCGTTGCAGGAAGCGTGCTCGACGGTAGTAGCCAAGGCCGGACCATAGCGCGAGCACGGTATCTTCTTCGGCGGAGGCAAGATCGCGCAGCGTCGGCAGCGCGGCAACAAAACGCTGGAAGTACGGAATGACCGTGACCACCTGTGTCTGCTGCAACATCACCTCCGACAACCACACGCGATAAGCGTCGCGTGGGTGCTGCCAGGGCAGATCCTTGCGGCCGTGTTCGTCGAACCAGGCCAGCAATGCAGCAGCAAATGGATTCATGGCGACTTGCGCGTGGGCTTGGGCGGCGCGGGTTTCGCTGCTGCCGGTTTGGGCGGTGTCGCTGTGCTTGCCGCAGGAGCAGGCACATCGGTGCCTGCCTGGATGGTGAGGCCTTCCACGCTGATGTCGCCGGCCTCGATGCTGGCCACTTCCGCATGTCCGTTGCCGGGCGGAACGGTGAGTCGCGGACCGTCGTCGTGATCGAGCTGCGACCACCAGCTGGCCAGAGCCAAAGGCGGGATATGCAGGTCGGCGTGATTGTCTGGACCATCCAGCTTCAGCGCTAGCATCAGTGGATCGCTCTGGTCGGCGGGCGTCAGTTGGATCACTGCGTCGTATTCACCCGCATTGGCGTGGTCTAGCTTGCCGGTCAGTTGCGCGGATGCATCGGCGGCACCGCGCCAACGTGCGTCACCCGTGAGGTGCAGGGTGAGCGTGGTGCTGTGCGCTACGTACAGCGCGATGTTCTGCAGCAGCAGCGAACCATTCTTGATGCTGGGCGTCACCGATAGCCGCAACTGGGTGGGAATGCCCTGCGCATCCTTCGCCGTGATGGTGAGCGGAAACGCATGATTGGCGGCGAGGCGGCCCGCATCGAGCTCCACATCGCCGAGCAACAGCTGGTTGCCGCGCACCAGGCTGCCGCGCGTGATATGCACGCCGGCATCGATGCTCGGTATCGCCGCAGGCACCGCGGACGGTCCGGAGGGCAGGTCGTCCAGCCATGATTGCAAGGCATCGAGGTCGACGCGCGGTGAGTCGATCTGCATCTGCGAAATCACGGTTTCGCCGTGCAGCAGCGTGCGCCACGGCAGCGCGAGCGTGCCGCGCGCCGCCAGCAGGATGGGCATGTTGGCGTTGCGCGCGGTGAGCGTGATGCCTTCGAGCTCGAGCGCGGGACGTGGGAACAGCGCTGGCGTGGCGGGGCTGGCGAGACTCAGCTCAAGGCCGGCGTCCTGCGCCTGTTGCTGCAGCATCGCGGTGATGCGTTCGGGTTGCAGCAGCACGTGTACCGCGATTAGCGCGACAGCCACGAGCAGCAGCGTGGCGCTGCTGAGCACGATAAGGGCGAGGCGGAGCCAGCGCGGCACCCGTCAGCGCTCCTCAGCCTTGACCCAGGCTGGCGGGAAGCAGGCCGTCGACATAAGCCTCGGCATCGAACACGCGCAGATCGGTGGCGGTTTCGCCCAGGCCCACGTAGCGGATGGGCAGGCCGAATTCACGCGCCAGTGCAAACACCACGCCGCCCTTGGCGGTGCCGTCGAGCTTGGTCACCACCAAGCCGCTGACGCCGACGATCTGGCGGAACTGGCGCACCTGGCTCACGGCGTTCTGGCCGGTGGTGCCGTCGATCACCATCAGCACCTCGTGCGGCGCAGCGGTGTCGATTTTCTTGAGCACGCGGGCAATCTTGCCCAGTTCGTCCATCAGGCCGCCCTGCGTGTGCAGGCGGCCGGCGGTGTCGGCGATCAGCACATCGGCGTTGCGCGAACGCGCGGCCTGCAGTGCATCGAAGATCACACTGGCGGCGTCGGCGTCCTGGCCCTGCGAAATCACCGGCACCTTGTTGCGCTCGCCCCAGGTCTTGAGCTGTTCCACGGCAGCAGCGCGGAAGGTGTCGCCGGCGGCGAGCATCACCTGGCGACCCTCATCGCGATAACGACGCGCGAGCTTGCCGATGGTGGTGGTCTTGCCGACGCCGTTGATGCCTACGGTGAGGATCACGTACGGCTTGAGGCCGCCGACTTCCAGCGGCGTTTCGACCGGACGCAGCATCGCAATCAGCGACTGGCGCAGCGCGGCAAGCAGCGCACTGGCATCGGCGAACTCGCGCTTATGCATGCGCTTGCGCAGATCCTCCACCAGGGTCGTGCTCGCTTCGACGCCGACGTCGGCGGTGATAAGCGTGGTTTCCAGCTCGTCCAGCAGGTCGTCGTCCAGCTTGGGATGACGGATGAAGAGGGAAGTGAGGCTGCGTGCGAACCCGCTGCCGGAAAGGCGTTCGCGCCAGCTGCGCTTGGCCGGAGCGGCAGCGGCTTCGACGACGGCGGCAAGTTCGCTGGCGACGTCTTCGGCGGGCGCATCGGGTGCGGGCGGCGTTTCGGCCAGCGCTTCGTCCAGGGTGGGACTGGCGTGGTCGAGCGAGACGGCATCCGTGTCGTGCGCAAAGCCGGCTGCCGGAGCGATCTCGTCCGCAGGCGCGGTCGACTGGCCCGGTGCGGCGTCAGCGGGTTTCTTCTTCCAGAACTTGAGCATTGCGGCAGGGATTCAAAGACAATGGCCCGCATGCTACCACCCCCTTCCAAACTCACCGCTGAGCCATGGCGCCCATGAAGGGCGCGAGCGGGCGCATCCGCATCATTGGCGGACAGTTGCGCAATTCTCGCCTCGATGTGCCCGATCTGCCCGGCCTGCGCCCCACGCCGGAGCGCGTGCGCGAGACCCTGTTCAACTGGCTGGCGCCGGTGATCGATGGGGCACGCTGCCTGGATTTGTGTGCTGGGACCGGGGCGCTGGGCGTGGAGGCGCTGTCGCGTGGCGCGGCTGGCGTGCAGTTTGTCGAGCGTGATGCACGGGCCGCCCAGGCGTTGCGGGACAATCTGGCGCGCCTGAAGGCCAGCGGTGGGCAGGTCGCCGCGATCGACGCGCAGGTCTATCTCCAGGGCGCTGCGCAGCCGTTTGGGGTGGTGTTTCTTGACCCGCCGTTTGCGCTCGATTTGTGGGCTCCCCTGACCCGGCAGTTGGAGCAGGGTGGGTGGCTGACGGCGTCGGCGTGGGTCTATGTGGAGTCGCCTCGGCAGGCGGCGCCGGTGGTTCCCGCCAACTGGACCGTGCATCGGCAGGGGACGGCGGGCGACGTGCTCTACACGCTTTATCGACGCGGGGCTTGATGCATGCTCTGCGCGACCATCCGGCGGAAACGGTACACCGCGGCGTGGCGGTCGCGCACAAGGTGCGCTCCCACAAGGGTGAGGCGGGCCTGTGGTGCCTTGGGCCCATGGATTTCCGGGTTTAGGAAACAGGCTAGGCGGATGCCTCGAACGGGCCTAAGCTAGCCGCCCCTCTGCTGACGGTGACTCGTCACGTGAACAAGCTGCCGGTCAACCAGCGCCTCGCCGTTTACCCGGGTACCTTCGATCCCATCACCAACGGCCATGCCGATCTGGTGGCGCGTGCTGCGCCGCTGTTCGAGCGCATCATCGTGGCGGTGGCCGACAGCCCCAACAAGGGCCGGGGGCCGGGCTTCAGCCTCAACGAGCGCATCGCCCTGGCGCGACTGGCGCTGGCCGACCTGAGGAATGTGGAAGTGCGGGGCTTCGATGGCTTGCTGGCGCATTTCGTCGAGGAAGTGGGCGCCGGCGTGATCATCCGCGGCCTGCGCGCCGTCTCGGATTTCGAATACGAATTCCAGCTCGCCAGCATGAACCGCCACCTCATTCCCCAGGCCGAGACGCTGTTTCTTACGCCGGCCGAGCAGTACAGCTTCATCTCCTCGACCCTGGTGCGCGAGATCGGCCGTCTGGGCGGCGATATTTCCGGTTTCGTGCACCCCGCCGTGCAGCAGGCGATGCGCCAGCGCTGGCACCGCGACCGTGCGGCCTCGGACGACTGAGCACCCCGTAAACCCGCAGTGCAACACGTCTGACGGTGTCCGGAGCGGGCATCGTCGTGTATCCTCGCCCGCATCCTGCGGACAGGACAGTCGCTCGCCGCGGATCAGGGGTAGGCAAGGTTTTGCTGGTGGCACGGCTGCCAAGAAACCGGTTGATTCCCCCGGTCCAACAAGGCTCTGTCGCATGACGGCCGAAAGGTCGGTTATCCAACGGATCCCATGACCAGATTTCATCATTCCAGGGTGACCACCATGTACAAGTACGCTCTTCTCGCCGCCATCGCGATCACCGGCATCACCGCCTGCAGCCAGCAGGACGAGTCCGCCCAGCAGCCGACCGAGCAGGTCGCCGCCGTAACCAAGCCGACCGATCCGAACGATTCCAAGGCGTGGAACGCCTACCTCGGCCAGATCGTCCAGAAGAACATGCAGGGCATGACGGCCGACCGTCCGTTCCCGTACCTGGTGCCGGGCGGCGATACCGAAGACGCCAACGCGCTGCGCCAGCGCCAGCTCGAGCAGGTGCAGGACACCGTGGCCCGCGGCGTGCTGCCGGGCAATATGCTGGTGTTCGCCGGTCCCGATTCGTCCAAGACCTCGCAGTTCGTGACCGATGCCTTCAAGGACGCCAAGGCCGGCTCCTTCAAGGACGTGATCGTGCTGGTGATCGGCGACGCCGGTGACAAGGACAAGGTGACCTCGGCGCTGCAGCCGACCGGCGCCACCATCCGTTACGTGAACATGTAAGTTCCGGATTCCGGAGCGGTTTCGAAGCCCGCGGTGCGAAAGTGCCGCGGGCTTTTGTTTTTCCAGTGCGCATCCATCTTGATGGTTCCAACCGCCGGATCTTGCGGCGCACCATCCGCGCCCACCATGTAAACTCAGCGAATGTCCCTGAAAATCCTCGATACCTGCGTCAATTGCGACGTCTGCGAACCGGTTTGTCCGAACAAGGCGATCTCGCTGGGCGAGGAGTACTACGTGATCGATCCGTCGCTGTGCACGGAGTGCATCGGTCACTACGACGAACCGCAATGCGTGGATGTGTGCCCGGTCGAGTGCATCATCGTCGACCCCGAGCACACCGAAACCCACGATCAGCTCGACCTCAAGTACCGTTTCCTGATGGCGCAAGGCGATAGCGCGGCACCATCGGGCCATGTATCCCCAAAGGACGACGCATGAAGCACCCGTTGAACTGGCGCGTGACGCTGCTGGCCCTGCTTGTTTCCTCCAGCGTTGCATACGCCGACAGCCGCCCCGCCGTTGCTCCCGCCACCACCGCTCCCGCGCACGTCATCACGCAGCGTCCCGGCCACGCCGGCATCGCCAGCGCGAATTTCCACGCCACTGACGCCGGCCTCGAAGTGCTGGCCAAGGGGGGCAATGCGTTCGACGCGGCCATCGCGGTGGCTTCCACGCTGTCCATCGTGGAGCCGGAAAGCTCAGGCATCGGCGGCGGATTCATGGCGGTGCTGCATCGCGCCTCCGACGGCAAGGACATCTTCATCGATGCGCGCGAAACCGCGCCGGCAGCGGTGAACACCAAGGACTACCTCAACAAGGACGGCTCGCCCAATCGCGACACCGCCTTGAACGGGCCGCTTTCCGCCGGCATTCCCGGCGAGCCCGCCGGCCTCGCGTGGCTGGCCAAGCACTACGGCAAGCTGCCGCTGAAGGATTCGCTGACGCCGGCCATCCGCCTGGCGCGCGACGGCTTCCAGCCCGATGCCCGCCTGATCAACGCGATCAGCGAACGCCAGCAGGACATCCAGCGCTGGCCTGCGTCAGTGGCCAAGTACCTGCCGAACGGCAAGCCGCCCGTCGCCGGTCAGGCATGGCGCGATCCGGACCAGGCCCGCACGCTGGAAGTGCTGGGCGAGCAGGGTGCCGATGGTTTCTATCGCGGCGAGATCGGCAAGAAGATGGTCGACGCCGTGCGCGCGGCCGGTGGCAACTGGACGGCTAAAGACCTGGAGAGCTACCAGGTGAAGGAACGCACGCCGATCACGGTGGACTATCGCGGCTATCGCGTGGTCACCGCGCCGCCGTCCTCGTCGGGTGGCGTGGCGGTGGCGGAGATCCTCAACATCCTCTCTGGCTACGACCTGAGCAAGCTCGATGAGGCCCATCGCACGCATCTGGTGATCGAAGCCATGCGTCGCGCGTTCCGGGACCATAACGACTATCTGGGCGACCCGGACTTCGTGAAGATGCCGCTGGACATGCTGTTGTCGCCTTATTACGCGGCCGGTCTGCGCATGACCATCCTGCCCGACAAGGCCACGCCCTCGTCGATGCTGCCGGGCAGCACCGGTGTGGATCCGGGCATGCACACCACGCATTTCTCGGTGATCGACAAGGACGGCAATATCGCCTCGATCACCTCGACGGTGAACTACACCATGGGCTCCACCTTCGTTGCCGCTGGCACCGGCGTGCTGCTCAACGACGAGATGGACGACTTCGCGCTGGTGCCCAACAAGCCCAACGTCTACGGCCTGCTGGGCAGCGAGGCGAATGCGCCGGCTCCGGGCAAGCGCATGCTGTCGTCGATGACGCCGAGCATCGTGTTCGGCGCCGATCGCGTCGGCGTGATCGGTTCGCCGGGCGGTTCGACCATCATCACCCAGGTGCTGGAAGGCATCCTGGCCTTCATGGATGGCAAGAATGCCGAGGGCATTGCCGCGCAGAAGCGCTACCACCACCAGTACATGCCTGATCGCGTGGATGTGGAGCCGGGCACCTTCGATCCGGCCACCGCCGACGCGCTCAGGCAGATGGGCCACGAGCTGAAGGAACGCAGCCCCTGGGGCTACATGAACGTGGTCACGTGGGATCTGAAGACCAACAAGCTCGATGCGGCCAGCGATCCGCGCCGCGAGTCGGGTCTGGGCAAGGTGCAGTAACGATGGAACTGTGGTCTCTCACCGGCAATTCGCAGCAGCTTGATGGCGGCGCCATGTTTGTTCGGCCCATCCATGGGCCTCACCCCGCGCTTTGCGCGGGGCCGCCTGCGGCGTCCGGATTCGCTCCCGGCGAATCCGTGGCAACGCGAGGTATTTGATATGGAACTCTGGTCGCTTACTGGCAACTCCCAGCAGCTTGATGGTGGCGCCATGTTTGGCAACGCTCCGCGGGCGCTGTGGTCACGCTGGATCAAGCCCGATGCGGAAAACCGCATTCCGCTTGCATGCCGCTGCCTGCTGGTGAAAGACCTCGACGGCAAGAACGTGCTGTTCGAAACCGGCATCGGTGCGTTCTTCGAGCCTGCGTTGCGCGAGCGCTACGGTGTGGTGGAAGAGCGTCATGTGCTGCTCGATTCATTGGCGGAAGCCGGGCTCACGCACGAAGACATCGACGCCGTGGTGTTGTCGCATCTGCACTTCGACCACGCTGGCGGCTTGCTTGCTGCGTGGGAAGAGGGGCAGTCGCCGCGCCTGCTGTTTCCGAAGGCTGCCTATATCGTCGGCGCCGAACATTGGCGTCGCGCGCTGCAACCGCATGCGCGCGATCGTGCCTCGTTCGTGCCGGAGTTGCAGCCGCTGCTAGAGGCAAGCGGTCGTCTGGAGCTGGTCGAAGGCGAGCATTCCAAGGCACTGGGTGAGGCCGTTCGCTTCAGCTATTCGGACGGCCACACGCCCGGACTGATGTTGGCGGAAGTGGCCGGCGTGGTGTTCTGCGCCGATCTCATCCCGGGGCGCTTTTGGGTGCACCTGCCTATTACGATGGGCTACGACCGCTATCCGGAAAAATTGATCGAGGAGAAGCGCGCGTTTCTGGACGACAAGTTGGCCCGCGACGTGCGCCTGTTTTTCACCCACGACCACGACTGTGCCGTGGCGCGTGTGGTGCGGGACGAGCGGGGCCGTTACGGTACGGCTGACGAACAAGTAGCGATGCGGGGACAGGCGGCCTGACCAGTCGTCCACAGGGGGAGGGGATCACCATGCAGCCTTGGTTGCGACGCGTTTTGGGTGTGCTGCTTTTGTTGGCGGGTGCGGGTCTGGTCGCGATGACCGAGCAGGGGCTGCTCGACAATCGCCATGCCTCCGATCGCCACGGCGGACAGATTTTCGACCTTGGCGGCGGCGATTCGTCGACCGCAGGTCATCACGGCAACCTGGTGCGCGTCAGCGGCGCCGTGCGCGTGATCGAGGAGCCCTCTGATCCCGAGTTCGGACAACGCGCGCATGCGCCGGTGCTGATTCGGCACGTCGAGATGTTCCAGTGGCGCGAGCTGCGCATGGGCGGCGACGTGCACTACGAACAG
Organism: Dyella sp. 2YAF14; assembly: GCF_052114725.1. Lineage (NCBI taxonomy): Bacteria > Pseudomonadati > Pseudomonadota > Gammaproteobacteria > Lysobacterales > Rhodanobacteraceae > Dyella > Dyella sp. 2YAF14. Next base: position 96,046 of record NZ_JBFRFH010000005.1, on the reverse strand, counting down.
GACTGGGTCGATCGTCCGGTCGATTCGCGGCGTTTTGCGCAGACCTCGGGCCATGTGAATCCCGAACGCTTTCCGATCGAAGGCAGGCAGTTCGATGCCGGCCAGGCCCGCGTGGGCAACTATGTGCTGTCCGCACCGCTGCTGAATGCGCTGCTTGGCGGCGAGCTGATCGAGCCGAACATCAAGACGTTGCCGACGAATCTGGCGGCGAGCTTTGCGCCTAACGGCAACTACTTCACCACCAGCGAGCATCCCGATCATCCGCAGCTGGGCGATTTGCGCGTCAGCTGGGAGGCGGTGCCGGCGCAGGTGGTCACGGTGTTCGCCCAGATCGATGGCGATCAGCTGGTTCCCTCGGCCAGCGCCACTGACGGCAAGGGTTTCGACGTGCAGATCGGCGAGCGATCGCTGGTCGACGTGGTTCCCGATGTTCCTGCGCCACCGTCGTTCGTATGGGCACGCCGGATCGGCGGATTGCTGCTGGCGATGCTGGGCGCGCTGCTGTTGCTCCCCGAGCGTCCCCGCACGCATCACGATGCCTTGCTCGCGGTCGGCAGCGGTGCGCTGCTGATTTCCGCGGTGGCTTGTGTGATGTGGCTGGGGACGGATATGGCGGTGGGGGCGATGTGGTTTGGGGTGGCGTTGGTGGGGATGGGGGTGGCGGTTTGGAGGTTGCGGGTGACGGCTGCCTGAGCGTTGCTCCCTCTCCCCCGCGGGGAGAGGGTTGGGGTGAGGGGCCAACCTTGCCTCGCGGTGCGGAATCGCCCCTGTCTTCTTTTTGCTCGCCATTACTGCGATGGCGCGAGGCGCTTCTCGATAACCGAACGGCTGGTCACTCACTGACTACGCGCTGGGTCGTCACGACCTCGCCATCTGGCTCGCCTGCCGCGGGCTTCCGTCCTCCTGCCGGAGGCCGGGTCACTTTTCTTTGCTTGCCCAAAGAAAAGTAACCAAAAGAAAGGGCCCCCCGGATGACGCGCCTTCCGGGCTACGCCCTCCAGGTGCGCGGTCGGGTTACGGGGTTTTTCGACAGGACATCCCTGTCCTGTCGAAAAACTGGCCGCATCCATGCGGCCACCCTGCGGGCTTTCCTCCACCCGCCCGCCGCGTCATACGGGGACCCCGGGAGCCAAGAGCCAAGAGCCAAGAGCCAAGAGCCAAGAGCCAGATTAAGAGCCAGACAACGCCCGGTCTTGCCGGGTATCTTTCTGTAGGAGCGCACTTGTGCGCGACCAGCCGACGGAGCGGTACATCCCGGCGCTGCGGTCGCGCACAAGTGCGCTCCTACAAGAGGGCGCTTACGCCGTGGGGCGCGAATTGAAGGTTGCTGCTGGGCTATTTGTGGGAGCGCACCCTGTGCGCGACAAGCCTACGGAGCGGTATACCCATGCGTGGCAGTCGCGCACAGGGTGCGCTCCCACAGACGAGCGGGCGTCAACCTTGGCGCAGCGAGAAAACCAGGATTAGCAAGCTCAATTGGGTCGCTGGTCCGCGAACGCGTAAACGTGATCGGCCCACTGTGTGGCTTCGAGATAGATCGCTGCCATGCGGCGAATGACTTGTGGCTGCACTTCGCCACCGCGAAGGTTGCCTGCTTCCCACGCGCGGATCTGATCGAGCAGCGTCGCGAACGGTCCCTTGTTCTCCAGCAGTGCGCTGCTGATTTCGCGGGCGAGCGGCAGGTGCCACAGGACGAAATCCATCGGGGCTTCCATCATCGCGTCGAGCAGCGAGAAGAGGCCGGCGGTGAAGGCCATTTCGCGTTGTTCGGCGGGCATGTGCTGGGCGAGCTTTTCGCACATGTGGGCGCGGATGAGCGCGGCGCGCAGCAGTTCCGGCGGACGGTCGCCGGTGCCGCTCAGCGCCATCGTGTAGATCCAGTTACGCAAGCGCGCGGCGCCGAAGAAGATGGCCGCCTGCTGCACGGATTTGAGCTGGCGCGGCAATGCGAAGTACGCGGAGTTCACGCAGCCCAGCAGCTTGTAGCTGAGGATGGCGTCGTCGCGCACGATCTGGCCTAGTTCGACCGGGCCCGGATTGCCTTCCTGCAAGGCCTTCATCAGGCGCAGCAGACTCAGGCGGCTGGCGGAGAGCACCGGCACGGCGACGGGTTCGGGCTTGAGCAGGAACTGGCCCTGGATCGCCTGCAACGGCAGCGATTCGCAGCGGTGATAGGTGTCGTGATCGTCGACGTGGCCGGCGACCACATGGGTGCCGCGCGCGTGCAGGTATTCGCTGCGCGAGCGCAGCGTGGCCGGGTCGAGCTTGCTGGCGTCCAGGCGCACGAACTGCACGATCTTGAGCAGGGGTTCCACGGCGGGATTGAATTCCAGCGTGGTGTCGCCGGCATCGAGCATCAGCGGGCAACCGCGCTGCGCCATGCGTGCCAGGCGTTCGACCAGGGCGGCATCGGCGGCGGCCTCGGGCTGCAGCAGCACGCCGAAGCGTGGCTGGTGCTGCAGCACGTCGGTTTCTTCCATCAGCAATTCGTGCGTGAGCCTGAGGAACGTGCGGTTGCCGCGCACCAGGCGCGCGAGCGCGCCATCGGTGATGGTGGCGAGCGCGCGACGCATCAGCGTGGCTTCGTCCTCCGCATCGTCCTGGAAGACGATCTCGTAGGCGAACAGTTCGCGCTTGCTGTCCAGCATGGGCAGACGGATCACCGGCAGCGCTTGTTCGCTGGCGGTGGAGGCGTCCGAGGCGGAGGGGATGGCCGCAGCTTCGCTCATGATCAGTCGATGTGGTGACGATGGTGGAGAGGAGCGGCAACTGCCGCCTGCAAACAACCGCGCGTGCTGGAAGGCTGGACGCGCGTCATAACGTCTTAAGCCTCGGCCAAAGACTGTGAGCGCAGGCTCGTGCGCAGATCACCGGTGCGGCCGTACACGCTCGCTTCGGCTTCGTTACCGGTCAGTACGGCCAACGCCTTGCGCACTTGCTGCAGGCGCAGGCCGACGAGATAACCGTTGCGCTGGTTGAGCTGCTGGCAGGCACGCAGCGACTGCAGAATCTCTTGCCAGCGGGGAGCCAGTGTGCGGCTGGCTTCCGGCGCGCCCTGGCTGAGCTGCACGCGTTCGCTGTCGAGCTGCTCCAGTCGCACCATCAATTCGTGCTTGCTGGCGCCGGCCTGATTGAGCGTATCGACGTCGGCTGTTTCCAGGGCGGTGCGCTCGGTGGTGAGCGCATCCATCAATTGGCCCACTGCCAGCCGCATCTCGTCCACCGCGGCGGTCAGCGCATGGTCCAGTTCGGCTTGCAGTGACGGGCTCATGACTTGCCGTTGAGCTGGTTTTCGAGGGACATCATGCGATCGGCAATCTTGCCCGCATCGACCTTGTAGGTGCCGCTGGCCAGCTGCTGGCGGATGTGCTCGACTTTCTTCGTGTCCATGGTGGCACCGCTGTTCGTGCGGGATGCTTCCTGCAAGGCACGCGCGGAGTCGGTCAGCTGGACGCGGTCGTTTGCGCCCGTGCTGCTGCCGGTGGCCTCGCTGGCCGTGGTGCTGGTCGCGCCCTGCGTGGAGCCGCTGGCCTGGCCCGTGGCGGGCTGGGGAAGCTTGGGCAAGCCGTTGTTGGAGATCGTGGTATTCATGGGTCCGTTCTCTTGGATATCTGGCCCTGTTGCTTACAGGATCGGCCAGGGGGCCGCAAACTTTAATCGCTCGTGCACTGCAGTCAGGGTAGCGCCAGGACTTCCCCCGGGGCCGTCACCATGGCGTCGATCACCTTGCCGGAACTGCCGTTGCGCACCTTCAGGCGCGAACCGCTGTCCCCGCCACCCAGCGCGACGCCGCTGGCGCGGACTTCGATCCCATCCAGCCGGGACACCAGTTGCACCTGGTCGCCCGCCTTCACCGCGCTGCGCCCGCCCAGTGCCGCCGGCGTGACCACCGAGCCGGCGCCCAGGGCGCGCGAGAGCGTACGCCCCTGCAGCTCTGCCATGTCGTTGACATAGCCATAGCCCAGGCGGGTGATGTCGCGCTCCTCGCTGCGCACGTCGTCGGCGCGAACGCCGTCACCGCGCTGCAGTGGATGAGTCAGCACCAGCACCTGGCGAAACACCTGCAATTGCACGGGCACGTGCAGAGTCCAGCCATCCGGGCCCGGGCACCTTACCAGCACGTTCATGCGTGGCATCAGACGAGCGCCTGCCTGCAGGCCCGCCGTCAGCGAGGCCGGGCAGGGCGCGAGCTGCAGCGCGTGCGTATCAAGTTCAGCGGCTTGCGCCACGACGCGGCTGCCGGGCGTCTCGTACTGGCCACGCAGCCATTGCTCGGCCGCCGTACGCGCCGCCTGTGCCGGCTCCGTCGCATGGACGGGCAGCACGAGGGCGCCGAGCAGCAGGGCGGCCAGAGGATGCTTCATAAATCGGCGAGCAGTGCGTTCAGTTGGGTCAGCAGCGTTTCGCGCTCGCCTTCGAGCTGTCGCATCAGCTGGCCCGCCTGATCGAGCTGGCCATCGCATAGCAGGGTGGCAAACGTGCTGCCTTGCTCGCGCATGCGCGCGCCAGCGGCCGAGAGTGCGCCGGCGGCGGCGTTGCTGGAGCGGCCTGCAGTGAGGCGGTCGAGCGTGCGGCTGAGGGCCTGGGTGTCGAACCAGCGGCGATCGAGCGCGGCCGGCTCCTGCAGCGCCAGCTCCATCGCCTGGCGCAGGCCTTGGGCGGCTTCGCGCACGGTGAGGCTGAGGCTGGCCGGATCTTCGCCACTTTCGCTCTCCAGCCAGTCCAGCGCGAGGCGATGGCCGAGCAGGGCGCCGCGGCTCAATGCTTCGGACTGGCGGGTGGCTTCCGCCGAACGACGATGCCACGCGCCCAGCGCGGCTTGCGCCGCGACGGCGCGGGCGTGGTGGACGTCCTGATTCTTCTGCATGTTGCCGATGCGCTCGCCGATCTGGCGCAGCGCCTCGCCGCTGTCGCGCAGCGAGGTTTCGGTCTGGCTGAGGCCGCCCTGCGCGCGGTCGAGGCGCTGCAGGCCTTGCTGCACATCGCCATCCAGCTGCAGCGAGAAATCACCGATGGAGCCGGTGACCGTTTCGATCTCGTTGGTGGCCAGGCTGGTTTTCTCGGCCAGCTGTTTCACTTCGTCGGCCACGACGGCAAAGCCGCGACCAGCTTCGCCAGCGCGGGCGGCTTCGATGGCGGCATTCAATGCCACCAGGTTGGTCTGGTGGGCGATTTCCTGCACCACGCTGGTGAGCTTGCGGATCTGCGCCACTTGTTCGGCGAGCTTGCTCTGGTTGCGGTTCATGGCCGACAGCGCCGTGCGCAGCAGGCGCAGCTGGCCGTCGAGCTCGCTCACGCTGCGCTCGCTGGTCTCGCCGGTCTGGCGTGCATAGTCCAGGCCGGTGCCAATCTGTTGGAGGGATGTCGAGATTCCGGCACTGCCGTCCGTCAAACGGCCGACGTCGTCGCGGCTCTCCTGCGCCGACTGGTGCATGGACGCCTGCTCGCGCGCCAGCTGCTGCGATGCACCCAGCACCAGGCCCAGCTGCTCCATCGTCTGCATGGCCACGGCCACGGGCGGCCTGGCAGTGAGAACGGCCGCCAGCAGCGGCGCCAATGCCTGCGCTGCGCGCGGATGGCGGGCCGTCAGCTGTGCGACCTGGGCGCGATCACCCGCCGCGGCAGCGCGGGCAAGTTCGGCGAGGTGCTGGCTCCAGATCAGACTCATGGGTGGATCTTTCCTTACTTTAGGGTCGCCTCCGGCATCGGCGGCGAACGTCGGAACTTGAGAAGCAAGCGACGTGCCATGGCGATGTTGCTGCTCAAGCCGATGCGCCGGCGGCCGATACGCGGGAGATAAAGCGGCTGGGCCGCGGCGAGGAATCCGCATGAGCGCGTGGATGGACAAGGTGGAGCAGCAGACCCGGCTGGCGGGTCACAACCGCGTGGCCATGCTGTTGTTCCGGATGGGCGATGAGCAGCTGTTCGGCATCAATGTGTTCAAGGTGAGGGAGGTCATGCGCCGTCCGCCGATGGAACGCATGCCTGATGCGCATCCGCTGATTGCCGGCAGTTGCGATTACCGTGGCACCACCATTCCCGTCATCGACCTGGCGGTGGCGCTGGGTTACCCGTCTTTGCGTGATGTGAGCTCGGCACACCTTATGGTTACGGAGTTCAGTCGCAGCGTGCAGGGCTTTCTGGTGGCCGAGCCGCAGCGGCTGGTTCACTGCGATGGCGAATCACTGGCTGCGCCGTCGGCAGCGCTGGGCTTTGGCAGTCGCGTCAATGCCGTGACTCGCGTGGACGGCTTCTTGGTCGCCGTGGTCGACGTGGAGCATGTGCTGGCCACGCTCAATGCCAACACCACCGAATTGTCCGCGCCGATGCAGCGCATCGCGCGCGTACATGATCTGCAGCCGCGGCGGGTGATGGTGGTGGACGATTCGCTGGTGGCGCGCAACCAGCTGGTGAATCTGTTCCGCCAGATGGATGTGGAATGCGTGGTCGCCCAGGACGGACGTGAGGCGCTGGAGCGGCTGGAGGCGCTGGCGGAAACGCCTGGCGAGGAAAGCGTGACCCTGGTGGTGTCGGATATCGAGATGCCGCGGATGGATGGTTACGCGTTGACGCGGGCGATTCGCGAAACGGCGTCGCTGCGGTCGCTGAAGGTGGTGTTGCACAGTTCGATCAGCGGGATCTTCAATGAGGCGATGGTGCGCGAGGTGAATGCGGATCGCTTTGTGGCGAAGTTTCAGCCGGATTTGTTGGCGCAGACGGTGTTGGAGTTGATGCCGGAGAGGTTTGAGGGGTTTTGAGGGTTTGTTGGGGTGTCGCCAACGCTCCGATCTGCGCGTCTTGCTCCCTCTCCCCTCTGGGGAGAGGGTTGGGGTGAGGGGCCAATCTAGCCTCACCCTCCGCAGCTACCCCGGTCCTCTCTTGCTCGTCATCCCGGCGTAGGCTGGGATTCACTAGCGAAAGTCCCCGGTTGTTGCCCTATCGCCAGCGTGCCGCCTACGCGGCGGGCGTTTCGTCTGCCTGCCGGCAGCCGAGTTACTTTCTCTTGCTTGCCCAAGAGAAAGTAACCAAAGAGAAGGGCCCCCCCGGACGACGCGCCTTCCGGGCCTTTGGCCCTCCAGGTGCGCGTGCGGGTTACGGGGTTTTTCGACAGGACATCCCTGTCCTGTCGAAAAACTGGCCGCATCCATGCGGCCACCCTTCGGGCTGTTCCTCCACCCGCCCGCCGCGTCATACGGGGACCCCGGTGGCAGAGCCAGATCAAGAGCCCAATACCCGGCGTTGCGGGGCCGAGCAGGTCTTTTGTAGGAGCGCACTTGTGCGCGACCAACCGGAGCGATGCACCGCGGCGCCGCGGTCGCGCACAAGTGCGCTCCTACAGAGGGGTTCGTACGTTGTAGGCCGCGTGTTAGATGCCACGATCCGCTCTTTGTAGGAGCGCACCCTGTGCGCGACAAACCTACGGAGCGGTGCACTGCAGCGTGGCTGTCGCGCACAGGGTGCGCTCCCACAGACAGGCAGGGTGCGGCGATGGCTGGAGGGCTGGGTCGCTCGAAAGTGCTCCGCTGAGACCCTCCCGAGCCCCCGCGTCAGGAAGCCGCTACCGCCCGCGTCGAAATTCCGACTCCCACCCGAAAACCCACTCCAAGGCCTTGCGCAAAATCCGCGTAAACCCAGCAACGGTGCGGCCTCCCAGCCGTCTCCTGAACCGTGGCACGCAAATTGCTCAAACCGTCCCGCGGCCTCCGCCGCAGGAGTGAGTGATGAGTTCGATCAACGACAACCTGTTCGGATTGCACACGCAGGCGCTTGATACGTGGCAGCGGCGCAGTGAAGTGTTGGCGAGCAATCTGGCCAATGCGGACACGCCGGGATACCTCGCGCGCGATGTCGACTTCAAGAAGGCCATGGCCAATGCGAGCGGCAACAGCAACACGCTGGCCATGACGATTACGCAGCCGGGGCAGATCAATCCGCAGGCGCAGTCGGCGCAACAACTTGCGTATCGCACGCCCACGCAGCCCTCGATGGACGGCAATACGGTGGACACGCAGGTGGAGCAGGCGAACTTCGCCGCTAACGGCGTGCATTACCAGGCAAGCCTGTCCTTTATCACGGCGCAGATCCACATGCTGCGCACGGCCATCACCGGAGGCCAGAGCTGATGTCCTTGTTCAAGATCTTTGATGTCTCCGGTTCGGGCATGGCGGCGCAGTCGCTGCGGCTCAACACGGTGGCGTCCAACCTTGCCAATGCCGACAGCGTGTCGAGCACGCCCGAGGGCGCGTATCGCGCGAAGGAGCCGTTGTTCTCGGCGGTGCAGCGCGCGATGGGCGGCGCCAAGAACGCCGATGCGGACAGTTCCGTGGGCGTGCAGGTGAAGGGCGTGACCGAGAGCCAGGCCGATGTGCAGGCTCGTTACGAGCCGGGCAACCCGATGGCGGACGACACGGGTTACGTCTATGGCAGCAACGTCAATCCCATCGATGAGCTGGTGAACATGATCACGGCGTCGCGCTCGTACCAGAACAACGTCGAGGCGATGAATACCACCAAGCAGCTGATGCTCAAGACACTCGACCTCGGCAAGTAAGCCGGCAGGAAACCCCATGTCCACGATTCCAAGCAGCACCAGCAATACCAATACGAACAACTCGAGCAGTTCCAGTTCGAGCAGCTCGTCGAACGTGAACTCGGCGCTGTCGAGCACGATGACGCAGGCTGATTTCCTCAAGTTGATGACGGCCCAGCTGCAGGCGCAGGACCCGACCAACCCGGTCGACAACTCGCAGTTCGTTTCGCAGATGGCGCAGTTCAGCCAGTTGTCGGCCACGCAGCAGCTCGATACCGACCTGCAGACGATGAGCAGCAATGTCACGTCGAACATGCAGACCTCGCAGGTGCTCAGCTCGGCGAACCTGGTGAACCGTGATGTGCTGGTACCGGCCGGCTCGGCCGCCTTTGACGGCACCGACGCGATAAAGGGCGCCATCAATGTGACCGCCGCGAGCAGCCCGACGGTGCAGGTGCTCGATGGCAGCGGCAACGTGATACGCACGATTGCCCTGGGTGCACAAAGCGCGGGCCTGGCGCAGTTCAGCTGGGACGGCAAGGACGACAGCGGCAATACGGTGGCCAAGGGCACTTATACGCTGCAGGCGAGCAGTGGCTCGGGCAGCGCCAGCACCTCGTTGGACACCTATGTCTCCGGCACGGTGACGGGCGTGGGTTATGGCGGCAGCACGCTGGGCACGTACTTGCAGGTATCGGGCGTGGGCGGCGTGCCGCTCAGTCAGGTGGCACAGATTCTCTGACGCTACACGCGTCCACTCACACGAGGAATAGAACATGGCACTCAACACGGCGCTCAGCGGCATCAACGCTGCCCAGTCCGATCTCAACGTCATCGCCAACAACATCGCCAATGCGAACACCACCGGCTTCAAAGGTTCGCGTGCGGAGTTCGCGGACATCTTCGCGGTGACCGGCCTCAATCTCAATTCCACTGCGGTGGGCAGCGGCGTCACGCTGCAGGACGTGGCGCAGCAGTTCAATCAGGGCGACCTGCAGACCACCGGCAACAGCCTGGACCTGGCCATCAATGGCAATGGCTTTTTCGCGGTGAACAACGGCAGCGGCGTGCAGTACACGCGCGCCGGCGATTTCATCAAGAACTCCAACGGCTTCATCACTTCGCCGGATGGTTCGCGCCTGCAGATCTACCCGCCCAACGGCAATGGCGGCTTCGACATGAGCACGCTGTCCGACTTCAGCTGGCAGACCGCGCAGAGCAGCGCCACGGCGACCTCGTCGATCACCTTGTCGTCGAACCTGCCGGCCAGCGCCACCGTGCCGACGAATCCGTTCAGCACCACCGATTCGACCAGCTACAACAACGCGGCGCCGGTCACCGTGTACGACTCGCAGGGCGGTTCGCATCAGGCCACGATCTACTACGTGAAGACCGGCACCAACACCTGGAACGCCAATCTCTATGTGGACGGCCAGAGCGCCGGCACGCAGCCGATGACGTTCGACAGCACCGGCAAGCTCACCACGCCGACCACCGGCACGCTGGCCTTCAACCCGGTCAATCTGGGCAACGGTTCCTCGCCGCTGACGCTGTCGCTCAACGTGACCAATATCACCCAGTTCGGTACAGACTACTCGGCCGCCCCGATCATCCAGAACGGCTTCGAAGCAGGCACCTTGTCGGGTCTGGACATCGACGAAAAGGGTGTGGTCACGGCGACCTATTCGAACAACCAGAGCACGCAGATCGGCCAGGTGGCCATCGCCAACTTCGCCAACGTGCAGGGCCTGCGCCAGCTGGGCAATACCACCTGGGTGGCGAGCACCGATTCGGGCCCGGCCACGATGGGTACGGCGAACTCGGGTGAGTTCGGCACCATCGAGTCCGGCGAGCTGGAAAGCTCCAATACGGCTGACACCACCGCGCAGCTGGTCGACATGATCCAGGCCCAGCGCAACTACCAGGCCAATGCGCAGGTGTTGTCGACCGACAACACGCTGGCGTCGTCCTTGTTCAACGCCGTCTCGCGCTGATAAGCCATGGACCGTTCCGTCTACGTAGCGATGACCGGGGCGACGCAGATCATGCGCGCCCAGGACGCGGTGAGCCACAACCTGGCCAACGCGTCCACGGTCGGCTTCAAGAGCCAGATGTCCGCGTTCCAGAGCGTGCCGGTACTTGGCGATGGCACGCCGGCGCGCATCAACGCGGTAACGCATGGCATTGGGCAGAGCAGCGCGCAGGGTTCGCCGGTCAACACCGGGCGTTCGCTGGATATTTCGGTGCGCGGTCCGGGTTTCATCGCGGTGCAGGCGCCAGACGGTTCGGAAGGCTATACGCGTGCGGGCGATCTTCAGCTCACCGCGGACGGCGGGTTGACCGATTCGCGCGGCAATCCGGTGATGGGCAGTTCCGGGCCCATCACCATTCCGCCTTCCACGGATATCAGCGTGGGCTCGGACGGCACCATCTCTACCGTGCCGCAAGGGCAGGGCCCGAATTCTGTATCGCAGATCGATCGCATCAAGCTGGTCAACCCGGACGTTGCGCAGATGACGCAGGCCGGCGACGGCCTGATGCATATGAGCGACGGCAGCACGGCCGCCGCCGACGAGAACATCACCATCGCCTCGGGCGAGCTGGAAGGCAGCAACGTCAATGCATCGGCGGAGCTGGTGAAGATGATCGCGCTTTCGCGCCAGTACGACATGCAGGTGAAGTCCATCAAGACCTCCGAGGACAACGCCGATTCCAGCCTCAAGCTGCTGCAGTCCAACTAAGCCTGACTTACACGGAGTAACCGATGTTTTCTTCCCTGTGGATTGCCAAGACCGGCCTGGACGCGCAGCAGACGCGCATGGACGTGATCTCCAACAACCTGGCCAACGCCAACACCACCGCGTTCAAGAGTTCGCGTGCGGCGTTCCAGGACCTGATGTACCAGAACAAGGGCCAACCCGGATCGCAGACCACCGAGCAGACGCTCAACCCGTCGGGCCTGATGCTGGGCACCGGCGTGAAAGTGGTGGGCAACGAAAAGCTGTTCACCGAAGGCAACCTGACCCAGACCGGCGGCTCGATGGATGTGGCCATCCAGGGGCGCGGCTTCCTGCAGGTGAGCATGCCCGATGGCAGCGTGGCGTATACGCGCGACGGTGCGCTGCATACCGATCCCAATGGCCAGCTGGTGACGGCGGACGGCTATCCGCTGGAGCCGGCCATCACCATGCCGCCGGGCGTGCAGAACATCACCATCGGCACGGACGGCACGGTCTCGGCAACCACCACCTCGTCCGCGACGCCGCAGACGCTGGGCACGCTGCAACTGGCCGACTTCATCAACCCCGCCGGCCTGCAGCCGCTGGGCCAGAACCTTTATGTGGAAACCGCCTCGAGCGGCGCGCCGCAGACCGGCCAGCCTGCCCTCAACGGCATGGGCTCGCTGCTGCAGGGTTCGCTGGAGTCGTCCAACGTCAACGTGGTGGCCGAGATGGTCAACATGATTGAAACCCAGCGCACCTACGAAATGAATTCCAAGGCGATCAGCAGCACCGACCAGATGCTGCAAGACCTGACCGACAAGATGTGAGAACTCCCATGCTGTCCTTCCGCTTCCTCAACCGACTCAGTGTCGTGGTGGCCGTCGCCGTGCTCGCCGGCTGCGTCATGCCGCAGCCGCGCGACGCCAACCAGTGGGCGGCAACCATGCCGGCGGAACAACCCGTGGCGCCGCCGACCGATGGCTCGATCTACCACGCCGAGCAAGGCATGGAGTTGTTCAACGATGCGCGCGCGCATCGCGTGGGCGACATCCTTACCATCTCGCTGGTGGAGAGCACGCAGGCGTCGAAGAAGGCCAGCACCAGCACCAGCAAGAAAGACACCGCCAGCATCGATGCGCCGACCATTCTCGGTCAGGGCCTGAGCATCGGCGGCAAGGTGGCCAATACCACCACCAATGGCGACCGCAGCTTCGACGGCAGCGGCGACAGCAGCCAGAGCAACCAGCTGACCGGCTCGATCACGGTGACCGTCGCGCAGCGCCTATCCAACGGCAACCTGCTGGTGCGTGGCGAGAAGATGCTCACCATCAACCAGGGCCAGGAGCTGATCCGCATCTCCGGCATCGTGCGCCCGCAGGACATCCTGCAGGACAACAGCGTGCCGTCCACGCGCGTGGCAGCCGCACAGATCGCCTATACCGGCAAGGGTTCGCTGGCCGATGCGAATACGCAGGGCTGGTTGTCGCGCTTCTTCAGCTCCAAGTGGATGCCGTACTGATGAACATCCGTCGCCTGCTCCCGCGCGTCTCGCTCGTTCGTATCCGCGAACGTGTCGCATCGGCGCTAAGCAGCACGGCCATCGTGCTGTGCGCCTGCCTCTCGGTGAACCAACCGCTACATGCGGACAAGATCCGCGACCTCACCCAGGTCGCCGGCGTGCGCAGCAATCAGTTGATCGGTTATGGCCTGGTGGTAGGCCTGGATGGCAGTGGCGACCAGACCACGCAGGCGCCGTTCACCACGCAGAGTCTGGAAAACATGCTGGTGCAGTTCGGCATCACGGTGCCGGCCAATGTGCGTCCGCAGTTGAAGAACGCAGCAGCCGTCACGGTCACCGCACAGCTGCCGCCGTTCGCCAAGCCGGGGCAGGCGATCGATGTCACGGTGGCGTCGATCGGCAATGCCAAGAGCATTCGCGGCGGCGAATTGTTGATGACGCCGCTGCGCGGTGCCGACGGCAATGTCTATGCGATGGCGCAGGGCAGTGTGGTGGTGGGTGGCATCAGCGCGCAGGGCAAGAGTGGTTCCAGTGTGCAGGTGAATATTTCCGCCAGCGGTCGCGTGCCTAATGGCGCGACGGTCGAGCGTGCTGTGGCTTCCGCGTTTTCCAACGGCGGCGACCTCGTGCTCAATCTCAACACGGCCGACTTCACCACGGCGACGCGCGTGGCAGAAGCGGTCAATCGGACCTACGGCGCCGGCACCGCGAGTGCGCTCGATGGTGGCTCGGTGAGCGTGCGTGGTCCGCTCGACCCGGCCCAGCGCGTGGCATGGCTGGGCGCGATCCAGGGCATCGAAGTGACGCCGGGCGATGCGCCCGCGCGCGTGGTAGTCAACTCTCGCACCGGCACCGTGGTGATCGGACAGGAAGTGCGCGTGACGCCTGCCGCCGTGGCGCACGGCTCGATCCAGGTGACGATTTCCGAGAATCCGCAGGTATCGCAGCCGGCGCCCTTCAGCAAGGGTGGGCAGACGGTGGTGGTGCCGCAAAGCGACGTGCAGGTCAGCGAGGACGGCGGCCACATGTTCAAGTTCGGCCCAGGTACGAATCTCGACACCATCGTGCGTGCGGTAAATCAGGTGGGCGCCTCGCCCAGCGATCTGATCTCCATCCTGCAGGCGCTCAAGCAGGCGGGTGCGCTGCATGCGGAGCTGGTGGTGATCTGATGGAGATGATCTGATGGCGATCTCCGGCGACGCTGCCAGCAGTCTCAATACCTGGACCGATCTGTCCGGGTTCGCCGCGCTGCGCCAGAGCGCGCAGAGCGACGCCAAGGCGGCACTGCCGGCGGTAGCCAAGCAGTTCGAGTCGATCTTCACCCAGATGATGCTCAAGTCGATGCGCGACGCGAGCAGCGGCGACGGCTTGTTCGACAGCGATGCCGGCAACCAGTGGCGCGACATGTTCGACCAGCAGTTGTCGGTGCAGCTGTCGCAGGGCGGCAATGGCATCGGCATCGCGCAGATGCTGGTGCGCCAGTTGGGCGGCGCACTCGGCGGCAAGTCGGATGGCACGACCGGCGACGCCAGTGGCAGCAAGACAGCCGGTGCGGCAGGCCTGGACGACAGCTGGCAGAAGCGCCTCAGCGACATCGCAGGTTCGGCGCGGCAGGTCGGCGAGAAGGTGCTCAAGCTGATGCCGGCCGATGCGGAAGATTTCGTGCGCCAACTGGCACCTTATGCGCAAAAAGCTGCGGAGAAACTCGGTGTATCGGTACGCGCGGTGTTGGCGCAGGCCGCGCTGGAAACGCAGTGGGGCCAGCACATGCCGGCGCATTCCAACGGCAATACCAGCAACAACCTGTTCGGCATGAAGGCCGGGCAGAGCTGGGGCGGCGAAAAGGTCAGCGTGCCCACGCTGGAATTCGAAGACGGCGTAGCGGTGCATCGCCGCGCGCAGTTCCGCTCCTACGACAACCCGGGCCAGTCGTTCGACGACTACGCCCAACTGATTGCCGACAACCCGCGTTATGCCAAGGCGCTCAACCATGGCGAAGACGTGGTGGGCTTCGCCCGCGGACTGGCCAGCGGTGGTTATGCGACCGATCCGTCCTATGCGCAAAAAATCGTGGCCATCGCCAATAGTCCCCAGATGCGTGACGCACTCGACGCCATCGGGCAAGCCGCCCTCAAGAAAGTCGGCGTCGCGCCGAACCCCTCCCAGTGATTGCTCCGGAATGACATATGTCTAACCTTCTCAGCATTGGTACCTCAGGGCTGAACGCCGCACAGGTGGCGTTGACCACCGTGGGCAACAACATCAGCAACGTCAACACGGCGGGCTATAGCCGTCAGACGGTGCTGCAGACCGAGGCCATCTCGCAGGCCGGCGGCAACTACACCATCGGCAGCGGCGTCAATGTGCAGGCGGTGCAGCGCGCCTACAGCGACTTCCTCACCACCGCGTTGTGGACGTCCAATTCCAGCCTGCAGCGCGCCACCACGTACAACAGCCTGGCCACCACGCTCAACAGTTCGCTCTCGGCCAGCGGCAACCTGCAGACTGCGCTGGATAACTTCTATGGCGCGTTCAGCACGGTCGCCAATACGCCGGGCGTTGCCTCGAGCCGTCAGTCGCTGCTGGGCAGCGCCGGCCAGGCCGTCACGGTGTTCAATACGCTGGGCCAGCAGCTCGCGGCGCAGCAGAGCCAGGTGAATGCGCAGATTTCGACCACGGTCGACAGCATCAACAACGTCTCGGCCAATATCGCCAGCGTGAACGCGCAGATCCATGCGGCGGGCAACAATGTTCCCAACGACCTGCTCGACCAGCGCGACAACCTGGTGCAGACGCTGTCGGGTTACCTGGGCGTGTCTGCCTATACGCAGAGTGACGGCACCGTCAGCGTGTATACCTCGAGCGGCGCGGCACTGGTCACCGGCGACAAATCGTTTGCGCTCAAGACCGGCAACAATCAGTACGACGCCTCGCGCACCGAAGTGCTCGACAACACCGGCACCGTGGTCAGCAGCAAATTGAGCGGCGGCTCGCTGGGTGCGTTGCTCGATTACCGCGGCAACGTGCTCGACAGCGTGCAGAACCAGCTCGGCCAGGCGGCCGTGGCGCTGTCCACCAGCGTCAACACGCAGCAGTCCAAGGGTCTGGATCAATACGGCAAGCGGGGCGGGCCGATGTTCAGCGTACCGTCGCCGGCCGTGCTGCCCAGCAATCTCAACAAGGGCACCGCCAGCGTGTCGGCGAGCATCAGCGACGTGTCGCAGCTCACCGGCTCGGACTATGTGCTGAGCTACGACGGCAGCAACTGGAGCATGGCGACTACCGCCGGCCAGAGCGTGCCGATGACGGCCAACCCGGATGGCACGTATTCCGCCGACGGCATGACGCTGACGCTGTCCGGCACGGCGCAGGCGGGCGACACGTTCCAGCTGCAGCCGACGCGCCAGGCATCCACCGGCCTCGCGCTCACCATGACTGATCCCAACGGCATTGCTGCCGCAGCCGCGTTGAATGCGACGGCGGCCAAGGCCAATACCGGCAACGGCGCGATCGGCTCGGTGACGGTGACCGATCCCACCAATGCTGCCCTGCTCAGCGGCGCCACTGTCAGTTTTCCGACGTCCGGCAGCTATCAGGTGACCGACGGCTCGGGCAACGTGCTTGCCAGCGGCAGCTATGCGCCGGGGCAGACCATCAGCGCCAATGGCTGGAGCGTGACACCGTCGGGCACACCGGCAGCAAGCGACAGCTTCAGCATCGGCGCCAACACCAACGGCCTCAACGACACCAGCAATGCGCTTGCGCTGGCCGGCCTGGCGGACAAGGGTGTGCTGGCCGGCGGCACGCAGTCGGTGATCGATGCGTACGGCACGCTGACCACCAACATCGGCACGGTGGGCAGCCAGGCAGGAAGCAACCTCACCACGCAGACCAGCCTGTTCAACCAGGCCATGTCCGCGCAGCAAAGCGTTTCGGGCGTGAACCTCGATGAAGAGGCGTCCAACATGGTCAAGTACCAGCAGGCCTACCAGGCCTCCGCGCAGGTGATCTCCACCGCGCAAACCATCTTCAGCAGCTTGCTCACCGCGATCCAGGGATAACCGTCCATGCGCCTTTCAACGAGCTGGATGTATCAGCAGTCGCTCAGCACCATGCTCAGCCAGCAGAGCGCGCTGGCCGCGACGCAGAACGAAGTCAGCACCGGCAATCGCATCAACCTGGCCTCCGACGATCCGGCCGGTGCCGGTCAGGTGGTGAGCCTCAATCATGTGATCGCGGCGAACGAGCAGTATTCGAACTCCATCGATACGGCGAACACCCGACTGAACACCGAGGCGAGCACGCTCAGCTCAGTCAACAGCGTGCTCGACAATGCACGCACGCTGGCCTTGCAGGCGGTCAACGGCACCTTGTCGGCGAGCGACCGCAACAGCATCGCCAGCCAGCTCAGCCAGATGCGCGACCAGCTCCTTCAACTGGCCAACACCACCGACAGCAACGGCAACGCACTGTTTGCCGGCACCAGCACGACCAAGACGCCGTTCCAGTCGGACGCCAATGGCGTGGTGACTTACGGCGGCAACGATGCACAGCAACGCTCGGCAGTGGGCGCAGGCCTGCAGGTCGCCAGCAGCGATCCGGGCTCGGGCCTGTTCATGACTATTCCCATGGGCAATGGCACGTTCGAAGCCAGTGCAGGCAGCGCCAACACCGGCACCCTGGTGGTGGGCAGCAACAGCGTTACTGATCTCAATGCGTGGAATAGCGCCGCGTCCAGCAGCGGCGGCGGCTACACCATCACCTTCGGCACCGGCGGCACGTGGTCGGCGACCGATGCCAACGGCAACGCCGTGCTCGACAGCAGCGGCAACCCGGTCACTGGCACGTATACCGATGGCGGCTCGATCAGCTTCAACGGCATGACCATGGCGATGAGCGGCACGCCTGCCGCCGGCGACACAGTGTCGGTTACATCCGGTGGCCAGCAGGACATCTTCAGCACGCTCACCAACATGATCAATGCGCTGCAGAGCGGCAGCACCACCGATACGCAGCTCACCAATGTGATGAGTCGCCAGATCGAGTCGATCGACCAGACGCAGTCGGCGATCAGCTCGGTGCAGGTCTCCATCGGTGGACGCCTGGACACGCTGCAACAGCAGCAGGGCGCCTATCAGGATCTCAGCGTCACCTACAAGAGCGCACTGTCGGATGTGCAGGGCGCCGATGCGTATACCGCCATCAGCAATCTGTCGCTGCAGCAGACGGCGTTGCAGGCATCGCAGCAGATGTTTGCGCAGGTGAAGTCGATGAGCCTGTTCAACTATCTGAAGTAATCGCAGCAAGCTGCGCGCAAGGCAAACATCGCAAGAACGAGAGGAGGGCTACGCAACGTTGAATGGTTGATGGGACGGCAGAAAGGCGGGCAAGGCCCGATCCAGTGCGCTCCATCACGAATTGGCATCGAACACGGCTCAAGTAATCGCAGGACGGGCCGAAAAGTTCACTGAGGCGGATGGCATCCCACGCGGAACCTGATCGCCGGCACGCATACAGCCAATTCAACCGGTCACCGGTTACGTAGGAGAAATCCATGTCTCTCGTTATCAATACCAATATCTCGTCGCTGAACGCGCAGAACAACCTGACCAAGTCGCAGAGCGCGCTGTCCACCGCCACGCAGCGTCTGTCCTCGGGTCTGAAGATCAACAGCGCCGCCGACAACGCCGCCGGCTTCGCCATCTCGCAGCGCTACACCACGCAGATCGGCGGCCTCGGCCAGGCCAGCGCCAACGCGTCGGACGCCATCAACCTGGCGCAGACCGCAGGTTCGGCTCTGGACCAGGTCACCGCCAACCTGCAGGCGATCCGCGACCTCGCGGTGCAGTCGGCCAACGGTACCTACACCGATTCGGACCGCGCCTCGATCGACCAGGAAGTGCAGCAGCGCCTGGCTGAAATCACCCGTATCGCCAACCAGACCACGTTCAACGGTTCGAACGTGCTGGACGGCTCGATGAAGACGAAGAGCTTCCAGATCGGCGCCGACGTCGGCCAGACCATCTCGGTGAGCCTGGGCACCAGCGTGAAGTCGAGCGCCATGGGCCAGGTTGCCGAAGTGGCCTCGGGCGACATCAGCAATGCGTTCAAGGGCTATACGCTCGCCGCTGGCGCGCTGAACGTGTCCGTCGACGGCGGCACCACCAACGTTGCCGTTGCTGCTGGCACCTACCACAGCGCCGGTGACCTGGCTGCCGCCATCAACACGGCTGCGGGCAGCTCGGTGGCGTCGGTTGACAGCACGACGGGCGAACTGAAGATCAACAACGGCGGCGCCGCTGCCCTGACCTTCACCGGCGCAGCTGCCACCACGCTCGGCCTGCCGGCCTCGACCGCCGCTGCCGGCACCGGTGCCTCCACGGGCGTCGTGGCCGCCACGGGCGATCTGTCGAAGGAAGGCCTGACCATCAATGGCACGGCCATCGACCTGAGCAGCGCCAAGAGCCTGCAGGACGTGTCCGACGCCATCAACGCGGCCGGTATCACGGGCGTCAGCGCGGCAGTGAATGGTGCCGGCAACGGCATCAACTTCTACTCCGCCGGTGCGCTGACGGTTGGCGACACCAAGGGTCAGATCGTCGGCGCGTCCGCTACGGACGTGAACGCCGGTGCGACCTACACCCAGGGCACCTCGGCCGCGACCGGTGGCTCGCTCGCCACGGGTAGCGTGGGCACGGTGGATTCGGCCAACGACCTGATCTCCCGCGTCGACGTCGCCCTGAAGACGGTCAGCGATTTCGCTGCCCAGCTGGGTGCGGTGCAGAACCGCTTCCAGTCGACCATCTCCACGGTGGCCGCTCAGACCACCAACCTGCAGGCTTCGCAGTCGACCATCCAGGACGCGGATTTCGCGGCCGAGACGGCCAACCTCAGCAAGGCGCAGGTGCTTCAGCAGGCGGGTATCTCGGTGCTGGCCCAGGCCAACTCCAACCCGCAGCAGGTTCTCAAGCTGTTGCAGTAACGGACGCAGGCCCGGATGCGACTCCTCCCGAGTCGCATCCACCGCGGCCGGATCTACCACCAGGCGGGTTGCCCCTCGCAGCCCGCCCGGTGTTTCGGGAGCTTCCGGCAAAGTCTTCATGCGTGAAGATTTTGCCGGGGGCTCGAAAACTTCCGCCACGGCGGAATCACTTCGGGAAACGGACAAGGTAGTGCGATGACCACGACTAGCAGCACCAGCGGTAGCAGCCTCAGCGCGTTGCTCAATTCGCTCACGTCGGCCACCAGCGGCTCCGGCAGTTCATCCTCGTCGAGCGGTTCATCGTCCGCCGGCAGCGGCACGCTCAGCGCCGCAGGCATCGGCTCGGGCCTGAACGTCGATTCGATCGTCACGGCGCTGGTGAATGCACGCAAGGCCGCATCGCAACAGCAGATCACCACGCGCACCAACCAGACGAACAGCCTGCTGGGCGGCCTGTCGTCGTTGAATTCGGCGCTGGGCGGCATCCAGACCGCGCTGGCGACGCTCAGCGCCGCCAGCACGTTCAGCAGCTACAACGCGACGCTGACCGCGCAGGGCAGCAGTAGCAGCATCGGCACCGCGACGACGATGTCGAGCGCGCATCCGGGCACCTACACCATCGCCGTAAGCCAGCTGGCCACGGCGCAGAAGCGTGCCAGCAGCCCGGTGACTTCGGGTACGGCAGTCGGCGCAGGCACGTTGAACATCACGGTCGGTTCGACCACCATGAACCTGGCCGTGTCGGCCACCGATTCGCTGTCGAGCATCGCCACGGCGATCAATAATTCCTCGTCCAATCCGGGTGTGACGGCCACCATCGTCAACGGCACGAATGGCCAGCAGCTGATGCTGAGCTCGACCAAGACGGGCGTGGCCAACGGCTTCACCGTCAGCGCCAACGCCACCAGCAGCAGCGGCCTCACCAGTCTCGCCAATACGCTCAACACACCGGGCGGTAACGAGGCGCAGGACGCCAAGCTCACGCTGGACGGCATCGCCGTCACCAGTCCCACCAATTCCGTCAGCGGCATGATGGACGGTGTGACGCTCAACCTCACCGGCACCGGCACCAACACGCTGACCGTGGCGCAGGACAATACCGCCGCCACCAACGCGATCCAGGGCTTGGTGGACGCGTACAACAGCTATGCGTCCACCGTAACGTCGCTGTCGAGCTTCGACACCACCGGCGCCAATCCTCCCGGCGTGCTGCTGGGCGACAACACGCTCACCTCGGTGCAGCGCCAGATCGCCTCCGTGTTGAGCAATTCGGTCAAGGGCAACGGCATCGGCACGCTGGCCAATGTCGGCATCACGCGCAATGCCGACGGCACCATGAGCCTGGATAAAGACAAGCTTGCCGCGGCCTTCCAGAGCAATCCCTCGGCAGTGAAGGACTTGTTCACCGGTCCCAACGGCTATGGCACCACGCTCAACACGGCGATCAATTCGTACACGCAGAGTGGCGGCATCATCGGCACGCGGATGGACAGCCTCAACAATACGTTGACGCAGCTGGGCCAGCAGCAGACCTCGCTGGACAACCGCATGGCCACGTACCAGACGCAGTTGCAGCAGCAGTACACCGCGCTCGATACGCTGATGTCCTCGCTCAACAACACCAGCACGTATCTCACCACGGCGCTTGCGCAGCTGACCAACTCCAGCTCCAAGAACTGACCTCCGGGGATCGACCATGACCTACGGCTACATGCGCAACGCCAGTGCGCTCTATCAGGAAACCAGCGCGCGCGGCAGCGTGGAAGGTGCCGACCGTCACCAGCTGACCAATATGCTGTTCGATGGCGTGATCGACCGTATCAACCAGGCGCGTGGCGCGATCCGTCGCGGCGATGTGCCGGCCAAGGGCATGCACTTCAGCCGCGCACACGCGATCGTCACCGAACTGCGCGGCAGCCTCGATCATGCGCAGGGCGGGGCGCTGGCGGGCCGGCTCGATGCGCTTTACGACTACGTGAGTCGTCGCCTGCTGCACGCGCAGCTCAATAACGACGAGCGTGCGATCGACGAAGTAGTGGATCTGCTCACCCCGGTGCGCGATGCCTGGCGCCAGATCCGCCATGATTTCCTGGCAAAACAGGGCAGCCAGCCCAGCGCGGCGGCATGAACATGGACGACGCGACGCGCGCGGTGGCGCTTGAGCTCAGCGAACGCATGCTGGCAGCCGCCCGTGAAGGCGACTGGAACGCCGTGGCGACGCTGGAGACCGAGCGCAGCGAGCAGATCGCCCGCTTGCCCATGACCGAAGCCCAGTCGCTGCCCGTGCTCAAGACCTTGCTGGCGCATACCGAAGAAGTGCGCGAATTGGCTCGACAGCAGCGCGATCGCCTGGGCGAGGATCTGGGCCAGCATCAGCATCGCCATCGCGCGCTCAGCGCCTATCTGCGCGCCGGCGTCGAATAAGCCCGGCGCCACCCGGCAGCAAGCGCGCATAATCGGGCACGGCCGCGACGTTCACCGGCCCAGCGCAACGAGGGAATCATGCAAGACGCATCCTGGCAGCAGTTTTCCGAGCGGGTGGCCTATGACGACGGCCTGCACGTGAGCTGTGCGGCCTTGACCGAGCCACTGGGCGAGCTGCAGCGCATGGCCATGCGCGATCGCAATCTCAGCGTGCTTGGCACCTTGGCCGTGTTCAACGAGCGCCGCAGCGAGGCACTGGACGAAGAGAGCCAGCTTGGCCAGGACATGCAGCGCCTGGACAGCAAGCTCAACGTGCTGATGGCCATGCTGGACCAGTTGCTTCAGCGCGACGCGCAGCTGCCGCCCCGTGTGCGTGTCAGCTTCAACGCGATTGGCGCGTTATTGCCCAAGTCCTTGTGGCCGGCTGCGCAAGAGCATGCTTTGGTGCGTCTGCACTTCGACGGATGCCTGGCCTTGCCGCTGGAACTTGCCGCGCAAGTCGTGCAAGAGCGTGATGCATATCACATTTTTGTTGCCTTCGAATCGATGGATGAGGCGACATGTGACGCGATTGAGCGACTCGTGTTCCGCCATCACCGACGTAAAGTGGCAGAGCGCCGAGCGACCGCGACGTAGACTGCGAACCCGGTTCACAATCGTAATGTGATCGCTATCACGCTACGGAAACCCGACACGAACGTTCTTTGACGCACATCTCGAAAGGGTGTCGCACAGGGTCACCATCCCGAGCATTGCGCCTCGGGATTTTTTTTTAGCGATTTCAGTGGTCTGTGGCGTACCGCTGCGTAGTTTCCTGGCAACGTTTACATCAGGTGACGCTCACCGGCAGGCGTGAAGTCCCACGCCGCGTCGAAAAAACGTGATTGGCTGGCCTTCTTCTTGCTCATTCCTACTCGCGGACGGCGACGGATTGTCGTCAGCGAGCAGGTGCAATCCAGGGGGACACCAATGAAGCAGCACGCACGAGAACATCACATGGGCAAGTTCGACGTACTGGTGATCGAGTCCGATCACCGCAGGGCGGAGTCGGTCGTTTCGGCGCTGGAATTTCTCGGCTATCGCCCGCAGCGCGGCGAAGAGTGCGAGATGGTGGACGAAGCGACGCACGCATGGCGCGCCGTGTATGTGGGCAATGTATGGGATGAAGCCGAAGCCGAACGTCAGTTCGCGCGGCTGGGCACTGCGTCCAATCAGGCAATGGTGTTGATGGCCGCCGATTCCGAATGGCTGCCGCGCCTGGGCAATGACGCCGCCGCCGACAACAGCCGTGTCGGCATCATCGAATTCCCGCTGCGCTACGACCAACTCTCGCAGACGCTTCGTGGCCCGCAGGCGCAGACGCCGCGTCGTCCGGAGTTGAAGCTGGTGGGCAGCTCCGGTCCGATGGCCCGTGTCAACGCATTGGTTCGCCAGGTAGCTCCGTTCGATTCCAGCGTCCTGGTGCTGGGCGAATCGGGTACCGGCAAGGAAATGGTCGCGCGCAGCATCCACGAGTGTTCCTCGCGTCGCGACAAGCCGTTCGTGGCGATCAACTGCGGCGCCATTCCCGCCGAATTGCTGGAAAGCGAACTGTTCGGTCACGAGAAGGGCGCATTCACCGGCGCCATCAGTACCCGCAAGGGTCGCTTCGAGCTGGCCGAGGGCGGCACGCTGTTCCTGGATGAAATCGGCGACATGAGCTTGCCGATGCAGGTGAAACTTCTGCGCGTGCTGCAGGAGCGTGTGTTCGAGCGCGTGGGCAGCAATCGCACCCAGCGTTGCGACGTGCGCATCATCGCCGCGACGCATCGCAACCTGGAAGCCGCCATCGCCGATGGCCAGTTCCGCGAAGACCTTTACTACCGCCTGAGCGTGTTCCCGCTGGAAATGCCCGCGCTGCGCGAGCACCTGGACGACCTCTCGGAGCTGGTGGGCGAATTCAACCAGCGCCTGTCGCGTCGTGGCCTGGGCAGCGTGCGCTTCAGCGCCGGCGCCATGCATGCGCTGCATAACTATGCGTGGCCGGGCAACGTGCGCGAGCTTTACAACCTGGTCGAGCGTCTTTCCATTCTTTATCCGCACAGCGAAGTGCGCGTCAGCGACCTGCCGGAAAAATATCGCGGCCAGCAGATCGTGGAGGAAGTGCGAGGCGCGGCGTTGCTGTCGCTGATGACCGGTCACTCCACCGTGCTGCCCGAGCCGATGGCCGTGGTGGCCAGCGATTCGCTGGTGATGCTGCCCGAGGGGGGCCTGGATCTTAAGGATCACCTTGCCGACATCGAGGTGGGTCTGATCCGTCAAGCGCTTGACGTTACCGGCGGCGTGGTGGCCCACGCGGCAAAACTGCTGCGCATGCAGCGCACGACCCTGGTGGAAAAGCTGCGCAAGTACGGTCTGCAGCCGAGTTTGCAGGCCTAAGTGCGGGAGTGAGTCGGGAGGAGTGAGAGGCGGAAGAGGGCAGGCTTTGCCCTGCTCACGCCACGCACTCCGCTTCACTCACTTCCGGAAAGCGGAACTGCGTCACGCTTTCTCTCACTGCTCACCACGCGCCACTCACTTCCGGCTTCGTGGCACACGTCGTGCAGTAACACCCTCGATAACTCTTTACGCGTTGGAATTCCGTCATGAGTCAGATCGACGTCAACAACCTGCTGTCGCAGATGCGCCAGCTCTCCTTGCAGACCAAGCCGGCGGAGCAGTCCTTTACCGCGGCAGCGCCAGGGCAGACCGATTTTGCCAGCCTGCTCAAGAAATCGATTTCGTCGGTGGCCGATGCGCAGACCGACGCCGGCATGCAGGCAGCGAGTTTCGAACGCGGCGATGACGGCGCCGACCTCGGTCGCACCATGGTCGCCATCAACAAGGCCGATCTGTCGTTGAACACGTTGACCCAGGTGAGAAACAAGCTGGTCGACGCTTACAACAACATCATGAACATGCCGGTCTGACCGGTCCATTGACGACGTTTCTGCGTCCCCCAAGCAAGAGCAGTCTTCATGGCCGATAACGCCCTCGCGACCACCGACGAAAGCCCCGGTTCTCGCCTGGACCTCAAGCAGCTTGCGCGCACCCCGGCAACACGACAGTTGTTGCTGCTGGTGGGTGTGGCCGGCGCCGTTGCCCTTGGCGTTGCCGTGGTGCTGTGGTCGCGCGGCCCCAACTACGGCCTGCTATACGCCGGTCTGGAACAAAAGGATGCCGCCGCCGTCACGCAGGCGCTGCAGGCCTCCAATACGCCGTACACCTTGGGCGCTGATGGCAACTCCATCATGGTGCCCGCTTCCGATCTGGCGGCCATTCGCCTCAAGCTCGCCGCGCAGGGCCTGCCGCAGGGCAGCTCCGCCACTGCTGCCGCACCCGGTGCCGATTCGCCGTTTGGCATGAGCGATCTGGCCGAGCGCACGCGTTACCAGCAAATGCTGGAAACCGATCTGGGCAGCACCATCGCGGGTCTGCAATCGGTGCGCGCAGCGCGCGTGCATCTGGCGCTGCCCAAGCCGTCGGCCTTCATCCGCGACAACAAGGAAGCGAGCGCCTCGGTGCTGGTGACGCTGTATGCCGGTCGCCAGCTCGATGCGAGCCAGGTGGCGGCGATCGTCCACCTGGTGGCGTCGAGTGTCCCCAATCTCGATCCCAAGCAGGTGTCGGTGGTCGATCAGGCGGGCCAGCTGCTCACCACCACCGATGCGGGCAGCGCCAGCGCCATCGGCGATACGCGTCTGCGTCTGGCCACGCGCATCGAGAACACCTATGCGCAGCGCATCGAAGAACTGCTGACGCCGCTGGTGGGCCCGGGCAAAGTGCGCGCGCAAGTCTATGCGGATCTGGATTTCAGCGAGACCGAGAAGGCGACGGAGACGTTCGACCACGAACATCCCGCGCTGCGCAGCGAGCAGACCAATAGCGAACAGCACACCGGCGAAGCGAACGACGCTTCGATTCCTGGCGCGTTGAGCAACCAGCCGCCAAATACCGTGGCGCAGCCGACCGCAGCAAAGCCTGCCGCGGGCAAGAATGGGGCAGGCAAGACAGCCGCGACCGCGCAGAGCAACGGCCCCAGTCAAAACTCCAGCAGCGCCACGCGCAATTACGAACTGGATCGCACCATCAGCCACGTCAGCGATCCGGCGGGTCGCCTCGCGCGTCTCACCGTGGCCGTGGTGGTCGACAACAAACTGGTGCCCGGCGACAAGGGCGGCAACAAGAGCGTGCCGTTCACCCCGCAGGAACTGGAACACCTCACCACGCTTGCGCGCAACGCCGTGGGTTACAACGAGGCGCGCGGCGACAGCGTCAGCGTGATCAATCAGGCCTTCCACCAGGACCCGAGCAACGATGTGGCCACGCCGGCACAGCCGTTCTGGGAACGTCCGGGCATGCTCGACCTGATCAAGCAGGCGGCCGGCATCCTGGTGGCACTGCTGGTGGCGTTCGGCCTGCTGCGGCCGTTGCTGCGCGGCTTGTCGCGCGCGCCGTCCACCAGTCGCGAGCTTGCCCTGGCCGGTGCCATGCCCATGGACACGCCGACCATTTCGGTGCGCGTGGACGACAAGGACGAGGGCGACGACGTGCTCAAGCTCGGCGTGCCGCCGCAACTGGCGTACGAGCAACGCATTGGCCTGGCCCGCCGCATGGTCGGCGAAAATCCCAAGCAGGTGGCGCAGGTGGTCAAGAGCTGGGTGGGCGAAGATGGCGGCTAAGCGCGAATTCGCACGACGTCCGCATGGCCAGCGTCGACATCGCATGTCGTCGCTGGCTCCTCAGCGGCAGGCGACGGTGAAACAAGTCAGCGGGCAGAACGCATCATGAAAGCAGAAACGCCAATCGGCGGCGCGCAGCGTGCCGCCATCCTGCTGCTCACCCTGGGCGAACAGGACGCGGCCGAGGTGCTCAGGCATCTGAGCGCACGCGACGTGCAGGCGGTGGGTTCGGCCATGGCCAGCCTCACCAATGTCACCCGTGAGCAGGTGGAAATGGTGCTCGCACGCCTCAATGAAGACATGGGGCGGCACACCTCGCTGGGCGTCGGCACTGAGGAATACATCCGCAAGATCCTGGTCAATGCACTGGGCGAGAACAAGGCGGGCGGCCTGATCGATCGCATCCTGCTTGGTCGCTCCAGCAAGGGCCTGGAGTCGCTCAAGTGGATGGAGAGCCGCGCCATCGCCGAGATGATCGGCCAGGAACATCCGCAGATCATCGCGCTGGTGCTGGCTCATCTGGAACCGGATCAGGCGGCCGAAGTGATCGGTTACCTGGCGCCGCGCGTGCGCAGCGATGCAGTGATGCGTATCGCCACGCTCGACGGCGTGCAGCCGCATGCGTTGAACGAGCTGGACGAAATCATGGAGCGCCAGTTCGCCGGCGGCAACACCAAGAAGCTCAAATCCGCGAGCGTCGGTGGCCTCAAGGCTGCGGCCAATATTCTCAACGCGATGGAAACCAGCCGCGAAAACGAGTTGATGGCGGCCATCCGTACCCACGACTCGGGCCTGAGCGGCCGCATCGAAGAATTGATGTTCGTGTTCGAAGACCTCGGTGACCTCGACGACCGCAGCATGCAGACCCTGTTGCGTGAAGTGCCGACCGCCCGCCTGGTCACTGCGCTCAAGGGCGCCGAGCCCGGCGTGCGCGAAAAGATCTTCGCCAATATGTCCAAGCGCGCGGCCGACATGCTGCGCGACGACCTGGAAGTATCCGGTCCGGTTCGCCTCAGCGAAGTGGATTCGGCGCAGAAGGAAGTGCTCGCCATCGCGCGCAAGCTGGCCGATTCGGGTGCCATCAATCTCTCCGGCACCGGTGACGAGCTGGTCGCATGAATGCCGTGATGAACCGCGACAAGTTGCTGCCCTTTGAACGCTGGCTCCCGCCCGAAGTGGGCGAGCCGGTGGCAGTCGAGCCGACGCCAGAGCCGGTGCAGCAGCCAACCGTGCGCGAGCTGGAATCGATCGAGCAGCAAGCGCGCGAAGAGGGCTATGCCGCGGGCCTCGCCCAGGGCATGGCCGAGGCGCAGCAGGTCTTGCACGAACGCATGCAGCGACTGGACGCCTTGCTGGAATCGGCCGCCCGTCCCCTGCGCAGCATGGACGAACTGGTGGAACTGGAACTGACCCGCCTGGCCATGACGGTGGCGCGCCAGGTGTTGGCGCACGAGTTGCGCACCACCCCCGACCTGGTGGTGGAAGCCGTGCGCCAGGCGGCGCTGGCGCTGCCTTCGGCCAGCGGCAACCTGCGCGTGCGCCTGCATCCGGATGATCTGGCCTTGCTGCGTTCGCTCGAGATGGTGGAGTCGCACTGGCAACTGCTGCCCGACAACAGCCTGCAGCGCGGCGATTGCCTGTTGGAAAGCGAGCGCTCGCGTCTCGACGCCCGCGTTGAAACACGGCTCGCCGCGGTCGTGGATGCCGTGCTCGGCGCCGAAGCCGAAGGCATCGACGAAGATGCCGACGAGGTGCGTGGATGAACGCGCCCAGCCCGTCGCGTGCCGCCTTGTGGCAGGAGCGACTGGCCCGTCGTCGGCAACGCGCCATCGGCGCGCGCACGCTGACCGTGGAAGGGCGTCTGCGCCGCGTCGTCGGCCTTACGCTGGAAGCGGAAGGCTGCGAGGCGCCCCTGGGTGCGCGCTGCCTGGTCACCACGGCTGATGGCAGCGAACTGGAAACCGAAGTGGTCGGCTTCGCCGATGAACGCCTCTTGCTGATGCCTGTCACCGAAATGCATGGCGTGCTGCCCAACGCCCGCGTGCGTCCATGCGCGCATACCAGCGGCCTGCCGGTGGGCATGGCTTTGCTGGGCCGGGTGGTGGGTGCCGACGGCGTGCCGCTCGATGGCCTTGGCCCGCTCGATGTGGACGAGCACGCCCTGCTCAAGAACGAACCGATCAACCCGATGGCGCGCAAGCCCATCGATACGCCGCTCGATACTGGCGTGCGCGCGATCAACTCGCTGCTCACGGTTGGCCGCGGCCAGCGCCTTGGCCTGTTCGCCGGTTCGGGCGTCGGCAAGTCGACCCTGCTTGGCATGATGACGCGCTACACCGACGCCGACGTGGTGGTGGTGGGCCTGATCGGCGAGCGCGGCCGCGAAGTGAAGGAATTCGTCGAACACACGCTGGGCGCCGAAGGGCGCGCGCGTGCCGTGATCGTCGCCGCGCCGGCGGATGCGCCGCCGCTCAAGCGACTGCGCGGGGCGCAGTACGCCACCGCGATCGCCGAGTGGTTCCGCGATCGCGGCCAGCGCGTGCTGCTGCTGATGGATTCGATCACGCGCTATGCGCAGGCGCAGCGCGAGATCGCGCTGGCGATCGGCGAGCCGCCGGCCACCAAGGGTTATCCGCCGTCGGTGTTTGCGATGCTGCCGGCCTTGGTCGAGCGTGCAGGCAACGATGCCGAAGGGCGTGGTTCCATCACCGCGTTCTACACCGTGCTCACCGAAGGCGACGACTATCGCCACGATCCGATTGCGGATGCCTCGCGCGCGATTCTCGACGGTCATATCGTGCTGTCGCGCGACCTGGCCGAAGCCGGCCACTATCCCGCCATCGATATCGAAGCATCGATCAGCCGCGTGATGCCGGCGGTCGTGAAGCGCGAACACCTGCGTTCCGCCCAGCGTTTTCGCCAGGTCTATTCGGCGTATCGCCAGCAGCGCGATCTGATCACGGTGGGTGCTTACCAGAAAGGGTCCGACCCGCAGGTGGATCACGCCATCGCCATGTGGCCGCGCTTGCGCGACTTCCTGCAGCAAGAGGTGGACGCGCCGACCACGCTCAACGACGCCATTGGCGCACTTGAAATGCTGACCGCCGGAGGCACGCCGTGACATCCCGCGCAAACCGCCTGCAACCTGCCGCCGACCTCGCGCACGACCGTCAGGAAACGGCCATGCAGCGCCTGGCCGAGCAGCAGCAAAAGCTCGCCAAGGCCGAGCAGCAGCTGGAAGAGCTGCAGAAATACCGCGCCGAGTACGCCGAGGCGCAGGGCGGGGTGAGCGTGAGCGCCTTGCTCAACCGGCGTCAGTTCGTGGAGCGCATCGACCAGGTCATCGCGCAACAGATCAACGAAGTGGCGCGCCAACGCCGCGTCCTTGATGGCGCGCGCAACCAGTGGCGCGAAGCCCACGCCCGCGAGCAGGCGCTGGGCAGTGTGATCGATCGCTACCGCGAACAGGAACGCAAGAGCGAGGACCGCCGCGAACAGGCCGAGGTCGACGAACGCAATCAGTACCGCCGGCCGGCGAGGGGGCTCTCGTGAGCACCGCCATCAACGCATTCCAGGAGATCATCGTATGACCTCGTCCATTGCCGCGGTGGTGAATCTGCCGCCGACGAACGCGCCTGTCAGCGATACGACGAGCGCATCGTCCAGCGATCCGAACAAGGATTTCAGCAAGCCCTTGCAGCATGCCCGTCAGCAGTTGGCGCAGCAGAGCGACCCGTCACGGCCCGTGCACGGCCGGCACGCATCGGCAAAGGCCAGCTCCTCGACTCCATCGCAGTCACCCGCCAAGAGCAAGCAGGACGACAAGGACGACGACAAGTCGGCCTCTGACGCGCCCGCCGCTGCCGCCGCGATGCTCGCCTTGCTGGGCCAGAGCGTGCCGGCTTCGGCGGCTGCCAGTGCGGTCCCGGCGGCGGCTGACGGTGAAGATGCGACGGACGCTCTCACTGCCGCGGCTGCATCCGTTGTGACGCCGGCCACCGTCGCACTGCTCGGTGCTGCGCAAGCAGCGGGGCAGGCAAAGGCAGGCGGCGCGGCTGACCTGGACAAGGGCTTGGGTGGGATTGAGGACAAAAGCCTTTCCATGGCGACGCAGGACGTGGGCGACGGCAATGACGCCGTGGCCGCGCCGGCGACCGATACCACGCCGACCACGCAGGGCGACGCATTCAGCACGGCCTTGCAGGCATTGACGGCGTCTTCGAGCCAAGGCAATCACAGCGATGACTCGGTCGATGCACTGAAGAATCTCACTGCCCAGGCGATGTCGCAGCAACCGCAGACTTCGTCGAACGTGGCGACCGCGCCCGCTCCGCATGCGCTCACGATGCAATCGAGCGTGGGGTCGCCTTCGTTCGGGCAGGAACTGAGCCAGCAAGTGACCTGGCTGGGCGGCCAGGACGTCAAGGAGGCACGCATCCGCCTGCATCCTGAGGACCTTGGCGAGCTTGATGTGAAGGTGAGCGTGAAGCAGGACCATGTGGACGTGGCCTTCATCGCGCAACACCCGCAGGCCGTGCACGCCGTGCAGCAGACGCTGAGCCAGCTTGATTCGATGCTGGCGCACCATGGTTTGACCTTGGGGCAGGCGCAGGTGGGGCAGGGCAATACAGGGCAGGGCTCTTCTCAGGCCGGGACGTCGGGTGGTTCCTCTTCCGGGTCTGAGAGTGGGGTGGCTGAGGGTGTGGGTGAGTTGGCTTGGATGGCGGCGCCGGTGATGAAGGTGGTGGGGTTGGTGGATATGTTTGCGTAGTCGCTTTTTTCTCCCTCTCCCTTTTGGGGAGAGGGTTGGGGTGAGGGGCCAACCTAGCCTCGTAGTTTGGAAGTGCCGCAGTCCTCTTTTGATCGTCATCCCGGCGGAGGCGGGAGGGGCTCGTCGGCTGCCGAATGGCTGGTCATCCAGTTTCGTCGGTCTCCGGTTGTCGCCTTACCGCCAGCGTGCCGCCTACGCGGCGGGCGTTTCGTCTGCCTGCCGGCAGCCGAGTTACTTTTCTTTGCTTGCCCAAAGAAAAGTAACCAAAAGAAAGGGCCCCCCGGATGACGCGCCTTCCGGGCTGCGCCCTCCAGGTGCGCGGTCGGGTTACGGGGTTTTTCGACAGGACATCCCTGTCCTGTCGAAAAACTGGCCGCATCCATGCGGCCACCCTTCGGGCTTTCCTCCACCCGCCCGCCGCGTCATACGGAGACCCCTAGGGCAAGAGCCACATCAAGAGCCGAACAACGCCCTGGCGTCGCGGGCCGGCAGCTTTTTTGTAGGAGCGCACTTGTGCGCGACCAGCCTACGGAGCGGAGCACCCAGCGCCGCGGTCGCGCACAAGTGCGCTCCTACAAGGGTGCGCTTGCCGTGGATCTTGGATTAAAGGTTGCGGGTCGCCCTTTGTGGGAGCGCACCCTGTGCGCGACAAACCTACGGAGCGGTACACCCCAACGTGGCTGTCGCGCACAGGGTGCGCTCCCACAGGTGAGCGGGCACGGTCAAACGCAGACGGGTCGCCCACGCGACAAGCTTCCGACCACCGCCACCACCCCGTCACGCCCAATCCCCGACACGCGTCAAGAAAGCGCCGCGATTCCGTCGCGATCCCTCGCAAACCCAGTCGCAGCAACGTCTCCCGCCGATGGCATGCCGTTTGCAGATAACGGACATGTGCCGCCCGTGGCGGGTGGCCGATGACTGAACTTTGATAGGGATTGATTTCGCATGGCTCAGAACGAGCAAGCAGAAGCGGCGGCCGCAGCGCCCAAGAAGGGATCGAACAAGCTCGTGCTGATGATGGGCGTGGCGTTGCTCGCCATGGCCGGTGTGACTGGTTACCTGGTGATGAACTCTCGCAGCAGTGCGCATGGTGCGGAGGGCGATGAGCCGAAGGTAGCGCTGTCCAAGCAGGAGCAGTACCTCATGCTGGATCCGCCGTTTGTCGTCAATTTCAAGGACGACCAGTCCATGCGCTTCCTGCAGGTGGGTGTGAGCCTGATGTCGCATGATGCGGCGGCGCTGGCGGCGGCCAAGGATGCCGATCCGGTGATCCGCAATGCGCTGGTGATGCTGTTCAGCAGCCAGGACTACTCGATTCTCAGCGACGCCGCGGGCAAGCAGAAACTGCAGGCGCAGGCGCTGGACGCGGTGCGCAAGATCATCGAGAAGCGCCTGGGGCGTCCGGGCGTGGAAGCGCTGTACTTCACCAGCTTCGTGATGCAGTGACGGGACAGCGGCGATGAGCGACCTGCTTTCACAGGAAGAAATCGATGCCCTGCTCGACGGCGTGGAAGGTGGCGCCGTCGAAACGGGCAATGACGAGCCCTTGCCGCCCGATGCGGTGATCTCGTACGACTTCACCCAGCAGGACCGCATCGTGCGCGGTCGCCTGCCCACGCTGGAAATGGTCAACGATCGCTTTGCGCGCTTCTTCCGCACGGCCGTGTTCGGCGTGCTGCGCAAGACCTGCGAAGTGTCGGTGCTCGGCGTGAAGATGATGAAGTTCGCCGAGTACGTGCATGCGCTGGCCGTGCCCAGCAACCTCAACCTGGTGCGCATCAAGCCACTGCGCGGGACCGCGCTGGTGGTGATGGAGCCGCGCCTGGTGTTCACCGTGATCGACAACTTCTTCGGTGGCGACGGCCGTTTCCATGCGCGCATCGAGGGCCGCGATTTCACGCCAACCGAAAACCGCGTCATCCAGATCATGCTGACCGAGCTGTTTGCCTCGATGGTGGAAGCGTGGGCGCCGGTGCTGCCGCTCAACTTCGAATACCTCAATTCCGAAATCAACCCGCAGTTCGCCAATATCGTCAGCCCCACCGAAACGGTGGTGGTGTCCAAATTCCATATCGAACTCGACGGCGGTGGCGGCGAAGTGCATCTGACCCTGCCGTACGCCATGGTCGAGCCGATCCGCACCTTGCTCGACGCCGGCGTGCAGAGCGACCGCGTCGATCGCGATCACCGCTGGGCCGAAACGCTGCAGGACGAAGTGCTGGATGCGGAAGTGGAGCTCAGCTCGCTGCTGCTCGAAACGCGCCTGAGCATCGGCGAATTCCTGCGCCTCCGTCCGGGCGACGTGCTGCCGATCCAGCTGCCGGAATTCAGCACGGTATTCGCCGAAGACGTGCCCGTGTTCCGTGGCCGCTACGGCCAGCACAACGGCCGTACTGCCGTCCGCTTCCATGCCCAGACGGGGCGCCGCGAAGTGCGCCTGTCGACCGAAACCACCCTGGAGATTGACCTCGCATGACCCCCAATGACGCCGCCAGCGCTACCCAGCGCGTCGAATTCGATCAGCTGAGCGCCCCGCTGGGCGAAGGCTCCGAAGTCAACCTCGACATGATTCTCGATGTACCGGTCACGCTCGCCATGGAAGTGGGCCGCACCCGCATCAGCATCCGCAACCTGTTGCAGCTCAACCAGGGCTCTGTGGTGGAACTGGATCGCTCCGCCGGCGAACCGCTGGACGTGTTCGTCAACGGCACGCTGGTGGCGCACGGTGAAGTGGTGGTGATCAACGACCGCTTCGGTATCCGTCTCACCGACGTGATCAGTCCGGCCGAGCGCGTGCGCAAGTTGCGGTGAGCACGATGATGGCCCTGGTCCTTCCCGTTGCCGCTGCGCCCGAGATCAATGTCGGTGGCGAGCTGGTGCGCGTGGTGTTGAGTCTCGCGGCGATCATTGCGCTGATCTTCGTGGCCGGCTGGTTCAGCCGTCGGCTGCAGGCACGCACGACGCCGGGCGGGCGCCGCATGCGCTGCGTGGAAACCATGGCGGTGGGTGCGCGCGATCGCCTGATGCTGGTGGAGGCAGACGGCAAGCGTCTGCTGATCGGCATGGGGCAGGGCGGCATGCGCACGCTGCACGTTTATGAAGGCGTGGCGCCCGCGCCGGAAGCCAGTCCGCAACCGCCGATCGCGCCGTTCGGCGACGTGCTGGCCCGCTGGAAGCGCAAGTGATGAAGCACGCTCGTTGGATTCTCCTGGTCTTGCTGATGCTGTGTCCGATGCTGCTGTGGGCGGCGCCGGCCATGCCCGCGATGCCTTCCATGCTGCAGATGCCGTCGTCGCCGGCCGGTATTCCGGTGCTGACCGTGCAGAACGCGCCGGGCGGCGCCCAGAACTGGACGCTCTCGTTGCAGCTGCTGGCGCTGATGACGGTGCTGACGTTGCTGCCGGCCGTGCTGCTGATGATGACGTCATTCACGCGCATCATGATCGTGTTGAGTTTCCTGCGTCAGGCGCTTGGCACGAGTTCCACGCCGTCCAACCAGATCCTGCTGGGCCTGTCGCTGTTCCTCACGCTGTTCGTGATGTCGCCGGTACTCAATCGCGCCTATGCCGATGGCGTGAAGCCGTATATGGACGGCCAGATGACGGCCGAGCAGGCGGTGCCTGCCGCCGCCGCACCGTTCAAGCATTTCATGCTCGACCAGACACGCGATGCGGATCTGCAGTTGTTTACGCACCTGGCCAATGAGCAGCCGTACGCCAGCAAGGAAGACGTGCCGTTTCGCGTCGCCATGCCGGCCTTTGTCACCAGTGAGCTGAAGACCTCGTTCCAGATGGGCTTCCTGCTGTTCATTCCGTTCCTGATCATCGACCTGGTGGTGGCCAGCGTGCTGATGTCGATGGGCATGATGATGGTGTCGCCCACCATCATCTCGCTGCCGTTCAAGATCATGCTGTTTGTGCTGGTGGATGGGTGGACCTTGCTGCTGGGTACGCTGGCGGGAAGTTTTTACTCATGACGCCTGAGTCAGTCATCGAATTCGGCCAGCACGCGCTCTACGTCGCCATGATGGTGGCCGCACCCCTGCTGCTCACCGCACTGCTGGTAGGCCTGATCATCGGTGTGGTGCAAGCCGCCACGCAGATCAACGAAATGACCTTGAGCTTCATCCCCAAGGTCGTCGCCATGGCCGCGGTCGCGCTGATCGCCGGCCCCTGGATGCTGCGCACGCTGGTGCAGTTCACGCGCCAGTTGATCGAGAGTCTGCCCGGGGCAGTGAAGTGACCACGGTGCAGCTCGCCCAGTTGCAGGGGCTGATTGGCTCGCTGTTGTGGGCGATGGCGCGCGTGGGTGGGCTGTGCCTGGTCGCGCCGGTGTTCGGCGACTCGGTGCTGCCGCAGCGCTTTCGCCTTGCCATCATGTTGATGCTGACCGTGGTGCTGGCGCCGCTCGCGCCGACCACGATCGATCCGATGACGGCCGACGGCATCACCACCATGGTGGCGCAGTTGTTGATGGGCGCATCGATCGGCTTCGTGTTGAAACTGGCTTTCGAAGCGGTGTCGCTCGGCGGCCAGTTGGTCGGACAGAGCATGAGCCTGGGCTTTGCCGAAACCGTGGACCCGCGTGGCGGTGGCAGTTCGCCGGTGCTCAGCCAGTTTTATCTGTTGATGGTGATGCTGCTGTTCCTCGCCATGAACGGGCATCTGCGTTTGATTTCGCTGCTGGCCGACAGTTTTCACAGTTTGCCGCCGGGGCAGGCAGTGATCGATCCCAAGGGCTTGTATGCCGTGGTCGCATTCGCCACCCATTTGTTTGGTGGCGCCGTGCGCGTGGCGCTGCCGGCGATGACTTCGTTGTTGATGGTCAATATCGGTTTTGCCGCGATCAGTCGCGCGGCGCCGTCCATGAATCTGTTCGCGGTAGGTTTCCCGATCACGGTGACCCTGGGTTTCGTCGCGCTATGGCTGTCGCTGCACACCTTGCCGGGTGCCTTCCAGTCCCTGCAGAACACCGCATGGACGTTGATGCACGAGCTGGCGGGCGGTTGAGGGATACGCCATGGCAGAGAACGACGATCAGGAACGCACTGAACAACCATCCGAAAAGCGCCTGCGCGAATCGCGCGAAAAGGGCGATGTCCCCCGATCGCGCGATTTGTCAGGTGCCGTGGTGGTGCTTGCCGGCGTGTCCGCGCTGATGAATGGCGGCGCAGCGGCCATGGAACACGTCAGGCGCATCTATGGACTGGGGCTGACCTACGATCGCGCTGCGCTGTTTTCCGAGCAACTGCCCGGACGCGCGCTCTCGATGGCGATGCACGAGGCGATGTCGCTGTTTGCCCCGGTGGCGCTGGCCACCATGCTGGCCGCGCTCGCGGCGCCGCTGTTGCTGGGCGGACTCAATTTCAGTGCCGAAGCGCTTGAGCCCAAGTTCGAGCGGCTTGATCCGATCAAGGGTCTCGGCCGCATCTTCGCCATGCGCGGCCTGGTGGAGCTGGCCAAGTCGCTGCTCAAGCTGCTGCTGATCGGCGGCATCCTGGTGATGGTGCTGAAAAACTGGCAGGACGACCTGATGGCGACCGGCGTCGGTGAAGTGCGCG
Source organism: Dyella sp. 2YAF14 (assembly GCF_052114725.1). Taxonomy (NCBI): domain Bacteria; kingdom Pseudomonadati; phylum Pseudomonadota; class Gammaproteobacteria; order Lysobacterales; family Rhodanobacteraceae; genus Dyella; species Dyella sp. 2YAF14. The sequence goes on along the minus strand of NZ_JBFRFH010000005.1, from coordinate 58,834 downwards.
CCGGCACCTTCAAGGCCATGAGTCTGCTGGGGCATGGCGCGCTGTTGTTCGGCTCCATCCTCGCATTGATTGGTGGCGCGGACGCGCTGTACCAGAAGTTCGACCACAACAAGCGCCTGCGCATGACGCGCCAGGAACTGAAGGACGAATCGAAGGAAAGCGACGGCAACCCCGAGCTCAAGGGCCGCATCCGCCAACTGCAGTTCCAGATGGCGCGCAAGCGCATGATGCAGGAGCTGCCCAAGGCAGACGTGCTGGTCACCAACCCTTCGCACTTTGCCGTGGCCCTGCGCTACGACGAAGGCCGCATGGGCGCGCCACGCGTGATCGCCAAGGGCATGGACGAACTGGCGCTGCAGATCCGCCTGGTCGCTTCCAGCCATCGCATCCCCACCGTGGAAGCGCCGCCGCTGGCCCGCGCGCTGTATGCCACGACCCAGATCGATCGCGAGATTCCCTCGGCGCTGTACGTCGCCGTGGCGCAGGTGCTCGCCTATGTCTTCCAGCTCAAGCAGGCGGTGTCGCGCGGTGATGCGCCGCCGTCGGCGCCGCAACCCGATGTTGATCCGGACCTGATGGGTCCCTACAAGTTCTGACGGAACAGTGATGGCAAACACGACTGCCCTAGGCAATCTCAAGATGCTCGGACGCCGCGGCCTCGGTGCGCCGGTGATCATGCTCGCCGCGCTGGCGATGCTGATGCTGCCGCTGCCGCCGTTCCTGCTGGACATGCTCTTCAGCTTCAACATCGCGTTGTCGCTGGTGATCCTGCTGGCGGTGATCTACGTGATGCGCCCGCTGGAATTCGCCGCGTTTCCCACCGTGGTGCTGATGGCGACCTTGCTGCGCCTCGCGCTCAACATCGCCTCCACGCGCGTGGTGCTGCTCAATGGCCACGACGGCCCTGGCGCCGCGGGCAAGGTGATCGAAGCTTTCGGCGAGTTCGTCATCGGCGGCAATTTCGCGGTGGGCCTGGTGGTGTTCGCCATCCTCACCATCATCAACTTCGTGGTGGTGACCAAGGGTGCCACCCGCGTGTCCGAAGTGACCGCGCGCTTCACCCTCGATGCGATGCCCGGCAAGCAGATGGCGATCGACGCCGATCTCAATGCCGGCCTGCTCAACCAGGAACAGGCGCGCGACCGTCGCCAGGAAGTGCGCGAGGAAGCGGACTTCTACGGCTCGATGGACGGCGCCTCCAAGTTCGTGCGCGGCGACGCCACCGCCGGCATTTTGATTCTGATCATCAACATCGTCGGCGGCTTCTTCGTCGGCATCTTCCAGCACGGGCTTTCCGCCGGTGAAGCCGCCAAGACTTATACGCTGCTCACCATCGGCGACGGCCTGGTGGCGCAGGTACCGTCGCTGATGCTGTCCATCGCCACCGCGGTGATCGTGACGCGCGTGTCCAAGTCCACCGACATGGGCAAGCAGCTCGTCGGCCAACTGTTCGGCCAGCCGCGTGCGCTCGCCGTGGCGGGCGTGGTGCTGGGCGTGATGGGACTGATCCCGGGCATGCCCAATATCGCCTTCCTGCTGCTGGGCGGCACGTGTGGCGGTGCGGCGTGGCTGATGATCAAGCGCGATCGCGAAGCGGTTGAGCGCGTGGCGAAAGCTGCCGCCGAGGTGCCGCCGCCGGCCGCGCCGACGGAACGTCTCGAACTGGGTTGGGAAGATGTCGCCAGCGTCGATCCGCTGGGCCTGGAAGTAGGTTATCGGCTGATTCCGCTGGTGGACACGCACCAGGGCGGCGAGCTGATGGGCCGCATCAAGTCGGTGCGCCGCAAGCTCTCGCAGGAGCTGGGCTTCCTGGTGCCGCCGGTGCATATCCGCGACAACCTCGATCTTGGTCCCAACACCTATCGCATCAGCCTGATGGGCGTGCCCATGGGCGAGTCCGAGGTGCACAACGATCGGCTGCTCGCGATCAACCCCGGTCGCGTGCAGGAGGGGCTGCAAGGCATCGCCACGCGCGATCCGGCGTTTGGCCTGGAAGCGCTGTGGATCGAACCGGGCCAGCGCGAAACGGCGCAGAGTCTGGGCTACACCGTGGTCGATCCGGCCACCGTGGTCGCCACGCATCTGTCGCACATCCTGCAGAGCCACGCGCACGAACTGCTCGGCCATCAGGACGTGCAGCAGCTGCTCGATCGCCTCGCGCAGACCACGCCCAAGCTGGTGGAAGACCTGGTGCCCAAGCGCCTGTCGCTGGGCGTGGTGGTCAAGGTCATGCAAAACCTGCTGGCCGAGCGGGTGCCGATCCGCAATATGCGTTCCATCGTCGAATCCTTGGCGGAGCACGCCAACCAGAGTCAGGATCCCGGCGCCCTCAGCGCTGCCGTACGCGTGGCGCTCGGTCGCCAGATCGTCCAGGAGATCTCCGGGCTCGGTACCGAGATCCCGGTCATCACGCTGGCGCCGGAGCTGGAGCAGATCCTGCTGGGATCGCTCGCAAATGGCGGCGTAGCGGGCGCCGCGGTGGAGCCAGGCCTCGCCGACCGCCTGCAACAAGGCGTTGCCGACGCTGCGCGCAAGCAGGAAATGAGCGGCGAACCGGCCGTTTTGCTGGTCGCGCCGCAGCTGCGTCCGTGGCTCGCACGCTTCACTCGCCATGTGGCACAGAACCTGCACGTACTGGCTTACAACGAGGTGCCGGACAACCGCCGAGTGCGTTTGGTGCAGGCATTGGGTCGCTGAATCAAGCAGACGAGAGAGGGAATAGGGATGAGTAGCGAGGGCGCAAACATCGAGTCGTTGGCGAATGGGCAGTACGTGCCACGAGGCACGGCCGCGCAGGTTCGCCGCTCGTCCCTCGTCCCTGTTTCGCGGAGCAGCAAGGCATGAAGATCAAGCGTTTCGTGGCCCCGGATATGCGCCAGGCCATGCGTGAAGTGCGCGAAGACCAGGGACCGGATGCGGTGATCCTGTCCACGCGCCGGATGGACGACGGCATCGAGATCATCGCTGCCGTGGATTTCGACGAAGCCCTGGTGCGCGAAGCCGCGCGCCACGGTGCGCCGCTGGAAGTGGAAAACCGCGCACCGGCTGCCGCCGCGTCGCACCGCGATGTGGAAGCCTCCGTTGCACGCCGTGCCGACGTCATGCCGCCGCCGCTGCCGACGGCGAACCGTCACGAGGACGATGGCGTGACCGTGTCGCTCTCGCGTCGCGCCACCGCCTCGCCGCGCATGGAGCCGACGATCGAAACGCTGGGGGCCCGCAAGCCGGCCGCATCGCAGGCCAAGGCGCTGGAAGAAAAATCCGCATCGGTGGAATCTGCGCAGGCCAATGTGGCTGGCGAGGTCACCGCCTCGATTCACCCCTTGCTCGAACGCGCCATGCAGGACACCGCACGCGTACGCGCCGAACTGGGCAGCCTGCGCGACCTGCTGGAAACGCAGCTGTCCAGCCTGATCTGGAACGACCTGGAACGCCGTCAGCCGATGCGCGCCCGCGTGCTGCGCGAAATGACGCGGCTCGGCATCGAACCGGATGTGGCCCGTCAGCTGGTCGGCGAGTTGCCGGTCGAGATCAACGCCGAGCAGGCGCGCTATCTGCCGCTGGGCGTGCTCAGCCGCAGCCTGTCGATCAGCCCGCGCGACCATTCGGAGCGTCGTGGCGTGACTGCGCTGGTCGGTCCCACCGGCGTGGGCAAGACCACCACCATCGCGAAACTCGCCGCGCGTGCGGTGATGCGCAACGGCGCATCGCAGGTCGCGCTGGTCAGCACCGATCACTACCGCATTGGCGCCGCGGCGCAGCTGGAACATTACGGCCGCCTGCTCGGCGTGCGCGTGTATCCCGCCTACGACGCCGACAGCCTGCGCCATGTACTGGAATTGCTGCGCGGCCACCACACCGTGCTGGTGGATACCGCCGGCCTGGCCGGCGGCGATCCGCGCCTGGCCGAACAGCTGGAAGTGCTGGGCAACGGCGGCGATCTGCGCGCCTGCCTGGTGATGGCGGCGAATGCACATGCCTCGTCGCTGGACGAAGCGGTGCGCGCCTACCTGCCGGTCAAGCCGCACGCCTGCATTCTCACCAAACTCGACGAGGCTCCCAGCCTCGGCGGCGCGCTGTCGGTGCTGATCCGTCACCGACTCGCGCTCGACTACGTCACCGATGGACAGCGCGTGCCCGAAGACATCGCCACAGCCGATGCGCGGGTGCTGGTGTGCCGTGCCGCGCAAGTGCTCAAGGGCACGGCGCCGGCCGATGACGTGGTGATGGCGGATCGCTTCGGACTAGCGGTGGCAAGTGCATGAGCGGTGTCTTTGCAATGAACCAGGCGATGGGGTTGGAAAGCATGCTGCGTGCGCTGACCGAACGACATAGCCGACAGGCGCCGGTCCAGGACCAGGCGTATGGATTGAGCGGCTCTGCGCCGCGCAAGCGTTGCCGCGCCATCGCGGTGGCCGGCGGCAAGGGCGGCGTGGGCAAGACCACGGTATCGGTGAACCTGGGCATGGCGCTCGCCGTGCAGGGTCACCAGGTGATCCTGCTCGATGCGGACATGAGCCTGGCCAATATCGACGTGCTGCTCGGCCTCACGCCCACGCGTCATATCGGCCACCTGCTCGACGGCGTCTGCTCGATCGAGGATCTGCTGATGACCGCGCCGCACGGCCTCAAGGTGGTACCGGCCGGTTCGGGCACGCGTCGACTGGCGCAGCTGGGGGCGGGCGAGCACGCGGCGGTGATCCGCGCGTTTGACGATCTGGTGACACCGCCGGACTACCTGGTGGTGGATACCGCCGCAGGACTTTCCGACAACGTGGCGATGTTCGCCGCCGCTGCCGATGACGTGGTGGTGGTGGTGTGCGACGAACCAGCTTCGCTCACCGATGCGTATGCCTTGCTCAAGGTACTCAGCCGCGATTTTGGCGTGCGCCGCTTCCGCATGGTGGCGAACATGGTGCGCAACCTGGGCGAAGCCAGGCAGCTGCATCAGAAACTCGCACGAGTTTGCGATCGCTTCCTCGATGTGGCGCTGGAATTCATGGGCCATGTCCCGCATGACGAACGACTCAAGCAGGCCATCCGTCGCCAGAGCGCGGTGGTGGACCTGTGGCCGTCGAGCCGGTCGGGATTGGCATTCAAGCAATTGGCGGGTGCGGTCGATACATGGGGTGAACCCGAGCGACTGGGCCTGGATCGCATCGCCTTTTTCAGCAGGCAGGCCGCAGTAGCAACGGGGTGGTGACATGAGTGTGGCTTCCGAATATCTGCAGCTGACGCGGCAGAGTGCCGACGAACTGGTTCGCCAGCACGCTCCCTTGGTGCGAAGGATCGCCTATCACCTGATGGGTCGATTGCCGCCCAGCGTGGACGTGAGCGACCTGATTCAGGCCGGCATGATCGGTTTGCTGGAGGCCGCGCGCAATTTCACCACCGGCAAGAATGCGAGCTTCGAGACGTTTGCGGGTATCCGCATCCGTGGCGCGATGCTCGACGAATTGCGGCGCACCGACTGGACCCCACGGTCGGTGCATCGAAAAGTGCGCGAAATGGCGGAGGTTGTTCGTCAGATTGAAATCGAAACCGGTTCTGATGCCGATGACGCCGAAGTGATGCGGCGACTGGGCATGGGCGCCGAGGAATATCACCAGGTGCTGGCCGACGCGGCGAGTGCACGCCTGCTCAGCCTTTCCGCACCGGACGATGCGGATGGTGGCGCAGCGTTCGACGTGGCCGACGGCGACAGCCTGAGCCCGGCGGACAGTGTCGAGCACGAAGGCATGCGCGAGGCCCTGGTGGAAGCCATCGGCGGCCTGCCCGAACGCGAGCAGCTGGTGATGTCCCTGTACTACGAGGAAGAACTGAACCTCAAGGAGATTGGTGCGGTGCTCGGCGTGACTGAATCGCGCGTGTGCCAGATCCACGGCCAGGCCATCGTGCGCTTGCGAGCGCGGATGAGCGGTTGGCATGAGGGGCAGGAGAGGAAGGCTGGAAAACGTAAAGGGGCGAGGGGCGAGTAACAAGGGCGCGAGCCCGGACGGTCGCTGCGCCGATCAGGGTCGAACCGACGTTCGGTCGTTGCGTCCGCGCAATTCGTCCCTCGTCCCTGTTCAACACAAGTCATATCTACGCGCAGCGGAGAAAGCGTTTGGACAAGAATATGAAGATCCTCGTGGTGGACGACTTCTCCACCATGCGGCGCATCGTTCGCAACCTGCTGGTCGAGCTGGGTTTCAGCAACGGCCTGATCCAGGAGGCCGACGATGGCGAGAACGCCCTGACCATGTTGCGCAACAACGCCTTCGACATGGTCGTGACCGACTGGAACATGCCCAACATGACGGGCATCGACCTGTTGCGCGCGATCCGCGCCGAGCCCTCGCTGAAGGGCATGCCGGTACTCATGGTGACCGCCGAGAACAACCGCGACCAGATCATTGCCGCCGCCCAGGCCGGCGTGAACGGCTACATCGTCAAGCCGTTCACCGCCGCGACCCTGCAGGAAAAGCTGAGCAAGATCTTCGAACGTCTGGCCGCCAGCGGAGCCACCGCATGAACGCACAAGTTTCCCTGATGGCCGGCGAAGCGATGCCGCCTGAACTGCATGACCTGCTCAACAGCGCTGATGGTGCTGCCTTTGAAAAGGCCCTCGACGCGCTGGTGCGCGAGCGCGAACAGCGCGTGTTCCGCGCACTCGGCCTGCTTGCGCGCGATCTGCACGATGCGGTGCGCCGCCTCGGCGGCGACCTCGCCCAGGAAGGCGTGCCGGGCAGCGTCGCCGATGCACGCAAGCACCTGGAAGACGTGCTGGAAATGAGCTCGCAGGCCGCGCATCGCTCGCTCGATTTCGTCGAGCGCATGCGTCCGCAGGCCGACGCGCTGGCCGAGAACGCCGGTGCCGTGATCGATGGCACCACTGAAGGCGAAGTTGCGCATGTGCTGGCGACGCAGTCGCAGGCGTTCGCCCATGCTTGCCGCGATGGCCTCGCCGATTTCGTGGTCGCGCAGTCGTGGCAGGACCTTTCGGGTCAGCGCATCAAGAAGGTGGTGAATTTCATCGGCAGCGTGGAGAACTCGCTGCTGGAACTGGTGAGCCTCACCGGCGCGCTGGCGTCGGGCGAAGCCGCCGCCGGCCCGGTCAAAGTCACCAGCCAGGATGAGGCGGATCGTCTGTTGAGCGAATTCGGTTTCTGATCGATGGATCCCTCGTTCGACAACGAGTTGCGCGACGATTTCCTGGTGGAAGCCGGGGAACTGGTGCAGCGCCTGGGCGATCAGCTGATCGGGCTGGAGGCCTCGCCGCGCGACGCCGAACTGTTGAACGCGGTGTTCCGCGCGTTCCACACGGTGAAGGGCGGCGCGGGCTTTCTTGCGATCGAGCCGATGGTGCAGCTGTGCCATCACGCCGAGGATCTGCTCAACGTGGCGCGCAACGGGCAGTTGCTGCTCGATGCCAGCCGCATGGATGCGCTGCTGGAAGCGTTGGATCTGCTCAACGACATGATGGCGGCGCTGGCCGGCGGCACGGCGATGGCGATGCCGCCCGCTGGCCTGCTGCAACGCCTGACGCCGGGCAAGGCCGCTGCACCGGCGCCCAAGCCGGTGGCCGCGCCGGTAGCGCCGCCGCCGAGCGACGGCACGATCGACGATTCCGAATTCGAGGCCCTGCTCGACAGCCTCTACGGGAACAGCGGCGCACCGGGTGCGCCCGCGGCGGTGGCCGAATCGGGCAGCATTTCCGACGACGAATTCGAAGCCTTGCTGGACAACCTGCATGGCAAGGGCGGCCAGCCTGGCGCGACGACGAACGCGGCCGTCGCATCGTCAACCGCAGGCACGATCTCGGACGACGAGTTCGAATCGCTGCTCGACAATCTTCACGGCAAGGGCGGACTACCGGGCGCGAGCGCGCCGGCATCCGCTCCTGCCCCCGCACCTGCTCCCGCCGCCGCACCGGCTAAGCAGGCGGCGCCGGCGCCCGAAAACACCGTGCGCGTGGACACCGCCCGCCTCGACGCCCTGGTGCACCGCGCCGGTGAGCTGGTGCTGGTGCGCAACCGACTGCTGAGCCTGGCGGCCAAGACCGGCGATGAAACGCTCGAGCTGGCCGCCACCGAACTCGATCGCGTGGCCGATGCCTTGCAGAACGCCGTGCTCGGCATGCGCATGCAGCCGGTGGGCCGCTTGTTCCAGCGCTTTCCGCGCATCGTGCGCGATCTTTCGCGCCAGCTCGGCAAGGAAGTGGAACTGATCCAGGAAGGCGAGGGCACCGATCTCGATCGCAGCCTGGTCGAAGCGCTCGCCGATCCGATGGTGCACCTGATCCGCAACGCGCTCGATCACGGCGTGGAAATGCCGGACGAACGCGAACGCGCCGGCAAGCCGCGCAAGGGCAAGGTCACGCTGGGCGCGAGCCAGCGCGGTGAGCGCATCGTGATCACCGTGTCCGACGACGGGCGCGGCATGAATCCCGAGATCCTGCGCCGCAAGGCGGTGGAGAAGGGGGTGATGGATGAGGCGCAGGCTTCGCGCCTCACCGAGAACGAATGCTACGAAATTATTTTCCGCCCTGGCTTCAGCACGGCCGCCACCGTCTCCGACATCTCCGGTCGCGGCGTGGGCATGGACGTGGTGAAGACGCGCGTGGTGGAGCTGGGCGGCACCTTGTCGGTGCGCTCGCAGCTGGGCAAAGGCAGCACGCTGGAGCTGGCCGTGCCGCTGACGCTGGCGATCCAGCGCGTACTGATGGTGCGCGTGGGCTCGCGTCTGCTTGCGCTGCCGCTGAGCAATGTCGATGAAGTGTTCGAACTGGCCTCGGGGCAGCAACAGCAACTGGACGGGCGTGCGGTGGCTTCGCATCGCGGCCGCGCGCTCGCGCTGGCCAACCTTGGCGGCTGGATCGGTGTGGACGCTGCGCCGGGTCGCCACGTAGTGGTGCTGCACATCGGCCATATGCGCCTGGGCTGCCTGGTGCATGAAGTGCTTGGCCGCGAAGACGTGATGGTGAAACCGCTCGGCCCCCTGTTCGAAGGCGTGCCCGCCGTGGCGGGCGCCACCGTTACCGGCGACGGCCGTCTTGCGCTGGTGATGGATCTTGCCGGCTTGTCCGGCAGCGACGGTCAACTCCTCCCATCCCTCCGAGTGAATACCTGACATGGATCTGGTAAGTCTCATCGGGACGATCCTGGCCTTCGTGGTCGTGATCGTCGGCACCATCCTCAAGGGTTCCAGCGTGGAAGCGCTGTGGAATCCGGCGGCGTTCGTGATCGTGTTCATGGGCACCATCGCGGCACTGCTCGTGCAGAACTCCGGCAAGGTGCTCAAGCACGCGATGTCGATGTTCCCGCTGGTGTACAAGCCGCCGCAGCACCAGCCATCGGATCTGATCAGCCGCATCGTGGGCTGGAGCGAAATTTCGCGTCGCCAGGGCCTGCTGGGCCTGGAGCCGCAGATCGACGCGGAAAACGACACCTTCGTGCGCAAAGGCCTGCAGCTGCTGGTCGACGGCAGCGAGCCCGAGGCCATCCGCGGCGTGCTCGAAGTCGAAGTGGGCGCGCGCGAACACCATGATCTGGCCGGCGCGAAAGTGTTCGAGCAGGCAGGCATCTTCTCGCCGACCATGGGCATCATCGGCGCGGTGATGGGCCTGATGGCGGTGATGCAGAATCTGGCCGATCCGAGCAAGCTGGGCCACGGCATTGCCGCCGCGTTCGTGGCGACGATCTACGGCGTGGCGCTGGCCAACTTGTGGATGCTGCCGATGTCGGCGCGCCTGAAGGCGCTGATCCACAAGCAGACGCAGATGCGCGAAATCCTCATCGAAGGCCTCGTCTCCATCGCCGAGGGCGCCAACCCTCGCCAGATCGAAGCGAAGCTCCAGGGTTACCTGGCGTAACGGAGGCGCAGCGTTGTGGCCAGGAAGAAGAAACACCACGAAGACCACGTCAATCACGAGGCCTGGGCCATTCCCTACGCCGACCTGATGACGCTGCTGCTCGCCTTCTTCGTGGTGATGTACGCGGTCTCGGTGGTGAACGAAGGCAAGTACCGCGTGATGTCCAACTCCATCATCGAGGCGTTCAATGGCTCCAGCCACGTGATCGCGCCGATGCCGCAGACGCGTGCGCAGCCGCACAATGTCGATCCGGCGATTGCCTCGCCGGGGAGCCAGCCGGGCGCGGCGACCATCCCGGTAAGCGTGCCCATTCCGGGACGTCCGCAGATGGTGCGCGCCGTGGATACCCGTGCCGCCTCGCCGGTGGAGGAGAAGCGCAATCTCGAAGTGATCCGCGACCAGGTGGTGCGCGCGCTGCAGCCCTTGATCGACAAGCAGATGGTGATCGTGCGCAAGACCACCTCGTGGCTGGAAGTGGAGCTGCGTACCGACATCCTGTTCCCCAGCGGCGTGGCGAAACTGTCGCCGGAAGCCAACGAAGTGCTCAACAGCATGGCCTCGATCCTCAAGCCATTCCCCAATACGGTGCGCATCGAGGGCTATACCGACGACAGGCCGATCAACACCGCGATGTATCCGTCCAACTGGGAGCTGTCCGCCGCCCGCGCGGCGAGCGTGGCGCGCCTGTTCACGGAGCAGGGCGTGGATCCGACCCGCCTGGGCATCATGGGCTGGGGCGAATACCACCCCAATGCCGACAACGCGACGGAAGACGGTCGCAATCGCAATCGCCGCGTGCTGATCGTGGTGCTCAGCGAAGAAGGCGAGCCCAAGCGATTGGAAAACAATGCACCAGGCGCAGGCCAGCTCACCGCCGACAGGCAGGGCGCCCCGGCTCCCGCAGCCTCTGTCGCGTCCCCGGCCAGCGCCGCCGTGGTCGCCAACACCAAGCCCGCCACAGCCGTGCCCACGGTGGAAGTGGTGGCGCCACGGTTGATCGACGAAGTTCCGGTGAACCAGGTAATCCTCGCCAAGCCCCAGCGCAGCGTGCCGGAGGACGTCGACTCCGGTCCGGAAGTGACGCCACGCGCCAGTCTGCCCAACGTCGCGGCGGGCGCGATCACCGTGGGATCGGCCCACGTGGCCGCGCCGGAGCATGGCCCGTGATTTGCAAGCCGGTAGTACCCAACACCCATTCCACCGTCGGGGAGCCATCGCCATGAAACATGTACAGAACGCCCAGCACTGGCTGTCCTTCCGCATCGGCGGGCAGTTGTATGCCGCGCCGCTGACGCAGGTGAGCGAAGTGTTGCGCGATGGCGAGCTGACCCCGGTGCCGGGTTCGGCGCACGACGTGCTGGGCATCCGTCACCTGCGCGGCCGCATTGTGCCCGTGCTCGATGGACGCCGGCGCCTGGGGCTGCCCGACGAAATGCGTGTCGACCCATTCCAGGTGCGTCAGGTGATGCTCTCGCACGGTCCGCATCTGGTCGGCATTCGCGTGGACGCGGTTGGCGACCTGCTGGACGCCGCAGCCGCCGATATCGCACCGCCGCTGCCGGGCGCCATGGCGCGTGAAGACGATCCCGTGCACGGCGTATTGCCATCACAGGGCGGCTTCGTAGCCTTGCTGGATGTGCGCCGCCTGTGCCGCTTGCCGCTGGAACAAGAAGCGGCCTGACCCAACCGACATCGGGCAAGGCTATCCTTGCGCTATCCGGGACGACGTCGTCGTCCCGGACACGCCGCGGTGTAGAGGAGATGCCCATGTCGTCGCAAGACCCCACTTTGCCCGCCGTGACGGCGAGCCAGCGCGCCGTGGTCATCATCGCCGCGGCATCGGTGCTGGCGTTGCTGTACTTCGGGCGTGAGGTGCTGGTGCCGATCATCCTGGCGCTCTTTCTCAGCCTGCTGATGGCGCCATGGGTGCGCTTGTATCGCCGCATCGGCCTGGGCCACGGCATGTCGGTGATGATTGCGGTGCTGGCGCTGGTGGTCATCGTCACCGGCACGACGGCGATGATGGGCACGCAGGTGGTGCATGTGGCGCGCAGCCTGCCGCAATACGAGGCGACCATTCACACCAAGGTGCAGTCGCTGCGCGAACAAACGGTGGGACGCCTGGATCTCCTCAGTGGCGAACTGGGCAAGGTGATCGACGAATCCGGCCAAGGGTCGGCACCTGTCACGGGTGCGGCCGCGCCCCCTTATCTGACCAACGCGCCTGCCGTGCCCAAGCCGGCATCAACCGCGACCAAGCTGCCTAGTGCGCCGGTGTCGGTGATCACCCGGGTGCTGTCCACCGCGTGGGTCCCGGTGGAAACGGCGGGCATCGTGCTGGTGGTCCTGATTTTTGTGCTGCTGGAACACGAAGCCCTGCGCGACCGCTTCATCCGTCTCGCCGGCGGTGCGGACCTGCGCGCCACCACGGCCGCGATCAACGATGCAGGCGAGCGGCTCTCGCGCTTTTTCATCTCCACTTTCTCGGTCAACTTTGGCGTAGGCGTGGCGATCTGGCTGGGCCTGGCCGTCATCGGCGTGCCCAGCGCCCTGCTGTGGGGCCTGCTCACGGCGGTGATGCGCTTCGTGCCTTACATCGGTGTGTGGCTGGTGGCTGCCGTGGTGAGCTTGTTCGCGGCCGCCGTGGCGCCGGGCTGGTCGCTGCTGCTGATGACAGTGATGTTGTACCTGGTGGTCGAGATCATCGTGTCGCAGCTGATCGAGCCGTTTCTGTACGGGCACACCACGGGCCTGTCGCCACTCGCCGTCGTAGTGGCCGCGATTTTCTGGAGCTGGTTGTGGGGTCCGGTGGGCCTGCTGATGTCCACGCCGCTGACGCTTTGCCTGGTGGTGGCGGGCCGTCACGTGCAGGCGTTGAACCTGCTCAATATCCTGCTCGGGGACACGCCGGCGCTGACCATGCCGCAACGCGTGTATCAGCGCGCCTTGTCGGGCGATGCGAGCGAGATCTTGAGCGAGGCGCGCGAATTCCTGAAACGCAAAAGCTTCGCCGCATATTGCGACGCGGTGCTGCTGCCCGCGTTGCAGCTGGCGCGCATCGACCTTGCGGCTGGCGCGATCAGCACCGAACAGCAGACCGCGGTCAAGCGCGCCATCGTGACCGTGGTGGAGACGCTCGACAGCCATGAAAGCAAATGGGCGCGCTGGCGCCGCCGCAGCTCGGTGCTCGAGAGCGTGAGCATCGGCCGCAGCCTGCGCCAGCATCGCGAAGATGCGTTCGGCCGCTGGCAGGGGCCGCTCGCCGTAGCGCCGCGCTCGGTGGTGCTTTGCCTGGGCCTGGGTTCGGTGGCCAGCGACTTTGCCACTGAACTGCTCACCCGCATCCTGCGCGACCTGAATATCGATGCGCGCCATCTTTCCGTCGAGGATTTCGCGGCCTTCGACGCCGAGCCGCATCCGGAAGCCACCCCCAATGCCGTGTCGATGGTCTACATCGTCAGCACCCACCCGACCAAGGAGCGCGAGAGCTTCGATGAGGCGGTTGCGTTGACTCACCGCGGGATTCCGGATGCCTGCCTGGTCGGTGTGTTCTTTCCCGAGCCCCTGGCGGCGACGGAAGTGGAGCCGCCGGTCAATGCCGAGCTCAACGAAGTCGTCACGTCGCTGGAACAGGCGGCGCAGCAGGCGATTGCGCGCTTTCCGGAAGGTGGCGTGGAGCGCGAGCAGCGCAGTGCTGCGATCTGAAACGGCGCTGACGCCGCACAATGGACCCGCCGCGACGCAGCTTTTTTGACACGCGGCCCGGGTGCCGTTCTGCGTATTTCTACGTAGATCCAGTAGGTGGATTTTCGCTTGTCCGGCTCCTTTGATCCGTAGAGGCTGAGGCCGTGCGGGCAGTGCTGCTGCCGCACGAAACGCGCATGCCGTCGCGCCACGCCCGGAGCTGTCATGAAACGAATCGCGCTGTATTGCGCCCTGTTGGCTGCGCTATTGGCCCTGCCACTGCATGCCACGGAAACCGGCGTCGGGCGCTCCATCACGGGTATGCAGGCAACGTCGTATTCGGGCCTGATTCCCCCGGCCCCCGGGCTGACCTGGCAATACGGCTACGCGTATTACGACGGATCGATCAGCGCATCCAAGCAGGTGCCTATCGCCGGCGGCGGCTCAGCGCTTGGCCTCAAGGCGGAATTCCAGCTGGCCACGATCACCGGCCTGTACATCTGGAAGACGGCGCCTTCGTCGTGGAATTTCGCCTCGATGATGACCATGCCGTTTGCCTACGTCGACGCCAACGTCAACGCACGGCTCGGCGGCTTCAGCGCGAGCAAGTCGTCCCACGTGCTGGGGCCGTACGACTTGTTCTTCGCGCCGGTCATCGCCAGCCATCATTTCAGCCAGACGCAGCACATGTCGTTCTCGCTGTACTTCTATGCGCCCACCGGCGACTACAAGGATGGCCGCCTGGCCAATGCCAGCCTCAACACCTGGACTTTCTCGCCCACCATTGGCTATACCGGGTTGTTCGACCAGGGCTCGCTGGAATGGAGCGCCACCACGGCGGTGGATTTCTACACCAAGGACAAGGCGACCAATTACCAGAACGGGTCGGTGTATCGCCTCGATACGCTGCTGGTAAAGCGCTTTCCGACGGGTTGGGGCATCGGCGCCGTCGGCGGCTGGATTTATCAGCTGGAAAACGACACGGGACCGACGGCCGATCTCCTTGGCGGCTTCAAGGGACACGCACTGGCGGTCGGTCCGATGGTCAACTACCTCAAGAAGTGGCAGGGCGGCCAGGTCGAATTCTCGCTGCGCTGGCTGCACGAATTCGATGTCACCAATCGACTGCAGGGCAACCCGGCGATGTTGTCGGCCACGGTCACGCTCTGACTGTTCTGTGCGAACGATTCAGGCCTGGCCGCCCACGTAACGGCGGCAGTGGTCCAGATAATCGCGCTCATGCATCGACAGCAGGCCGGTCACGGCCTGCCATAGCCACGACGGTGCATCGAGGGTGCGCGAATGATTGCGTTGCAGTTCCTGGCACCACGACTTGCGCGTCGCCGCATCCATCTGGCGCGAATGGGCATGTCCCACCACGTGGGCCAGAAACGCCGCCACGCGGCGCGCCTGTTTGCGATGCAGGCGGGCGATGTCGATCTTCAGATCCTGCGGCAGCAGTTCGCGCACAAACACCGGCTTGTCCAGCAGATGCGCGGGACGCATGCGATTGCCCAGCGCCGGCGACAGATGTTGTGCGGCGAGCACGACGCGCTCGGCGTGATCGCGCGGCATGCGCACGTGTTTGGCGCGCGGCGCGATGGATGCGGCCGCTTCCTTGATGTCGATCAGGCACAGATCATCGCCCTCCACGGCATTGCCATCCACATCGAGCAAGGCGGCATAGCGCAACTTGCCCAGTGAGCTGCAGCCCTTGCGCCAGTACGCGGCATCGAGCACGTTCACCTCGCCAGTGGGATCGCGCTGCCGCCACTGCTTGGCGAGCGCATCCAGCTCAGGCTGCTGGAAGATGGCCTGGATGGCTTTGCGCTCTTTGGCGACGATCGGCCAGAACTCGCTGCCAAGCGGCAACTCAAGTCCGGCCCCGTTGGTGCGTTCGTTGGCGAGCGACTTCCAGCTGCGCTTTGCCGCTTGCTTCATCACCAGCTTGATGGTGCCGGGCATGCCCGGTTCGGAATCGTCGGTTTCCGGAAACGCCGCTTCGTAGCCGTCGAGCATCGCCTCCATCATGTTGGCGGTGGTGATGCCGGGCAGGTCCGAGCCTCGTGCCGCCATGGCGAGCGAGAGCGCGAGCCGCACTAGGTCATGCGCGGGATTGCCGATCACGCTCTGGTCGAAATCGCGTATCTGGATGTGCAGTTTGCCCTGGTCGTCCGCCACCGGGCCGATGTTGCCGATATGGCAATCGCCACAGATCCAGATCGCCGGCCCCACCGGCAGGCGCGGTGCCGCGCGCGAGTCCAGCCATGCGTAGAACTGTGCCGTGTTGCCGCGCACATAGGCATGCGCCGAGCGGGCCATCTTGGTGTTGCGTCGTTTGGTCAGTGCGTCCTGGCGCTGCGCCGGCGGCACGTTGGAGTTGCGGGTACGGGACATGGGCGATCCTGTGAGTACAGAATCACTGTTGCGGACCAAACATGAAGGACGTGTCGTGTTTTTACGCGTCGCGCATCGTTCGCAAAAACGTGCGTTCAGTGCGGCGCGTCGGCCGCGTCGTAGATGCACGACAACACCGCTGCCGCTGCGGCATACAGCGTGGCAGGCACTTCCTTGCGCAAGCGCAGCGAGGCGAGCAGCGCCGCCATCTGCGGATCCTGATGCAGCGGAATGCCCAGTGCGCGCGCACGCGCCAGCAAGGTCTCCAGCGATTCCGGCGGAAGGCTCACCGGGCTGGCATGCGCGTCGTTGGGACCGCCGGAAAGACGCAGGGTGACGCGGCGACGTGCGGGCGGCAGTGCGTTGCTCATGCCATCGTCCTCAGCAGAATCGCACTGTGTTGATGCGTGGATTGCGGCAGCCCCTGCTGGCAGGAGAGCTGGTCGAGGATCAGGCCGGTCGCCGACAAGGCCTGGCGCAACGGGCCGAACTGTTGCTCGAGTCGATGCACCGCGTCCGCGCGCTCAGCCCACAGGCGCACCGATAGGCGCACGTCGCGCAATTGCAGTTCGCCCTGCAGCGGACCCAGCCCGGGCAGATCGATGGCGAAACCGAACGTCCACGACGAACCCGTGCCGCCCTCGGCGTTCTGCTGCAATTGAACCTGCAGGATGTCGCGACCGTCTTCGCCCTGCAGCGGGATTTCAATCATCCACGCGGAGGCGGTGGTGGCTTCGAGCTGGGCCACTTCCACGCGCGCCAGCGCCGCGTGCACTTCGCCATGCAGGCGGCTGAGCAAGGCGTCGACATCGTCGTCCAGCAGCGACAACGGCAGCATCGCGCGCGGTTGCGCCTGCAGGCCGCGCTGTTGCAGCGGAGGTGGAGTTTCGCTGGACGTGCTGCTCGCGCGTCGTGCCGGCAGGTAGTCGTCGAGCAGGCTGGCCAGGCGCAGCAGCGCACCCTTCCAGTCTTCCTGGCTAAGCCCGGCCATATCCAGGTTGGGCTCGGCCAGCTGCGATTCCAGGAACAGGCCGCTACGCTTGATCGCTTCTTCCAGCCCTTCGCCGCGGGTGATTTCGGTGGGCGTGCGCACCACGTGTTCCAGCGCCGCGAGTGCCGGCCGCAGGTAGGCGGGCAGCTGGCGCAGCGCCGGGCGCTGGGCCAGCGCGTCGAGCGTGGCGAGCAAAGGCGCGTAGCCATTCTGCTGGGGCAGGCGTTCGCGCATCGCCAGCTGCGCTGCCGGTGGAGCGCTCTGCGGCAGCATCAGCTCAAGCTGCGGCTGCGCGCCCAGGGTGAGCACGCGGACCTGGAACTGGGCCGGCAGCTGTTGGCCGCTTGGCGCTTCGGTTTCCACGGCCACGGCGCCGATCTGCAGCACCATCATGCCGTCCGGATTGATCCCCAGCGGACGCGCGGACAGCACCGTGCCGATGCGCCAGCTCTCGGCGGCACTGCCGGAGGCAGCGCCGGCCCAGGCGAGGGCTGCGAGACTGGTGGGTTGGATGATCAAGCGTAGCTCCTTGCGAACGAAGCGGCATGCGCGCCCGTCCGTGCCCTAGGCATCGGCGGCCTTCGAGAAAACTTGAGGGCCCATTTTGAGCGCATCGGCGGTGCCCGACCGGGACAAAGATCGCTAAAGCGAACAACGGCATGGCCGATAAACCACCCGTAGACGCCCAACAGGGCAGGCACAGGATCACACCATGGGCAAGACGACGGGTGAGGCAAAGGCGAAGGCGCGCGTGATCGCGCTGCCCGCCGATTTCCGCCTCGGCAGCGTGGCGCAGGTAAAGGCCGAACTGATCGAAGCGTTCGATGCCGCCGCGCAGCTGGACGGCGCGGGCGTGGAGCGCGTGGATACCGCGGCGCTGCAGCTGCTGGTGGCGTTTCGCCGCGAGGCGACGGCGCGGGGCCAGTCGCCCACGTGGCTGGGTGTGAGCGAAGTGATGCGTGACGCGGCCGGCGTGCTCGGCCTCGCACAGGCTTTGGAACTGCCGGCACCGATGCCGGCCTGAAACTGAGGTGGAAGATGGCGAAGATTCTTGCGGTTGACGATTCGGCTTCGATGCGCGGCATGGTGGCCTTCACCCTGCGCAATGCCGGCCATGATGTGAGCGAGGCGGAAAACGGCCAGCTCGCGCTCGATGCGGCCAAGGGCAGCAGCTTCGACCTGGTGCTGGCGGACGTGAACATGCCGGTGATGGATGGCCTGAGCATGGTGCGCGAGCTGCGCACGATGCCGGCCTACAAGGGCGTGCCGATCCTGATGCTGACCACCGAGTCGCACACGGACAAGAAGATGGAAGGCAAGGCCGCCGGCGCGACCGGTTGGCTGGTCAAGCCGTTCGATCCCGAGCAGCTGCTGGCCACCGTCAAGCGCGTGCTTGGTTGAAAACAGCTGCGTTGTGCCGGCGAACGCCGGCATGACGGCAGTGAACGTGCGTCCGCAATCCCTTAGAGAAGTGTCCCCATGAGCAAGGCCGGTCTGGCGCAGTTCCAACAGGTGTTCATCGAAGAGAGTCTGGAAGGACTCGACACGATGGAGTCGTCGCTGCTTGCGCTGGACGAGGGCGGTGACGGCGAGCTGGTGCACACCATCTTCCGCGCCGCACATTCGATCAAGGGCGGCGCGGCCACCTTCGGTTTTCCGGAGATGTCCTCGTTCACCCACGAGGCCGAGTCGTTGCTGGACGAAGTGCGCAGCGGCAAGCGCGCCATCGACGGTTCCATCATCGAACTGCTGTTGCGCACGGTGGATTGCCTGCGCGGCATGTTTGCCCGCGCCCAGGCCGGCGAGCCGCTCAATGACGCGGTGGCCGAAGGGCTGCGCAATGAATTGGCCGCTGCGATGGGGCGCGGCGTGCCGGCTGCTGCGCTGCAGGCGCGGCGTGATGTGGACCAGGCCGATGCCTGGACCATCCGCTTCCGCCCGCACGCCGGCATGCTCGCCAGCGGCAACGAGCCGCTGCGCCTGATCCGCGAACTGGCCGGACTCGGCAAGCTGCAGGTCACGCCCGAGTTCGACAAGTTGCCGGCATTCGCTGCACTGGAACCGACCGAGTGTCATATCGGCTGGACCATCGAGCTCACCGGCCCGGTGAAGCGCGCCGATATCACCGGCGTGTTCGATTGGGTCGAGGACGAATGCGACCTCGCCATCGAGGCCAAACACGTAGTGGCCGAGGTCGTCGCCGCACCGTCGGCGCCCGCTGCTGCACCGGCGGCACCGGTGGCCGATGCCGGGGCCGCGCGTGCGCAACGTGAAACCAGCGCCGAATCCAGCTCGGTGCGCGTCTCGATCGACAAGATCGATGGACTGATCAACCTGGTGGGCGAGCTGGTGATTACCCAGTCCATGCTCGACACCTTCCGCGAAGGCGACATCGACGCCGCGCGACTGGCCGTGCTCGAACAAGGCCTGGCCCAGCTGGCGCGCCACACGCGCGAGCTGCAGGAAAGCGTGATGGGCATCCGCATGCTGCCCATCGCCTCCGTGTTCAACCGCTTCCCGCGCATGGTGCGCGACATCAGCCAGAAGCTTGGCAAACAGGTGAAGCTGGAGCTGATCGGCGAACAGACCGAGCTGGACAAGACGGTGCTGGAGAAGATCGGCGACCCGATGGTGCACCTGGTGCGCAACGCCATCGACCACGGCCTGGAAACGCCGGACAAGCGTCGCGCGGCAGGCAAGGGCGACACCGGCACGCTCACGCTGAAAGCCTCGCATCGCGGCGGCAATATCGTGGTGGAAGTGTCCGACGACGGCGCCGGCCTCAATCGCGACGCCATCGTGGCCAAGGCGATCCAGCGCGGCATCATCAGCAGCAGCGAGGGCATGAGCGACGACGCCGTGGCCGAGCTGATCTTCCAGCCGGGTTTCTCCACCGCCGCCGTCACCACCGATCTTTCCGGACGTGGCGTGGGCATGGACGTGGTCCGCCGCAACGTGTCCGACCTTGGCGGCACCGTGGCCATCCGCAGCACGCCGGGCAACGGCAGCGTGTTCACCATCACCTTGCCGCTGACCCTGGCGATCATCGACGGCCTCACCGCCGCGGTGGGCGAGGAGCGCTACATCGTGCCGCTGGTCTCCATCGTGGAGTCGGTGCAGCTGAAGGCCGAAGCGGTGCGCAGCGTGGTGGGCGGCGGCGAATTGTTCCGCTTCCGCGGCGAATACCTGCCGGTGATCCGCCTGCACGACGCCTTCGCTTGCGAGGGCGCGATTCACACCATCGACGACGGCCTGATGGTGGTGGTGGAAGGCGATGGCTCGCGCGTGGGCTTGTTCGTCGACGGCCTGATCGGCCAGCAACAGGCGGTGGTGAAGTCGCTGGAAGCCAACTATCGGCGTGTCCAGGGCGTATCCGGCGCGACCATTCTGGCCGACGGCTCGGTGGCGCTGATTGTCGACATCGCCGGACTGGTTCGCATGCAGGGTCGCCGGAAAGCGGCCTGACCACATAGCGCAGCGTTCAGCGCTGATCACGCCGTCCTTCGCAAGAACGACGGCGGCAACACCCAACCTCATTCAAGCGGCGACAGGAAGCCGCGGCGCGCTGGCCTGCGGCCCGCGTCAGAGCAATGCAGGGCATCACTTCGGGCCATCGCCATCGGCCCATCCGTTCTGAAGGTCGCCTCCATGAAGTCACCACTGAAAGCTATCGATCGACTGAGCCTGGCCGCCAAGGTGTGGCTGGTGATCGCCTTCGTGGTGGCGGGTCTGGCCACCTTGACCCTGGTGTCCGCGCTGGACAGTCGCCGCCTGCAGATGGCCTCGCGCGTGAGTGCGCTCGGCGATGAAGTCAATACCGCCATCTCGCTGATCGACAGCTATCACGCGCGTGCGGTGGCCGGCCAGCTCAGCGACGAAGAGGCGAAGAAACAGGCGCTCGCCGCGGTGTCCGCGCTGCGCTGGAACAAGGGCGCGGGTTATGTGTTCGCGTTCGACTCCCACTTCGTGATGCGGATGCATCCGATCATGCCCAAGCGCGTGGGCATGAGCATCAAGGACGAAGCGGACAGCCAGGGCACCTTCATGTATCGCCACATGATGGAATCCGATCAGCGCGATGGTTTCGGCGCCACCGAATACATGTGGCCGATGCCCGGCGGCAAGCAGGACGAACACAAGATCACCTACACCAGCTGGTACAAGCCGTGGGACCTGCACGTGGCGTCGGGTGCCTATTTCGTGGATATCAACGAACAGTTCCGCCACGCCTTGATGGTGAGCCTGCTGGAAGCCGCTCTGGTCGGCCTGCTGGTGATCGGCGTGGTCTGGCAGTCGATGCGCAGCATCCGCCGGAGCATCGGCGGCGAGCCCGCGTTTGCGCTGGCCATGGCGGCGCGCATCGCCGACGGCGATCTGGCCGGTCACGGTGAACTTCGCTTCTCCCCCGATAGCATGCTCGAAGCACTGGAGCGCATGCGTACCAAGCTGGTGGGCATCGTGCGCGAGGTGCAGCAAGGCTCGCAGGTCGTGTCGACCGCTGCGCAGCAGATCTCGCGTGGCAACGACGACCTGTCGCATCGCACGCAGGAACAGGCGTCGAGCCTGGAAGAAACCGCCGCCTCGATGGAGGAGATGACCTCCATCGTGCGCCAGAGCGCGGACAACGCCGGCCATGCCGACCAGCTGGCGCGCAGCGCCCGCATGCAGGCAGAGCGTGGTGGCGAAGTGGCGACGCGCACCAGCCATGCCATGCGCGAAATCGAAGGTGCCAGCCGCCAGATCACCGACATCGTGCAGTTGATCGACGAGATCGCCTTCCAGACCAATCTGCTTGCACTCAATGCTGCCGTTGAAGCCGCGCGTGCGGGCGAGCAAGGCCGTGGTTTCGCGGTCGTGGCCGGCGAGGTACGCAACCTCGCACAGCGCAGTGCGTCGGCAGCTAAGCAGATCAAGCTGTTGATCGGCGACACGGTGGAGAAGGTGCAGGCCGGCTCCAGCCTGGTGGCCGAATCCGGCCAGGTGCTCTCGGGCATCGTGGACAGCGTCAAGCGCGTCACCGACATCGTGGCCGAGATCGCCGCCGCATCGCAGGAGCAGTCCTCGGGCATCGATCAGGTAAACCGGGCCGTGATGCAGATGGACGAAGTCACCCAGCAAAACGCGGCCTTGGTGGAAGAAGCAGCGGCCGCCGCGCGCGCCATGCAAGAGCAGGCCGATGAGCTGGAGCGCCAGATTCGCTACTTCCGTCTGCAGGGCGAAACACGTGTCGTGACGCGCCCCGCAGTACCTGCGCGACAGGCTGCACCGGCCATGCCCAAGCCGCAGCTTGCGGCGGCCAGCGCGGGCTGGACCGAGTTCTGACGAAACCATACATACCCGGCGATGAAGTCCGTCGCCGGCACGGAGTTCTTGCGGCGAGGGAATCCAGGGGCGCCGTTCGCAACATCAAAGACAGCTGCGACAGGAAGCCGCGGCGCGCGGGCCGCTGGCCTGCGTAAGAGCAGTGCAGGGAATGAATCTAGGCAATCGCAGAACCGTCCTTTTCATTCTGAAGGTTTTTGAAGTCATGAAGTCTCCTTTGAAGTTCATCGATCGCCTGAGCCTGGCGGCCAAGGTGTGGTTGGTCATCGCCTTTGTGGTGGCCGGCCTGATGACGCTCACCGTGGTATCCGCCATCGACAGCCGCCGCCTGCAGATGGCGGCGCGCGTGCATGCGTTGAAGGACCACGTCGCCAGCGCCACCGCTGTCGCGCAGAGCTTCCACGATCGCGCCAAGGCGGGCCAGTTCAGCGAGGAAGAGGCTCAGCGCCGGGCGTTCGAGGTCATCCGCACGATGCGCTGGGGCCAGGGCTCCGGCTACGTCTTCGCGTTCGATTCCAACTTTGTCATGCACCTGCATCCCATCTTCCCGGAGAAGGAGGGCAAGAATGTGCGCGAGGACAAGGACCCGGATGGCAAGCCGTTGTGGCAGATGATCGCGGCCGTGGATCGCGCTCAGGGCTCGGGCATCACGGAATATACGTGGCCCATGCCGCCGGACAAGAAGGTCGAGCCCAAGATCACCTATAGCGCGTGGTTCCAGCCGTGGGACATGCATTTTGGTACGGGCGCTTACTTCGTCGACATCAACGAGCAGTTCCGCCATGCGCTGCTGGTGAGTCTGCTCGAAGCGGGTCTGGTCGGCCTGCTGGTCATCGGCGTGGTCTGGCAGTCGATGCGCAGCATCCGCCAGAGCATCGGCGGCGAACCGGCCTTTGCGCTGGCCATGGCGGCACGCATCGCCGACGGCGACCTGGCCGCAGGCGACGGCGCCCAGGCATTTCCCCCGGGCAGCCTGCTCGCTGCCTTGCAGCGCATGCGCTGCAAGCTGGTGGAGATCGTGCGCGACGTGCAGCAGGGCTCGCAGGTGGTGTCGACCGCGGCGCAGCAGATCTCGCGCGGCAACGATGACTTGTCGCATCGCACGCAGGAACAGGCCTCGAGCCTTGAGGAAACCGCCGCATCGATGGAAGAAATGACTTCCATTGTGCGCCAGAGCGCCGACAACGCCGGCCATGCCGATCAGCTTGCCCGCAGCGCACGCGCCCAGGCCGAACGCGGCGGCCAGGTCGCCACGCGCACCCGTCACGCCATGGGCGAGATCGAAGGCGCCAGCCGCCAGATCACCGACATCGTGCAGTTGATCGACGAGATCGCCTTCCAGACCAACCTGCTTGCGCTCAATGCCGCCGTGGAAGCGGCGCGTGCGGGCGAACAGGGCCGTGGCTTCGCCGTCGTCGCGGGCGAGGTGCGCAACCTCGCCCAACGCAGCGCCTTGGCCGCCCGCGAGATCAAGGCGCTGATTGGCGGCACGGTCGAGAAGGTGCAGGCCGGTTCGGCCCTGGTCAGCGAATCGGGCGAGGTGCTCGCCGGCATCGTGGACAGCGTGAAGCAGGTGACCGACCTCGTGGCCGAGATCGCCGCTGCCGCGCAGGAGCAATCCTCGGGCATCGACCAGGTGAACCGCGCCGTGATGCAGATGGACGAAGTCACCCAGCAGAACGCGGCCCTGGTCGAGGAGGCCGCCGCCGCGGCGCGCGCGATGCAGGAGCAGGCCGATGAGCTGGAGGTGCGGGTGCGGTACTTCCGGTTGCAGTCGGAGGCGTCGGTGCCGATGCGTGACGCGCGGCCTGCCATGTGCCGACCGGTGGCCGTCGCGACCTGACCTGTAGGAACCCTGTGGGAGCGCACCCTGTGCGCGACGTCCTGGCTATGCCTCGCGGCAAACGGATGCCGTCGCGCACAGGGTGCGCTCCCACAGGACACGGCCAGCCCGGCCCCAAAACCCGCTTCCCGCTCAAGTTTCCCCCATCACCGCCGATCCAGAACCCGATAGGGGGCCTCGCACGCGGCCCCGACCACGAGGCGAACATGTCCGACAACACCCGGAGCGAGGCGCTCCAGTCACAGTACCTCACCGTCAACCTCGCCCACGAGGAATACGGCATCGACATCCTGGCCGTGCGGGAAATCCGCGGCTGGACGCCGGTCACGCGCATTCCGCAGGCGCCGCACTACGTGCTGGGCGTGCTCAACCTGCGCGGCGCGATCGTGCCGGTGATCGACATGCGCCTGCGTTTTGGACTCGAACGCGAAGCTTATGGGACCACCACCGTCACCGTGATCATCACCGTGGCCGGCCGCAATTTCGGCGTGGTGGTCGACGCCGTGTCCGACGTGCTGGATGTCACGCCGGACGCCATCCGCCCGGTGCCCGACATGGGCACCACGGTGGATACGCAATACCTCAAGGGGTTGACCGCCGCCGGCGAGCGCATGGTGCTGCTGCTGGATGTGGACAAGCTGTTGCAGCCCCAGGACGCACAGATGCTTGAGGCGGCGCTGCCAGCTGTCTCCGATGTCAAAGCCGTGGCCTGACCGACTTACGCAGGATTGGAACCAACATGAAGAAGTTCGCACTGAAAGCCCCGGAACTCAACGTCAGGAACCGCATGCGCGCGGTGCTTGGCCTGCTTGGCCTGATGCTGATCGCCGGCGCCGTGATCGGCATCGGTTCGATGCAGCAGCAGAACGACGGCATGGGCAAGATCTATGAAGAAGAGATCGTGCCTGCCCAGTTGATCTCGCAGATCTCCACCCGCTCGCTGATGTCGTTCATTCTGATGGGCGAAGCAAGCTCGCTGGTCAGCAAGCCCGAGCAGGTCAAGGCCAAGCTCGCCGAGTACGAGAAGATGCAGGCGGAAATGGAGGCGCTGAAGAAGCAGTTCGACGCGATCCCCATGAGCGACGCGGTGAAGAAGCAGTTCAACGACTGGCGCTCCACCGACGCCGACTACAAGGACGCCAAGGATTCGCTGGTCGATGCCCTCAAGCAGGGTGACACCGGCGCGTCCGAACTGCTGGAAATGCAGGTGCGCCCGCTGATGATGCAGCGCCAGGATGCCTTGACCAAGCTGGTCGACGCACAACGCGCCGATGCCAAGCAGATCTACGACGCGCAGGTGACCCGCTACCACCTCGTGCGCACGGTCAGCATCGTCGCCCTGATCGTCGGCTTGCTGGTGGCCGGTCTGATGGCCGTGCTGCTGATGCGCTCCATCCTCAACACCCTGGGTCAGGCCGTGAAGGTCGCCCATGCCATCGCCGGCGGCAAGCTCGGTCACAAGATCGCCGTCACCCGCAAGGACGAACTGGGCGAACTGCTCGACGCCCTGCGCACGATGGACGAGCGCCTCTCCACCATCGTCGGCGAAGTGCGTCACGGCGCAGGCTCGGTGAGCTCGGCCGCGCAGCAGATCGCCCGCGGCAACGACGACCTCAGCCAGCGCACGCAGGAACAGGCTTCCAGCCTCGAGGAAACCGCCTCGTCGATGGAGGAAATGACCTCCACCGTGAAGCAGAACGCCGAGAACGCCAGCCACGCCAACCAGCTTGCCAGCGCCACGCGCCGTCAGGCCGAGCACGGCGGTGAAGTGGCGGCGCAGGCCAGCTCCGCGATGCGCGAGATCAACGATTCCAGCCGCAAGATCTCCGACATCGTCAGCCTGATCGACGAAATCGCCTTCCAGACCAACCTGCTCGCACTCAACGCCGCGGTGGAAGCCGCACGTGCCGGCGAACAGGGCCGCGGCTTCGCCGTGGTGGCCACTGAAGTGCGCAACCTGGCGCAGCGCAGCGCGGGTGCGGCAAAGGAAATCAAGGGTCTCATCAACGACAGCGCGGAGAAGGTGCGCGTGGGTTCGTCGCTGGTGGACCAGTCCGGCAAGGCGCTGGCCGATATCGTCGACAGCGTGAAAAAGGTCACCGACATCGTGGCCGAAATCGCCGCCGCATCGCAGGAACAGTCGGCCGGCATCGACCAGGTCAACCACGCCGTGCTGCAGATGGACGAGATGACCCAGCAGAACGCCGCGCTGGTGGAAGAAGCCGCTGCCGCTGCTCGTGCGATGCAGGAGCAGGCCGGTGAGCTGGCTCGCCAGGTCGGCTTCTTCCAGCTGGGCGAGGGCGGCACCGAAGTGGCGACCGAGAAAGCGCGCTCGCAGTCGGTGATGGCCGAAGCCGAGGCCGTGTTCGCCGCGGTGCGCAGCTCGAACGTCCCCGCGCCGCGCGCAGCCGTCCGCGCTGAGGCTTCCGACGCTGGTTCCTGGAAGGAGTTCTGAGCATGAACACGGCTGCCGCGATGGACAATCAAGCCGGCGTGGCGGCCGTGGGCGGCCCGTCGCTGGGCAATGCCGAGTTCGAATTCCTGCGCACGTTCGTCTACGAGCAATGCGGCATCTCGCTGGGTGAACACAAGCGCCAGCTGGTGCAGGGTCGTTTGCTGCGTCGCCTGCGTGCCCTGAAGCTGCGTGATTTCCAGGCCTACTGCGAGCTGCTGCGGCGCGATCCGCAGCAGGAGCTCGGCGAGCTGGCGAGCGCGATCAGCACCAATGTGACGGCGTTCTTCCGCGAGTCGCATCACTTCGATCTGCTTACCGACGAACTGCTGCCGCGCTGGATCAGCGAGAAGAAAAACGGTGGCCGCCTGCGTATCTGGTCGGCCGGCTGCGCCACCGGCGAGGAGCCGTACACGCTCGCCATGGTGCTGGCCGAGGCGCTGGAGAAACACGGCGCGCAGCAGATGGACGCGAAGATTCTCGCTACCGATCTGTCGCCGCAGGCGCTGGAAACGGCGCGCAAGGGCGTGTATGCGCTTGAACGCCTCGAAGGCGTGAGCGTGGAGCGTCGTCGCCGCTGGTTCCTGCGCGGCGAAGGCGAGTACGCCGATTACGTCTGCGTGAATCCGCGCCTGCGCGAACTGGTCAGCATCCTGCCGCTGAACCTGCTGCACGACTGGCCGATGCAAGGGCCGTTCGACGCGATTTTCTGCCGCAACGTGGTGATCTATTTCGACAAGCCCACCAAGCAGCGTTTGTTCCAGCGCTATGCCGGCCTCTTGCCGGACGGCGGCTACCTGTTCCTCGGACACTCTGAGTCCATGTACGGACTCAATGACAGCTTCGACCTGATTGGACGGACGGTCTACCGGAAACGCAGTACATGAATGTCGTAGCTGCCCAGCTCCCCGCGGGCACAGGGTATGACCCGGCCCGCGTGCTGCCGGGCTTTGAACACTTGCGCCGCTTCTGGGACCCGACGCAGTCGTGCATGACGGTCAAGGTGTTGCCGGGCGAGTTCTATGTGAGCGCCCAGCAGGAAATGATCTCCACCGTGCTCGGTTCCTGCGTGTCCGCCTGCATTTACGACCGCGTGCGCGGCCTGGGCGGCATGAATCATTTCATGTTGCCCGAGCCGATCGGCGGCGAGCGCGGCGGCTGGGCCGACACGATCGGCCGCGCGGCGCGCTACGGCAACGACGCGATGGAACAGCTGATCAACGCCATCCTCAAGGCGGGCGGTCAGCGCGCGAACCTGGTGGTGAAGGTGTTCGGTGGCGGCCGCGTGCTGGCCACCATGACTGACATCGGCCAGCGCAACATCGCCTTCGTGCGGCGCTACCTCGAAGCGGAGCGGCTTGAAGTGGCCGCGGAAGACCTGGGCGACGTGCATCCGCGCCATGTGCAGTTTTTCCCGACCAGCGGCAAGGCGCGCGTGCGCCAGCTGCGTGGCCGCACCGACGCCGTGCTGGTGGATGGCGAGCGCCAGTATCTCAAGCGTTTGGCAAACGATCCGATAAAGGGAGAGGTGGAACTGTTCTGACGCCATGCGCGTCAGCACGGTGGGCCTCTGCAAGCATCTGGCGCCGACACGGGCCGGCGGACGCGGGTGATGCACCCGCGCCGCACCACGAAGGCGAGACGAATACGCGATGGAAAGAGTACGTGTCCTGGTGGTCGATGATTCCGCACTCGTGCGGAAGCTGCTGTCGACCATGCTTTCGTGCGATCCGGGCATCGAGGTGGTGGGTACCGCCGCCGATCCGTTGATTGCGCGCGAGAAGATCAAGCAGCTCAATCCCGACGTACTCACGCTGGATGTGGAAATGCCGCGGATGGACGGCATCACCTTCCTCGAGAATCTGATGCGCCTGCGTCCGATGCCGGTGGTGATGGTGTCTTCGCTCACCCAGGAAGGCGCGGAAGTGACGCTGCGCGCGCTGGAGCTGGGCGCGGTCGACTTCTTCACCAAGCCGGGCAACGACCTGGCCAGCACGTTTGCCGAAGGCGCACAGGAAATCTGCGCCAAGGTGAAACTCGCCGCGCTGGCTCGTCCGCGTCAGCGCACCGCCGTGCGCAAACTCGATGTGCCGCCGCGCCTCAGTGCCGATGCCGTGTTGCCGCGCGCCCAGAGCGCCGGTACGCGCGGTGGCATGCCGATCATCGCCATCGGTGCCTCCACCGGCGGCACCGAAGCGATTCGCGTAGTGCTTGAAGCAATGCCGCCGGATGCGCCGCCGATCGTCATAACGCAGCACATTCCCGCCGCCTTCAGTGGCCCGTTTGCCGCACGCATGGACACGTGTTCCGCGATGCGCGTATGCGAAGCGCGCGACGGCCAGCCGATCCAGGCCGGCCATGCGTATATCGCACCGGGCAGCCAGCATCTGCTGGTGATGTGGGATGGCGCCAAGTATGTGTGCCGCCTGCACAACGGCCCGCCGGTGAATCGTCATAAGCCGAGCGTGGACGTGTTGTTCCGCTCCATGGCCGCCAGCGTGGGCCAGTCGGCGATCGCCGCACTGCTCACCGGTATGGGCGACGACGGCGCGCGCGGCCTGCTCGAACTTCAACAGGGCGGTGCACGCACCCTGGTGCAGGACGAAGAAACATCGGTGGTGTGGGGCATGCCCGGCGCCGCCTGGAAGCTGGGCGCCAGCAGCGAAAAGCTTCCGCTCGAACACATTGCCGCGCGCTTGCTCGCGATGGCGCATCAACCCGTTTCCCGCGCCGCTGTGTCGGCCACCTGATCGGCAGATACCTTATGGATACTTTCTACTCCTTTGTGCACAAGCGCCCGGTGGCCGGCCTCGCCGCAAGCGCGGTCGCGCTGGCGCTGACCATGCTGTGGCCGTCGGCCTGGCTGGGCCCGTTGGTGATCGTGCTGCTGACTGCCGCCTGGATCATCGAGACGCGTCGCGCCGCACCGGCGCTGGAGCCCGTCATCGACGTTTCGCTGGCCCACCACGAACCCGTGCGCGAAGCGCTGGAAGAAGTGCGCAGCTCGCTGGTCGACGAACTGGGCCACGCCACGCGCGAACTGCACCAGGCGCTGGACCTGCTGCGCGACGCGGTGTCGGAACTGGGTGGCGGCTTCGACGGCCTGTCGCGCAAGACCGGCATGCAGCAGTCGCTGCTGCGCCAGATCATCGACGGCCAGAGCGAAGGCGTCTCCGTGCAGGATTTCGCCGCGCGCACCAGCGACCTGCTCGCGCACTTCGTCGACATGATCGTGCAGATGTCGCGCGAAAGTCTGCGCATCGTCTACCGCATCGACGGCATGGCCAAGGAAATGGACGCGGTGTTCGGCCTGCTGAAGAACGTCAACACCATCGCCGAAGAAACCAACCTGCTCGCGCTCAACGCGGCCATTGAAGCGGCGCGTGCCGGCGAGTCCGGCCGCGGCTTCGCGGTGGTGGCCGGCGAGATCCGCAACCTGGCCAGCCATTCCAACCAGTTCAACGAGCAGATCGGCAGCCACGTGGAGCGCGCCCGTACCGCGATGGAGCAGTTGCGCGGCCTGGTCGGCACCATGGCCTCGCAGGATCTGAACGTGGCGCTGTCGGCCAAGGGCGGCATCGACGCCATGATGGCGCACGTCACCGAAAGCGACGCGCGCACCAGCAAGGTCGCCGACCAGGTGGTCGAGATCAACCGCGGCCTGGGCACCGACGTGGCCACCACGGTGCGCTCGCTGCAGTTCGAAGACATCCTGAGCCAGCTGATCAACCAGACCCGCCAGCGCCTGGTCGAGCTGCAGGACATCACCACCGAATGCACCCGCGATATCCAGGAGCTCGCCTGCAGCCCGATCGATGCCGAATCGCTGGCGCAGCGCGCCGAGCGCGTGCGCAACCGCCTGGCCATCCAGCGCGAGAAGGCACGCCTGCGTTCGCGCGGCCCGGCGCTGCAGAACTCGATGGATGCCGGCGAGATCGAATTGTTTTGAGGACCTGAGCCATGAGCCTGACCGTTCACCACGACCCCGACCTGGACTGCGTGACCCTGCAGCTGGGCGAGCGCTTCGACTTCACCGTGCATCGCGCCTTCCACGACGCCTGCCTCGGCGGCCGCGCCGCCCGCAGCTACGTTATCGACCTGGGCGAGGTGTCCAGCATGGACAGCTCCGCGCTCGGCATGCTGCTCCTGCTGCGCGAGCACGCCGGCGCCGATCGCGCGGAGATCCGCATCGTCAACGCGGATACCGGCCTGCGCGGCACCTTGCGCGTCGCCGGCTTCGACAAGCTGTTCGTACTGCACTGACGTTCGCTCAGTGCACGCCTTTCGCCTGCGATGCCGGTCGACGCGCCTGAAACGCGCGTGACGCCGCATCGGCATGGGCGATGCGTTCGGCCGTCATCGGATGGCTGGCGGCATAGCGCATGCTCTTGTCCTCGCCCTTGATCTCCGGATGCGCGCGTTCCAGCGCTTGCATGGCGTGTACGAAAGCGACCGGATCGATGTCCTGCTGTGCGAGTGCGTCGAAGGCGTAGCTATCGGCATCCGCCTCGAATCCGCGCGAATAGTGCGCATTGATGAGGAACATGGGCACGCCCGCCGTCACGCCGCCGAGCGAGGTGACATCACCCATCAGCATGCCGGCGACGATGAACACGCCTGAGCTGCGCAACACCTCGCGCAACAGGTGGTGGTGCGCCTGATGGCCCAGCTCATGCGCAAGGACGGCCGTGAAGGCCTGATCATCCGGCAGCTCCTTGATCAGCGCATCGGTGAACACCACGCTGCCATCGGGCATGGCAAATGCGTTCGCGCCGATGGCCGGCGCCGTGTAAAAACGCAGGCGCACCTCGGGCAGGCCGTGAATACCCTGCACAAAGTGCTGGAAC
Source organism: Dyella sp. 2YAF14 (assembly GCF_052114725.1). NCBI lineage: Bacteria > Pseudomonadati > Pseudomonadota > Gammaproteobacteria > Lysobacterales > Rhodanobacteraceae > Dyella > Dyella sp. 2YAF14. Next base: position 27,445 of record NZ_JBFRFH010000005.1, on the reverse strand, counting down.
ACGGCCTGATAGTGCGCTTGCTGCTCGGGCTTGAGCGTGGTGGGCATCAACAGACGGCCCTCCAGCGCGGCCAACGACTGCTTGCCCATGCTGTGTTCAAGCGTGGCCGGGAGATGTGAGGCAATGCGATCAGCCGCCCACGGCACGCCGAACTCGAACAAGCCGGCCAAAGCCGCCACGATGATCACGATACCGGCCATCGCCGCGGGCCACTTGCGCTCCAGCCAGTCGACCACGCGCTCAAGCCGGTGGTGACGGGGAAACCAGTCGTCGGGCAGCACGTCGTGATCGACCTGCAAGTACGCACCATCGGCCAGGCGCAACGCGTAGGGCAGGCCGATCACCCGTGCGCTGGGTTCGAAGGCATCCAGCGACGCCTGCCAGCTCTGCGTGCGACCCCGGGTGTGCCAATGCAACAGCGAGTCTTCGCGCCATACCGTCACCGGTATGGCGCGTGTGGATCGTCCATCGAAATAGACTGCCGGGATCATCGCGCTTACAGGCCGATGTCGATGCCCAGCAGGCTATCCATTTCGGTCGCCGCAGCGCCGATCTCGCCGTGGGCAAACGCATCGCGCACGAAATCATCGAGCTCGCCCGCGCCGACGATGTCCAGGTGGTCTGCACGGTAGCGCGCCAGGCGTATGCGCGCCCACGGCATCGCCAGGCCGATCGTGCAAAGCACGGCCAGGCCATTGGTGAGGTAGATACCCAACATCTCCCAGTAGCCCAGCGTTGAGCGGAAGCGGTACGAACCCAGATGCGCGTTGTTGTAGAGCAGATTGGTCATCTGCGTGTGGATGAAGGTCCAGGCACCGAGATAGAACGGCGCCATGCAGGCGTAGACCATGGCGCCAACAAGCAGCGGCGGTGCCTTGGGGTGGAGCGCAAGCTGGCTCTTGAAGGCGAAGAACATGCCCGTCATCAGCGCCATCGTGGGCAGCAGCCATGCGAGCGCCACGCCGGCGGTCTTGACGTAAACGCGGTAGTAGTCGCTGACCTCGGCCGAGAACTTGAACGACTTGCCGCCGAAGTGATGGTTCTCGACCATCCATTCCTGCTGGTGGCCCTTGATCCAGGGCGCGATCACCGCCACGCCGCCAAACGCCAGCGCGATGCCAAAGCCGGAGTGACCGGCCAGCGACGCGAGGAAAAAGCCCAGGAACGGGATGCCCATCAGAAAGTACACGCCCAGGTACCACTTGTAGGCGCCACCGTAATCGTCGGTGAAGTAGAAACGCAGGCCGCGCCACGAGGAGTAGCGCGCGCGGAACATCAGGCTCTTGACGATCATCCACGGCATGAAGACGGCGATGACCAGCGCGGCGGCGACCTGCGCGGGTTTGTAGAACTGGCCGCCCAGCACATAGGCCGCGAAGATCAACGCGGTGAGCAGGCGTCCCTTGAGGATCGGGATGGGCCGCGCCAGGTATTCGAACGGCGTGCCGGCAAGCACGGTGTTGGCATACATGTACCGGCGGGTGCGCACGGTGGCCCAGGCCGAATAAATGCCTAACGTGACCAGGCTCAGGACCACGTTGACGATCCAGATGCGGAAATAGTCCCTGGCGTTGCCGCGGAACTCCAGGCGGCGGGTCTTGCCTACGGGTAAGGCCGGTGGTGCGACGTCAATCTCGGGCAAGTACACGCCCGAGGCCATGGTCTCGTCATGCATAGCTTGGATTCCCCTGCTTTGCCTCCCCCCCCGGGAAGCGAGAGGAGCATAGCCGAGAAACTTGCCCATCGATGCCAGGAATGCGTGTAAGGGTTGCCTGAACCTTACGTCGGCTACGCGGCAGTCCGGTGCCGGGCGGAGGCTGGTTGGCGCATTGCTCGCTCGGCCGTCCGCTCAATTGACGCTGCCACGGACGGGGCGTAGGTTTCTGCGGACATCGGGAGCATCCTTCCCGAGCTTGTCGTTTCCGGCATTTTCAAGGCACACGTCGTCGCTTCCGCCCCCTCGACTTGCGCATGCACACGATCGTGACGCGTTGCGACAGCGCGCGTCGCCTTGCCAGTATTCGGATCCATGCAGGGGCATGAGGTGGGCGTTCCGCCCACCACGGAAAAGGACGTCCAAACGCAGGTTTCCGCGCATTCGCGGAAGCCTTACCGACGTCGTCGAACTGCTGGAGGACGTGTGATGAAGACTTCCGTTTCGTGCAGCATGAAGTGTGCGTTGCTGGCGCTGGCCTGCGTTTTTGCAGGATCGGTATGCGCCCAGGACATGGTCAAGGTGGCACCCAAAAACACCAAAGTGCTGATCGACAACGATCAGGTACGGGTCATTGAAGTCTGGTTGAAACCAGGGGAATCGTTGCCGATGCATTCGCACCCGGCCAACGTCGTCTATTTCGAGACGGGCGGCAAGGCGAAGAGCACCAGCGCCGACGGCAAGGTGACCGAGATGGAACGCAAGGCCGGCGAGGCGATCTATAGCGAGCCGATCACGCACAGCAATCAGAACACCGGCACTACGCCGACCAAGGCCTTGGTGGTCGAGCTCAAGACCGCGAAGTAAGTTCGACTGGCGATACGGTGAGGGCGGTCGGCTTCGCTTGCAGCAGGAAGCCGGCCGATCCGTTTTCACCGATCGCGCGACGGCCGGTCAGCAGCGCGAATCGCCCGCTTCGGCCAGCCGCGCATCGTGGTCGCCCGCGAAACTGACGCCGTTGCGGCCATCGAACTTGGTGCGATACATCGCCTGGTCGGCCTGGCGCACCAGATGCTCGAAACGCGTGCCCTGCCGCGCCACCGCGACGCCGATGCTGGCGGTGACCGGGATGGTCTGCTCGCCCATGTGCGCATGCGAATGCGTCAGTGCGAGCCGCAGGCGCTCGGCCGTCTCCAGTCCCTGCACCAGGGTGGCCCCGGGCAGCGCCACCACGAACTCCTCGCCGCCGTAGCGACTGGCCAGGTAATCGGGCCGCTGCACCGCCTTGCGCAGCATCTGTGCCACGTGGCGCAGCACCGCATCGCCGGCGTCATGGCCCCAGCGGTCGTTGATCTGCTTGAAGTGATCCAGATCGAAAATGAGCAGTGCAAACGGCTGCCCGCGTTCCAGGCAGCGCTCGAGCGACGCACGGCCCTCCGCCACGATGGCGCTGCGATTGAGCAGGCCGGTGAGGCCGTCGGTGCGCGCCGCGCGGCGCAGGTCCACCACCAGCCGTTCGGTGATGAGCTGCAGCAAGGCGAAGTACGAAGCCAGCGTGGTGAGGATGCCGACCACGTAGGTCGCTGCCACGGGCATGCCGGCGGTCATCAGGTTCTGGCTGGCGCCAGGGTCCAGCGGAGCGAATACGCGGGCCAGGTAGAACAGGCCATTGGTCACCAGCACGGCGCCGGCAATGCGGCAGCTCTTGCGGATGTCCGGCTCGCTGTAACGGAGCAACAGGTACGCATAGGCGAAATTGAACGCCATCGCCTGCAGGCTGCCGGCCAGCAAACGTGCGCCCAGGTTGGGCGTGACAAAGGCGAACCAAGCGATGGCGCCGGTATAGACCACGGCGAAACTGCCCGGCCAGCGCCAGCGCATCGGCAAGCCCAGGTGCTGGGCAATGCCCTTGAGCGTGAGGATGTTGCCGGTGACCAGCAGGCCGTTGCCGACGACGATCGAAATGACGTCGGGGATGTGGTTGCGCAATCCGATCAGCGTGACGCCGAGGGTATTGATCCAGATGCTGGCCACCCAGATGCGCAGCACCTTCTGTGTGTTCAAGACCGCCATCAACGACGTAAAGCCAACCGCCGCACCGATACCCATCAGCAGGCAGGCGAGAGTCAGGGTTGGGATGTCGAGATGCATGGCTCTCCCTGGTGCCAGGTCCCTCCCGGCCGAGAGGGCGCCCTGGGCCTCCGATGAGGCGGTGTCTGGGTCTTCCCAGCATATCGGACAAACGCTCGAAAACTTGAACTGCGTCACACTTGTTCAAGCCCGGCGCAAAAAAAGAGGCCCCGGGAGGAGCCTCGAAGAAAAGCAAATAAAGCGTAGGGGCTTACACCAACGCGAGGTTTACCAGGTGCGCACGTCGGCCACGCCGACGGTGTACTGCTGCATCTCGGGGTCGAAGCGGAACAGACGGCCCAGATCGAACTCCACCGACTGGCCCGGGCCGATGTTGGTGGTGCCGGCCGGCCAGCCCTTCTTGCTCTGGATGACCTTGCCCGAGGTGTCCTTGGCGTCGATGCTGATCTGCGCGGCGGCAGCTTCGGCGCAGTGGTTCACCAGCGAGCCGCTCAGGCTCAGGCGGGCGGCGGCGCCGGCGCCGACGAGCTTCATCTTGAAGTCCTGCACGGCGAAATCGGTCGGGGCGCAAGCGGCGTGGGCGGCCAGCGGAGCGGCCAGGAACAGAGCGGCGGCGATCAGGGTCTTCTTCATAAGGGGATCCATGATGTGGTCAGGTTGGGATGGGTCGACATGACTCACATCGGCGTCCCCGCCGAAATCTTTAGCCCCCGCTGGTGCTTGCGTTCAGCTTCACGCCCTCGGCTGGGTGTGCTCGATAAACCACAGGCCGGCGAACAGCTTCGGGTCGATCGAGTAGCCCTCGGCGGCACGCGCAAACAGCCACTGGCCGGCCTGCGCCCGCGGCACCTCGTGGACGATGATGTTCTCGCTCTCGTCGCCGCCGCCGTGGCCGACCTTCTCAAGATCCCAGGCCCGCACGAAGGCGATCATCTCGGTGCTCATGCCCGAGGACGACGGCCCCTCGTGGATGAACTCCAGGCGTGCGCAGCGATAGCCGGTTTCTTCTTCCAGTTCGCGGCCCGCCGCCAGCAGCACATCTTCATCGCCATGCTCATGCAGGTCGCCGACCAGGCCGGCGGGCATCTCGATGGTGTGCTTGCGGATGGCCACGCGGTACTGCTCCACGAACAGCAGCTTGTCTTCCGGCGTCACCGCCAGAATGATCACCGCGCCGCCGGGGTTGTTGCGCTCGGCAAACTCCCAGCGCCCGCGCTTGCGCAGGCTGAGCCACTTGCCGACGTACAGGGTTTCCACCGGTGCGTCGGCATCGGCGGGAATGCGGGAGTCTGGCTGATTCATCGGCTTGGCCGCGTGGCAGGAGGGGAGTCATGCATGTTGCCGCGCGCTCCGGTTGGCCACAACCACGCGATCACTCCACCGCCAGTTCGACCGGCAACGGTTTGATGCGCACGGCCCACATCACGCCGGCAATGAGAAGGGCCACGCCTGCCAGAGTGAGCGCGCCGGGCGGATGGCCACGCAGGATGAAAGCGTAGGCAAGCGCGGCGAGCGTCTCGAACACGATCAACTGCCCGGCGATCGCCGTGGGCAGACGTTGGCTCGCGGCGTTCCAGCACAGCGCGCCCAGCCACGAGGCGAACAAGCCTATCGCCACCATCAGGCCGATGAAGCGCCAGGGATGCGGACCGAACGGCATGGCGAAGGGTTGGTCGGCGATCTTCATCCCAGCCCACAGCAAGGCATAGCCGCACACCGCCAGCGGCAAGGTAGCCAGGCCCAGCGCCGTGGCCCACGCGCGCGGGCTGCGATCCGGATGCCGGCGCAACCAGGCGGCATTGCGCAGCGGATACCAGGTCCAGCACACCACCGCGCCCACCGCGAGCAAACCGCCGCGCGCATAGCGCCACAGGTCCGCACCGGACGGTTGGCCAAGCATGGCGATCTCCGCCCGGTTCACGCAGGCGATGCCGATGGCGATCAGCCCCAGCGATGGCGCCAGCGAAAGCCATGGCAGGTGCCCATCGCGATGGCCATAGCGCAGATTGGCGGTGATCGCGATGACCACCGGCAGGCAGCCAATGATCATGCTCGGCAGCGGCGCGCCGGCCAGCTGGATCGCGCTGGCCAGGCACAGGTAATAGAGCAGGTTGCCGATGGCCGCGAGCTTGAGCGCTTCGATCCAGTCGGCACGGCTGAGCACGCGCAGCGCGCGCCGATCCATCCAGCCCAGCGGCAAGGCGATCAGCCCGAAGGCGAGGTAGCGGCCAACCGATTGCAATGCCGCCGGATACTCCGGCAGCAGCAGGGGGCTAACGAAGACCAGCCCCCACATCAGGCCGGCGGCGAGCGCGTAGAGAGTGCCTTTCAACATGCGGGCAGCGTGGCACTAAGAGCGGCCGCCGTCTTGTACGAGATTGCGCCCGCCGAGCGTTCCCGCTTTTCTGTGGGAGCGCACCCTGTGCGCGACTGGGCCTCGCGAAAGCCGACACTCGTGGCGAGATTCGTCGCGCACAGAGTGCGCTCCCACAAAAAAGCGGCGGATTGCTGGTTACGCGCGCACAGCCCGCTGGTACCGCGCCGGCGTCACCCCATAACGACGCGCAAACGCCCGCGTCAGATGCGCCTGGTCGGTCAACCCGACGGCCGCAGCTATCTGCGCAGGCGATTCACCACGCGACAACAACCGCTTCGCTTCGGCAAGCCGAAAGGCCATCAGCATCTGCTGCGGCGTGGCGTGATGCTGAGCCTGGAATTGCCTCAAAAAATGGAACGGACTCAGGCCTGCCACGCCAGCGAGTTCATCAAGCGTGAGCCGGTGCGCAAGATGCTCATGCAGATAATCCACCACCGGTGCAAAACGCGCCGCACGTCCATCCGTCGCCTTGAGTGGCACCCGCGCATGCCGGCGAAACTGACTCAGCAGTTGGTACAACAGACTGTCGAATGCCAAGGGTTCACGAGCCCGCCACAACGCATCAAGCAACTCGGTCACACGTCGTGCGCTCGGCAAATCCTCGCGCACCACATCGCTGAACCACCATGCGGACTCTCCCATCACCTCGGCCACCACGGATGGCTCGATATACGCCATGCGGTAATGCCAACCGCCGTGCGTTTCCGCGCGGCCGGTGTGCAACTCATCCGGGTTCATCATCACCACCGAATCGGCGGGAGCGAGATGATCGGCGCCGCGATAGCGAAACCGTTCCACCCCCGATTCGATCGCACCCAGGCCGAAGCCATCGTGGGTATGCGGATCGAATGCGTGACGCACGATGTGCGCGCGATAAAGCTCCACGCCCGGTCGATGCGCCACCAGCCGAAACTCGGCTTCGTCGCGCTGCGATGAAAAAGTGGAAGGCACGCCTTGCATGCCCTCATGCTACTGCGATTCGATCCCCTTGTAGGAGCGCACTTGTGCGCGACCGCGGACCGAAGGGCCGCCCTTCGCAGGTCGGTCGCGCACAAGTGCGCTCCTACAGCGATAGGCCAGGCCGCCTCTAGCTCAACAACGCCCTCAACCGCGTCCGCGTCAGCGGCCCAAAACGCAGCCGCTCACATAACGCATCCATCGCCTCCATTTCCCCACGCAAGCGCCGCAGGGCATCCGCTTCCGTCGGCACCGGCGCATCCAGCGCAATCCGCGTGAGACGCCGATACAGCCGAGCCGCCTCCGCATGCTCACGCAGCTTCGCCGCGCAACTGGCGGCGCCACGTATGCGCAAAAACTGCACCTCGTCCACGCGATCGAGCAGCGCATCGAGACTGCCGAAATGGGCGAGCAAGGCCGCCGCCGTCTTGGCGCCCACGCCGGGCACGCCGGGGATGTTGTCGACCGCATCGCCGCACAGCGCCAGATAGTCGGCCACCTGGTGCGGATGCACGCCCATGCGCTCGTGCACGCCGGCAGGGCCCCAGCGCAGGTTGCGCGCGTAATCCCATTGCTCGTCGAACTCGCCCAGCAGCTGGCCGAAATCCTTGTCGGCCGACACGATCACGCTGCGCATGCCGTGCGCCCGCAACGTCCACAAGGCGCTGCCGATCAGATCGTCCGCTTCGAAGGTATGGTCGATCAGCACCGGTATGCCCAAGGCCTGGGTCACTTCGCGGCACAGCACGAACTGGCGCTCCACATCCGGCGGCGGCAGCTCGCGATTGGCCTTGTAGGCCGGATAAATCGCGTTGCGAAACGAGGTGGTCAGCGAGGCATCGAAAGCCACCGCCAGGTGCTCGGGTTTGACCTTTTCCAGCAGTTCGCAAAGAAAGCGGGTGAAGCCGTGCACCGCGTTGACCGGATGTCCATCGGCGTCGTGGAACTCATCCGGCATGGAATGCCAGGCGCGGAACACATAGAGACTGCCATCCACCAGATGGACGGCTGGACGGCTCATGGCGTCCATGTGCTGACCACCTCGGCGAGTACCGGCCGCTCGCGATCGGGCACGTCGATCTGCGGCGTGCCGATATGCACGAAGCCGATGACGCTTTCGTTGTCCTTCAGGCCAAGCACGGCCGCCGCATCGCGATGATAAGCGGCCCAGCCGGTGAGCCACTGCGCACCAAAGCCCAGCGCTTGTGCAGCCAACAACAGGTTGTAAGCCACGCAGCCGGCGGACAGTTGTTGCTCGATCACCGGCACCTTGCTCTGCGCATCCAGCCGCGCGACCACCACCGCCACCAGCGGCGCAAAGTCGTAGCGCGTGCGGTCTTTCTCGCGCTTGGAATCGGCCATGTCGGGATTGACCTGCAGCGACAGCGTGGCCATCCGCTCACCGAAGGCGAGCTTGGCGTCGCCTTGCAGCAGGATGATGCGAAACGGCTCGAGCTTGCCATGGTCGGGCACGCGGATGGCCGCTTCGAGCAGCGTCTGCAGCGTGGCCGCATCGGGGCCCGGTTCGCCCAGCTGACGGGACGGAACCGAATGGCGCTGCTGCAGCAGGGAAAGATCGTGGGACATGGGGAGGTCCGGGGAGGCCAAACCCTGATGCTAAAGCCCCGAGGGGAGCGAGAGAAGCGGCGTGGACCGCTCACGTCTCGCTCACCGTCCTTTGCAACGCCTCAGCTGGCCAATCGGAACGACCCCGGCAGCAGCGCCTGCACCGTGGTTTCCTGCACGGCGCCGGCCAGATTGCCCAGCCACACCGGCGTGGCCTCGTCGCACAGCTCGGACATCACCTGGCGGCAGGCACCGCAGGGGCTGATCGGCGTCGGCGTATCGCCAATCACGGCCATGGCGGCGAAATCGCCCGGTCGGCAGCCGGCGGCCACGGCGGAGAACAATGCCGTGCGCTCGGCGCAATTGCACAGGCCGTACGAGGCGTTTTCCACATTGCAGCCGCTGAAATAACGGCCGTCGTGGGTCACCAGCGCAGCACCAACAAGGAAGCGGGAGTAGGGCGCGTATGCGTTTTCACGCGCCTGGCGCGCCAGGTTCAGCAGGATATCGGGAACAACGACAGCAGTCATCGGGATCTCCATAGCACGATCCCCACCGGAACTGCTTGCCTACGCGGTTTGCGTACCGGTGGCGGGCCAGTTAACTCCCTTGGCCGAATGACTGCAAGAGGGCGGTGGTCGGTCTGACGGGCCTTCAGATAGGATGCCTGCAGGTTCACCACTCTCGCAGAGGATGCACGATGCCGATCACCGTGGCTGCATTGCGCGAAACCGCCGCTGGCGAACGCCGCGTCGCGATCACACCGGAAGTGGCCAGGAAGCTGCGTGGCAAGGACGTGCGCGTGCTGCTGGAACGCGGTGCCGGCGCAGCCGCCGGTTTCCCGGACAGCACCTATGCCGATGTCGAATTCGCCGATGCCGACAGCGTGCTGGCGCAGGCCGACGTGTTCACCTGCGTGCTCCCTCCCGACGACAGCGTGTGGGCGCGTTTGCGCGAAGGCGCGGTGGTGGTGGGCCAGTTGCGTCCCTACGGCGCGGCGGCACGTATCGTGGCCATGGGCAAGCAGCGCCTGACGGCTTTCGCGCTGGAATTGCTGCCGCGCACGACGCGTGCGCAAGCGATGGACGTGCTCAGCTCACAGGCGGCGGTGGCTGGTTATCGCGCCATGCTGATCGCGGCGGAAGCCTCGCCCAAATTCTTTCCCATGCTCACCACTGCCGCCGGCACCATCCGCCCCTCGCGCGTGCTGGTGATCGGCGCCGGCGTGGCCGGCCTGCAAGCCATCGCCACCGCACGCCGGCTCGGCGCGCAGACGGAAGGCTATGACGTGCGGCCCGAAACGCGCGAGCAAGTGGAATCGCTCGGCGCGAAATTCATCGAGCTGGGCGTGAGCGCCGCCGGCAGCGGCGGCTATGCGCGCGAACTCACCGCCGAAGAACGCGCGGCGCAGCAGCAAGCCCTGGCCGAACATCTGAAGAGCGTCGATGTGATCGTGACGACCGCGGCCGTGCCCGGTCGTCCGTCGCCCAAGATCGTCACCCGTGCGATGGTCGATGGCATGAAGCCCGGCGCGTTGATCGTGGATCTGGCGGCGGAGGGCGGCGGCAATTGCGAGCTGACCCAGCCGGGCGAGCGGGTGGAGCACAACGGCGTGGTGATCCTGGGCCCGCTCAACCTGCCGGCCGGCGCACCGCTGCATGCCTCGGAGATGATCGCGCGCAACGTGTACAACTTCGTCGAACTGATGTTGCAAGGCGGCGCGCTGACGCCCGACTTCAACGATGAGCTGATCGCCAAGAGTTGCGTCACGCGCAACGGCGAGCCCCACTTTCAGGGTTGACGCAACGCAGGTAAAAAAGCCCCGCATCGCGGGGCTTTTCGATTCAGTGCCTGGGACCGCCGCCAGGGGGTCCCTTGGGCGGCGGACCCATCGGGCGATCGCGCATTTCGCTATGCCACTGGCGCAGCAATTGCTCGCGCTGATCGGGCGACAGCTGCTGGAAGCGCTGGAAGGCGGCGTGCAGTTGCTCACGCTCCTGCGGCGGCAATTGCTGGAAGCGCTTGCTGTTCTCGCGGGCCTGTTCGCGCTGCTCCGGCGTCATCTTCTGCCACTGGTCGATGCGCTGGCGGATCGCCTCGCGCTGGTCGGGCGGCAACGACCGCCACTGCTGGGCACGCTGCAGCATGTGCGCCTGGCGCTCCGGCGGGAACGTATTCCACTTGTCAGCCAACGGAGCCAGGATCGTGCGCTCGTCCGGCGACAGGCTCTGCCACGGGCGCGGTTGCGGCGGCGGCCCCGGCGGTGTGCCAGGCGGTGGGCCGGGAGGCATATCGCCCCGCGGCAAGTCGGGCGGAAAAGCCCCGCCACCTGGCGGCCCATGCGGAAAACTATCCTGCGCGCCCGGCGGCGGCGGATTCTGCTGGGCCATCGTGGTAGTGGCGATGCCGCTGAGTCCAAGGACTAACAACAGCGACATGAAAACACGGCATCGACGCATGGTTACCTGCTCGCCTCGCTATCGCTGTTCTTGGCCAACCAGCCGTAGAAATCCAGGTTCTGGTACAGCGTCGGATCGGCAGCAGCGGCATCGGGCGGCAGTTCGCCGTCGACATCCACGACCTGGCTGGCGCCGGCGGGCTTGACGGTGGTGGGGCGCTGCACCGGCGAAGACATGAACAAAGCGACGAACGCGATGGCGGCAAACGCCCCTGCCGGCAGCAGCAGCTGCAGCAGTCGGTGCGCCAGCGAGGACTTGTCGGCTTTGGCTAGCGCGTCGCGTCGGGCTGCACGCAGGCGGGCGGCCACGGCCGGGTCGAGCTGGCGCGAAGCCTCGCGATACAGCTCACGGGCGCGACGTTCGAAGTGGTTGTCAGGCGCATTCATCGCCATGCCTCCAGTTGGTCGCGCAGACGTTGCAGCGCGCGCGACAGGTGTGTTTTAACGCTCCCTTCCGAACATCCCATGGCCTGGGCGGTTTCCGCCACATCCAGGCCTTCCAGCACGCGCAGCATGAAAGCTTCGCGTTGACGCTGGGGCAGCAGTTTCACGGCTGCCGCCATATCCGCGTACGACTGTGCATCGTTCAGGCGCTCCAGCGGGCCGGGGCCGGTGTCAGCCGGTTCCCAGGCGGGCAGATCTTCGCCGTCATCATCCTTCCCGCCCAGCCAGCCCACCATGATCGAGCGCACTTTGCGGCGACGCTGTAGATCCACGATGCGCCGGCGCAGGATGCCCCAGAACAGGGGGGTCCATTCCTGCGCGGGTTTTTCGCTGTAATGCTTGACCAGCCTCAACATGGCGTCCTGGACGGCGTCCATGGCATCTTCGCGGTGCCCCAGGTTCAGCTCGGCCATGCGAAAGGCGCGGCGTTCCACCTGGGCCAGGAAGGCGTTCATCGACGCGGGGGCCGCCCGAACGTCCTCCGCCAACAACTCGGTATCGAGCGTGGAGACGGCGCTGTTCATGCCGTCCTCATCCGGTTCGTCGGCTCGGCCATCGTGAGACTCCATCGGTACGTCCTCTGCTATCAACGTCCGACGCTCGCACGCGTTGACCCGCAACCGTATAGTGCGGCTACACCGATGTCCTGGCGGGGAGGGGTCATGCTCGACGGTTTCCTGGCGCTTTATGTCTTTATGCTGGCCGCTTTCACGGGATACGAGATCATCGCCCGGGTACCGGTCATTCTGCACACGCCGTTGATGTCCGGCTCCAACTTCATCCACGGCATTGTGCTGGTGGGCGCCATGATAGCGCTAGGCCACGCCCAGACCCCGTTCGAGATGACGATCGGATTTATCGGGGTACTACTGGGTGCCGGCAATGCCGCCGGCGGTTATGTGGTGACCGAACGCATGCTGGAGATGTTCAAGTCCAGCAAGCCCAGCGCCGGCAAGGAGGCGAAGTAATGGCCTGGCTGCCGGTTCTGATCAAGGCCTGTTACTTCCTCGCTGCCCTGCTGTTCATCCTCGGTCTCAAGCGCATGAGCTCCCCGCGTTCGGCGCGGGGCGGCATCGTGTGGGCCGGGGTGGGCATGCTGGTGGCGGTGCTGGCCACCTTCGCCCTGCCGGACCTGCACAACCGGGGGCTGATCCTGGCTGCCGTGCTGATCGGCGTCTCCGCGGCCTGGTGGTCGGGACGGCGCGTGGCCATGACGGACATGCCGCAGATGGTCGCCCTCTACAACGGCATGGGCGGCGGCGCGGCGGCAGCGATCGGCGCCGCCGAGCTGTTCAGTTATGCCGGCAACGCCGTGACCCTGCTGGATGGCGGGCAGTTCACGGCCAGCGGGGCCGATACCCCCGGCACGGCGCAACTGGTGCTGGCCGTACTCGGTGCGCTGATCGGTTCGGTCAGCTTTTCCGGCTCCCTGATCGCGTTTGCCAAGCTGCAGGGCTGGCTGGACCGCCGCTTCGTCTTCCCGGGACAGCGGGTGGTGAACCTGCTGGTGCTGGGTGCCGCCGTGGTGTTGGGCGGGATGATCGCCAGCGGCCACTTGAGCATGCCGCTGATCGTCACCTTCTTCGGGCTGGCCCTGCTGTTCGGCCTGATGATGACCCTGCCGATCGGCGGCGCGGACATGCCGGTGGTGATTTCGCTCTACAACGCCTTTACCGGCCTGGCCGTGGCGTTCGAGGGTTTTGTGCTGCAGAACGAGGCGATGATCATCGCCGGCACCGTGGTGGGCGCCGCCGGTACCTTGCTCACCCAGCTGATGGCCAAGGCGATGAATCGCTCGATCGGCAACGTGCTGTTCGGCAGCTTTGGCGCAGCCGGCGGTGCGGCTCAGGAGATTGCCGGCAGCCAGAAACCCATCGAGGCCAGCGATGCGGCGGTGATGATGGCCTACGCCGAGCGCGTGGTGATCGTGCCCGGTTACGGCATGGCCGTGGCCCAGGCGCAGCACAAGGTGTGGGAATTCGCCAAGCTGCTGATCGAGCGCGGCGTGAAGGTGAAATTCGCCATCCATCCGGTGGCCGGCCGCATGCCTGGTCACATGAATGTGCTGCTGGCGGAAGCGGGTGTGCCCTATGACCTGATCGCCGACATGGACGACATCAATCCCGAATTCCCGCAGACCGACGTGGCCCTGGTGATCGGCGCCAACGACGTGGTCAATCCGCTGGCCAAGACCGATCCGTCCTCGCCGATCTACGGCATGCCCATCCTCGATGTGGCCGACGCCAGGCAGGTGATCGTGGTCAAGCGCGGCAAGGGCACCGGCTTTGCCGGCATCGAGAATGCGCTGTTCTACGCGGACAACGCACGCATGCTCTACGGCGATGGCCAGGCGGCTGCCAGTGAACTGGTCGCCGCGCTGAAGACGCTGGAGAGTTGAGGCCCGATCAGCCGCCGGTCTTCGGGGGCTGGTCGTGGCGGAATGCGACGAAGGCAGCGATGCCCATGCCGGCAAGGAACCAGACGTCGTCGACGGGCGTGCAACCCAGTTCGGCGAGCTGGAGCAGCAGGCCCAGACCGGCCGTGCGCATCGAATCGATCAGGCCCAGGCCCATGAGTCCGGAAATGCGGGCCGCGGCCGTCAGCACGTTGACGTAGAGCACCGCGACGAAGGTCGCCGTGGCGGCCAGAAGGGCGGCATGACCGCCGGCCGGGCGAACCCAATGGCGCACGGCCTTGCCCAGCAGCCAGCCCGCCGGCAGCGCCAGCCAGGGCAGGGGGTGGCGCGAGTAGAGCGTCGGAACCATCCAGACCGCCCCGGCAGCCAGCCCCAGCATCAGGGCGCTCACCAGCGCGAACAACAGGGAAAAGGTGGCCCGCACCTTCATGAGCGGCAAGCGACAAACTGGACGGCGGACACGGTATTTCCCGGGCGTAAAACTCTCATGATAGCGCGCGGCGGCACGTCGCTGTCCCCGGCCTGAAGTCCCGTGACGCCGCGTCCCCCTTGAGATTGAGGCGGCGCGACCTGATTTCGTCGGCATGACCGGTCGTCAACCGGCATAATAGACAGCTTGGCGTGGCGAAGGCCGCGCCCAACGATGAGAGTTGGCAGGATCGGCATGAGCGGTTTCAGTCTAAGCAGCGAACCTTTCACCCTGGAGCGCGACTGCCAGGCAGTCATGGTGCCCCAGGGCGAAACGGTCAGCCTGCCGGCCGGCCAGATCGGTTACATCACCCAGGCGCTGGGCGGCAGCTTCACCGTCTATGTGGAAGGCAACCTGTTCCGCATCGCCGGCAACGATGCCGACGCGCTGGGCAAGGAACCGCCGCCGCCGATCGAACTGGCCAGCGATGCCAGCGACTCGGACGTCGAAGCGCTCGTGTGGCAGCAGCTGCGCACCGTGTTCGATCCGGAAATCCCGATCAACGTGGTCGAGCTCGGCCTGGTCTATGACGTGAGCGTGGAGCATCCGGCTCCCGACCAGCGCAAGGTCTACGTGAAAATGACCTTGACCGCACCGGGCTGCGGCATGGGCGACATCCTTGTCGACGACGTGCGCACCAAGCTCGAACTCATCCCCACCGTCGCCGAAGCCGACGTGGACCTGGTGTTCGATCCGCCGTGGAATCATTCCATGATGTCGGATGCGGCCAAGCTCGAAACGGGCATGCTCTGACGCCGCAACGCCGGCGTGTTTCCTGTTGAATCGATGATGTGCACGGCATCGCGCCGTGCGCCGATCGTTTGCGTTCGATACGTTTGATACAGATCGCTGCGCCCACTCGCGGCGACGACAGGCTGCACTCCGCAGTCTGTTTTGTCGTGTTCGGCAAGCTCGTCGGCAGGGTCCGGATTTAGCCGGGAGTTAGCTTCGTCAGCATGGCGTGTAGAGCTTGCTGCGGCGCTTGCGCAATAACTTTCGCGCCTTCGCTTTCGAGCTGAAAGACGCCGGGTTGAAGGCCAAAATTTTCGAATCGATATAACTCGCGCCAGAGCGCCAATGTGATGTTCATCCTGATATTGAGAACGGCATCACCACTTTTTATAAGTGTTTAATCAGTCGGGAAATTAATTGCGTTCCTGTGGCTGTCCGCTTGGTGCAAGAAAACGCATGAAAAAACGAATCAACGCAATCGATCGCAGCTAATTGCTGTTTATCGCGGATTTTCAGGCATGCGTTGCTGTCATTGACGCATCGAATTTTCTTGATTAGCGTCAATTAATCCGTCAGCGGGAGGGTTGACGGATGGTCCTTTGGCGACGAGGGCACCGGCATTCGCGCGGTGGGCGTCGTTTAGCGAGTCTTCGTTCGGGCGTGCCGTTCCATGGAATGGCAGGGGGAAAGCAGGCCCGGACGTCTATCGGATCGCAGCACAGTCACGAGACCCGAGGCCGCGCACAGCGGCGCCTTCATGCATGTGGTGCATCGCACCGCATCGGGTCGGTTCGTCCTCAAAAACGTCAAGGAGACAAGAATGACTGTTCGTATCGATTTGCGGGGAAAGGCGATTCGCAAGGCACTGCTGCCGATGGCGATGTCGATGGCCATGGCAGGGTCGCTGCATGCGGCGACCAACGATGCCTGGGTAGGCGTCCGCACCCAGGCGGCCATCAGCCGCTCGTCTGGGCTAAGCACCGCAGCCACCACGGCGGCGGCAGGCAATAGCACCTGGACACTGAGCATGCACGGCTCGCCCACCGTCGACGCGGCCACGGTGTCGCCGCTGGAAGCGAGCAAGCCGGTGCATGTGGCGCTCAGCCTCAACCTGCGCAACGTGGATGAACTGGAGAGGTTCCTGCACGCAGTGAACGATCCCGCCAGCGCGCAGTTCCATCAGTTCCTCACGCCTGCGCAGTTCAAGGCACGCTATGCGCCCACCGACGATCAGGTGGCGCAAGTGCTGGCGCATCTGCGCCAATCAGGCTTCAACCATGTGCAGGTGTCGCCCAACAACATGTTGATCGAGGCCGATGGCAACGCCACCTCGGTCAACGCGGCCTTCCGCACCACCATGCGCACCTTCGCCTTTGGCGGCAAGCAGCGCATCGCCAACGACTCGGCCGTGCAGGTGCCGGCTGCGCTCGGTGGCATCGTCAACGCCGTGCTCGGCCTGCAGAACCTCAACGTGCCGCACACCATGCATCACATCGTGGGGCCGGTGCATGCGAACGCGAACAACGTCGGCATCCAGGCCGCGGCGGTGCAGACCTCGCACAGCCCCAAGGATTTCCCCGCGATCTACGACGCAGGCAGCACGCCGACGGCATCGTCCACCAAGGTCGGCATCATCACCTGGGGTGACATGACCCAGACCATTGCCGATCTGAAAACTTTCACTACCGGCGCCGGCATGAGCACGGTGAACACGCAAGTGGTGAAGACCGGCAGCCAGGCCTATGCGGACGATCCCGATGGCGACGGCGAATGGAACCTGGATAGCCAGACCATCACCGGTACCTCTGGCGGCGTGAACACGCTGATCTTCTACTCCGCGCCCAACTGCGCCAACGACAGCTGCCTCACCGATGCGGCCATCACCGCGGCGTACAACCGCGCGGTGACCGACAACACGGCGAAGGTGATCAACGTGTCGCTGGGCGAGGACGAATCGGCGGCCAATAGCTCAGGCACGCAGTCGGCCGACGATGCGATCTTCGCGCAGGCGGTGGCGCAGGGTCAGACCTTCTCCATCGCTTCGGGCGATGCCGGTGTGTACCAGTGGTCCAGCGATCCGACCGAAGGTGCCCCGGGCTACGTCGCGAACTCCGCGGGCACGGTGAAAATCTCGCTCACCCATTACTCCGTGAGCGAGCCCGCCAGTTCGCCGAACGTGGTGGCGGTCGGCGGCACCACGCTCAGCACCACGGGCACCACGTGGTCGGGCGAGACGGTGTGGAACGAAGGCCTGGCTGCCGTCGATCCGAACAATGGCGACAACAACAAGCGCCTGTGGGCCACCGGTGGCGGCGTGAGTCTGTTCGAAGCCGCACCCAGCTGGCAGACCTCTGCGCTGGGTTCGTCAGTGACCAAGCGTCAGGTGCCCGACGTGGCGTTCGATGCAGCGCAATCCACTGGCGCCAACATCGTGATCCAGGGCCAGACCTACCAGATCGGCGGCACCAGCCTTGCCTCGCCGATTTTCGTCGGCATCTGGGCGCGCATTCTCTCGGCCAACAACAACACACTGGGCTTGCCGACCCAGAACATGTACGCGCATTTCCCCACCGACGCCACGCCGCTGCATGACGTCACCTCGGGCAACAATGGCTACAGCGGCAACGGCTACACGGCCAAGGCCGGCTACGACAACGCCACCGGCTGGGGCTCGCTCGACATCGCCAAGTTCAACAGCTACGTCACTCAGTACTGGGGCGGTGGCGGCGGCGGCACGGGCGGCACGCCGACGGCGAACTTCAGCTTTGTCACCAATGGCCTCACCGCCAACTTCACCGACAGCTCGACCGATACGGGCGGCAGCATCTCCTCGTACTCGTGGACCTTCGGCGATGGCGGCAGCGCTACAACCGCGAGCCCGAGCCACACCTATGCCGCGGCCGGCACGTATAGCGTCACCGAGACGGTGACCGATGGCGTCAGCGCCAAGACCTCGAGCAAGACCTCGTCGGTGACGGTGACGGGCGGCGGTACGCCGTCGCAGCTGATCGTGAACCCGGGCTTTGAAACCGGCGCGGCCACCCCGTGGACGATCAGCTCCGGCGCGCTCTGCAGCAACAGCACCTGCAGCGGCGAGACGGCGCATGCCGGCACCTGGTTCGTGTGGCTGGACGGTTACGGCAGCGCGCACACCGACACGGCGTCGCAGAAGGTGACCATTCCCAGCGGCAAGAGCTCGGCTACGTTGACCTACTACCTGCACATCGATACCGCCGAGACCACCAGGACCACGGCGTACGACAAACTCACCGTGCAAGTGCTCAACAGCAGCGGCACCTTGCTGAAGACGCTGGTCACGTACTCGAATCTCAACGCAGCGGCGGGTTACTCGCTCGCGACTTTCGATCTCAGCGCGTACATCGGACAGACGGTGACGATCAAGTTCACCGGCACGGAGGATTCGTCCGAGCAGACCTCGTTCGTCCTCGATGATGTAAATCTCAACGTGCAGTAATCACGGTGTTGTAAAAGCAAAAGGCCCGGTCAGTGATGGCCGGGCCTTTCTCTTTGCAGCGATAGCGTGGCAATCAGCCGTTGTTCTCTTCAAAGCGATTGGCGTCGCGGTTCTTGCGCACCTTGGACGGGTCCCACACGCGGCCGTTCATGGTGATGTACACGCCATCGGGCAGGGTCTGCACGGCGGCCACGGCGCAGCCGATATTGAACACCGCATCGGAACCCTGGAAGCGCGCCGGATTGAGCGCACCGGTGAGCACGATCACCTTGCCCTTGATGCTGGCCAGTTCGCGTGCGGTTTCGACCATGGTGTCGGTGCCGTGCGTGACCAGCACGTGGCGATGCGGCTGCGCTTCGATGGTGGAACGCACCAGGGCGCGATCCTCGTCGCCCATGTGCAGGCTGTCCTTGCGCAGGATCGGGATCACGTCGAACTGGAACGCCACGCCCAGCTGGCTGAGGATGTCGCCGATCTGGGGCGAGCCGATCTTGTAGTCCGACTTGTCGTCGAAATAGATCTTGTCGATGGTGCCGCCTGTGGTGACGATGGTCAGATGCTGCATGGTCGGGAGTCGCCAGGGTGGGGGAGGCCGGTATTTTAGGGCCAACGACCGATCTCCGCATGCCCAGGCTCAGCCTGAGGCCCCTCACGCCCTTGTGGGAGCGCACCCTGTGCGCGAACGGCCCGCCTCAGTCCAGGCACGGCCAGTCGCGCACAGGGTGCGCTCCCACAAGGGCAGCGATTCAGTGCGGGCCGAGTAACAAAGCGGTATCGGTAGCGTCGGCGGTGGAGAAACGTGCCAATCCATGCGCCACGAAACGCCGCAGCGTAGCCCCCATACGCGCATGCCCATGCGGGGCCGACCACGTGTCATGACGCGCCAGCAGGGCCGCCGCGGTGCAGCGGGCGAGGGAGATCGCCAGTCCACGGGCGCCGGCTTCCAGCGACGCCCGCTCGTCGGCCCGCGAGTGCAGGTAGGCACCGGCACCATCCAGTGCCCGATGGATTTCCTGCCGCGCGTGCGCATCGATGCTGTCGGCCAGCCAGCCTTCGATCGCCGTGCGCAAGGCGCCGAGATTCTCCCCAGCCAGCGCGCGCAGACTGTCCAGCGACAATACGTTGGTGGTGCCTTCCCAGATCGCATAGACCTGCGCATCGCGCAGCAGCTGGGGCAGGCCGGTGTCTTCGATATAGCCGGCGCCGCCGAAACACTCGAGTGCTTCGGAGCACAGTTTCACTGCCAGCTTGCCGGTCCACAGCTTGGCCAAGGGCGTGAGCAGTCGCAGCAGGGCGATTTCATGCGGCTGCGCCACGCCGTGTTCCACTCGTCCGAGCAGATGCGCCACTTCGAAGGTGAGCGCAAACGCGCCTTCGAATTCGGCCTGCATGTCCGCGAGAGTCTGCGCATGCAGCGGCTGATCGATCAGTCGCTTGCCGAACGCCTGGCGGCGCGTGGCGTAATCGCGAGCCAGCGAAAGCGCCCGTGCCATGCTGGCGGTGGCGCCCACTGCATTCCACGTGCGCGTGATGTTAAGCATCGGCGCCACCTGGCGCACGCCGTTCGCCAGCTCGCCCAGCGGCCACGCCGGCAGACCGTCGAGATGGATCTCCGCCGTCGGCAACTCATGCGTGCCGAGCTTGTCTTTCAGGCGATCGATGATGAGTTCCGGCTTGCGGCGCTCGCCATCCATCGTTTCGACGTAGAACAGGGCAAGTGCGCCGGGGCCATTGCCTGCGTCCTCGGGGCGTGCGAGTCCCAGCGCCATTTCGCCGACCACCGCTGAACTGAACCACTTGCGTCCGTAGAGACGCCACTGTCCAGAGGCGTCCTGGCGGGCCATGGTCTCCGTATTGCCGACGTCCGAGCCGCCCGCGTTCTCGGTCATCCACTGTCCGCTCAACCAGAACGTGGACGGATCGCGACTGAGCAAGCGCGGCAGTGCGCGTTCGATGAGCGCCTTATTGCCTGAGGCCTTGAGCGCGGTGGCGGCGCCGTCGGTCATCGCCAACGGGCAGCTATAGAACTCGCTGGCCACGTGATACAGGTAGACGCGCGCGAATTCTTCCAGCCGTGCGTGCTCATGCGCCTCATGGCCCGATGCGAGCACCGCATATTTGGTGGTGATGTGCGGGCCTTCTTGCCAGGCTTGGGTGAGCTCGATGCGATCGACGCGGTTGCCCCAGGCGTCCCATTGCGTAAGCACGGGCTTGTGGCGCGTGCTGCGGCAGGCGCGCTCCCATTCCATCACGGCGTAATCGCCCAGCGCCTGCAGGTCGGGCTCGATGGCGGCGAGTCGTGCCGGTGGCAGCGCGCGCCGCAGCGTGGCGTGCAGCAGGGGATCGGCGCGATAGGGGTGAGCGAGCTGCGGTGGGGCTTGCAGGAATCCCATGGGCGGGGTCTCGGCGGAGCGGTGTGGTCGAGTATAGGTCTGGGGCGTGGCGGTGATGCAGGGCATCCGCCCGCCGCGTTATACCGGGGGCCCGAGGGTCAAGAGCCCGACCATGCCAGGCGTTGCCGGGAAGCTGTTTGTTTGTTGTAGGAGCGCACTTGTGCGCGACCGCAGCGCGTGGGTGTATCGCTCCGTCAGGTGGTCGCGCACAAGTGCGCTCCTACAAGGGAGCCGAGGCCTTGTTGGCGGATCAAGTCTGCGGCTGGCTATTTGTGGGAGCGCACCCTGTGCGCGACGAACCTACGGAGCGGTACACCCAGCGTGGCTGTCGCGCACAGGGTGCGCTCCCACAGACAAGCAGTTCCACTACCCACAAGGAGAGGAAGCTAACTCAATGCGCCCGCTCACTATCCAAATGCGCCATCTGCGCCGCGGCGTAACGCTCTCCGGCCGCCGAATTCTTCGGCACTGCAGCCTCAATGGTGGCCAAATCCTGCGCGCTCAGCGAAACCTCCAGCGATCCCAGCGCCTCCTGCAGTCGATCGCGGCGACGCGCGCCGACCAGCGGCACGATGTCCTTGCCTTGAGCTGCCACCCACGCAATGGCCAGTTGGGCGACGGAGATGTTTTTCTCTTCTGCGATGCTGCGTAGCGCGTCCACGAGCGCAAGATTGTGGTCGACATTGCCCGCCTGGAAGCGCGGGCTGATCGCACGAAAATCGCCCTTGCCGGCGTTGTTCTTATCCCAATGCCCGCTGATCAGGCCGCGCGACAGCACGCCGTACGCAGTGATGCCGATACCCAGCTCGCGACAGGTCTGCAGAATGCCGTCCTCGATGCCGCGCGAGATCAGCGAGTACTCGATCTGCAGATCGGCGATCGGATGCACGGCAGCTGCACGACGAATGGTTTCCGGGCCCACTTCGGACAGGCCGATGTGGCGCACGTAGCCTGCCTTGACCATATCGGCGATGGCGCCAATGGTCTCTTCGATCGGTACGTTAGGGTCCAGACGCGCGGGGCGATAGACGTCGATGTAATCCACGCCCAGGCGCTGCAGGGTGTAGGCGAGGAAATTTTTCATTGCGGCGGGGCGCGTGTCATTGCCGCCCCAGCCATTGGCCGGATCGCGCAACGCGCCGAACTTCACGCTGATCAGGGCTTTTTCTCGCGGCACGTTCTTCAGCGCCTCACCGATCAGCATTTCGTTGTGGCCCATGCCGTAGAAGTCGCCGGTGTCGAGCAGGTCGATGCCGGCGTCCAGCGCCGCGTGGATGGTGGCGATGCTTTCGGCGCGGTCGGACGGTCCGTACATGCCCGACATGCCCATGCAGCCCAGGCCAAGGGCGGAAACGCGGGGACCGGTGGCGCCAAGTTGACGATGTTGCATCGTGGGTTCTCCTGAAGGTGGCCGCGTAGGCGGTGAGGATGGCTCGGAGGGAAGTATGGCGGCGCGCTCGGTGTACGATAATCCGGTCCTATCCGTACGACCTGTGCCGGAATCCGCACAATGGAAGAGCTTGGCCTAGCCGATATCGAAGCCTTCATCGCGGTGGCGCGTGCCCGTGGTTTTCGCGGCGCGGCCCTGCAGGGCAATGTTTCCGCCTCGGCGTTGAGCGCGGCCTTGCGGCGGTTGGAAGCACGTCTTGGCGTGCGCCTGCTCAACCGCACCACACGCAGCGTCACGCCCACAGAAGCCGGGCAGCGCCTGCTTGATCGCCTGGCGCCACTGGTGGGAGAGATTGGCGGCGCGCTCGACAGCATCAATGCCTATCGCGACAGCCCTGCCGGCACGTTGCGCCTCAACGTGCCGTCCATCGTGGCGCGCCATGTGCTGCCGCCGATTGCGACGCGGTTCCTCAAGGCGCAGCCCGGCATCACGCTCGATGTGATCACCGACGATGCCTTCGTCGACATGCTGGCGGCGGGTTGCGACGCAGGCATCCGCTACGAAGAGCGCGTCGAGCGCGACATGATCGCGATGCCCATCGGTCCGCGCACGCAGCGCTTCGTCGCTGCAGCGTCGCCGGCCTATCTCGCCGAGCATGGACGTCCCGCCAAGCCGCAGGACCTGGTGAATCACGCCTGCATCCGCCATCGCTTTCCCAGCGGCGTGATCGCGGCCTGGGAGTTCGAGCGGCGCGGCAAGGTCGTGCGCATACGACCGGATGGCCGCCTGCTCGCCTCCACCATCGAGATGGAAGTGGAGGCTGCCGTCGCAGGCCTCGGCATCATCCACACCTTCGAGGAGTTCCTGCAGCCTGCGCTCGCCGACGGCGCCTTGCTGCCCGTGCTGGAAGAGTGGTGCCAGCCCTTCACCGGGCCGTTGCTGTATTACCCCAGCCGTGCACATATGCCGGCGCCACTGCGTGCCTTCGTCGATTTCATCAAGGGCGAAGGCACGCAGCAGGGGGACGGTGAAGTGCGCCGGACAAAGTGATCAGGGTTTGCGGAATTTGTAGATGAAGCGATCCGTGTTGCCTTTGACCGACGGGTCACGGATGCCCTTGGTGTGATCGTCGGCAGGATTGCGCAGCGCGTCGCTTTCGCTATCGAACTGGAAACCCACCGCCGTCAGTTCGCTCTTCACCGCGGCGGGATCGATGCGGTGCAGATCGTTGGTCTTGGTGATGCCCGTGCCGTCGGCCGCCGCATGATCGAGCACGATCAGGATGCCGCCGGGTTTCAGGGCGTCGAACAGGCTCTTGTCGAGTTTGGCCATGTCCGGCGTACCCATGAAGGGATCGTGCAGGTCGTGGTAGTTCTGCGAGGTCCAGATCACATCCACCGGTTCGGGCAACTTCAGTTCATTGACCGGTTCCACCAGCACGGTGACGTTGGCGTAACCCTCCTTGCCGGCAAAGCTGCGCACGCTTTCCAGGCCCTTGGGCGCGATCTTGTCCATCTCGGCGGGCTGCAGCGCGTAGACCTTGCCCTTGCTGCCGACCATGCGACTGAACAGGCGCGTGTAATAGCCCTTGCCCGGCATCAGATCCACGACGATGTCGCCGGGCTTGATGCCGGTATAGCCAAGTACGACGGCAGGCTTGCGCTGTGCATCCAGCGCGCGGTCTTGCTCAGGGCGGTTCTTGTCGGCGATGGCGAGCCCGACGAAGCTGGGCAGTGGATGCGTAGGCGCAGCCGCCATGGCCGCAGAAACAGTGAGCAACGCAGACACTACGATCAGGCAAACACGTTTCATGTCGTCAATCCTCAGTGCACGTAGTTGAGAGCGATCGCAGGCGTGACGGACGACGATGTGCGGTTGCCCGAAGGGATGACGCGCACGCCCAGCAAGAGGCCGATGTTCGGCGACCAATTGTATTCGACGGCCGGAGCGAAACCGATGTAACGGTTTGAACGCGCACCCAGTGGCGTGTCGGGTGGAAAGGGATCGTTGCTGGCGAACTCCTGACCGCCTACATGCGTGTTGCTGTTGTGGTTGTAGATCACATCGAGCGCCAGCACCCAGCGTCGCGTGAGGCTGTACTCGAACGAGGCATTGGCGAAGGCATTGTTGCCGGGGCGCGCATGGCCACGAAAACTTGCGTCGGTGCCGTAGACGCTTACGCCTTCCACATCCGCGCTGGAGGAAAACGAGAAAGAGATGTTGAAGCGCACGCGCAGGATGCGGCCATTGGGCATCCATAAATACGTTTGCGTATTCAGGCCGATGGTCGTGGTGTACGCGCCGGTGCCGAGGCCGTCGGCGGGGCGATCGCCAAGACGATCGTATTTCCCGGACGGAAACGTCTCCTGCAACTGGATCGCCACGGTAGGCAGCCAACTGCCTTCGTGGAACTGCCGCAACCGATATTGCGCCTGCAAGGTGATGTCGCCCACCTGGATGCCGCTGCTGTTCGGCGCGCCGCTGACGCGGTTGTAGCCGAACACCGGAATGATGCCCATGGTGAATTTGTTGGCCACGCCATAGTTGATGTACGTGCGTGAGCCAAAACTGTCCACACCACGACTGGTGACGTCGTAGAGGTAGGGCTCCAGAAGCATGTGCCCAGGCGGCAGGGTCTCGGCCGAGTTGGCCATCATCGGACCGGTCCACCAGGCGTTCTCGCGGGTTTGCGGCACTTCGGTTGCCGAGGACTCATCCTGCGCATACGCACGCTGGCACGTGCCCGGCAGGCACAGCAGCAGTGCCAGGCACAACACCAAAAAGCGTGTGTCGATCAGCGATGAGGGCAATGGGCTCTTCATGGTTGATGGCCAGGGCGGACGGGTGCAAGCTATGCCCGCAAGTGGTTGGCTTAAATAGCCACTTTGTGCCGGATCGACATGACCACTATGGAGTCGGCCCCATGCAGCGCATCCCCGCCGGATTTTTGCCCCCCGTTGCCATGGACGTCGGCAGCGATACGCCCATGTACCAGCAGTTGTCGGACTGGTTCCGCCGGGCCATCAGCAGTGGACAGTTGCGGCCGGGGCAGCGCGTGCCATCGACCCGCAGCCTCGCCAATGAACTGGGCATTTCGCGCATTCCCGTGCTGGGCGCCTACGAACAGCTGCAAGCGGAAGGCTTCCTCGAAACCTTTACCGGCGCCGGTACCTGCGTGGCGCGCGCCATTCCTTCGGACCTGACGGTGCAGCGGGTGAAGGCGGCGCGCCCGGAGCCGGCGGCGACGGGCGGAGGCTCGCGGCGCACCTCTCTGCGCGCCGCCCAGATGCGTACGCCGGATGCCACCTGGCTGGCCAATATGGGCGCATTCCGCGTTGGCCTGCCGGCGCTGGATGCGTTTCCTTCGGCGCTATGGTCGAAGCTGGTGAGCCGCCACGCGCGTCATCTGTCGGCGGAGGCGATGGGTTACGGCGACCCGATGGGCCATCTGCCATTGCGCGAGGCCATCGCCGAATATCTGGGCGTGGCGCGCGCCGTGCGCTGCGATGCCTCGCAGATCCTGATCACCACCGGCTCGCAGCAAGCGCTGCAGATCTGCGCCCACGTGCTGCTGGACCCCGGTGAGCGCGTGTGGATGGAGGATCCCGGTTATCCCGGTGCGCACCAGGCGCTGCGCACCGCTGGCGCGGAACTGGTGCCCGTGCCGGTGGATGCAGAGGGCATCGATGTGGCGCACGGCGCGCGTGCCGGTGCGGGCGCCCGCGCGATCTACATCTCGCCGTCGCACCAGTTCCCGCTGGGCATGGCGATGAGCGCATCGCGACGCATGCAGCTGTTGCATTGGGCGGCGAGCAACGACGCCTGGATCATCGAAGACGATTACGACAGCGAATACCGCTTCGGCAGCCGACCGCTGTCTTCGCTGCAGGGCGCTGACACGCATGCACGGGTGATTTATCTGGGCACCTTCAGCAAGGTGATGTTTCCCGCATTGCGGCTGGGCTACATCGTGGTGCCGGATGATCTCGTCGCCGATTTCCATGCCGGGCGCGATGCGATCGATACCTTCTCCTCCATGCTCTATCAGTCCGCCATGACCGAATTCATCCGCGAAGGCCACTTCGCACGGCATATCCGCAGCATGCGCACGCTCTACATGCAGCGTCGCGAAGCCGTGCACGACGCGATCGGCAAGTATCTTGGCGAGCGACTGGAAGTGATCGGCACGGAAGCGGGCATGCAGCTTGCGGGGCTCTTGCCGCATGGGGTGGATGACGTGGCGGTGTCGCGCAAGGCAGCGAGCAAGGGCGTCTCGGTGCGGCCGCTGACGCCGTGCTATCTGGAGCCGCCATCTCGGGGCGGGCTGTTGCTGGGGTATGGCGGGGCGAATCTGGCGCAGATTGATGAGGGGGTGCGGAGGTTGGCGGAGTGTTTTTAGCTGGGGTTGGGGTGTTTGCGTCTTTTGAGATGGTGGTGAGCTTTATCGTTGCTCGTTGTTCCTGCGAATGTGGCGCAGGCATTTATCGGGAGGAGTGCCGCTGGTTGCGCGCCATTGGTTTGGCTTCCGGATGCAGCCTGCCTTCTAGCTGGTCATCAAGGCGGAGGCCGCCTCTTTGCGCGTCATCCCGGTGCAGGCCAGAGGCGCTTCTCAACAGCGAAACTGGTCATCCAGATTCGTCAGTCTTCGGTTGTCGCCTCGAGGCAAGGGTGCCGCCTACGCGGCGGGCGTTTCGAACGGCTGCCGCCGCTCGAGTCACTTTTCTCTTGCTGGCCCAAGAGAAAAGTAACCCAAAGAGAATGGCCTAAAACGCCCGCAGCATCGTGCTTGGATAAGCCCGAACGCTTGAGGCGCGCTGTTGTGGGACAACCTCCGAGGGTACACAGCGGGTACCTCAATGCGCTGCGCAACGCGCCCGAATCGCTGAGGACTTAAAGCGGGGCCTCGCTTCGCATCGGCTTTGGGCATCGCTCATTTTCTCTCCAACGCCCGCTTGTCTGTGGGAGCGCACCCTGTGCGCGACAGCCACGCTACGGTGTACCGCTCCGTAGGTTTGTCGCGCAC
>NZ_JBFRFH010000004.1:0-311253 GCF_052114725.1 Dyella sp. 2YAF14 | reverse complement strand
GCGTTTCGATCGGCTGCCGCCGCTCGAGTCACTTTTCTTTTGCTGGCCCAAAAGATCCCACGGGACTAGCTTCGCGTCGAAAGTAACCCAAAGAAAATGGCCTGATAACGCCCGCAGCATCGTGCTGGGATAAGCCCGAACGCTCGAGGTAACTGGTTGTGGGACAACCTCCGAGGGTACACAGGGGATACTTCAATGCGCTGCGCAACGCGCCCGAATCGCTGAGGACTTAAAGCCGGGCCTCGCTGCGCATCGGCTGTGAGTCACAGATGGCGCACTTGGTGCCGCGCCTGGCGCTTAGCTTGTCTGTGGGAGCGCACCCTGTGCGCGACAGCCACGCTTCGGTGTACCGCTCCGTAGGTTTGTCGCGCACAGGGTGCGCTCCCACAGACAAGCGGCCCGCATGGTTGAAAACTTGAGCCACGGCGTACGCACCCCCTTGTAGGAGCGCACTTGTGCGCGACCGCGGAGCTCAGATGTACCGCTCCGTAGGGTGTTCGCGCACAGGGTGCGCTCCTACAGTTAGGTTGGGGCCAGGTCGCTCGTCGTGTCCCGATCGGTGTCGCCCGGCGCACCAAGGCAACGAAAAACCCTACCGCCCCTTCAACAGCACCACCACCGCCCCCGTCCCACCCTGCATCGGCCTCGCCGACGCAAACGCCACCACATCATCCCGACGTCGCAGCATGCGATCGGTCAGCACTTTCAGCACCGGCCCGGCGGCGCGGGAGCGCAGGCCTTTGCCGTGCACGATGCGTACGCAGCGGATGCCTTGGTGTTTGGCTTCGGCGAGGAAATCGGTGATGCAGGCCTGCGCGGTGGCGGCGTTCATCTGGTGCAGGTCGATCTCGTCCTGGATGCTGTACTGGCCGCGCTTGAGTTGGCGTAGCAGTTTGGGTGGATAGCCGTCGCGCAGATAGCTCAGTTCCTCGCCCACTTCGAGGATGGTCGGGTCAAAGGCCATGTCGAGCAGTTCGCCCGGCACGGCCGCCTCGTCCGCTTCCAGCATATGCGCCTGGGGTTCGGGCTTGGGTGCGGCCGGCGTGGGCTCGACCGGATCGAAGGGACGCACCTGGTCGCCCAGGGCCTCGCGGAAGAGGCGCGCGTCATCGTCGGAGACCGGAGAGGGCGGGCGATGTTTCATGCCATGAATCGTAATGCACGGGCGTCACGCCTGTGTCGCGGCCTGGTTGAGCCGGGGGCCATGGCGGGCCTTTGGAATCGGGCGCGGGTGCGCGCTTATCTGATGTGAAACCGCCGCCCCGGTCCGGTAGACTTCAAGCTTCACCGGCAGACGCAGCCCCATCCGCGTCGCCGCGACTGGCTTAGAACGGATCATCATGCGAGTTCTTGTTAGTAACGACGATGGCGTGGATGCACCGGGCATCCGCGTGCTCGCCGAACGCCTTGGCGCGGTCGGTCAGGTCACTGTAGTGGCGCCCGACCGCGATCGCTCCGGCGCCAGCAATTCCCTGACCCTGGACGCCCCCATCCGCGCCCTGCGGATGGACAACGGTTACTACCGCGTGGCGGGCACGCCCACCGACTGCGTCCACCTGGCGCTTGCCGGCATGCTCGACTACGAGCCGGACATGGTGGTGTCGGGCATCAACAACTCCGCCAACCTGGGCGACGACGTCATCTACTCCGGCACCGTTTCGGCGGCGATGGAAGGTCGTTTCCTGGGGTTGCCGGCGATTGCCGTGTCGCTGGTCACCAAGGATCACAAAGGCGAGCACTACGACTCCGCGGCCAATGCCGTGTTGGCGCTGATGCAGCAGCTGCTGGTCGATCCGCTGCCGGCGGACACCATCCTCAACGTCAACGTGCCCGACCTGCCGTGGGATCAGATCCGCGGCTTCGAAGTCACCCGTCTGGGCAAGCGCCACCGTTCGGAACCATGCATCAAGCAGACCGATCCGCGCGGCAAGGAAATCTGGTGGATCGGCCCGTCGGGCGCCGTCGACGACGCCGGCCCGGGCACGGACTTCAATGCGGTGCATCGCGGCTATATTTCGGTGACGCCCATCCATGTCGACCTGACCCGCTTCCAGGCGCTGGAAAAGGTCAGCAGCTGGATCGGCGGCCTGAACAAGAGCGTGGCCGGCGGCAAGCCGGCCGATGAGGCAGCGTGAGGGCATGAACGTGCATCCTTTGCCGCCATCCGCACTGAAGGGCGAGGGCATGACCTCGCAGCGTGCGCGCGATCGCCTCGCCGTAAAGCTCAAGGAAGAGGGCATCCGCGATCAGCGCGTGATCGACGTGATCCGCAATACGCCGCGTCACCATTTCATCGATCAGGCGCTGCATTCGCGCGCTTACGAAAACACCGCGTTGCCGATCGGCCACGGGCAGACCATCTCCCAGCCGTGGGTGGTGGCGCGCATGACCGAAGCGCTGCTGGAGCGTCCCGACGGCAAGCAGGGCGTGCCGCAGAAGGTGCTGGAGATCGGCACGGGCTCTGGTTATCAGGCGGTGGTGCTGGCGCAGATCGTGCCGCAGGTGTTCACGGTCGAGCGCATCGAAGAGTTGCTGCGCCAGGCGCGCCGTCGCTTCCGCCAGCTCGGCCTCAACAATATTCGCTCGCGCCATGACGACGGCAAACTCGGGTGGCCCGACGAGGCACCGTTCGACGCAATCATTCTTACCGCCGCCGGCGATGCGATTCCGCACGCCGTGCTCGACCAGCTCAGCCCCACGGGCGTGCTGGTCGCCCCGGTCGGTTCGCCCAGCAACCAGACCCTGATACGCATGCGCGGCGACGGGCAGGGCGATTTCATCCAGGAAGAACTGGCCGCCGTCAGTTTCGTGCCGCTGCTTGGCGGCATCGGCTGATGCGCTCACAAGGAAACGTTTAAGCATGCGTCTGTTCGGACCGCTTTACGCGCGTGCACTCACGTGGGCGCGCCACCCCAGGGCTGTGTATTACCTGTGCGGCCTGAGTTTCGTCGAGGCTTTCATCTTCCCGATCATGCCGGAAGTGATGCTGGCGCCGATGATGCTCGGCAAGCGTCACAAGGCTTTTTTCTACGCCAACATCAGCCTGCTGTTTTCGCTGCTGGGTTCGCTGGTCGGATACGCGCTGGGCCATTGGGCCTTCCATGCGCTGTCGCCGCTGCTCGACAGCCTGCATCTGCTGGCGCCCATCGAGAAGGGCGTGGACAACCTGCGCCTGCAGATGAACCAGCATTGGCTGGGCCTGTTGCTGGTGCTTGCGCTGGCTGCGTTGCAGCCGGTGGTCCCGATGAAGTTCGTCACGTGGGCGTCGGGCATCGTGGGCGTGCCGGTGATTCCGTTCCTGGTCTGCATGGCGGTCGGCCGCGGCAAGCGCGTGTGGCTGCTGGCCTTGCTGATCCGCATTTTTGGCGAGCGTGCCGAGCGCATCCTGCACAAGCATATCGAGCGCATTGGCTGGGCGGCGCTGGTGATTTTAGCCGGCCTTTTGGCCTGGTGGTTGCTGTCGCGCTGAACGCCGGCCGGCGGACTTCGGCTGCCGTGCAAGCAATACGCATGAAAATGACGCGTCGCCTAGTTATGCTGACCGATATGAATGGATATCTCCGGTCACTGATCCTGACCTCCGTCGTCCTGCTGGCTGCCTGCGGCACCCAGCGCTCCGTCGTGGTCGAGCCATCGGCCGGCAGCTCCTCGCGCGTGGTCACGCCGACAGCGCGTCCGGTGCCGGGCGGCACCTATAAGGTGGCCAAGGGCGACACGCTCTACTCGATCGCCTTCCGCAACGGCGTGGACTTCCGCGACCTGGCGAGCTGGAACCATATCGATTCGCCTTACACGATCTGGCCGGGGCAGGAGCTGAAGCTGGCTCCCGCCGACGGCAGGCCGCCGGCAGCGGCGGCCATGCATACGGCGCCAGTGGTGGCGACGGCGACTAAGCCACCGCCGTCGACCGGCCGCGTGGTGACGCCTGCGCCGGAAGCTCAGCCGGGCTTCCAGCCGGCAACACCGTCCACTGCAAATACGACGTCTGTCGTTACGCCGCCTGCGCCGTCAGCGGCACACCCTGCCACGCCGGCGCCTGCCGCCAGCACCACGCCAGTGGTTCCCGTGGCCGGTGCGCCCACTGCCACTGCGGCCAATACGCCTCCTCCCGCTCCGCCGGTACCGGCCGCTCCGGGCGCGACGCGCAGCAATGGCGGCGTGAACTGGCGTTGGCCAGCCGACGGCACGCTGATCAAACGTTTCCAATCCGGCGATGCCATTCCCGGTATCGAGATCGGCGGCAAATCCGGTGATCCGGTGCGCGCGGCTGCCGATGGCGTGGTCGTGTATAGCGGCAACGGCCTGGTCGGCTACGGCGAGCTGGTGATCGTGAAGCACAACGACAGCTATCTGTCGGCCTATGGCCACAACAGCAAGCGACTGGTGAAGGAAGGTCAGCGTGTCACGGCAGGCCAGCCGATTGCGGAGATGGGTTCGACGGGTGCGTCGCGCGATGAGCTGCAGTTCCAGATTCGCAAGGATGGCAATCCGGTGGATCCGCTGGGATACCTGCCGCCGCGCTAAAACCGAAGTTGAAACACTGTGGGAGCGCACCCTGTGCGCGACGGGCCTTGCCTCAAGGTTCGAGGCCGTCGCGCACAGGGTGCGCTCCCACAGGAGAACCAGGTGCTTTTACGCGGGCAGGATAAACGCCGCCACCACGCGCCGACTCTCGCCAGCCAGCAAATCATAGGTACGCGCCGCCGCAGCGTTATCCATCACTTCCACGCCCACACCTTTGCGCAGCAGCCCGGCCATGAAGGCCTGGGCCGGGAACACTTGGCGCTCGCCAGTGCCCACCAGCACCACTTCCGGCTTCAAGGCGAGGATGGCGTCGATATGACTGGCGTCCAGCTCAGACGCAGCCGCGACCGGCCAGTCTTCCACCAGGCGCTCGGGCGACAACAGGAAGCTGCGGGTGAACTCGCGATCCACCACGGTAATGCCATGGGCGCCGACACGGCGCACAAAGAGATAGCCTTCGGGACGATCGAGCGACAGATCCATCGCCGGGTGGCCCTTAGCGGGGCAGGGCGAGCTTGGGCTCGTCCTCGTTGCGGCGGAACAGCACCACGATGTGGCCGATCTGCTGCACGCTTTCGGACTGCGTGCCTTCAGCCAGGAAGTCGATCTGCTGCTGACGCTCGTCCTTGTCGCCGCCGGACAGCTTCACCTTGACCAGCTCATGCTGGGACAGCGCCAGATCCAACTCCTTGCGCACAGCCTCGGTCGCGCCCTTGGCGCCCAGCAGGATGACGGGGCTGAGATCGTGCGCAAGGCTGCGCAGGTAGCGGCGCTGCGAATTGGAAAGTGCCATGCGTTCAGTCTCGGATTCACTGCGATAGGACAGGTAAGGGTATCATGCGGCCATCTCCCCCGTATCTGTGGCACCTCGGCCTATGGCTCGCAGCAAAAGTAGTTCCCGCTGGCTGCGGGAGCACTTCGATGATGTTTATGTGAAGAAAGCCCAGGCTGAGGGGCTGCGTTCGCGTGCCGTTTTCAAGCTGGAAGAGCTGATCGACAAGGATCGCCTGCTCAAGCCCAATATGCGCGTGGTCGACCTGGGCGCCGCCCCCGGCGGCTGGTCGCAGCTGGTACGCCAGCGCCTGGGCGACACCGGTCACGTGGTAGCCATGGACATCCTGCCGATGCAGGGCATTGGCGGCGTGGACTTCCTTCAGGGCGATTTTCGCGAGGAATCGGTGCTGCAGGAGCTGGAAAGCCGCCTGCAGGGGCAACAGGTCGATCTTGTGCTGTCTGATATGGCCCCCAATATGAGTGGTGTGGCCCTGTCGGATCAGATCCGGGCAATGGACCTGGCCGAGCTGGCGCTGGACTTCAGCCGCCAATGGCTCAAGCCCGGCGGCTCGTTTCTGATCAAGTTGTTCCAGGGGACAGGCTTTGACGACTACATCCGCAGCTTGCGCGCAGACTTCACCCGCGTAACGATGCGTAAACCCAAGGCCTCCCGCGCGCGTTCGCGGGAGGTGTATGCATTAGCTGTGGGCCGAAAGATCCATGGCGGGCAATCCGGCGAGAACCGTGCATGAATGAAATGGCGAAAAACCTGCTGCTCTGGCTGATCATCGCGGTGGTTCTGCTCACCGTGTTCCAGAGCTTCAACCCGCATGGCGCCTCCTCGTCGGACCTGCCTTACAGCAGCTTCGTGCAGAGCGTCGACAACGGGAACGTGGCCTCGGCCAACATCAGTGCCGACCAGCCGGCCGCCATCAGCGGCAAGCTGAAGGACGGCAGCTCGTTCCGCACGGTCGCACCGGTCCTGGGCTGGTCCACCAACGGGGTGGTCAAGCAGATGCAGGACAAGGGCGTCGAGGTCCGCCAGGAGCCTTCCAACAACGGCTTCTCGCTGCTGGGCCTGCTGCTCAACTGGCTGCCCATCATCCTGATCGTCGGCGTGTTCATCTGGTTCATGCGCCAGATGCAGGCCGGTGCGGGTGGTCGCGGTGCCATGAGCTTCGGCCGCTCGCGCGCCAAGCTGCAGGGCGAGGATCAGATCAAGGTCAACTTCAGCGACGTCGCCGGCTGCGATGAAGCCAAGGAAGAAGTCGGCGAGCTGGTCGAATTCCTGCGCGATCCGGGCAAGTTCCAGAAGCTGGGCGGCAAGATTCCGCGCGGCGTGCTGATGGTCGGTCCCCCGGGTACCGGCAAGACGCTGCTGGCCAAGGCCATCGCCGGCGAAGCCAAGGTGCCGTTCTTCTCGATCTCCGGTTCGGACTTCGTGGAGATGTTCGTGGGCGTCGGCGCCAGCCGCGTGCGCGACATGTTCGAGCAGGCCAAGAAGCACGCGCCGTGTATCATCTTCATCGACGAAATCGACGCGGTCGGTCGTCATCGCGGCGCCGGTCTGGGCGGCGGTCATGACGAGCGCGAGCAGACCCTCAACCAGTTGCTGGTGGAAATGGACGGTTTCGAAGGCACCGAAGGTGTCATCGTGATCGCCGCCACCAACCGTCCCGACGTGCTCGATCCCGCACTGCTGCGTCCGGGTCGCTTCGACCGCCAGGTCGTGGTGGGCCTGCCGGACGTGAAGGGCCGTGAGCAGATCCTCAAGGTGCATATGCGTCGCGTGCCGATTTCCTCGGACGTCGATGCGATGACCATCGCGCGCGGTACCCCGGGCTTCTCGGGCGCCGATCTCGCCAACCTGGTGAACGAGGCTGCCTTGTTTGCCGCACGCGAGAACGCCCGCGACGTGCGCATGATTCATCTGGACAAGGCGCGCGACAAGATCCTGATGGGTGCCGAGCGCCGCTCGATGGCCATGAGCGAGGACGAGAAGAAGCTGACGGCGTATCACGAAGCCGGTCACGCCATCGTCGGCCGTCTGGTGCCCGAGCACGACCCGGTCTACAAGGTCACCATCATCCCGCGCGGTCGCGCGCTGGGCGTGACGATGTACCTGCCCGAGGGCGACAAGTACAGCATGAACCGCGTGGCGATCGAATCGCAGCTGTGCTCGCTGTACGGCGGCCGCGTGGCCGAGGCGCTGATCTTCGGCGAGGACAAGGTGACCACCGGTGCGTCCAACGACATCGAGCGCGCCACCAAGATGGCCCGCAACATGGCCACCAAGTGGGGCCTGTCCGACACGCTCGGTCCGGTGACCTATGGCGAGGAAGAGGACGAAGTGTTCCTCGGCCGCGCCGTCACGCAGCACAAGAACGTCTCCAATGAGACGGCGCGCAAGATCGACGAGGAAGTGCGTGCCATCCTCGATCGCAACTACGCCCGCACCAAGCAGCTGCTGACCGACAACATCGACAAGCTGCACGTGATGGCCGACGCGCTGCTGCAGTACGAGACCATCGACGCGCGCCAGATCGACGACATCATGGCTGGCCGCGTACCTGGCCCGCCGGCGGATTGGTCGAAGAACTCCAGCGGCTCTACGCCGCCGCCTCCGCCGCCGCGTGGCGACAGCGGCGCCAAGGTGGGTGATCCGGCCACTCAGAGCCGCGTCGCCGATCGCTGATCGCGCTACATGCACAGAAGAAAGGCGGCCATAGGCCGCCTTTTCTTTTGCGCGCGAACGCTGCGAGAGCGCAGCGCTTCTGGCGACGGACCACTGTAGGAGCGCACTTGTGCGCGACAACCAGGCGAAGCAGAGGCGACATGGCGCTGCGGTCGCGCACAAGTGCGCTCCTACAAAGGATCGGCAATTTTTTTGCGTGAAGGTGTAGCCGAAAGTGAAACAGAAGGCTAAAATAGCGGGCTCGAGTGAAGTGCAGTCATCGCCGAACGTGAAGATTTCCACACGGCAATGCAAAAAAACTGAAAAAAAGAGTTGACGCACCGCCCTCGAATCTGAATAATTCCGCTTCTCGCTTCGGCGCTTTCCACCTCGGTGGTTAAGCGACAAGGCAAAAGTTAAAACGCGCCCGTAGCTCAGTTGGATAGAGTACCAGGCTACGAACTTGGTGGTCGGGAGTTCGAATCTCTCCGGGCGCGCCATATAACAGCAAGATGTGATGTTCGCATCACGGCTTGCACCGCAAGGCAATGAATCGCCAGGCGGTCCGAACGTAAGGTTTAGAAGTTCGGTGTGCTTTGATACGGATTGACTAGGCTAGGCGTCACCCGTAGCATTTCAAAGCTTCAGCCCGAACAGGTTGAGGGTTTCGAAATCGGGGTATAGCTCAGCCTGGTAGAGCGCCAGCTTTGGGAGCTGGATGTCGGGGGTTCGAATCCCTCTGCCCCGACCATGCAGATGCTATGCACAATGTGCACAAGCGCCTGTAGCTCAACCGGATAGAGCATCGGCCTTCTAAGCCGACGGTTGCAGGTTCGATTCCTGTCGGGCGCGCCAGTTCAAAGTTTGCGGTGGATGTAGCTCAGCTGGTTAGAGCATCGGATTGTGATTCCGAGGGTCGTGGGTTCGAGTCCCATCTTCCACCCCAGTTGACGAAAGTAAGTACAAACAGTTTCAGGGCCGTTAGCTCAGTTGGTAGAGCAGTTGACTCTTAATCAATTGGTCGAAAGTTCGAATCTTTCACGGCCCACCAATTCGAAAGGCACCTAGAGAAATCTAGGTGCCTTTTGTTTTGCGTGTCCCATTGTCCTGAAGCTTAGTCCGCTGGCAGGGCACGCCCAAGGCGCCCGTAAAGCCTCGACGCATTCTTCGCGCAACGGATCGGCTCTCTTCAGGCGTCGCGATGCGGGCAGTCCGATCTGAGCACCGTGGTCATCGTGATGCGCCATCGCATTCGTCCTATGACGGCTTGATCTCCTGCGCTCGGCTCTGTCGTCATCGGCGACGGTGACGGCGCGCTGCAAAGTGCTGCTGACTTGGCACGCCCGATGCCGCGGTCGCCGTCACAGCCCCTGCGTCCTGACGGGCATCTCGACGTTGGCTAATGCGATTGCAGTGAGCTGCATTGACATTCGGTACGTGTGTTGCAGGAAAAGCCGACAGATGAAAAGGCTGTGCGCCATTGCGATGCCTCATGGGAAATGCGCACGATGGCAGCGTTCAAGGACAGAACTTCCGCAGCCAAGGACGTCTGCAAGCGGAATTCATCCATCAAAGATCGATTCTTTCTTTGTGCGTAGCCGAGAGCTGATTGGCCTTGCGCACAGACCTAGGCAGCTTTCGACATCCCTTGGGTGCCATGCCTACTGCTTTGTTTTGCAGACCCGGCGCGTCGCATGCTGGGGCGGAAGGTTGGGTTGCCGGTATCGCGTGTCGACTTGGCCGGACTCGCGACCACATGGCAGATGCTTTCCGACACTAGCGTGGTCGCAGTCCAGCGGCCGATCACTGTGAAAGTTCGCGCATCTGGCTCGCTGTTCCGTGCCGCCATCCGGCTTGTTGGCCCTTCAAGGGGAGGTAGCAACTATGAAAAAGCGCCTCGTAGCGTTCTTGCTTGTCTGTCAGATCGGGGTCGCGGGCTTGGCCTTCGCCGCGCCGCCGAAATTTGTGTATCGCGTCGATACAAGGCCGCCGAGCGTGATCTTTGCGGAAGGTTTCCGTGCATGGGGCACTAACCACAACATTGTGGCGCACATTAACGGTGCGACATGTAGCAGCGACGGCTCGACGAGCGCGTTTGTTTCGACGGCCGCGAACTTCAACGCCGCACGGGACATTGCCAATAAGCATCTTCTGCAACGCAGCGTCACCTACATTTATCGCATTCGGGCCGACCAGACGTTCTACAGCGGCCCGGCGTCGATGGACTGGCTGCAGCAACGCTCCGGGTCGGTCAGCCCTCTTTCGGTGTTGTCACTCGAAATGGCTCGTCGGGCGGACGAATGGGACGCCGTGGACGGCATCCCGGCTCAGAATATCGTGGAGACCCAGGAGGTCACCGCAACCGGGTCGCGTTCGATTCCGAACACGCGATATTTCAACGTAAACACTCAAGGGAACGCGAATCCTTACACAGCCAATGCCGCAGACACCTTGCAGCATTACGGTCTTTTGCTTTCCTCGCCCGGCGGCAGGCTGGCCTTCATGTCCGCCTGCTTTGCGAGCTGCTCAGGCAGCTCGGCAAAGCGTCTATCGCAGGTGGCAGCCAGCCCAACTCAGACCTGCCGTTCCGGTCCCGAGCGTGTTGCCGACCTCGATGCGTTGATAGTTGGGCTGAGTTGGCAAGCGAGCGCCGCAGGGCGATCGGATCTCTAAGCACAGCGTCTAGCTGTTACCTCACAAGGAGCAACCTATGAAACGTCAGCTTGTTCAGGGCCTGGTCGCGATGTGTGTTCTGGGCGTCGTGCTTACGGCGCAGGGAGCAGGGGTTTACACGGAACCAGGAGTTACGGTGATATCCGTGAAATCCAACCAGTATGGAAGTTGTTTTCTTCGGTATCGCTACGGCCCCGGTTCGGTTACGGCAGGCGCGAGTTGGACCTGCAATTCGGCTTATGGTGTGAATATGCTCAATCTGGCGCAGATGGCATTTTTGACGCGAAATTCGGTCAATCTCATGCTCGAAGGCACGGGTGATGACTATAAGCCGCTGTACGCCATTGAGTTCAACGAAAAGTGAGGGGCACACCGGTCGCTCTCATTGATGGGAGTCTCCTTAGCTATCTACGCAAGGCCCCCAGTGGGGCCTTGCCAATTCGCTAGAGAGCTGCAAGGCCTAAGGGTGAGCGAGTTTCGTGACGCGATCCCCTGCCATCAAACGTACTGCATCTTCACCGTCATCCCACCGTCGACCACAAAATGCTGTCCGGTGACGAAGGATGATTGCGTCGAAAGTAGATAGACGGCCAAAGCGCCGATGTCCTCAGGAGTGCCTACGCGGCCCGCGGGATGTTGGGTGTGATCGCGGCGGCTGAGTCTGGGAGCGCTGCGTTCAGCAGGCTCGCGCCATGCGTCGGTGGCTATCCAGCCAGGAAGAATGGCGTTGACTCGCACCTTGGGGCCGGCGCTCACGGCCAGTGCGTGGGTGAAGGCGAGCATGCCGCCCTTGGTGGCGGCGTAGGCTTCGGAATCGGGTTCCGATTGCAGTGCGCGGGTGGAGGCGATGTTTACGATGCTGCCGTGTTGATGCTGCAGTGATGGCAGTGCGTGTTTGCTGCAGAGGAAAGTGCCTGTGAGGTTGGTGCCAGGTAGCGGTTCCATTGTTCCAGCGACAGGTCACTGAGTGGGCCGCTGTGCGGATCGGCGATGCCGGCGTTGTTCACCAGTCCGTCGATGCGGCCGTAGTGTCTGAGCGCACTGGTGATCCATCGTTTGACGCTGGCTTCGCGCGATACATCAAGCACCGCGGAGCGGGCGCGTTCGCCCACGTTCCATTCGTCGAGGCAGGCCTTGCCGGCTTCGCTATTCAAGTCGCCGATCAACACATTGCCGCCGGCGCCGAGCACGGCTTGGGCGATGCCGCGGCCGATACCTTGCGCACCTCCGGTCACCAGGATGGTCGTTCCTTTCAGCGGCTGGGCCTCGAAAGGCGTGATGGCGGGCGTTTGCGTCACGGCGGTGTCCTTGCGGGTGTCGGCAGCAGCTTGGCGAAGCGCATGCATAGGCCGGGTCGACAGTGTTTCGCGCCTGCGACAGGGCGGGTCTGCAGAAGCGTGAATTTCCGAGCTATCGGCCAAACGGCCTAAATCCGGCTGGCGTCATGGAGGGTCGACACCGCAAGGATCCCCATCCCCTTTGACCAGACTGGTGTTGCCATCGCCGCGGCGCTGGTACAGGCGCGCTGCGCAAACGCCTTTTTCCAGATTCCATGTGCGTCAAGACATAGAACGAATGGTTTTGTCAAGTTCTCGTGGGCCGTGGATATACTCGCAAGTGACGCAGTTCACACTTTATGCGCAGGGGGCCCCGCCATGAAAGTTCTCACTCTGTTGTTTGCTGTTTGCGTAGCCGCGGTGCTGACCGGTTGTGCCACCGGACGTGGCTCGACCGAGGCGCCGAAGATCGATCCTGCCGCGCAGGCGGTGTCCACGTACAAGATTGGCGTGGACGATCAGCTTCAGGTCACCGTCTGGCAGAACCCCGACCTCAGCGTCAGCGTGCCGGTGAGGCCGGACGGCAAGATCACCGTGCCGTTGATTGGCGATGTGATGGCCGGCGGCAAGACGCCCGAAGAGGTCGCGGCGGAGATCAAGGACAAGCTGCAGTCCTATGTACGCGATCCGCAGGTCGCCGTGATCCTCACTGCCTTGCGCAGTCACGAGTACTTGTCGCGCGTACGCGTGACCGGTGCCGTGCGCACGCCGGTATCGATTCCGTATCGCCAGGGCATGACCGTGCTGGACGCGGTGCTGGCTGCCGGAGGCACGACCGAGTTCGCGGCGCCTGATCGCACCGAACTGTATCGCGAAGACAAGAACGGCGTGACCACGCCTTATGCCGTGCGGTTGGACAACGTACTGCAGAAGGGCGATCTCGCCACCAATTACCCGGTGCAACCCGGGGATGTTGTCACCGTACCGATGCGCGCGTTCTAAACGCCGCACGCAGGGGAAAGGGAGGACGTCGCCATGAGTGGAGAACTCAGGCCGATGGCAAGCCTTGTGCCGGCATTGATCAATGAGGCACGTCGCCGCCGTCTCATGTTGGGCATCGCGTTTGCCTTGATTGCGCTGGCTGCATTGACTGCCGGCATGTTGTGGCCGCGCAAGTACGTCGCTTCGACGACGATTCTTGCGCAGGAGAGCAGCATCATCACGCCCTTGATGGCGGGTGCTGCTGCACCGACGGCTAACCAGAATCGCGCCAGCATGGCGCGCGACGTGATCTTCAGCCGCAAGGTGATGGCCAAGATCCTCGAAGCTGGTGGCTGGATGGCCACCCATCCGTCGCCGGTGGAACAGGACCGCATCGCCGAAGGCATCAAGTCGCGCACCCAGGTGCAGATTTCGCACGACAACCTGATCACCATTGCCTATAGCGACAGCAACGCCAAGCGCACCTTCGACGTGGCGCATGCCTTCGCACAGCTGTTCATCAGCGAAAGCCTGGCATCGAAGCAGCGCGAGAGCCGCGAGGCCTACGAGTTCATCAACAGCCAGGTCGAGGCCTATCGCGCCAAGCTGACCGACGCGGAGGACAAGCTGAAGGCGTACCGCGATGCCAACGCCGACGCACGGCCGGGTAGCGAAGCGGATACCGCGGCACGCATCAGCCAGTTGCGTACGCAGATCGAATCCGCGCGCATGGACATGATGGAGCGTCGCTCGCAGGAAGGCTCGTTGGCGTCGCAGCTCAACGGCGAATCCGAGGTGAATACGGTGCAGACGGCGGATGGCCTGCTGCAGGCGCAGCTGGGCGAGCTGCAGGCGCAGCTCAACAAGCTGCTGTTGACGTATACCGATTCCTATCCCGATGTCGTGCGCATCCGTCATCAGATGGAAGACCTGAAGCGGCAGCTGGCCGCTTCCGACCAGCGCCAGCACGCAGCCCAGTTGGCGGGTACGCCCACTGCCTTGGACAGCAACGTCTCGTTCAACCCGGCTTATCAGCAGATCAAAACGCAGCTGTCTTCGGCTCGCGCAGCAAGTGCGGCAGCTGCCGCACGCATGGGAGCGAGCGAGGCGATGCTGCAAACCGAGTTGCAACGCAGCGCGCGTATCGCCAACTCCGAGAACGTCACGGCCGAATTGACCCGCGACTACAACGTCAACCGCGACGTCTACCAGGACTTGCTCAAGCGCCGCGAGAACGCCCGCGTGTCGATGAATCTGGATGCCGAACAGCGTGGCCTGACCTTCCTGGTGCAGAACCCCGCCGTGATGCCGCTGTCGCCATCGGGCCTGCGCTTCATGCATTTCGGATTGGCGGGCATGGGTTTGTCGCTGGTCTTGCCGCTTGGCCTGCTGGTGGCTCTGGTGTGGTTCGACCCGCGCGTGCGCTCGGTGTGGCAGCTGGAGCAGGCTATCGGTGCGCCGGTGCTCGCGACGATTCCGTTCTATCCCACGCCGGGTGATCGCCGTCGCGATCGCATGCGCAACATGATCCTCGGCCTGATCGTGATCGGGGTGGGCGCTGTCTATCTCATTGCCGTCTGGATACGGCTGAAGGGATGACCATGAAGAATATCGAAGACGACAACATGTCCGAACGTATCAGCGAAGTGTTGGAAGCGGCGGCGCACAACCTCGAGTTGCGCAAGACCTCAAGCCAGTCCATTGCACGCATGCACGAGGAGGGCGGCGCGCTGGCGCCGATCCAGCTCGAGCAGCGGCGGATGATTCATCGCGAAGAATCGGTGCGCCAGCAGTCCGATGCCTTCCGCGAGATCCGTACGCGCCTGCTCGCGATGGGCGGACACCACAACTTCACAACCCTGGTGGTGGCGGTGAGCCCGCGTTCGGGAAGCAGCTTCGTGGCGCGCAATCTCGCCGCCGCCTTTGCGTTCGATGAAGCCAAGACCAGTTTGCTGATCGACTGCAACGTGCGTTATCCGAACCAGCACAAGGTCATGGGCATCGAGCCTGCGCGCGGTGGACTGATCGACCTGATGGATCATCCGGCGATCGGCATCGAGTCGATCATCTATCACACCGGCGTACCGCACCTGCGCCTCATACCGGCGGGCAAGTCGCGTGAAAGCAGCAGCGAATACTTCACCTCCCATCGCATGCGTGCGGTGATCGATTCGCTGCGCTCGCGCTATGCCGACCGCTACATCTTCCTTGACGGTCCCTCCATCAAGGGCGCGCCGGACGCGCGAATCCTCGCCGACCTGGCCGACTTCGTGGTGGTGGTGGCTGGCTACGGGAAGGACACGCCTGGGGCGATCAGCCAGGCGCTCAGTCATTTTGAGCCGAGCAAGCTCGCAGGAGTGGTGTTCAACCAAGCGCCCTAGACCAACAGGAATGAAGGATAGGGAAGAAGGCGCCGCCACAGGGTGGGACGACGCCTCAAGGGGTAACGGTCAGAGGAATGGATATGCCGGCTTACAACAGGCTCGCCCGCGCCACCATGATCGCGCTCGTCGTTGTGCCTGGCACCTCATGGGCAGGCGACTTCGCGTATTCGGTGTTCGGCAGCGTGGAACACAGCGACAACATCGCCCTGTCCACGGAGAACCCCCAAAGCACCAATGTGTTCGTTCCCGGCGTCAACTTTGCCTATCGGCAGGTGGGTTCCACGCTCCAGGCGAACGTAGTCGGTACGGTGGAATACCTCGATTACAGCAACAAGAATTTCGACAGCCAGGTGCTGGGCACGTTGGGCGCGCAGGCCAACTGGTCGGTGATACCGCAGCGACTGGATTTTTCCATCGAGGACGATGCGGGCGTCCAGCCGGTCGACACGCTGGCCAGCAATTCGCCCAATAACGAACAGCAGACCAACGTGCTGTCGTTGGGCCCGATCCTGCATTTCCAGTTCAACGGGTCCACTCGCGGCCAGGCTGAGCTGAAGTATCTCAACAGCTATGCCTCGAAGGTGGACGATTTCGATTCGTCGCGCGGGCTGGGCGCGTTCCGCGTGATTCGCGACGTGAATCCCACGACCCAGGTGTCGTTGAACGTGGAGTCACAGCGCGTCGATCTGAAGAACAACGACGCCGGCCCCGACTACACCCGCAACGAGTTCTATGCGCACTACGTGCACACGCTGCGCGATTTTGACGTGGATGCGTCGCTGGGGTGGGCATACATCGACTTCACCCATGCTCCCAGCGCGTCCAAGCCCTTGGCCAACGTCACCGTGGGCTGGCGGCCGAGCGTGGACAACAGCTTCAGCCTTACTGGCCGCTACGAGTACTCCGATGCGGCCCAGGACATGCTGTTGCAGCCGGGCCAGACCATCGTCGACAGCATGACCAATGTGCCGACCAACCCGCTGGATCTGATCAACGACCCGACCCGCGGCGGCATCAACACCGGCACGATGGTGGTGGACTCGGAGGTGTACCTGGACCAAAGCATCGAGGGCACCTACAGCTATCGCGGCGATCGCTTGTCCATCACCGTGCAGCCTCTCTATCGAAAACTGACCTATTTGAATGACACCGAGTTCAATCAGAAAGAGAAGAGCGGAGCCATCAGCGTGGAGTACAAACTGCGGCCCACGTTGTTTCTGTCGGCGTTCGGCAACTACCAGCATCTCGATTACACCAACATCATCCGTACCGACAAGAGCACGCGTTTCGGTCTTGCGCTGAGCCACCAGTTCACTCAGCGCTGGAGCTGGCGCGCTGCCTATACCCGCCAGTTGCGCAACAGCACGGCCGTCCAGCAGAGCTACCACGAGAACGAATTTCTCGTGTCGCTGGTTTATCACCGATGAAAGCGCGCATCGAAGCCGAACTGCCGTTTTACTTCGGCCCCGGAAGGGAGCTGTTCGGCTTCTATCATCCCGCCGCAGGCATGCGCGCGGCGGTGTTGCTATGTCCGCCGTTTGGCGTGGAGCAGATCCGCTGCCACCGGCTGTACCGCCAGTTGGCCCATGGCTTGGCCGAGGCAGGATTTCCGGTATTGCGCTTCGATTACTTCGGGACCGGCGATTCGGCGGGTGAGAGCCGCGCCTTTGAATGGACGCGTTGCCTCGCTGACGTGGTGACAGCCGCCACAGAGCTGCGCATGCGCCACGGCGGCGGGCGTGTGCTGGCGTTTGGCGCGCGTCTTGGCGCCAATGCGGCGCTCGCGGCGGCGCAGGCGGCGCGACTGGACGGCGTCGTTGCGTGGGACGTGATTACCGATGGCGCAGCCCTGGTACGTCAGTACGACCACATGCAGGAATCCCTGAAGGTCGATCTGAACCGATTCGAATATGCGCGACCGGAGCTCGACGTCAGTACGCAATGGCCGGGCTTTGAGACCAGCGATCGCCTGCGCGGGCAACTGATGGATCTGCGCTTGCTGGACCCGGGCATTGCCTCGGCCTGGCTTGCCTCATCCGTATCCGATGACGCGTCGCAACTGGATGA
This sequence comes from Dyella sp. 2YAF14, assembly GCF_052114725.1. Lineage (NCBI taxonomy): Bacteria > Pseudomonadati > Pseudomonadota > Gammaproteobacteria > Lysobacterales > Rhodanobacteraceae > Dyella > Dyella sp. 2YAF14. Next base: position 293,899 of record NZ_JBFRFH010000004.1, on the reverse strand, counting down.
GCGTTATGCCGGTAAGTGCACCGCGGTCGAGGTTTCGCCGCGCTGGGACGATGTCGACAGCCTTGAGCTGGCGATACTTTCACATCCTTTGCTGGAGGCGGCCAAGCGCCACCTGAAGGAGATGGCCTGATGCACGAGCAGGCCTTCCGCTTTGGTGGCGCCAGGCATCTGGTTGGCGTGGTCGGTTTGCCCGCGCTGATCGACCAGGGCGTTGGCGTGATTTTTCTCAATGCCGGCATGGTGCATCGCGTGGGGCCGTTCCGCCTCCATGTGGAGCTGGCGCGGCGACTCAATGCCTTGGGTTACCCCACGCTGCGTTTTGATCTGTCCACCATCGGTGACAGCGGCGCCAGCGGGCAGCGCCTGTCGCGTCCCGAACAGGTGGTTGCCGATGTACGCGACGCGATGGAACTGCTGAAGCAGCAGTCGGGGTGCACGCGCTTTGTATTGTTCGGACTTTGTTCCGGCGCGCAGAACGCGCATTCGACGGCGTTTGCCGACGAACGCGTGGCAGGTGCGTTTTTCCTCGATGGCTATGGACATCGCACGCTGGGGCAGCGCGTGCGTCATTACCTGCCGCGCCTGTTGAGCCTGTCGGTGTGGCGCCAGCGATTGGCGCGTCGTGGCGTGGCAGTGGCGCAGCGTCCCGCCGAGCCGGCCTTCGTGGTCGAGCCGTTGCCGCCGAGGGTCGTGCGCGCGCAGCTCGCCGACATGCTCCAGCGTGGAATCAAGCTCGATTTCATCTACAGCGGCGGCGTGGCGCGTTACTTCAACCACGTCCGCCAGTTCCGCGAGTGTTTTGGCCGGCTGGCCGATCACCCGGGCGTGAGCGTCAATTATTTCAAGCAAGCGGACCACACCTACGTACTCAGCGGTGACCGCCAGCAGCTGCTCGAGCACGTCGCGCAGTGGATGGGTCGCCATTTCCCCGTCACACGACCAGGCACGTGATCATGCACAAAGTACTCGTCACCGGCGGCGCCGGCTATATCGGGAGTCATGTCGTCCAGCAGCTGACGTCACGTGGCGAGCATGTGGTGGTGATCGACAACCTGAGCTCGGGTTATCGCGAGGCCGTGCAGGGTGCCGAGCTGGTGGTGGGCAATGTGGGCGATACCGCGCTGGTGGCCTCGGTGCTGCAGCATCACGGCATCGATGCCGTGCTGCACTTTGCGGCTCACACCGTTGTGCCCGAATCGGTGAGCGATCCGCTCAAGTACTACGGCAACAACACCTGCAATACGCGCAACCTGCTGGCGGCCTGTGCGGATTCGGGTGTCGACAAGTTCATTTTCTCGTCCACGGCAGCCGTGTACGGCCTGACCGAGCATGGCGTCGCCGATGAAGACACGCCGACCCAGCCCGCCAATCCGTATGGTCGCTCCAAGCTGATGTCGGAGATGATGCTCTGCGACCACTGCGCGACTGGGCAGATGCGTCATGTGATCCTGCGTTACTTCAATGTGGCCGGTTGCGATCCCAAGGGGCGCATCGGTCATTCGGCGCCATCGGCGACCTTGCTGATCAAGGCGGCGTGCGAGCATGCGGTGGGCAAGCGTGCATCGCTCGCCATCTACGGCACGGACTACGACACGCCCGACGGCACCGGCATTCGCGACTACATCCATGTGGAAGACCTAGCCACGGCTCATCTGCGTGCGCTGGACTATCTTCGCGAAGGTGGTGATTCGCTCAAGCTCAACTGCGGTTATGGCCATGGATACAGCGTGCGCGAAGTGCTCGATTCCGTGGCGCGGGTCGACGGGCACCCGCTCAATATCGTCGAGCTGCCGCGACGCGCCGGCGACCTTGGCATGCTCATCGCGTGCAGCGACCGGCTCAAGCAAGTGCTCGACTGGCAGCCGCAATACGACGATCTCGATTTCATCGTGCGCACAGCCCTGTTGTGGGAACGCAAGCTGGTAAGCAAGCCTGCGCCATTGTCGTCGGTGGCGTGATGACGGGAAGCGCGCCCGCGTTGGTTTCCCGCCCGATAGGGGGACGTAGGCGCGGTGCAACTTCATTAGTGTGGCTCGCCCTGCTGCTGCCGATGACATGCTGGTCGGCGGGGCATACGCACAAGTCGCATGGCGCGCCCACCAAGACTACTGAAGCGCCCGCTGTTGCAGCACCTGCCGATAGTGCAGCTGTGCAACGCATCGTGGTGCATCAGAACGTGGGCGAAGGGCCAGAGGTTCGAGTCTCCGTAGGCATTCCTTTTCCGCCATCGACGCTACGCGATGTGCAGCAGCTGCGCATACTCGATGCGGCGGGCAACGAAGTGCCATCGCACGTGGACGCGACCCTGCTCTGGTATGCGCGCGATCGCAGCATTCGGGCGGTACGCGCCCAGTTTCATGCCCAACTAACCAAGGGTGAGGGCACCTATTATTTCTCGATCGGCAAGCCGCGTACCCGCGACGCGCCCGGCTGGCCGTATGCGCAGGAACTGGTGACGGATGGGCAAGGCGTGCGTGTGGCTGCCGCTCTCGCAACACTGGAACCGGCGTGGCTTTGTGCGTCGCTGATTGCCGGCCCGCAGACGCCTGCCACCAAGGGCGAGGCCTACGCCAACTACGTGTCCACCCAATTCGATTGGGCGAAGAAGCTGCCGGCCGACGATCACACCGCGTGGCTGTTCGATCGCCCCAGCACGTTGTTCAAGGCCTATGTGCGAACGGGCCGCTTTGATTACCTGCAAGCCGCCGATCAGAGCTATCACTTCTACATGAAGTACATCAAGCGGGATGGCATGCCGTTCAGTCCGTTCTGCGCGGGCGGCTGGACCATGGGTAAGGAGCCGTGCGACGTGAAATACGTCTACGTCGAGCCCATCCTGCTGGCTCTGGCGCTCACCGGCGACGATAGCGAACACGATAGGGAGACCGTCGACAAGATGGTCATCCTGTGGCAACACGGCGGCTGGAGCGGCACGCCGGGACCGTATACGAATCCGGGCGAGCGCTTCACCGAGCGCCTGGCGGGGCTGGGCCTGCTGGCCACCATCAACGCCTATGAACTGACTGGCGAGACGCGCTATCTCGCCCATGCGCGCGAACGCGTGAGCTGGCTCTATGACCATCAGCGCAGCAACCCGGACAAACTCGGCGTCGACGGCTCGTGGCGCAACAGCTGGAACCTGCACGAAGACGATTCCTGGAACCCGCAACACGATGTGCGCGGGTCCTCGCCGTGGATGAGCGAGAACATCATCGACGGCCTCTGGCACACCTGGCTGGTCACGGGCGACCACCGCATCCCGGACATGATCACGGCCTTTGGGCGTTACCTGGAGCGCTACGGCTGGATCGACGTGAACACCATCGTGCAGGGTCACGAGTGGCGCAATCCGTGCTCCGGTGAGAAAGGGCAGATCGCCTGGTACTGGGCATCCTCGGGCGCCAGTCGCAGCAAGCTGGCCGAGATCGAGGATTCCGACGGCTGGTACAGCGACTCGCACAACGTCGAGCTGGTGATGCCGGTGGCGGCAGCCTATTACTTCGAGCGCGATCCGGCGCAAAGCGATGCGCTGAAGCGTCGTCTCGACGCACTGGCCTCCTCCTACAACACCGAGTGCGCGCAGATTGGCGAGACGGTGCGTCGCTTCAACTGGAACAACCGCGGCAGTGGCGTGGCGATGTGGTTGCTGCAGCAGCCGCCGGGCAGCGGATCGAACTCGCCGCTGGCGGCGCACACAACGCCCTAGGGCTTGGATGGGACGAATGGCAAGGTATCAGCAGGGGCAGGTTTAGATGAATCGTCGTATGGCAGCACTTCGCAGCATGGCGCTGGTGTCGGCTTCCACCTATGTGGAATACGCGCTGGGCCTGTTCATCAGCGTGTGGATTGCGCGCGCGCTGGGGCCGGCGGACTTTGGCCGCTATGCGTTCACGGTGTGGCTGTGCGGCTGGTTGATGACTTGCAGCAATCACGCATTGACGACTTCTTCGACCAAATTCATCGCCGAGGCCTACGGTGCGGAGCTGCCCGAGGTCGCCTCGCATATCTCCTATCGCCTGATGCGCAATCAGATGTGGAGTTGCGCGGTTGTGATTGCGCTGTTTTTCGCCGGTGTCGCGATCATCCGCCCGCAGGAATGGGCGGGCTTCATCTTGCCGATCACGGTACTCGTGGCTATCGGCGTGGTGGCCAAGGCCAATTACAGCCTGCTGGTGGCCATATCGAAAGGGCAGGAGCATTTCGAGCCGGTGTCCATCGCCACGGTGATCTCGGGCGTCATCATGCTGGCCCTGGTGGGGCTTGCCACCTGGTTCCACGCAGGCCTGCTCGCCTTCGTCGGGATCTTTGCGGTCTCCTGCCTGACGCTGAACCTGATCAACCGCATGGCGTATCGCCATTACTGCCTGCCGTTTGGCCCGGGCGACGTGCCCGATGAAATGTCCAAGCGCCTGACGCGCCACTTGCGGCTTACCGCGGTGCTGATCCTGTTGATTGCGCTGAAGACCAACACGATCGAAGTCTTTCTGCTCAACACCTATGCCAATTCCACGGCGGTGGGCTTCTTCGCCATTGCGGGCACCTTGACGCGCGGCGCGGTGGAGCTGTTCTCAGTGGGACTTACCTCGACACTGCTGCCCTACATGGCGCGCGCCTTTGGCCAGAGTGGGCAATCGCACGCAACCCGCGTGCTGTCGGAGGCGACGCGATTCTATTGGGCCACCGGTCTGATGATTGCGGGGCTGGGTTTTGTCACCACGCCGGGGTTGGTGACGCTGATGTACGGCAACAAGTACATCGATGCGATTCCTGCGATCGAGGTCACCCTGGTATTGGCGGGGCTGTTGCTGATCACCAACAGCATCGCCGCCTTCCAGGTGGTGACGGATCGGCAGGGGGACCGTCTGCGCATCTCCGGGTCGGCGTTGATCATCAACGTGATCCTTGGGTTCAGCCTGATTCCGCACTTTGGTCTGCTGGGCGCGGTGCTTTGCTATGCCGGCACGCGTCTGGCTGAGCTGGCGATCTGCACGTTTTATATCCGGCGTGTGGCCAGTGCCGGGTTGCCGATCGCACCGATGCTGAAGCTGTTTGTCGTGGGGTTGGTGGCCACGGGAGCGGGATGGTTGGTGGCGGCGGTGACGCCGGGGCACTTTGCCTTCATCACGGGGGCGGTGACGTTTGTCGCGGTGTTCTTGCCTTCCAGTTTCCTGGTGCGTTACTGGAGTGAAGAGGATTTCCGGTTGATGGGGATGATTACGGATAAGTTGGGGCCGGTGGGGCGGGTGGCGAAGAGGGTGTTGGGGATGTTGCAGGGGCCGGTGCCTAGGGCGCCGTAGAGTTTTAGCTCGTCATCGCTGTGCGGCCGATTTTCAGTTCGTCATTCCTGTGAAGACGGAGATCCGGTGACTTTTCACTCGATTGTGGCGATATCGCCAGCGTGCCGCCTGCGCGGCGGGCGTTTCGAACGGCTGCCGCCGCTCGAGTCACTTTTCTCTTGCTGGCCCAAAAGATCCCACGGGACTAGCTTCGCGTCGAAAGTAACCCAAAGAGAATGGCCTGATAACGCCCGCAGCATCGTGTTGGGATAAGCCCGAACGCTTGAGGTGCGCTGTTGTGGGACAACCTCCGAGGGTACACAGGGATACTTCCAAGCGCTGCGCAACGCGCCCGAATCGCTGAGGACTTAAAGCCGGGCCTCGCTGCGCTTCGGCCTTAGCCGCGCATGGCAGTTGGTGCCGCGCCTGGCGCTTGTCTGTGGGAGCGCACCCTGTGGGCGACAGCCACGCTGGGGTGTACCGCTCCGTAGGATTGTCGCGCACAGGGTGCGCTCCCACAGAAGAGCCGACCGGCAAGATTGATCCGCCATCCACAGACCTGCGTCCTCCCTTGTAGGAGCGCACTTGTGCGCGACCGCGGCGCTGGGGTGTACCGCTCCGTAGGTTTGTCGCGCACAGGGTGCGCTCCCACAAAAAGCCGACCGGCAAGATTGATCCGCCATCCACAGACCTGCGTCCTCCCTTGTAGGAGCGCACTTGTGCGCGACCGTGGCGCAGGGGTGTGCCGCTCCGTAGGATGGTCGCGCACAGGGTGCGCTCCCACAAAAAGCCGACCGGCACGATTGATCCGCCATCCACAGACCTGCGTCCCCATTGTAGGAGCGCACTTGTGCGCGACCGCGGCGCTGGGGTGTACCGCTCCGTCAGGTGGTCGCGCACGAGTGCGCTCCTACAAGGGGATTTTGGCCATGGGGTGAGGGCGCGGCGGCGTTTCCGATGTCGTGCATCGGCGGCCGTCACGCCATCCTTTTCCTCATCGCCTGCCACGCGTAGTGGCACATATATTGGGATGAGGAGAGCCAGCTGAGGTGGGCGATGTCACGGTAGATGCGCCACTGCCAGCAGGCGGCGCGCCATTTGTCGGCGGAGACGGAGCCGTCGCGCACGCAGTAATAGGCGAGGGGCTGGTCGCCGGGGACGCATGAAGCGGAGCCGGCGCGGCGCACCATCTCCAGCCAGAACACGTAGTCCTCGTGACCTACCTTGCGAAATGCCGCGTCGCCCAGGCTGCGGTCGTAGAGGCCGGTAAGGTTGCCGATATGGTTGCTGCGCAGCATCTGCTCGTAGCTGACGGTGGCGGGTGGCCTGACGCAGGAGAGCAGGTGGCCTTGTTCGGTGACGCGGTCATAAGCCGTGAATGACACGCGTGCACGCGTCTCCTCCATATGCTCCATCTGCCACTCCAGCTTGCGCGGATGCCAGCCGTCGTCGCTGTCAAGAAATGCGATATGGCTGCCGCGCGCCGCTGCAATGGCGACGTTGCGTGCCGCTGCCACGCCTGCGTTTTCCCTGGCGTGGATCACGCGAACGCGATCGTCTACTTCGGCGAGCGAGTCGAGCAGCGCGGGCGTCTCGTCGGTGGAGCAGTCGTCCACGACGACCAGCTCCCATGAGGCATAGGTCTGCGACAGCACCGAGGCAACCGCGCCGCGTATATAGTTCTGCGCGTTGTAAGCGGGCATCACCACGCTGACCAGGGTGCTGCTCATGGACGTGCTTCTGCCGCGTGCTTGCGGCCAATGAAGTCAATCGAGGTCACGCAAAGACGCTCCGGTGGAATGTGCGCGAACTGGGCGTGGACCTGCATGGCCGCCAACTGGGCGAGGCGCGTTTCACGCGCGCACTCGGTGTTGAGCACGATGTCGAAACCCACCGCCTTGGCCCGGTCGACGAACTCGTGCGCGCGCATGCGGTTCTGGTAGAGGAAGGCGTTGTCCCAGCGGCGCCATTGGCTATCGGAATACTTCAGATAGTTGAGCTGGTTGATCTTGCGGTCGACATAAGCATAGTGATCGCCGCAGTTCACCGAATGGAACATGATGCCGCCGGGCGCCAGGATGCGCAGGGCTTCGCGGAAGATGCCATCCACTGCCTCGGGAGCGACGTGCTCCAGCACGCTGTTGGAGAAGACGCAGTCGAGCTGCTGTGAGCCGAGGCTCGTACGCGAGGCATCCGCCGGCGCCTCGTAGACCACTACGCCGTTGGTGGCTGCAGTCACGTCATCGCTCAGCTCCAGGCGCGCCACCAGAATCTGCTGACGCTGTTGAACAACGTGCTCGGGCACATCGCAGGCTTCGGCGATCAAGGCGGTGTGGCGGGCCAGATGGCTGGCGCATTCCCTGACCAGATCCAGCTTGATATGCCGGTTCAGGTCGACCGTGATCACTTGTCTTGCCCCGCCGAGATAGCAGGCAAACGGGAAGGTGGGATACCAGCCGCTGCCGATTTCGAACAGCCGCGCGCCGGCAATGGGAACACCGGCTTCGCGCAGGTGGCCGGCCATCAGGCGCCAATCATCCATCTTGATGTCGAATTCGCGGGTGAAGCCGCGCAGGCCGCCGAACCGGCGCTGCAGCTCGTAATGCGCGCGCTCGCCGCCAGGCACATGTCCCAGCACTTTCTGCAGCACGCCTTTGGCTCGCCAATGCATCGTGGTTACTCCATGCCGGGAACGTCGACCATCGCTGCGGTGGCGCGCTGATCGGGCGATGACGCCGGGGATGTCCACCGGGTGACGCCCGGTGGCGGGGGTAGTTCAAAATCGCGGTAGCGCGCCGGGTTGCCTTGCATGCCTGCCTCGGCGGCCTTGATGATGTTGTACATCTCGCGCGAGGTGACGTAGTGCAGCACGTAGCGCTGCCCATCGTTGTACGCCGACTCCAGATGCTCGTGCATGGCGTGCATGGGGGCGCCGAGCAGCGTCTCCATGTCACGTTCCTGGGTGCCATGCGTGTGGATCTTGATGAAGATCCATTCCGGGCGTCCCTCCACGTGAATGCCCGTGCGCACCCAGGCATCGACACGTTCGGGCGTCGGCGGGCAGCTGTGGCGCACATCGGCGTTCTCGATGCGCGGCATGATCAGCTTGCGGCGGCGCTTCCAGTCCAGCCCCAGCGGGCCTTGCACGATCATCAGGTCGCCCGTGGGCGTGCCGTCGACACGCACCGGCATCCCGGTGTTGTGGGATTTCGGTCGGCAGGGATCATCGGTGGCGTAGTAGATCGAATTGATGGCGCGCGTCTGGGTTTCGCTGGGCGCGGAGGGCAGGGTGAAATCGGCGTAGCAGCCCAGTTCGCGCAACAGGATCAGCTCATTGTTGAGACCGCACCAGCGACCGTCCGCGCGTGAGTTGTCCAGCGACCAGTTGCCATGGATAAAACCAAAGCGCAGCTGGCCCGTGTGTGGATCACGCGACAGCGCCCCGTGCCTCGCATGCAGCAGCTCGTTGAAGCGCGAGATGGTGGCGCAGAAGTTTTCCGGCGTGTCGTTGTCATGGTGCAGGTGAATTTCGATCTCGCCATAGCCGTTGGCGCAGAGTTCGGCGATCTTGTCCAGGTGTTCGGGCAGGTACTCTTCTTCGGGATAGAAGAAAGTGTGCTGGGGCGGGCGTCCATCGGCGTCGCGATGGCGCGACGCCATGGCCGGATAGCCGCTGTGCCAGCGGTCGACGCGGGCGCGCTGGGTGTCCAGATCCACACGACCCCAGGCCGGTTCGTAGTGATCCACGAAGCAGAACATGACGTGGGTTGGCCCAGTCACGGCGGGTCGCGGCCGGCGGCGCAGATAGCTGCCCAGCCACACCTGCATGTTGCGCGAACGTATGGCCATCCACGCCACGATGCAGAAGACGGCGGCGAGCACCGCCAAGATCAGCAACGCCAGGCCCAGTGCTAGGCTCATCTCACATCCCCTGTCAGCGGTCGCCGCGCCATGGCAGGCGCGTTCCGCATGGTGCGCTGCCCAGCGTCATGCAGGCAGCGCGCGAAAGGTGAAACCGTGTTGCTCCCATTCGGGCAGCAGCTGTTCCAGCATGCGGCGCGAGCAGTCGCTGTCGTCATGCATCAACATGACGTCACCTGCGCGCGGCGGTTGTGCACGCAGGCGTGCGGCGAGTTCTTCCGGCTCGCGGCCTTGATAGTCGAGCGTGTCGTATGACCAGTAGGCGAGCTTGCGCTTGCTGAGGGCAAAGCGCAGCGTCAGCAAGAGCGAGAATACGCCACGCGGTGGACGAAAGCCGTGATGAATGAGCCCGTCGAAATGGGACAGCACCTGGTCCGTGCGCTCCACTTCCACCCATTGCTCGGTGTGGGTCAGCGCGTCGAACATCGGGTGGCTATAGGAGTGGTTGCCCAGCGCATGTCCTTCTTCGACGATGCGCTCCACCAGTTGCGGATAGCGTTCCGCTTCGCGCCCGATCAGGAAGAACGTAGCCTTGACGCCATGCCTGCGCAGCAGTTCCAGCAGGGCCGGCGTGTGGTCGGGATTGGGGCCATCGTCAAAGGTGAGATAGAGGGCCTTGTCGGCGCCAGGCGCGCGCGTGAATACCACGGCATGCGGTATCCATTGCAGCAATTGCATCTTTTTCGGTCGGAGCGTCATGACGACAGTTCGCACGGAAAGGATGTGAATGGGCGAGCGCCGCAAGGGCGTCGATCAGCGGCCTGGGCTGCCATCGGGCGCCGTCCTGCCAGGCTCCACTTTGTCGCCAATGGGCTTTGATATCCATCGGGCACATAGTCAATGGGGCATGCCACCGACAGGCTATGGCGAACGGCCGATAGGCCACGGTTCGACCACGCGTGATTGCGTGGAAATGGCTGGAAACAAGGCTTTTCGCTCCGGTTGCCTTGGCAATTCGACGGATGGGAGGGTCATCGGCATTGGGTTAGGCTGCTTGTGTCGAACAGTGGGCGGAGCAGGTGTCCGTGCCTACCCGGCGGCGTTCACCTTCGATGCGCCGCTCTTCACTTGGGGTGATCAACCTGGACAGGGGACAGGTCATGATGGATGTACGCCCGGCCCTCGCGCGGGAGCTGGCATGCTAGAGCACTACGGCGTGGTCTATTTCGGCAACGACTGGTGGGCGGAAAACCGTACCAGCAGCCATCACGTTGCCACGCGTCTGGCCGCGCACATGCCGGTGCTATACGTGGATTCCCCGGGCATGCGCGCGCCGCAGGCCAGCGGACGCGACCTGCGCCGGGCATTTCGAAAACTGCGCGAAGCCTTTCGGTCGCCGCAACGCGTGGACACCAATTTCTGGCATTGCACGGTTCCGCAGCTGCCGTTCCGGCGCATTCCCGGCGTGCCCTTGTTCAACCGCCTGTTCAGCCAGTGGGCGCTGCGACGCGCCATGCGTGTGCTTGGCACAAGGCGTCGCATCTCATGGTTCGTGACGCCTCATCCGGGCTTTCTCGCGCGACGCCTGGGCGAAAACTTCTGTGTCTATTACTGCATCGACGACTATGCCGCTCACCCTGGCGTAGACGCCGAAGTGATCGCTGCCAGCGACCTGGCGCTAACCCAGCGCGCGGACATCGTCTTCGTGGCACCTCCTGCCTTGCTGGCAATCAAGCAGGCGCAGAACCCTCAAACGCGCTACTCCCCGCACGGCGTGGACACCAAGCTGTTTGCACGCGCAGCCGACCCGGCGACGGAGGTTCCTGCCCTGGCACGCGAACTGAAGGGCCCCGTCGTGGGTTATTTCGGTTCGATCCACGAATGGATCGACGTGGAGCTGATCGCCTGGCTGGCAAGTTCACGGCCGCAATGGACCTTCCTGCTGGTGGGCTATGCCGCGATCAAGGTGCCCGAACTGGAGGCACTGCCGAACGTAGTGCTCGCCGGCGCGCAGCCGTATGGCAGCTTGCCCGGATGGGCCAAGGCGTTCGACGCTGCGATCATTCCGTATCGGCGCAATCGCCAGGTGGAAAATGCCAATCCGCTGAAGCTGCGCGAATATCTCGCCACCGGCAAGCCCATCGTTGCAGTGAGCAATCCTGAGATTGCGCGATTTGCGTCCGTGGTGCGCATCGCTGAAGGCCATGAGGATTTTCTGGCCGGTCTCGACCAGGTCCTGGCCGATGGACCGCAGAAGGGCGCTGCCGAGCGCATGGCCTCGGTGGCTGATCAAACCTGGGATCGCCGTGTGGAGGACGTGCTGCGTGAGGTCGCCACGTCGCTGGCCACGGCGGATATGACATTGGCCGACCGTCGGGTGCCTGGATGAATTTTTCTGTCGACAACCGTCTGCGCATCGGCATTGTGGGCGCGGGCTACGTGGCGCGCTATCACATCGAGGCGCTGCAGCGACTGGACTATGTCCAGATCGTCGGCATCTGCGATCTCGATGTGGACGCTGCGCGCAAGCTTGCCCAGGCGTTCGGCATCGAGCGGGTGTTTTCTGATCTTGCCGAGCTCGGCGAAACTCGCCCGCATGCCATCTATGTGCTGACGCCACCGTCCAGTCATTGCCCGTTGACCTTGCGCGCGCTCGACATGGGTTGCCATGTCTTCGTGGAGAAGCCGATGGCCGATTCGGTGGCCGAGTGCGACGCCATGATCGCCAAGGCGCGCGAAAAGGGCTTGGTGCTCTCGGTCGATCACTCGGACCTGTTCGACCCGATGGTGATGCGTGCCAAGGCGCTGGTTGACGCCGGCGCATGCGGCGAGCTGGTGGCGGTGGACGTATGGCGCAGCTCCGATTATCCGCCCTATGGTGGCGGCCCGCTGCCAGGGATGGTGGCGCAGGGTTCTTATCCGTTCCGCGATCTGGGCGTGCATGGCTTGTACACACTGGAAGCTTTTCTCGGCGAGCTTGCGCAACCCGATATCCGATATCGCTCCACTGGCAGATCCACCACGCTGAAGTTCGATGAGTGGCAGGCCACGGCAGAGGGCGCGGCCGGTACCGGCCGCATCATGCTCTCATGGAATATCCGCCCGATGATCAACCGCATCGTGGTGCAGGGCACCGGCGGCGTGATCGAGATCGATCGCTTCCTGCAGGTGTGTCACGTTCGCCGCGTGTTGCCGGGACCGAAATTCATCGGCATCGTCATGGGCGCGTTTTTTGGCGCGGTGCGCGATGTGTTCCGCATACCGTGGAATGTGCTTCGTTTTGCCACCGGTCGGCTGCGGCCATCGCCTGGCATCCAGGCGGGCGCCCAGGCATTCGCCCAGGCATTGCGTGATGGCAAGGCGCCGCCGGTGAGCGCGGAGGACGGCCGTCGCCCCATTGCCCTGATGGAAGCGGCATGCCGCCGCGCCGATGACGAGCGCAGGCAGGAGCTGGAAGCGCGATATGTCGCGCTCGAACCGGTCGATGCCCTGGTGACGGGGGCGTCAGGCTTTCTTGGGCGCAACCTGCTGAGTGCGCTCCGGCGCAACGGCCAGCGCGTGCGCGTCCTGGTACGCCGGCCGGACCCGCGACTTGCGGCGTTGGCCGAGCAGGTGGTGGTGGGCGACCTGGGCGATCCGCACATCGTGGAACATGCGGTGCAGGGCGTACGCACGGTCTATCACGTGGGTGCAGCGATGGGTGGTGGCCCGCGCGATTTTGAGGCCGGCACGGTGTGGGGTACCCGCAATATCGTCAGCGCCTGCGTGAAGCACGCGACGCAAAAGCTCGTGTACGTCAGTTCGATGAGCGTGCTCGACCACGCGGGGCGCGATCCCGCCGTGGCGATCCATGAAGGATCGACGCTTGAACCCCATCCCGATTGGCGCGGTAGTTACACGCAGACGAAGTTGGCGGCTGAGACGCTGGTTCGCGAGGCCATGCGCGATCACGGTCTTCCTGCCGTAATCATTCGCCCCGGCCAGATCGTGGGGCCGGGATCGGAAAACACCACGCCCAACGGAACCCTGGCCATCGCCGGTCGATGGATTGCGGTTGGTTCGCCGTCGCAGACGCTGCCGCTCGTCTATGTGGACGATGTGGTGGATGCGTTGTTGCTCGCGGCGCATGTGACGGCGGCGCAGGGGCAGGTGATTCATGTGGTCGATCCGGCGAACGTGACACAGGGCGAATATCTCGATCGCGTGCGTCGCAAGCGCGGCAAGGGACTGCGGCTTATGCGCTGGCCGACCGGTTTGTTGCTCATGCTGGCGGTGGGTGTGGAAGGCCTCGGTAAATTGTTGCATCGGAATGTGCCGCTCACGCGCTATCGGGTGAGGTCGTTGCGACCATTGGCAAATTTTGATCAGCGGGCGGCGCGGGAGGTGTTGGGTTGGGAGCCGCGGGTGGGTTTGCGCAGAGGGCTGGATGTGATGTTTGGGGATGAGGTGGTGGGGGAGGAGTTGGCGCAGGTGTCGGATAAGTAGCGGCTGGGGGCGTGTGGCGCATTCAACATTCGCCTGTTATTCCAGTGCAGGCGGGAAGCGCTCTTCAACAGCGGGGCTGATCATCGAGAGCTTCGGTTCTGGGTTGCAGGGATATCGCCAGGGTGCCGCCTGCGACGCGAAGCTAGTCCCAGTGGGACGCGGCGGGCGTTTCGAACGGCTGCCGCCGCTCGAGTCACTTTTCTCTTGCTGGCCCAAGAGATCCCTCGGGACTAGCTTCGCGTCGAAAGTAACCCAAAGAGAATGGCCTGATAACGCCCGCAGCATCGTGTTGGGATAAGCCCGAACGCTCGAGGTGCGTCTGATGGGACAACCTCCGAGGGTACACAGCGGGTACTTCAAAGCGCTGCGCAACGCGCCCGAATCGCTGAGGACTTAAAGCCGGGCCTCGCTGCGCATCGGCTTAGGCATCGTTCCTTCCTTCTGCCACGCCCGCTTGTCTGTGGGAGCGCACCCTGTGCGCGACAGCCACGCTGCGGTGTATCGCTCCGTAGGTTTGTCGCGCACAGGGTGCGCTCCCACAAAGAGCCGACCGGTACGGGCCTGCGAGATCCTTGTAGGAGCGCACCTTGTGCGCGACCGCAGCGCTTGGGTGTACCGCTCCGTAGGCTGGTCGCGCACAAGTGCGCTCCTACAAAAACATCAGCTCGGCAAGGCTGGGCGTTGAAGCGAGGGAAGGTGACCCGGCATCCGGCGAGATGACGGATGCCCAAGACAGGCGAGCGAGCTGGCGAAAGCGCGGCGGTAAAACACCGAGGCACTCACGACGCCGAATACTTCACCTCTCCCGTACGACTCATCGCCGCCGCTTCAAGAATGCCACCCAATTGCTGGACGTTCTCATCCCAGCGAAATCGACTCGCATGGGCAGCGATAAGAGGCGTGTCCCAGGCTTTTCCAAGCGCATCCACCAGCGCTCCCTCCAGACCAATCCGATCATGCACATCCACCAGCATGCCCGCGTGCTCCGGCAATACTTCGGGGATGCCGCCGACGCGGGTGGCGACCACGGGTGTGCCGCAGGCCATCGCTTCGAGCACGACGTTGGGCACGCCTTCGTTATGGCTGGGCAGGCACAGCAGGTCGGCGGCGCGGAACCAGTCGCCGAGTGCGTCGTGCTCGACAGCGCCGACGAGGCGCACGCGCTCCTGGCAACCCAGGGCGGCGGCGCGCTGCAGTAGCGGCTCGCGACTCGGGCCGGAGCCGACGAACATCAGGTTCGCGTCCGGATGCATGGCCAGTACGCGTGGAAATGCCTCGAGCAAGTCGAGGCAGCCCTTGCTGTCCTTGAGGTTGCCCACGTAGAGCAAAATGCGTTCGTCCTGCGGCAGCGACAACCTGCTGCGCGCATCACTGAGTGAGCCGGGCGTAAACAGATTGGGTTCGACGCCGTTGTACAGCACGTGCACCCGGGACGGATCCACACCCAGCGCAATCGCCTTGTCCGCCAGCGCCTGGCTTACTGCCACGACGGCCTGCGCACCGCGCAAGGCCTGGCGGATCTGCGGGCGGATCAAGCCTTGCTCGGCCTTCACGTTGAGATCCGTGCCGTGCACCTTGACCACATAGGGAATGCCCAGATGCCGAGCCACCCAGCTCGCCGCCGCCGCATCCGGATAGGCCCAGCTCAGCAACATGCAGTCGTAAGGGACGCGACGCAGGCGTCGCCATTTCTGCGCCAGCAGCGAGGCCAGCCAGCATGCGGCATGCAGCGGGCGGCCGATCACCGGCGGATAGAAGAACACGAACTGCTCACTGTTGACGTGGTTCACGCGAAACGGCTGGCGTTTGCGGCCGAAGCGCTCGCGAAAGTCCACGGCCGTGATCACGTCCACGTCATGATGTTGGCCAAGCCGTTCGAACTGTTGCCGGTTGAACGGACTGCGCAACGGGTCCCACGGCGAGGGAAACAAGTTGGTCAGTACGAGTATCTTCAGGCTCACGCCGTGTACTCCACGGCCTGGTACAGGCGCTCGTAGCGCTCGGACATGGCTTCCAGCGATCCGTACTGCTCGACCCAGCTGCGTGCCGCCCGTCCGTACGCGGCGGCGCGATGCGGCTCGCGCAACAGCAGCAGGATGGCCTCGGACAGTGCGTCGGCGTCACCGGGAGGCACCAGTTGGCCCGTGCGACCGCTCTGGATGATCTCGCCGTTGCCGCCGACATCGGTGGCAACGATGGGCAGCGCTACTGCGCAGGCCTCCAGCAGCGCCATGGAATAACCTTCGCTGGCCGAGGACAGCACGAACAGGTCCAGCCCCTGCAACAGGTCGCGCACGTCGTTGCGATCGCCGAGAAAATGCACGGCGTCGCGAACGCCTTCCGCCGCTGCGCACGCCTGGAGCTGGGCGCGCAGTTCGCCGTCGCCGATCAGCAGCAGCGCGGCGTGCGGATACTGCTCGTGCACCTGCCGGAAGGCGCGTATCAGCCCGGTCTGGTCCTTGGTCCAGTTCAGCCGGCCGACGTTGCCGATAAGAAAGGCGCTGTCGTCCAGGCCAAGAAGGTGAAGCACGTGCTGCCGCATGGCGCGCGATGCGGGAGTGAAGCGATCAACAGCGATGCCATTGGGCACCACGCGCGTCATCGCCTTGGGCAACATGCCGCGCGAGACGCCGCTGCGTCGCGCGGCTTCGCAGACGGTGACCACCACGTCGGTGCGCGCGAGCGCCCGGCGATAAAGCCACTCCTTGCGGCCGGTACGCTGGCCCGCGCCCATGCCGTGGCGCGTATTGAGTATGCGCAGCACATCGAGACCGCAAGAGGCGAGAACGGCCTGGTAGTGCGCCACCGCGTTATGCGTGTGCAAAACATCGGTATCGTGGCGATCGATCGCCCAGCGGGCGCGGGCAAGCGCGCGCAGATCAATGCCGCGTCCCTTGCGGCAGGCCACCACGGGTATGCCCGCCGCATCGAGCTCGTGCGCGAGCGCTCCGGTGTCGTACAGGCATACCACCTGGCACTGATGGCCTTGCCGCTGCTGCAACTGGACCAGGTCGAGCACCATGCGCTCGAGGCCGCCGCGATTGAGGTTTTCAACCACGTGCGTGATATTCATGCCAGTTCCGACAATGTCACGCGACGCTTGCCACTGCGGGTCAAAGGAATGTCATCGACGAAACGGTAATCCAGCACCACGCTGTCGCCCAGCACCTTGGCAGTCTCGCGCTGGATATAGGCGAGCGAGGCATCGTTGAACTCCCCGCTGCGCACAATGGAAAGTTCCAGCCGGTCCAGTTGCCGCTGCACCAGCTGGAAGCGCGACAGGCCCGGCACGTCCTTGAGCATATGCGGAAAGAACTCGCCGGGAAGGATGCGCCCGTCCGGCGTGCGAATCGCGTCCAGCACCCGTCCGTCGACGCGCTCAAGCAGCGGCAGCCCGCGACCGCAGGGGCAACTGCGCACACCCGACGCCGTGGCCAGATCGCCGTTGACGTAACGAATGAACGGCATGCCGTAGTTGGAAAGGTCGGTGATGGCCACTTCGCCCGGGCCGTGCGCGGCTGGCTGGCCGTCGCCATCAAGCAGCTCCACCACCAGGTGATCGGCATTCACGTGCAGGCCATGGTGATGGCCGCATTCGGAGGCGATCAGCATGAATTCGCGGCAGCCGTAAGTGTTGAAGACAGGGCTGCCAAAGGCCTGCCGTATCGTCTCGCGCTGGTGCGGATGCAGCGCTTCGGCAGCGCCGATCACCGCGTCGGGACGATGCACCTTGCGCCCCGTCTCGACCATCCATTGGGCCAGCTGTGCCAGCGGATTGACATAGCCCACCAGGATTGACGGCCGGTATTGGTCGATCGCATCGGCATAGGAGGCCAGATTGGATTCCGTCATCTCGAAACTGTTGAGTACGCGCCGGGCAAACACCGCGTTGTAGATATTGTCCTTGAGCTGATGCGCGCGCCCCGGCGTACCGACCGCGCCCGCCCACAAATACATGGTGCGACGTCCCGGTCGCGAACCGGCCCAACCGTAGCCGCGCCACATGACGGCGATGCGCCTGTCGTAGCTCTCGCGTGTGTAGCCCAGCTCCAGCGGTTCGCCGGTGGAGCCGCCAGTGCGCTTGAACAGCAGCCGGCCACTCCAGGAAGAGGCCTGCAGGTCTTTGAAATTCTCGCGGATATCGGCCTTGGTCAGTACCGGCAGGCGCGCATAGTCCTGCAGATTGCGGATGTCGTCCGGCTGGATGCCGAGTTCGCGCCAACGCTGCCGGTAGTAGGGAACCTCGCGATGGCAATGTTCGATCAGCGTCTTCAGTCGCCGGAACTGCAGTTCGGCAATCGCCTCGGGCGAGTACCACTGATCGCGTTCGTAAGACGCCAGCCAGGACAGCGTGCTGCGGCGGCGAAGGCCGCTCTCATACGCAGGATAGAGCACGCGGCGGAAAGCCTGCTCGTACCAACCACTCATGGCGAACACTCCATCGATCCGTGCTTGGACATCGAACGTGTAGTAGTCATCCCGTCGTCCTCAGCAGGATGCTCACCAGGACGAACAGGCCAGCGATGCTGCCGACCGCGGCTGGAATCCAGCGCACGCCGCTTTCGCTCATGCTGAAGGCGGGCAGGCCTTCGACGCGTTGACGGGCGCCGAGATAGAAACCGGTGACGATGGCCAGCACCACGTACAGCACGATCATGTAGCTGCGGCTGAGGAAGAACGCGCATACGAACATGCCGCACAGCGAAAGCAGCAGGGTCAGCGCCATCGGCCGTTCAGCGCTCCATGCCGCGTATCGCTCGGGCTCGGCGGCGGCGTCCGGCTTCAGGCGCAGTACGGCCGCCATCATCCAGAAGCTGTAGCCGATCAAGGCCAGCCACAGCAGGTAGCCCACGAACCCGGTTTCCGCCAGCACCAGCACGAACGAGTTGTGCGCGGTGAGATGGTTGTAGTCGGTGAAATTGCCCGGACCCACGCCGAAGATCGGGTGGTCCTTGAACATCTGCAGACCTTCGTACCACGCGTCCACGCGGCCGTTGGCGGATTCTTCGCCGGCATCGAGTTCCTGCATGCGCGAGGACAACATCTTCATCGCCGCCAGGCCCAGCGCGCCGAGGACCCCGGCAACCACGAGGCCGCGGCGATACCAGATATACGCACCGATCACGACCAGCACGCCAAGCATGGCGCCGCGGGAATTGGTCAGGTAGACGCCGTACAGCAGCGTGAGAATGCAGGCCAGCCAGCACAGTTTGCCGATGAAGCCGGCGCGCTTGTACAGCAGGCTGGCCATGGGGAACACGGAAACGAACAGCATGCCCAGGTCATTGGGGTCGTTGAAAATGCCCACGTACTGGACGCGCCCATCCTCGCCGATGGGGATGCCGGTCCAGCCGACGCCGCTGTGGGCCTGGCCGATGCTGTGCAGCGCGAGCAAGGTAGAGCACAACACCATCACCGCCATCAGGATAAGGATGCGACGCTGGGTAGTGCATGCCGCTGCAATCATGAAAAAAGTCAGCACGATGGGGCCGAACTTGCCCATCTCTTCCTTCACCCCGCCGAGCCAGCCGTTGGCGACCTCCGATACCATCAACACCACGAAGAAGGCCAGCAGAATCCCGTACTGCGGTGCACGCGCCGTGCGCAGTCCGGACGCCAGCCACGCGGCAAACGCCAACACCAACACCACCGGCAGCACCGGCAGGCCGATCAACGCGGGAATGTATTCCTGCGGTCGGACGATGGTGAGTACGACGTAGAAGAGGATCAGTGGGAACATGATTCGTCGGTCGTGGCCAGATGAGCGGGTGTCGGGTAGCCGATAAGGCCGGGCAAGGTGAGCAACGCGGCGAACCACGCCTTGCCGTAGTAGCGCTCCACCGCGATGCGATTGAGCGAGTAACGATTGGCCGCCGGCTGCAGGTTGGTGCCGCTGATATAGCTGCAGGCCAGGTCGAAACCCGCGTCGCGGGTCACTTCGATCACCTGCTGGTCGAACGCGCGGTTGCTGCCCACCGGGTAGGACATCAGCAAAGACATCGGCCCCAGTTCGCGCAGCAGCGCGTTGCGCGAGTCGAACACTTCGCGTTCGAGCTCCTCGCGCGGAAGCTTGGACAGCATCCAGTGATTGACGCCATGCGAGCCGATTTCCAGACCTGCCGCGCGCATTTCACGCAGCTGGTCCCAGTTCATCGGGCGGCAGTCGGCGGGATAGGCATGGTCGGACGGCATCTGCCACTCGCGTTCGAGGCGACGGATCATGGCCGCCTGTTCGATCGCGCTGATCTCTTTCATATGGTCGAGCACGTTGCCGGCGAGTTCGCGGCGTTCGGCGCGCGTCGCCGGCATGGGTACGTCCATGCCCAGTTCCGGCAAGGTCAACCGATCTGTCTTCGCCAACAGGATCATGTGGACGAGCCAGTCATAGGCGTACGGCCGGCCGCTGTCGATGTGGCCGGTCGAGATGAAGAAGGTCGCGGGGACGCCCAACTCCTTGAGGATGGGGTAGACGATGCGGTAGTTGTCGTCGTAGCCGTCGTCGAAGGTGATCACCACGGCGTCCGGCGGCAGCGCATCACCGGCCTGGATCGCGGCGGCCACATCGGTTAGGCGCATGGGCCGATAGCGTTCCTTGACCAGCTGCATCTGCTCGCGGAATTCCTCCGGCGTGGTGCTGATCAGCTCCATGTCGAACTCGTACTGATCCGGATCGGGCACCGGCATCACGCGGTGATAGGCGAGAATGCGCAGGTCCTTCTGCCACAAGGCGCGCATCTTCTGCAGCGGACTCAGCAGGCCAGTGTTGTAGCAGAGCTCACCGAGGCGCTCGCGGATGCCGACGGTGCGCGCTTCGTTCGAAGTTGGGCTCACCATAAATGTTCCCCCCGGCTCCGCGCGTAGGCGATGGAGGCCTGCGCGGCGTATAGATTGAGATAGAAGAAGGCGACCACCAGTTGCACGGGCAGCCAGCGTCCGGCATGCGGACGGGCCCGCTCAATCGGCACCAGGCCCATACACAACAGCAGAACCACCAGCAGAGCGCCATACGCCATGTGGTGACGTGCGAGATAGGCCGTCGAAAGCAGGAGCGAGAGGAGCAGCCACGGCGCCAGCAGGCGCAGCAGCTTGTGGCTTACGAACTGGAACCACAGCGGATTGCGTGCCGGTGAAAGCAGCCATGGCGCGACATCGGCGAGCTGGAAGCAGCCCACCATGGCGCGCATCCGGCGTGGCTGCTCGTCCAACGGCAGTTGAGCGGTTTCGCCCCAGACCACGGCACGCGGTTCGAACACCACCCGGCGGCCGGAGGCGGCGACATCCATCGGTATCAGCACGTCGTCCAGCAGGGTGTCCGGCGGCAGCGGCTTGAACAGCTCGCTGCGCACGGCATACAGCGCCGCGCATACGCCGATGGACGATCCGCAACGGCTTTCCGCGTGGCGGATGAATTTCTCGTAGTGCCAATAGGCGCTCACCCCTCGCGCAAAGGTGCTACTGACGTTCTCCAGCTCCAGGCTGCCGCTGACCGCGCCCACCCTGGGATCGCCGAGATTGCTCACCAGTTCGCGCAGGGCGAGTGGCGAGAGCTTGTGCTGCACGTCGGTCATCAGCAGCACTTCGCCGCGTGCCGTGGACACGGCATCGTTGAGGCATAGGGCCTTGCCCCGCGACACGGGGAATTCCAGGACTCGCACGCGGGCATCATGGGCATGGCGGACGAGTGCAGCGGTGCGGTCCTTGCAGCCGTCGCAGGCCACGATGATCTCGATGTATTCCGGCGGATAGTCGAGCGCGCGCAGGTTCTTCAGCTTGGCCCGGATATGCCGCACGCCGTCGCGCACCACGATCACGATGGATACCGTGGGCAGGATGGGTTGCTTGCGCACGGGGCGTTGGGCCAGCTTGCCCCACAGCCACATGATCAGCGGGTAGCCGGCGAAGATGTAGAGCAGCAGCCAGAAACTGGCTGTACAGATGAAGATTGCGATCGTCGTCACCTCGGTTCCCCTGTCACCGATATGCTGCTGTCACCGCCGCCCGAACAATTGCCGCAGGCGTCCGCCCAGCGACGCCGCCTTGCCCGGTTCCGTGAGATCGCCTTCAGGCAACGCAGCCGCCAACGTGGCAAGCGGACTGGTGGCCACGTCCAGTAGATTGAGTTTCACGCCGGTTTCCTTGCGCACCTGCGTAACCATTTCGATGGCCAGCAGCGAGTGGCCGCCGATATCGAAGAAGTTGTCGCTGGCACGCACGTCGTCGGCGCCGACCAGGCGGCACCAAAGCTCGCCGAGGTAGCGCTCGCGCGGATCGTCGCTGGCACTGACACCGGGCTCGGCGTCCACTGGCGAGGCGCTGTGCAGCAGTGGCGGCGGCAG
Source organism: Dyella sp. 2YAF14 (assembly GCF_052114725.1). Classification (NCBI taxonomy): domain Bacteria; kingdom Pseudomonadati; phylum Pseudomonadota; class Gammaproteobacteria; order Lysobacterales; family Rhodanobacteraceae; genus Dyella; species Dyella sp. 2YAF14. The sequence continues at coordinate 271,941 of NZ_JBFRFH010000004.1, read as the reverse complement.
TGCCTTGCGATCGGTTTTGCCATTGGGTGTGCGTGGCAGTGCCGACAGGCGCACCAGGTGCTGCGGCTGCATGTAGCTGGGCAGGCGTGCAGCCAGTTGGGCTCGCAACTTGGGCCACAGCTGCTCCTCGTCCTCGTTGCACACGGCATAGAGCACGAGGCGCTCATCGTTCGGCGCGATGTCGCGCACGACCACCACGCAGTCAAGTACGCCCGGCTCGGTGCGAGCCACGGCTTCGATTTCGCCGGGCTCGATGCGGTAGCCGCGCAGTTTCACCTGGAAGTCGATGCGGCCCAGATGTTCCAGCGTGCCATTGGCGAGCCAGCGTGCGCGGTCGCCCGTGCGATAAAAGCGGGCGCCGGGGGCGTAGGGATCGGCCGGGAAACGTTCGGCGGTCAACTCATCGCGATGCAGGTAACCCAGCGCAACGCCATCGCCACCGATGCACAGCTCGCCCGGCACGCCGATCGGGCAATGCTGGCCATGCTCGTCCAGGATATGAATGGTGGTGTTGGCAATCGGTGTGCCAATCGAAATGCCGCGCTCGGGATGTTCCACGCGCCAGCAGGTGGACCACACCGTGGTTTCGGTGGGGCCGTACATGTTCCACAGTTCGCAGCCGCGCGCGAGCAAGGACTCGGCCAGATCGGCCGAGAGCGGCTCGCCGCCGCACAGCGCATGGAAGCCATGCGGCGGCTGCCAGGGCGTTTGCAGCAACAGGCGCCAGGTCACCGGGGTGGCCTGCATCATGGTGGCGGCGTGGGTGCGCAGCAGCTGTTCGAGCGCGTCGCCGTCGGTGGCTTCCTCGCGTGTGGCCAGCAGGATTTCGGCGCCCACGCTCAGTGGACCAAACAGTTCCAGCACGGCGATATCGAACGACAGCGTGGTCACGGCGAGCAAACGGTCGTCCGCGCACAGGCCCGGGCGTTGCGTCATCCCAGCCAGGAAATTCACCACCGCGTGGTGCGCAATCGCCACGCCCTTGGGACGTCCGGTGGAGCCGGAGGTGTAGATCACATAGGCGACAGAGCGGCCATTGTGCGCGGGATCGGCGGGCAGGCGTGTGGTGGGCAGCGCATCGAGTTCGTCGGCCGCCTCGTCGAGCAGCAGGCGAGAGGTGCCTTCGCTGTCGATGCGGCTGGTCATCGCCGTTTCGGTCACTAGCACGCTGAGATTCGCATCCTGCGCCATGTACGAGAGGCGGTCGGCCGGGAACTCCGGGTCCAGCGGCACATAGCCTGCACCGGTCTTGAGCACGGCAAGCACGGTGGCGAGCATGTCGATGCCACGGGTGAGCGACACGCCCACCAGGGCGCCGTGGCGCGCGCCGCGCGCGCGCAGGGCGTGCGCGATGCGGTTGGCGCGTTGATCGAGCTGACGGTAGCTGAGCAACTCACCGTCGCAACGGATGGCGTTGCGCTCCGGGGCCAGATCGCATTGCTGCTCAAACAAGCTGTGCAGCGCGACATCGGGAACGTCCAGCCGGGTTTGATTCCACTCGGCCAGCAAGGCGCTTTCATGCGATGGCAGCAGGTCGAGGCGTGCCACGGTGCGCGCCGGATCGGCCAGCGCGGAAGCCAGCAGCGTCTCGTAGCAGTCGCGGAAACGTGCTGCCGTGCGCGCATCGAAAATATCGCTGTTATAGGTGATGCCGCCGAGCAGGCCGTGTTCCTGCTCGAGGAACCACAGGCCGATATCGTCGGCGGCGCCGCGCTGGAACACCGGCAGGTGCTCATGGGCCAGCTCGCCCCACGACACGATGCGACGGCGCGCGTCCTGGAAAGAGAACATCGCCTGCGAGATCGGCGGGCGGCTCTCGTCGCGTGCCAGACCCAGCGAGAACACCAGCTGCTCGAATGGCACATCCGGATGCGCAAAGGCATCCAGCACCACCTGGCGCACCTGGCGCAGCACGTCGCGGAACGGCGCTTGGGGATCCACTTTCACCCGCAGCGGCAGCGCGTTGACGAACAGTCCCATGATGCCTTCAGTCTCTACCCGATCACGGCCGCGGACCGGCGTGCCGACGATCAGGTCGCGCTGTCCGCCAAGGCGATGGAGCAGCACGTAGTAGGTGGCCAGCAGCACCATGAAGGGCGTGGCTTCCTCGCGTTGGGCAAGCGTGTGTACGGCGGCCGCGCGTTCGGCAGGAATGCGCACCCATTCGGTGGCGCCGGCGCCGGACATGCGCGCCGGGCGCGGGCGGTCGGCGGGAAGTTCCAGTGGTTCCAGTGCGCCGTCCAGCGTCTTCAGCCAGTGCGCGAGTTGCTGTTGCACGTTGTCGCTGCGCATCCAGTCGCGGTGCCAGGCGGCGAAATCGCTGTACTCGACTGTCAGCGCAGGCAGGCCTTGGCTCTCGCCAGCACAGCGGGACACATAGGCGCGCGAGAGATCTTCGTACAGCAGATCGAACGACCAGCCGTCCCACACGATGTGGTGGGCCATGAAATAGAACACGTGGTCGTGTTCATCGATACGGAACAAGCGCGCGCGATACAGTGGCGGCCGGGTGAGATCGAAGGGTACGGCGATGTCCTGCTCCAGCGCCTGGCGAATGGCGTCCAGACGCGCATCGGCGGGCAGGTGGGTCAGATCCTCCAGCGGCAGCTCCGGCAGCAGCCCGGCGTGAATACGCTGGACGCCACCGTTCTCGCCGGCTTCAATGGAGGTGCGCAGCGCCGGCTGGCGCTGCACCACGTCGCGCAGCGCCTGGCGGAAGGCATCCACGTTCATCGGCCCGCGCAGACGATGCGCCGAAGGTGTGTTGTAGACCACGCGCCCGGGATGCAGTTGTTCGAGATACCACAGGCGCTGCTGCATGGACGACAGCGGCGCGACCTGACGATCGGCAAGGCGCGGGATATCCACGGCAGCCGCAGCGCTGGCAGGCGCGCGATGGCTATCGATGGTGTCGGCCAGGCCCTCGATGGTCGGCGCATCGAAGAGCGTGCGGAAAGAGAGCGCGATGCCAAACTCGCGATTGAGCCTCGCGGTCAATTGAGCCGCGAGCAGCGAATGGCCGCCCAGCGCAAAGAAATTGTCGCGCACATCCAGCTCGGGCAGCGCAAGCACCGCTTCCATGGCGCAGGCGACGCGACGCTCAGTTTCGGTTTGTGGCGCACGACGGTCCCGGCGCGCTTCGGCGACGGGTTGCGTGGGCGCGGGCAATGATTTGCGATCGATCTTGCCATTGGGCAGCAGCGGTATCGCGCTCATCGCCACGAAGTGCTGCGGGATCATGTAGTCGGGCAGGCGCTGGCGCAGGGGAGGGCATAGATCCACCGTCTCAAGATCCACGCCTTCTGCAGGCACCACATAGGCCACCAGGCGCACATCGCCGGGGCGATCCTCGCGCGCCATCACCACCGCGCGTGCGACTTCAGGCAAATCAGTGAGTGCGGTTTCGATTTCGCCCAGTTCGATGCGGTAGCCGCGGATTTTCACCTGGAAGTCGAGGCGTCCCAAGTGTTCCAGCTCGCCCTTGGCCAGCCAGCGGCCACGGTCGCCGGTGCGATACATGTTCGCCTGTGCGTCGCCGGTGAAGGGATCGGGGATGAAGCGTTCGCTGTTGAGCTCGGGACGGTTGAGATAGCCCAAAGTGACGCCGTCGCCGCCGATATAGATTTCACCGGGCATGCCCAGCGGGCAGGGCGCGCCCGTTTCGTCGAGCACGTGCACCGTGGTGTTGGCGATCGGACGGCCGATGGTGATGCCCGAACGCGGATGTTGCGCGCGCCACAACGTGGACCACACCGTCGTTTCGGTGGGGCCATAGGCGTTCCACAGCTCGCCGCAACGGGCCAGCAGGGCTTCGGCCAGATCCAGCGGCAGCGGTTCGCCGCCTGCGATCGCCTTGAAGCCGGCGTGGCCTTCCCAGCCCGATTCCAGCAGCACGCGCCAGCCCGCGGGCGTGGCCTGCATCATGGTGGCGCCGCTGCGTTCCACCAGCTGGCGCAACGCGGAGCCGTCGCGCACATCGTCGTGTCCAGCCAGAACCACCGCTGCGCCCACGCTGAGCGGGAGCATCAGTTCGAGGAAGGCGATATCGAAGGACAGCGTGGTGACCGCAACCAGCCGGTCGTTCTCATGGATGCCCGGCTCGCGCTGCATGCTGCTGATGAAATTGGCGGTGGCGCGATGAGGTACGCGCACGCCCTTGGGCTTGCCGGTGGAACCGGAGGTGTAGATCACATAGGCGACGGATTCGCTCGTGGCCGAGCGCTCGTCGCGCACCAGGCGCTCGGCGCTCATGGCATCGATAAGCGCGGCGTCGCGTTGCAGCGACAGCACGTTGGCCGCTGGGAAGTCGAAGATGGCGGAAGCTTCGTCGTCGACGACCAGGGCAGCCAACGCGGCGTCCTGAGCCATGAAGGCGAGGCGTTCGGCAGGGAAGCCCGGGTCCAGCGGTACATAACCCGCGCCCGATTTCAGCACGCCCAGCAGTGCAGCGATCATGTCGCTGCTGCGCGCCACCGACAGGCCGACCAGCTGGCCCTGGCCCACGCCGCGCTCGCGCAGGACGCGCGCAATGCGGTTGGCTCGAGCGTCCAGCTGCGCATAGCTCAGTGAGGTGTCGCCGGGGATGGCAACGCGTGCCGGGGCACGATCCACCTGCTTCTCGAAGTATTCGTGCGCGAGCTGCTCGGCGGGATAGGCCGAGCGCATCGGTTGCAACGCCATCAGCGCGGCTTGAGCCGACGGCGACACCAGGCCCAATGCATTGCCGGCGGCGTCGGGTGTGCCGATGGCCTGGCGCAGCAGCGTGGCATAGGCATCCAGCCACGACTGGATCGTGGCCGGTTCGAAAAGATCCCGGTTGTACTGGCATTCCAGGCGTATGCCGGCGGGCAGCTGCACGGCATTGACGAAGAGCTCGAAGTTCTCGAAGACGCGCGGATTGCCCGCAAATTCGAACGACAGCCCCGGGAAGCTCACGGTGCGCTCGTCGAGCGCCTGATCCAGATTGAACAACACGCTGGCCAGCGGCAGCCGGCCCGGATCGCGCGGCAGAGCCAGTCGTGCGAGCAGGCTGCCTAGCGTGTATTGCTGATGGTCAAACGCGTCGAGCAGATCGCCGCGCACCTGCTTGAGGCTATCGGCGAACGGTGCGGAGGTATCCATCATCACGCGCAACGGCAGCACGTTCACGCAGTGGCCCACCAGCTGATGCTGACCACCGGCCGCCTGGCCGGCGGAAGGAATGCCGATGACTACGTCGTCCTGCCCACTGAGGCGCTGCAGCAACAGACCGAACGCCGCGAGCAATGTGGCGTACAGACTGGCGCCACGTTGTGCACCCATGCGCTTGACGTCGGCCACCAGCGAGGCGTCCAACAGCAGGTCTTCGCGCAGCGAATGGAAACTGCGCTGGCGCGGACGCGGATGATCGGTCGGCAAGTCCAGTGAGGGCGTTGCGTTGGCGAAGCGGGAGATCCAGTACGCCTCGGCAGCTTTGCCTTCCGCGCTCTGCGTGTGTTCGGCTTCGGCCAACGCATAGTCGGTAAACGGATCAGCTGGCCCCAGCTCCTGTCCCATGCCCACTTGCTGCGCATACAGCGCGGCAAGATCGCGCACGATCACGCCGAACGACCAGCCATCGCAGACGATGTGGTGCGCAGTGAACACCAGCAGGTGTTCCTGCGAGGAGAGTTCCAGCAGCTCGGCGCGTACCAGCGGGCCGTTGTCCAGGTCGAACGGTTCGCTGACCACGCGGATCAGTGTGGCATCGATCTCGGCCTGCTGTTCGTCCGGCCCCAGCCACGACAGTTCGCGCAGCGGGCAGGGTAGATCCTGTTGCGTGGCGATGCATAGTTCGCTGCCGTCATTGGCAAAGGCGGCGCGCAGTGCCTCATGGCGTTCCACCAATTGCTGCAAGGCAGTCTGCAACGCCTCGACGTTGAGATCGCCGTGCAACCGCAAGGACACCGACTCGTTATAGGCCAGCGAAGCTTCCGGCTCCAGCGTGGAAGCAAGCCACACCTCGCGCTGCGGCGCGGTAGCCGGCGCAACTCGCGCCAGCGTGGCACCCGCAAACGGATCGTAGTCAACCGCGATCGCGTCGGCATCGGGCAGTTGGGCAGGCTCGTTCGGGTTCATGCATTGACCCTCATGAACTTGCCCGGCACGTCGGGATTGGGCACGAACCACGCGGGGTTGCCGTCCTGATCCTTGCCCAGCCGCGCGCCGACCACCGGTGGGCGGTTGGCGTCGATGGCCAGCGCTTCCACGCGCTTGTTGCGCGGCAGGAATTCCGCTTCCTGCATTTCCAGCACCGATTCCTTGTACGCCTTGGCGATGGCCTGGAAATCGTGTTCGGTGTGAGCGGTGGTAAAGAAGCAGGGGAAGTTGTCCAGCATGTGGATGCCGCGACTGCGGATCATGGCGAACAGCAGGTCCTGCAGCGGATGGTCTTCGGTGAAGTTGGTCTTCCACACCGAGGCGAAGTGCACCAGTTGCAGCGGCGCACCGACGCTGGCGCAGAACGCATTGAGCTCGTCCATCAGCAGGCTGGTGCGCGCGTTGAGGCGCTCCTGCAGGGCGGCGCCGTTCTGCTTGAGATGGTTGAGCACGGCATGCGCGGCCGCCAGCGCCAACGGATGGCGCACGAAGGTGCCGGCGAAATAGGTGACGCCCACGGTGGGAATGGAGGCATCGCCGTACTGCCAGCCGCCGCCGTCCAGCGCATCCATGTAGCGACGCTTGCCGGCGATCACGCCGATCGGGAAGCCGCCGCCGACCACCTTGCCGTAAGAGGCCAGGTCCGCATCGATGCCCAGCACGTGCTGCGCGCCGCGCGGATGCGAGCGGAAGCCGGTGACCACTTCGTCGAAGATCAGCAAGGCGCCGGCATCGGCAGTGATCGCACGCAGCTCCTTGAGGAAGTCGCGCGGCTGGAAATCAGGACGACGGCTCTGCACCGGCTCCACCAGTACGGCGGCGATGCTCGACGCGCGCTCGCGGATGATCTGCAAGGTTTCCGGCGTGCCGTATTCCAGCACCAGCACGTTTTCGGAGGTATTGCGCAGGATGCCCGGCGCGGCCGGCACGGAGCGCAGCTTCTTGCTGCCGCGCACGATCACTTCATCGAAGATGCCGTGGTACGAGCCGGTGAAGATCACCAGCGTGTCGCGACCGGTCACGGTGCGGGCGATGCGGATCGTGCCCATCACGGCTTCCGAGCCGGTATTGCACAGCGCGGCGCGATCGAATCCGGTCAGCTCGCATACCTGCTCGGCCACTTCGCCGGCCAGTGGATGCTGCGGGCCGATCTCGTAGCCAGCATCGAGCTGGCGACGCACGGCATCGAGCACGAAATCCGGCTGCCAGCCGAACAGGTTCATGCCGAAGCCGTTGAGTGCATCGATGTATTCGTTGCCGTCCAGGTCCCACACCTTGGAACCCTTCGAGCGGTTCACCACGATCTGGTAGATCATTTCCTTGAGCAGCGGACGGAAGCCGTTCACCACGCGCGGATCGGCCAGGTGATCGCGGTGACGCTGGGTGTATTCCTTCGAGGCGCGCGTACGATCGATATAGCGGCGCATGAAGGCTTCGAGGCGGGCGCGCTGGCGGTCGCTCAAATCCGTTTGATTGGAGTGGATGCGCGCAATCGCGCCGAAGGCCTTCTTCACATCGTAGGTGGTGTGGGCGAGCGCGGCCTCCTCGTCCTGCGCCGGCGCCTGGGCCTGCGCGGCCTGCGCCGTGGCTGCCACGGGAGCGCTCTGCACGGGCGCCGCAGCAACGGCGTGCACGGGTGCGGCAGCCGCCGGCACAGCTGCGATGCTTGCACCGGCGAGCAGCGCCAGTTGCTGCTGCATGATCTGCATCTGTTGCTGGATCAGGTCCTGCACGATATTGCCGGTGGCGGCAACCTGCATGACCGGCGCGACGATGGCGGCGGGAGCCACGGTCGCGCCGGCTGCAGCGGGAAGGGCGGGTGTGGCCGGAGCGGAGGCATCCGGCGGCAGCATCTGGTCGATATGCATGGCGAGGCGCTCGAAGGAGGAAAACGACTCCATCAATTCGCGGAAGGTGATCTTCAACGCGAAGGTCTTCTGCAGTTGCAGCGCGACCTGGGTCAGCGAGAGCGAGTCCAGGCCCAGTTCCACGAAACCCGCACTGGGATCGACGCCTTCCAGCTCGCTGCCGGAGACATCCTCGAACAGCTCGGTGAGCTGTCCGAGCAGGCGGGTGTGACGGGCCGAGCCGGCGTTGGCGCCGGAAACGTTGACATCCATGGTGAGCTCCACAACGGGTGCAGGCGTAGGGGCAAACAACGAAACGACGTTGTCGGGGATAGCGGGCGGGGCGACGGCAGCCGCAGCTGCGGCCTCGACCCAGTAGCGTTTGCGTTCGAACGGATAGGTCGGCAGCAGCACGCGGCGACGATTCGCGCGGCGATCCAGGGAGCACACCGCCACAGGCAGGCCGGCGCACCACAGCTCGCCCATGGCGGCCACCCAGGCCGCGCGCTCCACCGATTCGCTGTCGGCGAGGCTGGATACGATCTGATGCTTGCGGCTCGGTGCGTGCTGGCGTGCGAGCGTGCTCAATGCGTTGCGCGGGCCCGCTTCGATGAAGACACGCGGCTGGTCGCCCAGCTGACTCAGCAGTGCAGGCGAGAAGCGCACGGTGCCGCGCAGATGGCTGGTCCAATAATCCGGCGACATGGCCTCGGCGGCGCTGAGCGGCTCGCCAGTCAAGGTCGAAATGATGGTGATCGAAGGTGCGGCTAAGGCGATGCGCTCCACTTCAGTGCGGAATGGTTCGAGCACCGGATCCATCATGGCGGAGTGGAAGGCATGCGAGGTTTGCAGCACGCGGCAGGCCACGCCGTCGGCTTCCAGCTGCAGGCGGAACGCGTCGACTTGCGCGGCATCGCCGCTGACGACGCTGGCGTTGGGACTGTTTTCTGCCGCCAGTTGCAGTGCATCAGGCAGACGGGTGCGCAGCGCATCGGCACCGAGGCGCACCGACAGCATCGCGCCCGACGGCATGGCCTGCATCAGGCGGCCGCGGCGAGCGATCAGGCGTGCGCCATCGGCCAGGCTCATCACGCCGGCGATCACGGCGGCGACAAACTCGCCTACGCTATGGCCGATCATCGCCGCCGGCACGATATCCATCGACAGCCAAAGCTTGGCCAGCGCGTATTCGATCGCGAAGGTAGCCGGTTGCGTCAGCGAGGTTTCACGCAGGGCGGCCGCATCGCTATCGAACATCCGCTCACGCAGATCAAAGCCGAGTTCGCCGCGCAGCGCTTCCGCACAATCATCGATGGCGGCACGGAAAGTGGGTTCGCTCTCGTACAGCGCTTTGCCCATGCCGGCGTACTGCGAGCCCTGGCCCGGAAACAGGAACACGACTTCCGGCGCGGGCTTGGCTGATTCACGTACGTTGGATGCGGACAGCTCGCGCAGACGTGCGGCAGCCTCTTCGGCGTTGCTGGCAACCACACAAGCGCGGTGGGCAAATGCCTTGCGACCGTGCAGCAAGGTGCTGCTGACGTCGCCGAGGTTGATATCCGGGTTCGCGGCCAGATGTCCGGCCAACTTGGCGGAAGCGGCAGTGACGGCAGCTTGCGTGCGACCGGAAAGGAACAACAGCTGCGGACCCTCGGCCGCATCCGATGGCGTCATCGCCGGCGCCTGCTCCAGGATCACATGGGCATTGGTGCCGCCCACGCCAAACGAACTGACGCCGGCGCGCAGGGGCTGCTCGCCGGTCGGCCACGCGCGCAGCGCATCGTTGACGACAAAGGGCGAGTTGGCAAAGTCGATCTTCGGATTGGTCGCCTGCACATGCAGCGACGGAGGCAGCACGCGGTCGCGCAGCGATAGCGCGGTCTTGATCACGCCGGTGGCGCCGGCGGCAATCACGGTGTGGCCGATATTGCTCTTGACCGAACCAATGGCGCAGTAGCCGCAGTCGTCGGTGTGCTGGCGATACGCCGTGGTAAGGCCTTCGATCTCGATCGGATCGCCGAGCGGCGTCGCGGTACCGTGGGCCTCGACATAGGAAATGCTGCGCGCATCGACGTCGGCATCGGCCAGCGCCATGGCGATCACGGCTGCCTGACCTTCGCTGCTGGGCGCGGTAAAGCTCGCCTTGCCGCCGCCATCGTTATTGATGCCCATGCCGCGGATCAGCGCGAGTACCTGGTCGCCATCGCGCTGTGCGTCCGACCAGCGCTTGAGCAACACCACGGCGGCGCCATCGCTGAACACCGTACCCTGCGCGTCGGCGTCGAAGGTGCGCGTGTGCCCATCCGGCGACAGCATCGAGCCTTCCTGGGCGACATAGCCGCTGCGAGGCGGGCAGGTGACCGACACGCCGCCGGCAATCGCCATCTCGCACTGTCCGGCGCGCAGGGCCGCTACCGCCTGGCAGATCGCGACCAGCGAGGTCGAGCAAGCGGTGCTTACATTGACCGCCGGACCAGTGAGGTTGAGCTTGTGCGCCACGCGGGTGGCGAAGAAATCCTTCTCGTTGGCCAGCGATACCAGGAATGCGCCCAGCTTCTCGATCAGGTCCGGGCGATGCGTCAGGTGATGCTGGAAGTATGTGGCGTGATACATGCCGCCAAACACGCCCACCGGCGCGTCGTGGCGATCGGGCGTGTAGCCGCCGCGCTCCAGGCACTCCCAGCACAGCTCCAGGAAGATGCGCTGCTGCGGGTCCATCAATTCGGCTTCGCGCGGGGAGATGCCGAAGAAGGCGGCGTCAAAGTCCTCGACGCCATCGATGATGCCGCGCGCCGCGACGTAGGCCGGGTCGTTGCGCATCTCGGCAGGAATGGATGCGTCCAGTTCCTCGCGGCTGAAGTGCGTGATCGATTCGCGCCCCGCACAAAGATTGGCCCAGAACGCTTCCACATCGGCTGCACCGGGAAACCGACCCGCTGCCGCGATGATGGCCACCGGTTCACCGGCATCGCCCTGGCGGCCGCGTGACAGGCGCGAAGCGAGCGCCGACTTGTTCGCGCGCCCATCGATCAGCGATGCCAATGCGACGGGCGTGGGATCGGCGAAGAAGGCAGGGATGGTCGGCGCCTTGGAAACAGTGGCGTGCACGCGTTCCATCAGGCGAACGGCCAGCAACGAATTGCCGCCGAGGTCGAAGAAATGGTCCAGCCGGCCGACCTGGTCGATCTCCAGCACCTCGGAAAACAGCGCGCAAAGCTGCTGCTCCCGCTCACCCAGCGGCGGCGTGTAACGGTCGGCGAGCTCAGGACGGCCACGTCCGGGCGCGGGCAAGGCGCGGCGATCGAGCTTGCCATTGGTAGTGACCGGCAGGCTGTCCATGCGCACATAGGCCACGGGCACCATGTAGTCGGGCAGCGTTTGCGCAAGCTGCGCCCGCAGCGCACGCGCGGTCACGGCGGCATCCTCGGCCACGAAATACGCGACGAGCCGCTTCTGGCCCGGCTGGTCCTCGCGCGCGAGCACGGCGCTGGCGCGCACGCCGGGCAGGTTCTGCAGCGCGGCTTCGATCTCGCCGATCTCGATGCGGTAGCCGCGGATCTTCACTTGGCCGTCGATGCGCCCGATGAAATCGATGACGCCTTCGGGCAGCCAGCGCACCAGATCGCCCGTGCGATACAGGCGGTGGTCGCCACCCGCGAACGGATCGGCAACAAAGCGCGCCGCGGTCAGTTCCTCGCGCGCCATATAGCCGCGTGCAACTCCTTCGCCACCGATGTAGAGCTCGCCGATCACGCCCGGCGGTACCGGCTCGCCACGTGCATTGACCACGTACAAGGTGGTGTCGGCGATGGGGCGGCCGATGGGAATGGCGCGCAGCGAGGCATCCAGCGGATTGGGAAGCCGGAACGTGGTGGCAAACGTAGTGCATTCGGTGGGGCCGTAGCCGTTGATCAGCGTGGTGCCCGGCAACAGCGACTGCGCCTTGCGCATATGGGCGACGGAGAGTGCTTCGCCACCGGTGAGCAACTGTTCCAGGCCGTGCAGGTGGCTGCCATCCTCATCGATGATGGCGTTGAACAGTGCGGCAGTGAGCCAGGCGATGCGCGCCTCGTGATGGCGGATGGTGGCGGCCAGACCCGCACCGCTGGGCACGCGTTCGCCATGCACGATGCACGTGCCGGCATGGAGCAGCGCACCCCAGATCTCGAACGTGGCGGCATCGAAGCCCAACGGCGCCGCATGCAGCACGCGGGGACTTTCACCGAAGTCCACATAGCGTACGTCGCGCACCAGGCGGATGATCGAGCGATGACGGATCTCCACACCCTTGGGCGTGCCGGTCGAGCCGGAGGTGTACATCACATAGGCGAGCGCATTGCCGTCGATGGCGGGCAAGGCCACATCGTCGCCGGATTGCATCAGGGCCGCGATATCCAGCACGGTCGCGGCCATGCCGTCGGGCACGTCGATGCCATCGGCGACGATGACGGCCGCGGCTTGCGCGTCCTGCAACACAAACGTCAGGCGCTCCGCAGGATAGGTGCGGTCGAGCGGCAGATAGGCGGCGCCAGCCTTGAGGATGCCGAGGATCGCCACGATCGCGGCCGGTGAACGGTCCAGCAGCAGGCCGACCGCGGCTCCCGGTGTGACACCCGCATGGATGAGGCCGGCCGCAACGCGATGGCTGGACGCGTGCAATTGCGCATAGCTCAGCGCGCCTGGCGGACCATCCAGTGCGATCGAGTTCGGATGGGCAAGGGCGACATCGGCAAACAGCCCGTGCACGGTGTCTTGCATCCGGCGCGGCATGGCCGTGTCGTTCCAGCCGGCAATCACGCGCTCGAAGGTTTCCTGGTCGAGCGCGTGAATGGATTGGAGCGCATCCTCGTGGGCCAGCGCATGCAGCAGTTGCGACAGCGCGTGAGCAAGCGTGAGCAGCATCGACTCGTCGAATACGGCTGTGTCGTAGTCCAGTTCGATATGGTCGCCGCCGGGCGACAGACTCCAGCGCAGCGGCAACGACGTGTGTGCGGGAGCGTCGTCGCTCCATGCGCCAATGGCGCTGGCCGCGGCGTCCTCAGCCGCTGCGGGCGTGGCATGCGTGAGCAGCCACGCATCCACCGTGCCCTCACTGGGCACCTTGTGGAAGATATTGCCTTGCGCCGTGCCCAGCACGATTTCCGCCTGTCCCGTGAAGCGCGACTCCAGCAAGGCCAGTGCAGCGCGCCGCAGCAGCGCGGGTGCGGCGCCCAGGCGCGCTGCCCGTGCATCGAGGCTGTGCAGTACATCGGCGTCGATCGCCATGCTCAGCCGCTGCACCGAACCCGTGACCGGGACCGGCGTCTGGCGCACCAGTACGTCGAGCAGCGACAGTTCGCTGCTGGCCGACGAGGTTGCTGCGATGTGGTGCTGATTCATGGGCGTTCACCTGCGCGCGCTTGTGGCGCGATCGATCAACCGGCGATGGCGTAGTCCGCGCCGTCCGTATAAGGCTGCTTGCCGAGCGAGCGCCGCAGCCATTCGCGTGTATCGATGGCCGAGCGGAAACCCGCGTGCAACAGGAAGTCGAGCGCTGCGTTCTGCCCCACGGCCGGCGGAGCGATGCCCCAGCCGCGCAGGCGTTCGTGCGCCGCATGCAGCAGGCTGTCGCGGCGGGTGGCGTGGGTGTAGTAGGTGAAGCTGATGGTGACCGAGGCGTTGTCGCCGTTCTCCACCATATGCGGGCTGGTCGAGGGCATGTACGCGCCCTGGCCAGGCTCTAGATGAAAGACCGTGGCGCGCTCGCGCAGGCTGTCGTCCCAGTGCAGGCGGTCGCGCTCGTGGCAGGCGTGGAAGCGATCCCGGGCTTCCTCACTGGCGGCGACCGTGTCGCGGTGATCCCACACGTAGAGCGTCTTGCGTCCGCTCACCTGCAGGATGAAATTGTGTTCCTTGTCGAAATGGAACGGCGTCACCGTGTTCGGCGAGGTGATGAAGATCCAGCCGCCGCGATAGCACATGCCAGGATCGAGACGATCCACGCCGGGCTTCACGTCGTCGAGTACTTCGTCCACCAGCGAGCGATAGGTATCGTCCGTCTGCACATTGAGCAGCGACATCCAGGCCTTGGCCTGCTCGATCTGTTGCAGCGTGCTGGCGGCCGTCATGCGGTTGGGATGGAGCTTGGGCGCCGTATTGAACGGCGTGCCAGGGGTGGCGTCGCTGCTATGCGTACGTACGCGGCCGCGCGATTCGAGGCGCTTGCTCAGCTCCACCAGCGAAGGCAACTGCAGCAGCGGGTGGTCCATCAGGCGATGGCGTATCGGCTGGATACGCCACGGATCAAAACCATCCCAGTCCACCTCAATCAGCCGGTCGGCATCGGCGCTCATGTTGTTTCCCCCTGAACAAGCGTGGTTCGCGTGACTGCGAGGTCTCAACCCATCCGGTGGTCGACGGTCGCTTTATGCAGCGAGGATCGAAAGCCGATCCGTTCACGTCGTGATGGCAATCCCCCGGAGCCTTGTTCCGTTGCCTTGTCATGCAACCGCGCTGATACATCGGAACAGGGCTAGTCTCCGTCGCAGGCGTTTTTGTGTGAATACGCCCTAAGCAGCAGGGCGGACGCAATCAATTACGCCGCACAGCCCCGACGGAATAGGCTGTTAGGGGTAGCCATGCAGCGATGACGCGAGGTCATAAAAACGCACGGCGATGCTTGCACCGTAAAAGTGATACACGCCTGTTACAGGTGCGATCCGTCGCGGCGGTTTCAGGGTGCCTGGAAGGCGAATAGCCAGAGGATGGCGCCCTGTGCCGGCGAGTCGTTCCAGGTCACCGAGTAGGTGCCGGCCTTGTCCACCTGCTTGATCGCCACCGCGCATTGCACACCGCTGTTGGGCGGCAGGTGCAGGTAGCTGTCGATCACCTTGAAGCCGTCGCCGGGGACGGCGCTCATGTTGTAGATGTAGGCCTCGCCCAGCCACACGGCCACCAGCGTGGCAGGCCCGGTGGTGGTGACCGTGCCGCTGGTGAGCGTCGTGTTGGTGGTGTCGGGACCGCCGGTCATGCCTTGCCACGCACGCGTGAGCTTGTTGGCGGCGCGGGCCGTTACGCCGGGCGTGGGGTAATTCTGTGCCACGTCCTGCAGCTTGCCGGCCTGGACGATTTCGATGAACGGAATGGTGATTTCGCCGTTCGGCGAACCGGCTTTGAGCACCTGAACGGTATGGCGTTTGCCGCCATGGGCGCCGATGGCGATATAGGCGCGCGCATTGAAGCGGCCGTCGTAGCCGTTGTACGTGACCGCGTCGCCCACCCGTTTCCAGGTATTGGCATAGCTGTCGGTGGGTTCGGCGTCGTTGTCCGCGTGGCCGGCCACCAGTACCAGCAGCGAGCTGCCGGCATCCTGCGTGTGTATCGCCGAAGTAACAGCCGGCGAGCTGCCGTCACCTTCGGACTGGTTGAGCATGGTGTGTGCGCCAAGCGCGGGCGGGTGCTGCATGGTCGACACCACATCGTCGAGGGTGGCCCAGGCGGGCAGGGCGACAACCAGCAGCATCGCCAGCAGAGCCGCGCGCGCGGGGCGCGCACGCGCAGATAACAAGGAGAAACCTGCGTGCATGGGTGCATTCTCCTGTCGCATTGGATTGATATTGTGATTCGTGATAGGTCGTGTCAAGCTCGGGGTCACCTGTCGAATGGACGGCCAAACGACGCGACAAGGTGACCGGCGCGAGCCACACGCAGTCCTCGCGCAACGATAGTCAGGCGCCATGGTTGGGGACAGTGGTGACGCACGAGACCGATTTTCTCGACCTGTACCGACGGCTGGGTTTGAACCCCGGTTGCGGGCTGGACGAGTTGAAGCAGGCGTACCGGCGGCATGTCGGGGCGATGCATCCCGACCGCCACGCCGGGCGCCCTGCCGACGCGCGCATGGCGTCGCGCCTGCAGCGGCTCAATGCGCAGTACGGCGCGGCCATGGATTTTCATCGCCGCTACGGGCGCCTGCCCGGCGCACCGCAAAGCTCGGCGTTTACCACCATGTCCGGCAACCGCGACCTGTCCGGCACGGTGCGCGAGATGCCCGATCCGTTTGCCGCGCGTCGAACCGCGGCGGCCGCCGATGCCACGCGGCACAGCGAGCCGGCCGCCGGCGGCCGGCGCTCGCACGCCCGACTCGCCATGTTGTTGGTGATCGTGGCGCTCGGCACCTTGGGCTGGGCGATGCATGAGGCCTCGTTGTCTACGTCCGATGGCAACGACGACGACACCAGCGTGCAGGCTGGCACCGGCAGCGTGTCGCACGAGGCCGCGGCCGAGGGTGTCGTCCTGCACGTGGGCATGTCCGCCGCCGATGTGCGTTCGGTCGAAGGCGAGCCGCTCGCCGTGCATGGCGAGCTGTGGGAATACGGTCCGTCGTGGATCCGCTTCGATCATGACGAAGTGGTGGAATGGCATAGCTCGCCATTGCATCCCTTGCACACCGAAGCGCACGCCACCTCGCTCACCCGCTGACGCAGGACCGCACGGGTCGCCAGGCGGCTGCCACACGCGATCTGATGGTAGGTCAGATCTCATCGTGTGCCTCCACCACCCGGCGGCCCGTGCGGTCGATGTTGATTCAACGCGCTCCGCGACCAAACAGCACCACTTCCACCGTCTGGATAAGAATCAACAGGTCCAGCAGCAGGTTGTGATTCTTCACGTAGAACAGGTCGTATTTGAGCTTTTCGGCGGCTTCCTCGACGGTCGCACCGTAGGGGTAACTGAGCTGCGCCCAACCGGCCAGGCCGGGCTTGAGGCAGTGGCGCAGGCTGTAATAGCGGATCTGCGTGGCCAGATCGGCCACGAACTGCGGTCGCTCTGGACGCGGGCCGACGATGCTCATGTCGCCCTTGAACACGTTCCAGAGCTGCGGTAGTTCGTCGATGCGAAGCTTGCGGCTGATGCGGCCGACGCGGGTCACGCGGTCATCGTTCTTCGCGGCCCAGCGTGCAATGCCATCGCGTTCGGCATCGGTGCGCATGCTGCGGAATTTCAGCAGGAGGAAAGTGCGCCCGTGCGCACCCACACGCTCCTGGCGATAGAGGATGGGCTGGCCCGCACCGGATTCGATGGTGATGGCCAGCGCCTCCAGCAGCATCAACGGCCAGCACAGCAGCAACAGCAGCGCCGCCGCACCAAGATCGAAGCAACGCTTGCTCAGCTGCCGCAGCGGCGTGGCATTGAACCCGCCGGAAAACACCAGCCACGACGGATCGAGGATGGTGAGCTGCAGCCGACCGGATTCGCGCTCGAAGAATGAGGTGAGATCGGTGATCGTGATGCCCATCTGGCGGCATTCCAGCAAGTCGTCCATGGGCATATGGCCGCGACGGTCGTCGACGCCCACCACCACTTCGTCGATCTGCTGGCGCAGCACCAGTACATGCAGCGGCAGGTTGGTGCGGATCAGGTGGTCTTCGGGCACGGCCACCGTCTCGTCGATGCGCGGCACATAGCCCACCACGCAGAACCCGCGGCGATCGGTGCGGCGACGCATCTGGTTGTGGATCTGCGCCGCACGATGGCCGGCGCCAAGAATCAGCACGCGGCGCTTCAGCGCCTCCACTTCCACCAGCTGGAGAAACAGCAGGCGGATGCCGAGCACCAGGATGAATCCCAGCAGCAGTGCGATGGCCAACACGCCGCGGCCGACATAGGCCTGCGGTACCACGTAGTAACCGACGACCAGCAGGATGCCACCCAGCACGAAGGCCACGAACTGGCGTGCGAGCAGGCCGAAGCGCGTCATGCGGATATGCGCCTGGTACTGGCCCAGCGCAATCATGCCGATCACCAGGATGCCGGCGAACACCAGCGAGCGCTCGGGCAGGTGCACGGTGAACTCGGCCAGTTCATCGGCGTTGTGCGCGTAACGGATGTAAGTGGCAAGCGTCAGCGACATGGCCAGCAACATCAGCTCGCAGATGCCGAGCAAGGCTAGCCAACGCATCGATTGCCGGCGCAGAAAACGAAGCATCCGATCCCCCTACGTCCCCGAGTATGGCCACGTCCCGTGGCGCAATGAGGAGGCTATCGCGGCGCGTTCATAGGTGTCGATGCAACTTACGGAGGAGCGAAGGCACAGCCTGTTCGGCTGTCTCAGCGCTGTTACATCCACCCGTCCGCTCACGGCAAAGCGCACAAAACCAGACGAAAACTGCAGTCAGACCTGGTGCAACGAATGGCGTGCAATGTCGTCGGCGAGCGCGAGTGCACCCACCCAGCCAACCGGCATAGCCAAGGGAGAGAGACGGCAGGGCGGCACGTCCGTCATGCCGATGGGCGGCGCGATGCCGACGCCGATGGCGGCGTCGATCGAGGACGGTGGCACGCGCAGACCTACCCCAAATGCCTTGAGCAGAGCTTCCTTGCGCGTCCACAGTTCGAGCAGTGCCCGCGTGCGCGCCTCACCGTCCAGTGTGGCGATCGCCGCCGCTTCCGCCGGGGTGCACAGCACGCCGGCGATGTCATGGAGGTTGGTGCGCGGCGGGAATCCTTCGATATCCACCCCGACCGCTGCGCCTTGCGCGATCGCCACCGCCACCATGGTGCCGCTGTGACTGAGGCTGGTCACCAGGCCGGTGCCGGGCAGCAAGGGCTGCCCGTTGGGTGAGCGCGACAGCTCCACCAGCGCGGGATCGATGTTCAGCGTGATGCCTAGCGCCACCCGCCAGTAGGCATGCGCGATGGTGTAGGTGTCCTGGTCCAGCGCGTGGCGAAAGCGCACGGCGCGCGCAGCTTCCGGAGGCGACAGCAGACTGGCTGCCTCGTTGCGCAGCTGCCACCACGGGGCGCTGTCGAACACGATGACGCGTGCCTCGTCCGCACTCGGCGGCGCGAAGCGGCAGGCGCGCAGCGAGGCCGCGACGCGGTGCGTGAAGCGCGAAAAGGTGGCCTGGCGAAGCATGGTCGCGTGCATTCCGTTGTCTCTTTCCTTAGAGGATGCCGGCCATCAGCAGTGCTCGCAGCTCGTCCGCAAGCCTGAGGCTGAGGGCCACGATGGTGAAGGTGGGAAAGGCCCAGCCCCCGGTGGGGAAGACCGAGCTTCCCGCGATGTGCAGGTTGTCCATGCCATGCACTTTGCAGTCCCGATTGACTACACCCTTGCCTGGGTCGTCGGACATCCGCGTGCTGCCGATGTGATGCGCCGTCCCATGCACTTCGGGCGTGGTGTGCTGGTCGGCGAGCCAGGGCGCCAGTTCGAAATGGCCGTTGCACAGACGTGCCAGTTCGTTGCCGAACAAGCTGGCCGACGTGCGATAGGTATGGAGGTCCAGCGGCGTAAGTCGCCAATCCACGCAGACTTTGCGCTGTCCCAGGGCGTCGGTCTCCTCGCCCAGCGTGATGCGGCTGTCGCGATTGGGGGCCTGCTCGAAATAGCCGACCAGTTCGACGTGGCTGTTGCGCACCGCCGGACGGTCGGTCAGCTTGTGGACCACCGCCTTGGCGATGTCGCCGATGCCCAGGCCCAGCTTCAAGGCCGTAAGGCCGATGTTGTTTGGCGCGGCGACCACTTCCGATGCCGGCGCATTGCGCAGCGCCGAGGACAGCAGGGCCTCCAGTTGCGCGTTTTCGTCCTGCATCGGCTTGCGCTTGATGGAACGCAGCTCCCGCAGGGCGCGGATACCTCGCGGCAGCGGGCCTTCCACACCGAACGGATGCACGCGGCCATTGAGTACGCGTTGAGATCGTTGGTAGTCGGGCGACAGCGCGATCTCCGGAAATGCCATGGGAGCGTTCTTGCCGTGCAGGCGTTCGTAGGGTGCGGTGACGCGGTGCGACTGCTTGGCCGTGAGCGTGCCCAGCGTGCCGCTGGGATGATCCATGAAATAGCGGCCGACCACGTCGCGCTGGTTGCCCAGGCCTTCGGGCACCACCGAGTTGGAAAGCAACAGCAGGCGCGCGTTCTCAATACCGCCGGAGGCGAGCACGTAGTGGCGGGCCCGCACTTTGCTGCGATGCCCCCCTAGCGAACCGATGGCCGCTTCCCGCACACGCGCGCCATCCTGCGATGGCAGGAGCTCCATCAGGTTGGCGTGCAGCAGCACCAGGATGTTCGGCGCGTCGTCGAGCACGTCGCGGTAGGCATCGCCAAACAGGATGCCGCTGCGCGCAAACAGCTGGTTGACCAGCTTGTCGTCGTCGAAAGGCAGCACCGGCCGCGCGGTGGGTGCTGTGAATGTGCCCTCGGTAAAGCCGATGTCGCCAAGCTGGCAGAAGGAGAGGGCGCGTGCGTAATACGGTTCGAGTTCGTCGTAGCCGATCGGCCAGCCGCTATCGGGCACCCAGTCGCGTGGCTTGAGATCATCGCTGCTCAGCGTGATGCAGCCGCCGCCCCACAGATTGCAACTTCCACCGAATACCCGCATGCGCGAGGTGCTGGGATCGAAGTCGACATGGCCGGCCGAGCTGCCCTCGTACAAGGCCTGGTTGCGCTGTTCCGCGCCCATGCCGCCACTCTCGAGCAGGCAGACCCGTACGGACGTCCCAATGAAACTGTGAGCAATGGCGATGCCCGCAGCGCCGGCGCCGACGATGCACAGGTCGGCTTCGACATCCTCGGGATGCACGTCGCTCAAGTAGTCGATGATCACACCAACCCCCTAGGAATCCACGTTCTTCACAACAGTGTTATTCGTGGATCTGGTCCGTGGCGCAACGCGCAGTCGCTCCGGACTGTTGGCGGCCTTAGTCGATCACACGCGATAGTACTCGCGGTACCAGCGTACAAAGTTGGCGACCCCAGTTTCTACCGACACCTGCGGCCTATAGCCAACGGTCTGTATCAGGTCCGTTACATCGGCTTCGGTGTCAGGAACGTCGCCCGGCTGCAGCGGAAGCATCTCCATGATGGCCTTGCGGCCGAGGCATGATTCGAGCACTTCGATGTACTGCAGCAGTTCGACCGGACGTTCGTTGCCGATGTTGAACAGGCGATACGGCGCGACGCCGCTGGTGGCCGGATCGGGCTGGTTGCTGTCCCAGTGCTCGTCGATCGGCGGCACCTTGTCCAGCGTACGGATCACGCCTTCGACGATGTCGTCCACATAGGTGAAGCTGCGCTTGTGCCTGCCGTGGTTGAACACGCGGATCGGCTCGCCGGCAAGGATGGCGCGCGTGAAGAGAAACAACGCCATGTCCGGTCGGCCCCACGGCCCGTACACCGTGAAAAAGCGCAGTCCGGTGCTTGGTATGCCATACAGATGCGCATAACTGTGCGCCATCTGCTCGTTCGCTTTCTTGCTGGCGGCATAGAGCGTCAACGGATGCTCGGCCGACTTGTGCTCGGAGAACGGCATGGCCGTATTGGCGCCGTACACCGAACTGGTGGAAGCGAATACCAGATGCTCCACGCCGTGATGGCGGCAGCCTTCCAGAACGTGCAGAAAACCGGTGACGTTGCTGCTGATGTAGACGTGCGGATTCTCCGCCGCATAGCGCACGCCGGCCTGCGCGGCCAGATGGACCACGCGTTGCGGCCGGTGCACGGCGAAGGCCTGCTCCATCGCCGCGCGATCGGCCAGATCGGCCTGGATATGGGTATAGCCTGGATGATCGGCAAAGCGGGCGAGTCGCGCCTTCTTCAGCGTGACGTCGTAGTAGTCGTTGAGGTTGTCCAGGCCCACCACCTCGTCGCCGCGCTCCAGCAGACGCTGTGCGACATGGGATCCGATAAAGCCCGCTGTACCTGTAACCAGCACTTTCATGATGCAGTTCCTTAGAGACGGCCGTCGACCGCTTCACGCGGCAGCACGTACTTCACGTCATACACCACCGACGACGACTTGCCGAATGCGCGGATGCCGGTGGCGCCCAGGGCCGTGAACTGACGATGGCCCACAGCAATGATTACCGCGTCGTAGTCGCCGTTATTCGGTGCTTCGATAGGTTTGAGCGCGTATTCGTGTTCTGCCTCAGCCACATTGACCCAGGGATCGTGCACGTCGACATCGGCGTTATAGCCGCGCAAGGCATGCACGATATCGACCACGCGCGTGTTGCGCAGGTCAGGGCAGTTCTCCTTGAAGGCGAGGCCGAGCACCAGGATGCGCGCGCGCACCGGATTGATGCCTTTGCGCACCATCAGGCGTATCACTTCGCTGGCCACATAGGGGCCCATGCTGTCGTTGGTGCGGCGGCCGGCCAGGATCACGTCCGGATGATGGCCGACTTCCTGTGCCTTGTGCGTGAGGTAGTAGGGATCGACGCTGATGCAGTGGCCGCCCACCAGGCCCGGGCGGAACGGCAGGAAGTTCCACTTGGTGCCAGCGGCCTGCAGCACTTCCAACGTGTCGATGCCCAGCTTGTTGAACAGGATCGACAAGTCGTTGACCAGCGCGATGTTGAGGTCGCGCTGCGTGTTCTCGATTACCTTGGCCGCCTCGGCCACCTTGAGCGAGCTGGCCTTGTGGGTGCCGGCGGTGATGATCGAACCGTACAGGCGATCGACGAAATCAGCGGTTTCCGGCGTGGAACCGGAGGTGACCTTGAGGATGCTGGTCACGCGGTGCTGCTTGTCGCCCGGATTGATGCGCTCCGGGCTGTAGCCCGCAAAGAAGTCCTGGTTGAACACCAGGCCGGAGCCTTTGGCCAGCAGCGGCACGCAGACTTCCTCGGTGCAGCCCGGATACACGGTGGATTCGTACACCACGATGTCGCCGCGTTTGAGCACCTTGGCCAGGGTCTCGCTGGCGCGGATCAGCGGCGTCAGATCCGGTCGCTTGGCCGAATCGATCGGCGTGGGCACCGTGACAATGTAGACATTGCAGTGGGCGAGGTCCGCCAGCTGCGAGCTGAAGCGAAGTCGTGGCGACTGCGCCAGCTCCTCGCGGTTCACTTCCAGCGTGTGGTCGATGCCGGCGCTCAGCTCATCGATGCGGCGTTGGTTGATGTCAAAGCCTACGGTGTCGTAATGCTTGCCAAATTCCACTGCCAGCGGCAGGCCCACATAGCCGAGTCCAATAATGGCGAGCTTGGTGTCTTCCAGATTTTGCATGCCGTTGTTCCGCTGTCCGTTGGCGAGGCGTTGATTCGACCCGCAGGTTATCCGATGGATCACCCGTTAGAGAACGAACGTGCAGCCCCCTGTGTTGATGCATGCGCTCAGCGGCAGGTGTGGTTGCACGAACCGCTGCAGGCGGCGAAAGGCTAACAGGGTCGCTGTGGTTTTCCGCTAGGCCAGAGGATGCTTATCGGATGGCGTATGTGCCGATGTGAACCGGCGCACTCGATGCGTTTGTGCTGACTGATGCCACGAGGGAAGGAAGGCCGCCAAGGCGGGTGACCGGAGGGTGATGCGGCAGACTCTTGCAGGATATTGCGAATGATTCACAGTCTTGTTAACGTGAAGGCACGATCGTGCCTGACGCCAAACGGGGTGCGTCGCTCGTTGTCCTCGACCCGTCGGTGGTACGGCCGGCTGGC
Organism: Dyella sp. 2YAF14; assembly: GCF_052114725.1. Taxonomy (NCBI): domain Bacteria; kingdom Pseudomonadati; phylum Pseudomonadota; class Gammaproteobacteria; order Lysobacterales; family Rhodanobacteraceae; genus Dyella; species Dyella sp. 2YAF14. The sequence goes on along the minus strand of NZ_JBFRFH010000004.1, from coordinate 248,563 downwards.
CTCTGGGAGCCGGCGTTCGACTGTGCGAAGGACCGGGCACGACCTCCAGGAGTCTGGTGGCCTTCCCGGCCAGGCCGTCCATCCACCTTATGGCCAGCTCCCGGGGCATGGCGTTGGCGCCGCTGAAGCACGACGTCGGCGATGGCTGCAACACCCGCGATCTCGAGACGATCATTCCCGGATGCAGCCATGCGACATCGAGGGAAACTCTCCGCGGCGAGTTCGAGTGCTTCGACCGCTTCATCCATTGAGCGCGCAGGTCCTTGCGAACCATGACGACAACGAAAAGGCTTGCGACGCGCACTCTGCGCGTCGGTGGCTGCGGCACGGGTCGGCCTGCGCACAGCAAATGCCAGTTTCTGATACGGTCATGCTGATCGTGATCGGGCGCGTCCGGCAAGTTGAGATCAGGGAAACACGATGCAGCTTCACCTCCCCGAAATGCTCAATGCCGGTGCGCTCGCCCAAAGCATCTACAACAATCTGCTGCGTACGTGGTCACACCAATGAGTCACCGACAGGGCGGTGCCACCGATGAATTTCCACAGCTGCTGAGGTGCGACCCCGCGCGCGCTTTCGCCATGCTGCGCGTGCAGGCGCTCGCAGGCGACCGCGCATCGCAACTGGCGCTCGGGCAGATGTATCTGGAAGGCATCGGCTGCGAACGCAATGGTGCCGAAGCGCGTTACTGGTTCCAGCATGCCGCCCATCAAGGCGAAGCGATGGCGATGAACATGCTGGGCCGCTGCCTGGAAAACGGCTGGGGCGGCGGTGCCGATTATGAATTGGCTGCCGTGTGGTACCGCGAATCGGCGGAACACGGCTTGGACTGGGGCATGTACAACTACGCCCAMCTACTGGCGAACGGTCGCGGTATTCGCGCGGATCGTGCCGCTGCCTTCGAGTGGTTTACGCGGGCTGCCGAGGCCGGGCACGGTCGCGCCATGCATTTTCTCGGTCAGTATCACGAACACGGCTGGGAGACCGCGCCCGACGCAGAGCGCGCCCGCGAGTTGTATCGTCGCTCTGCCGAAAAGGGCGACTACAGAGGACAGTGCAGCTGGGCATCCGTGCTGGCCGAACAGGGGCGCATTGACGAGGCCTGCGATCTGCTGCAGCGCGTGCTTGCCACGGCGCCGGGGTACTTCGTCGAAGCATTGCGTGAAGAGTTGAGCCAGTCACGCCACGTGGAACTGCGCAAACTGAGCCAGACAGACGCGGTGTAGAGCGCAGCCAGTCGACGACCGGCTGCGCTCCCTACGTTCATGGACGTCAACGCCGAGGCTCAGGCCCAGCCGTTGTCGTCGAAGCCACCGTCGTTGCCGTCATCGAAATCGTTGGACGGCGTGAAGTCGTTCGACGCAAAGTCGTCGCGATCACGGTTGTCGCTCAGGCGATCGTTGTTGCCGTCGTTATAGGTGTTGTTCTCGGTGATGTTCTCGATCACGGTCGGCTGACCGCCGCCACCGAAGAAGCCGCCACCGCCGTGGTGGCCGCCCAGCAGGCTTTCGATACCGTCGAAAAGGAACATGCCGCCAGCAACACCGGCAGCAGTGGTCGCTGCCTGCGACAGGAAACTGGGCGCGGCGGGCGCGGGCTGGGCCGGTGCGCCGCCGAAGAGACGATCGCGCCAGCTCGGAGCAGCCTGCGGCGGCATCGGCTGTTGCGGCGGCACCGGCGGAGGCACGGCGCCCCAGGCCGACGACGGCTGGCCGCCCAGGAAACTGCCGCCGCCCTGCTGCGAGGCGAGTTGGGCCTGAAGCTGGGAGATCTGCGCCTTGGCGGCATCGAGCGCCTGTTGCTGCAACAGACTGCGCTGCACCAGCAGATACAGCGCATCAGGCTGGGACGCCAGGCGCTGGCGAATCAGCGCATCGGCCTGCGGGTCCTTCGCCACGCTGCCGGCGGCGGCAAGGCGCTGAAGGAAATCATCGAGTAGCTGTTGTTCCTGCGGTGTCATGACAAACAAATCTCCAGGGGACGGCGAATGGCGAACACTGTGGCGACGATTTTCTTCGGCGTGCAGTGCCGAAAGTGTGCTCTCCACGCGTGACATCAAGGGCTATCTCGCTGTCGTTTTCCTTGCAGTCAGTGAATGCGCAAGCTCTTTCGATATCGCGCCCGAACCATCGTCCCCGAGATTGCTGACGCCTGCTGTCAGCAATGAGATCGATGGGCCGATGTGCATGGTGGGCATCGCAGGAGCCTGCAGGCATCATGTCGACATCGTTTGATGGCAACGGCCCCATGTCCCCACGTTCCGCAGTTGGCCCGCTCGCCCTGGCGATCGGCGTGTTGATGATCAGCATGGTCTCGTACCAATGCGGTGCCTCGCTGGCCAAGCATCTGTTTCCCGTAGTGGGAGCACAGGGCGCGACCGCGTACCGACTGGGCCTGAGTGCGCTGATCCTACTGCTGTGGCGCCGTCCGTGGCGTCGGCTGGGGCATCGGCCGAACTGGGGCGCCTTGTGGGCCTATGGGCTCTCGATGGGCGCCATGAACCTGGTCTTCTACATGTCGCTGCGCACGATCCCGCTCGGCATTGCCGTAGCGCTGGAGTTCACCGGTCCGCTGGCACTGGCGTTGTTTCATTCGCGCCGCCTGATCGATTTCCTGTGGATTGCACTGGTCGTCGTCGGCCTGGCCTTGCTGCTGCCATTGCAGGCCACGTCGAAAGCGCTGGATCCCATCGGCGTGATGTACGCGCTCGCCGCGGGCCTGGGCTGGGCGCTGTACATCGTGTTCGGCAAGAGGGCAGGTGATGCGCACGGCGCCGACGCGGTCACGTGGGGTACCTCGATGGGCGCCTTGCTGGCCATTCCATTTGGCGTTGCCCATGCCGGCAGCGCACTGTTGTCGCCCGCCTTGTTGCCTTACGCGCTGGGCGTGGCCTTGCTCAGTTCGGCGCTGCCGTATTCGCTGGAGATGATCGCGTTGACGCGATTGCCCGCGCGCACCTTCAGCACCTTGCTGAGTCTGGAGCCGGCCATCGCGGCGGTGGCCGGTGTCGCGCTGCTGGGTGAGCGACTCACCATCCTGCAATGGCTCGCCATCGTTGCGATCATCGTGGCGGCCGCAGGCACGGCGTTGAGTGTGCGTCGTGTCGAAGTGAGCGATCCGCCCCTGGTGAATTGATCGACGCGAGCGATCGCGGTTGCAGCGACGGCGCGCTGGAGCACGCAACGTCGTCTCACGCACGGATGCCTTCCGCGCCATCACATTTGCCTCGCCACCATGGTGTAACATGGCGCCGCAAGTACTTCCTCGCTTCGCGAGTGATGTGCGGCGTTCTCAAGACCGCACGCTTCGCTCCCTTTCACTTGTGCCCCGTTGTTGCGGGGACGCCCCTGGGAGCATCCATGCCAGGCAATTGCACGCTTCACGACCATGTTCCCGTCAGGGAGCAGGGCTATCGATCGCACGCTGTCGGCGACACCAGCGCCAACCAGGTGGTGCGCGCATGACCGCATCGCAACTCCCTCCCAGGAAGGCATCCGGTTGCTCGACCTGCGACGCGGTGTGCTGCCGACTCACCGTCGTGCTGCAACCCGAAGACAAGATTCCCTCGCATCTCACCACGCAATTGCCCAGCGGCTTGCATGTGATGAAGCACGATGAGGACGGCTGGTGCGTCGCGATCAACAGCACGAAGATGAATTGCGGCATTTACGAGAGCCGTCCGTCCATCTGTCGCCGCTTCGTGATGAATGGACCTTATTGCAAGGCCGTTCGCACCGAGTATGCCGAAGAGCGTGCTTTGGCTGCCGAGCAGGCGCAAGCTTCCATCGTAGGCAAAGTCGCCTGACTTTGCTGCCGGTCGCGAGCGTCGATCTGGCGCTTCAGTAGTACGTACGAGTCGACGGTGCAGTTTGTGCGCTCGTCATCCTTCCCACTTGATACACACGAGGACTCCCTTGCCAAAGCCGAACTATTCCTTCGAAAAGCGTCAGCGCGAAATTGCAAAGAAGAAGCTGCAGGACGAAAAGCTGGCCAAGAAAAAGGCAGCGAAAGACGTCGCGGTGCCCGAGAAGCGTTAACTCGCTTGAGTTGGTTTGCTGGCGGCTGCATTTGACAGATGCAGCCGATGACTCGCCACAGCCTTGCCCAGCTGAGTCATCCGAAAAAAGGCCAAAAAAAACCCGGCTCAAGGCCGGGCTTTTTCTTGGTCGGACGGCTAGATCAGACGATCTGCACGTTCTCGGCCTGCAGGCCACGCTGGCCCTGGGTCACGATGAACGACACGTTCTGGCCTTCCTGCAGGCTCTTGAAGCCCTGCGACTGGATCGCGCGGAAGTGGACGAACACGTCCTCACCGCTCGAACGGCTGATGAAGCCGAAGCCCTTGGCATCGTTGAACCACTTGACCGTACCGGTTTCTACCTGAGACATGATTTTTTCCTTGAAACGAATGAAGCCGCAGAGCGGCGAAAAAGCTGGTCACAAGGCGGAAACGGGTACAACGGTGTAGGTAACTTCAATCTACAGCATCGGGCCACATTTATGGTGACCCTTGAAACTCAGCCCGCTCACAGTAGGGGGCAGGGCTTGAAAAAGCAAATGAATAATGACTGCGCGTTCACTTGCATCGCTTGTAAATGCGCCGTTTTGCGGCGGGAAGCGAGCCTGCGCACCGTTCTTGGCCATGCGCACTCAATGTTTGCCGCGCTCGTCAGCTCGCCGGATAAGGCATGCCATGTTGGGTGCAAATCCAGTCGATGGTGCCCAGCAGCCAGTCCGTATCCTCGGCACAGGAATGTGCAAGCACGTCGGAAAAAATGCATTCCGTCGATTGAAAGAAGTCCGCGTCGGTGGGGTGCGACGCATGCAGCATGGTGATCGATGCGTCGAGCCGACTCATCGTTTGACGCAATTGTTGACGTGACTGGTTCATGGCCTGGCCTCCGCCATCGGGCATGGGAGGCAGAGAAACGTCTCTCTCGGCGGCGCCGAGCGCACCCTGTGTCGCTCTTCTGCCGTTCGAATCTGCGCGCATCGCCGTTAGTTGAGGGTTACGAACAGCGGGGCATGCAGGGCCGGCGTCTAGCGCCTCGCCTGCAGGGTGCCGGAAAACCTAACAATCGATCGCCCAACAGAGAGTATGGTCGGAGGGGTCATGGAACATCCGAAGCGCACCGCGGGTGCGATGTGTTCCTAGGCCACTCCGGGTGAGGGATTCGCATGATGAACCCCCGCAAGATCCTGACCTCCGGGCAATGGACGTTGTTGCGTCATGTGGCGACGGCCTGTCCGTTGCCATTGAGGGCTACCGGTGGTCTTTGCGATCTCCGCTGCCTGCTTAAAGAAGGCTTTGTCTCCGTCAGGGACGCCAGAGTATGTGCAACACGGACGGGAATTGAGGCTCTTTGGTATCACTGCCTGCACTAAGTCGTCGCTGATTGGTTCCTTATGCAGTCATCGTTGTGCCCAGCCTCGGCTGGTGGGCATGCATCCGTCACCTTCCAAGGAATTCTCATGAAGCAACCTACTGAGCCGCTCTCTCTGGCCCGTATCCACGACGTCTACAGTGGAACTTCAGTCAAGCGGGAATCGAGTGACAAGAAGCTCAGCTATCAAACCACGCAGCGGTTTGCGCGCGAAGCCAGTCATCCCGGCCTGGCGCCGGGTCGTCCTCTCGCACCGAACACGCGTCATCGGCGCTAACCGCGCTGGTTGCATAGCGTGACGATTGGGGTATGGGCTGTCGTGCAGATCACGACGGCTGCATACCCCTTCGTTTATGCGCAAATCGCCTTGGTCGAGCGGCCTTGTCCGGCGCCTGGCGACTTCACGGCGTCCCAAAACAAAACAGCGCTTTACGCCGAGTGGCATAAAGCGCTGTTGTTTTGTAGAGATTGGTGGAGCCAGGGAGGATCGAACTCCCGACCTCGTCATTGCGAACGACGCGCTCTCCCAGCTGAGCTATGGCCCCACACGAGCGGAAGATAGTAGCAGCGCCGTTTGGGGTTCGCCAAGCCCCTGCCAGGACCTTACGGGAGCAGGGCGCTGAGCGGTTCGAGAAGGATCTGGCGACGCCAGCCCTCGAGGAATTCGGGCCACTGCGCAGTCACCACGTATTCCTCGAGCACCTTGCGCGGACACAGCAGGCCCGGGGGCAGGTCCAGCTCGCTGGCGGCCTTGTCCACGCAGTCCTTCATGGCGGGCAGGGCACGTTTTGCTTCCCCCTGCGGCGATTCGGGAATGGTTGCGGTCGCCGCGATTTCGTTCTCGTCCACCGGGCGCAGCAGCAGCTCCAGCAGTTCGGTGCGTTGCGGCGAGCGCAGCGCGCGCTGGCCGCGCGTGCGGCTGTCGAGTTCGGCAGCAGAGTGCGGTAGTTGTTGCACCAGGCTCATGGCGGCGGCGTCCTCAAGCAGCCAGGGGCGCGGGCGATCGAGCGTGCGCGCGGACTGGTCGCGCCACAACAGGATGCGGCGGAGCAGGGCGCGCTGGTCGGGGCGCCAGTCCGAGGCACTGCGAAAACCACGCTGCGGCTGGGGATCGCCTTCGCGATAGCAGGCGCGTTGCTTGAGTCGCTCGCAGTCTTCGGCATGCCATGCCGTTCGGTCGCGCTGGATGAGTCGCTCGGCCAGCTGTTCGTGCACTGGCTTGAGATAGACCACGTCCAGGGTGGCATAGGCGCGTTGCGATTGGGTCAGCGGACGCTGCAGCCAGTCCGAACGCGTTTCGCCCTTGTCGAGCTCGGCGCCGGTCAACTCGGCCACCAGGGCGCGATAGCTGATGCCCAGGCCCATGCCGACGAAGGCTGCCGCAATCTGGGTATCGAACAGCTGGCGCGGACCATGCGGCAGGAACGGCGACAAGGCCTCCAGGTCTTCGCTGGCGCTGTGCATCACGGTCACCACATCGCCGCCGCCGATCTGCGGCTGCAGCGCATCGCCCATGTCAAAGGCCACCGGGTCGACCAGCGCGTAGCGCCCATTCCAGCCCAGCTGGACCAGGGCCAGCTGCGGATAAAAGGTATTGCGGCGCATGAACTCGGTATCGAAACCCAGCGCGGCATCGCCTGGCAGATCCGCGAGCCAGGCCTGCAGATCGTCGCGACGCTCGATCCATGCGGCGTCGGGCGCCAGGGAAGATTCTTGATGCATGCGTGATCCTGAGTCGGGACGTGCGTCTGTGCATTGTCCTGACATCGGTTTGTGCCTATGGTTTAGATCGCCCACCATAGCAGGCCGCCCAGGGACGCCCAAACATGCCGAGCAAGGAAACCGTACGACGACAGCGAGCCCTAGGCGGAGCCCTGGGTGTCGTCGTGCTGGCGCTCGCGCTGGTCTATCACTTTTTCCCGCGCGTGCTCCACGTTGAGCCGTCGGCGACCGCAACGCATCGCGCCATGAACCTGGGCCCGGCGGCGGCTGTGGCGCCGGCGACGAGCACGCGGCCTGAGCCGTCCGAAGTGGATGCCGGTCCGCCGCTGACGCTGGCGCCCACCGATGTGGTGGTGGCGCGACTCAGCAAGAAGAACACCAACCTGCCCGAACAGCTCAGTGCCGATACGCCCGAGGTGGAGGCGTTGATGACGAAGGCCGACAAGGCCCTCAAGGCCGGGCAGCTGGCGGGCAACGAAAACAGTGCCGTGGCCTTGTATGAGCAGGCGCTCAAGCTCAAGCCCGACAGCCGCCGTGCCGCGCAGGGTTTGTTTGAAGTGCGCGAGCGGCTGGTGGCAGAAATCAACCAGAGCGTGGCGGTGGGCGATGCGGATGCGGCCAGCGATCTGCTCGACACGCTCAAGCTCATTCCCGACGCCACCGACGACGTGAACCAGCTGCAGGCAAAGCTGAAGACCCTGAGCCAGGTTCGCCCGCTGTTGGCCAAGGCGGCCACGCTGCTGCAGCAAGGCAATGCGGACCAGCCGCCCGGCAACAATGCATTGGAGCTCTATCGGCAGGTGCAACAGCTGGATCCGGACAACGCCGTGGCCGCCCAGGGCACCCTGCAGGTGCAGCGCGCCGTACTCGACCGCGCCCTGGCGGCGGTGGCGCAAAACGACTTCAAGGCGGCCGACCAGGCACTGACAGAGGCGGCGCAAATCGCACCGGACTCTCCCGCCATGCGCGATGTGCATACGCGCGTCGATACCATGCGCGTGGCCCGGGCCAATGGATTGCTTGGGCAGGCGCGGTCCGCGCTGGACTCGGGCAACCTGACCATGGCTCAGCAACTGGCCGACCAGGCCAAGGCGATCAGTCCCGATCTGGCCGGGCTCGACGAATTTGGCGAGCGCATTACCAATGTGCGCCTGTATGCCAGCTACAAACCGGGACAGGTCTTCACCGACCGGTTTGCCGACATGCCTGGCCAGACGCCCTCGATGGTGGTCATTCCCACCGGCAGCTTCCAGATGGGCGCGCCCGACAACGAGGCTGGCCGGGAAGATGCCGAGACGCCGCAGCACGAAGTCAGCATCGGCAAGGGCTTTGCGCTGTCGCGCACGTCGATCACCGTGGGACAGTTCCGCGAATTCGTCCGCGCCAGCGGTTATCAGCCCGACTCGATCAAGCTCGGCGGGGCGAGCGTCTATGACGAGGGCACCGGCGCGATGCGCGACGACACCAGCGCCAGCTGGCAGGACGACTACGCCGGCCGCAATGCCGATAGCCGGCTTCCCGTGGTCAATGTGTCGTGGAGCGACGCCAAGGCCTACGTGGACTGGTTGAGCCAGCGCAGCGGCAAAACCTATCGTCTGCCCAGCGAGGCGGAATTCGAATACGCCCTGCGTGCCGGGACCACCTCCCGTTACTGGTGGGGAGACGGGACGCCCAGCGGCAAGGTCGAGAATCTCACCGGCTCGGGAGATCGTTCGCCCAGCGGCCGACGCTGGAGCAATGCGTTCCAGGGTTATCGGGACGGCTACTGGGGCCCGGCCCCGGTGATGAGTTTCGCGCCCAACGCCTTTGGTCTGTATGACATCGACGGCAACGTATCGGAGTGGGTGCAGGACTGCTGGCACGACAGCTATCTTCGCGCGCCGCGTGATGGTGGCGCCTGGGTAAATCCGGGCTGCGGCTCCCGTGTGGTCCGCGGCGGTTCCTGGGGCAGCTCGCCCGAACAGGTGCGCTCGGCCTACCGGCAGGGTGTCGATGCCAGCGTGCGCAGCGGGAGAGTCGGCTTCCGCGTCCTGCGCGAGCTCTAGAGGCAGCGCGGGACGCGGCACATCAGAGCTTTCTGCAAGGGCGCTTGCCCGCTTGTGCTGCGCCCCACGCGACCCGTAAAATGGCCTGCTTTCGTGTAAGGGAATCATCGACTTAGGGGCGGAGCGCCCGGAGGCTGGCGGGGCGGGGCGTACGGGCATTTTGCCCGTCTATTCCCTTGGAAATCCGATGCTTACGGAAACTTCCTCTTAGTAGTTCTGATGCGAAAGTGGCGGAATTGGTAGACGCACTGGATTTAGGTTCCAGCGGGTAACCCCGTGAGGGTTCGAGTCCCTCCTTTCGCACCATCCCTTGAGTTTTTCTTTTTGCAGGCGGCCCCGGGCCGCCACGCGCCTTTGACGGGCGCACTTACAGGTACACCAGGAGACGTCATGCAGGTTTCGGTTGAAAACGTCGGCAAGCTGGAGCGCAAGCTCACGGTGAAATTCCCCGCGGAGCGTTTCGAGTCGCAGGTGAATGCTCGCATCGTCGAAATGGGTCGCACCGTGCGCCTCAAGGGCTTCCGTCCGGGCAAGGTGCCCACTGCAGTGATCCAGCAGCGCTTTGGCGACCAGGTGCGCGGTGAAGTGCTCTCCGACCTGATCGGCAGCACGCTGCGCGAAGCCGTCGCCCAGGAAAACCTGCGTCCGATCGCCAACCCGTCGATCGACACCACCGGTCGTCCGGTCGAAGGTGAAATCGCCTACACGGCCACCTTCGAAATCATGCCGGAATTCCCGGAAATCGACGTCGCCACGCTCGCCGTGACCCGTCCGGTCGCCGAAGTGACCGACGCCGACATCGAAAAGATGATCGAGACCCTGCGCCTGCAGCGCCGCAGCTTCGACGATGTCGAGCGCGCCTCGGCCGAAGGCGATTTCGTGATGTTCGAGTACTCGGCCCAGGCCGATGACTACCGCTTCCCGGCCGAAGGCCTGGAGCGCGCCGGCAGCGTGCTGGGTTCGGGCACCCTGTTCAAGGCGCTCGATGAAGTGCTGACGGGCCGCAAGGCCGACGAGGAATTCGACGCCGAAGTGGCCTTCCCGGCGGATTTCCGCAACGAGAACCTGGCCGGCAAGACCGCCCAGTGCCACTTCAAGATCATCAAGGTGCAGGAGCCGAAGCTGCCGGAAGTAAACGGCGAATTCGTTGCCCTGTTCGGCATCGACGATGGCGACCTGGAGAAGTTCCGCAAGGAAGTCCGCGCCAATCTCGAGCGCGAGCTCAAGGCCACCCTGATGGCCCGCCTGAAGTCCGAAGTGGCTGAAAAGCTTGCCGATGCCCACCCGGACATCGACGTGCCGAACGTGATGGTGCAGTCCGAGGCGCATGCCCTGGCCCAGAACAGCATCCCGCGCGGCCAGCAGGTTCCGCCGCAGCTGATCGAGGCCGCCACCCCGGTTGCCCGCAAGCGCGTCATCGCCGGTCTGCTGATGGGTGAGATCGCCCGCAAGCAGTCCCTGGTCATCGACCGCAGCCGCGTGGCCGAGCAGCTGGCCGCCATCGCCTCGACCTACGAAGAGCCGGAAAAGGTCATTGAACTGTACAATCGCGACCCCCAATTGATGTCTGGGCTGCAGAATCGCGTGATGGAAGACCAGGTCGCAGAATGGGTGGCGGATCACGCCTCCACCACTGTGCAGAATCTTGGCTTCGACGAGGTGATGCGCCCGGTCAACGCCTGAGGCATTCTTCAGGCCAATACACCGGAGAGCGACACGCATGGCTATGGACCCGATCCAAAACCTCAACCTGGTACCGATCGTCGTTGAGCAGACCGCTCGCGGCGAGCGCTCGTACGACATCTATTCGCGCCTCCTGAAGGAGCGCGTGATCTTCCTTGTCGGCGAGGTGAACGATCAGGTGGCCAACCTGCTGGTCGCGCAGATGCTGTTCCTTGAGTCCGAAAATCCGGACAAGGACATCCATCTCTATATCAACAGCCCGGGCGGTGCCGTCACCGCCGGGTTGGCGATCTACGACACCATGCAGTTCATCAAGCCCGATGTCAGCACCATGTGCATCGGCCAGGCCTGCAGCGCCGCGTCGCTGCTGCTGATGGCTGGCGCCAAGGGCAAGCGTTATTCCCTGCCCAATTCGCGCGTGATGATCCACCAGCCGTCGGGCGGCGCCCGCGGCCAGGCCACCGACATCGAGATCCAGGCCCAGGAAATCCTGTACCTGCGCCGCCGCCTGAACGATATCTACGTTCAGCATACCGGCCAGCCGCTGGACAAGATCGAGCGGGACATGGAGCGCGACCGCTTCATGAGCGCCGAGGCGGCCAAGGAATATGGCCTTATTGATCAGGTCCTCGATCGCCGCGCCGTCGAGACGGTGAAATCCAGCTGATTTCACGTTCCTGGTACCAGGTTTGCAAGCGGTTCCGCGTCTCGCTGCAGACGCGGAACCCTGTGCTATTCTCAAACCGCAATCGATTTATCAGCAGGATCCAGGCATGAGCGACGACCGGCAGGGCCGTTCCAACGACAGCGGCAAGATTCTCTACTGCTCCTTCTGCGGCAAGAGCCAGCATGAAGTGCGCAAGCTGATCGCGGGTCCCTCCGTGTTCATCTGCGACGAGTGCGTAGAGCTGTGCAACGACATCATCCGCGAAGAGCTTGAGGAAAAGGCCGCCTCCGGGCGCAGCCAGCTGCCCAAGCCCCGCGAGATCATGGAAACCCTCGACCAGTACGTAGTGGGCCAGACCCGCGCCAAGAAAGCGCTGGCCGTGGCTGTGTACAACCACTACAAGCGCATGGAGTCGCGTTCCAAGAGCGACGATGTCGAGCTGGGCAAGTCCAACATCCTGCTGATCGGGCCGACCGGCTCGGGCAAGACGCTGCTGGCCGAAACGCTGGCGCGCCTGCTCAACGTGCCGTTCACCATCGCCGACGCCACCACGCTGACCGAAGCCGGTTACGTGGGCGAGGATGTGGAAAACATCATCCAGAAGCTGCTGCAGAAGTGCGACTACGACGTCGACAAGGCGCAGTCGGGCATCGTGTACATCGACGAAATCGACAAGATTTCGCGCAAGAGCGAAAACCCGTCGATCACCCGCGATGTGTCCGGCGAAGGCGTGCAGCAGGCGCTGTTGAAGCTCATCGAAGGCACGCTGGCTTCGGTGCCGCCGCAGGGTGGTCGCAAGCATCCGCAGCAGGAATTCCTGCAGGTGGACACCAAGAACATCCTGTTTATTTGCGGCGGTGCGTTCGCCGGTCTGGAGAAGGTCATCCAGCAGCGTTCGGATTCCACCGGCATCGGCTTCTCGGCCGAAGTGCGCAGCAAGGAGCGCAGGGAAAACCTGGGCAAGGTGCTCGCCGATGTGGAGCCGTCGGATCTGGTGCGCTACGGCCTGATCCCCGAGTTTGTCGGCCGCCTGCCGGTGGTCGCCACGCTCGACGAGCTCGACGAGCCGGCGCTGGTGAAGATCCTCACCGAGCCGAAGAACGCGGTCACCAAGCAGTTCAAGAAGCTGTTCGAAATGGAAGGCGTGGAACTGGAGTTCCGCCCGGAAGCGCTGCAGGCGATTGCCCGCAAGGCGCTCAAGCGCAAGACCGGTGCACGCGGTCTGCGCACCATTCTCGAGTCGGTCTTGCTGGACACCATGTACGAGCTGCCGTCGCTGGAGCACGTCAGCAAAGTGGTCGTGGACGATGCCGTGATCGAAGGCCAGGCCGAGCCGTATCTGATCTATCGCGGCAACCTCAAGCAGCCGCGTGCAGCGGGTGAGGGTGGCGACGCCGCCTGAGCAGTTCACGCGCTTGAGTGATCCCATGGCCTCGGCAGATTTGCCGGGGCCATTTTGTTTGTGCCGCCGCTCATGCACTTGTGTGAGTGACCCTAAGGCACCACTTGACGTACAGATGCACCCGGCGCAGTGTCGGTGCAAAGACGACACATCACGAGAGATTCTCTTCGATGGCAAAGACCGCCCCCAACCCCCAAGCCACCGGCGCCACCCTGGATGCACTTCCAGTGTTGCCGCTGCGTGACGTGGTGGTTTATCCCCATATGGTCATCCCGCTGTTCGTCGGACGTGACAAATCCATGCGTGCGTTGGAGCGCGCGATGGAGGGCGAGCGTCAGATCCTGCTGGTGGCGCAAAAAAGCCCGGACATCGACGATCCCAAGATCAGCGACCTGCACCAGATCGGCACACTTGCCGGCGTGCTGCAATTGCTCAAGCTCCCCGATGGCACCGTGAAGGTGCTGGTCGAGGGCCAGTCGCGCGTCGAGATCGAAAACTACAACGAAGACGGCGGCATGCTCACCGCTACGTCGCGCGTGATCGAGCCGGTGTACAGCTCCAAGGAACGCGAGCTCGACGTGGTATCGCGCACGCTGATCTCGCTGTTCGAACAGCTGGTCAAGCAGAGCCGCAAGCTGCCGCCGGAAGTGCTGGCGACGCTGTCGGGCATCGATGATCCCTCGCGCGTCGCCGACTCGATCGCGGCGCACTTGTCCGTGCGCATGGCCGACAAGCAGAAGGTGCTGGAAACCTCCGACGTGGGGCAGCGCCTTGAATTGCTGATCGGCCTGGTCGACGGCGAAATGGACTTGCAGCAGGTGGAAAAGCGCATCCGCGGCCGCGTCAAGTCGCAGATGGAAAAGAGCCAGCGCGAGTACTACCTCAACGAACAAATGAAGGCCATCCAGAAGGAGCTCGGCGAGAGCGAGGAAGGCCCGAACGAAATCGAAGAGCTGCAAAAGAAGATCGAAGCCGCCGGCATGCCCAAGCCGGTGCTCGCCAAGGCGCGCGCGGAGTTCGGTAAGCTGCGCCAGATGTCGCCGATGTCGGCCGAAGCCACCGTGGTGCGCAACTACCTCGACTGGCTGGTGGGCGTGCCGTGGAAAAAGCGCAGCAAGGTCCGCAAGGATCTGCAGCTGGCGCAGGAAGTGCTCGATGCCGACCACTTTGGCCTGGAGAAGGTCAAGGAGCGCATCCTCGAGTACCTCGCCGTGCAGCAGCGCGTGAACGCGATGAAGGGCCCGATCCTGTGCCTGGTCGGTCCGCCGGGCGTGGGCAAGACCTCGCTGGGTCAGTCGATCGCCAAGGCGACCAATCGCAAATTTGTCCGCATGAGCCTGGGTGGCGTGCGCGACGAGGCCGAGATCCGCGGCCACCGTCGCACCTACATCGGCTCGATGCCGGGCCGCATTGTGCAAAATTTGAACAAGGTGAGTTCGAAGAACCCGCTGTTCGTGCTCGACGAAATCGACAAGATGTCGATGGACTTCCGCGGCGATCCGTCCTCGGCGCTGCTGGAAGTGCTCGATCCCGAGCAGAACCACGCCTTCAACGACCATTACCTCGAGGTCGATCTGGACCTGTCCGAGGTGATGTGGATCGCCACGGCCAACTCGCTCAACATCCCCGGCCCGCTGCTGGACCGCATGGAAGTCATCCGCATCCCGGGGTACACCGAGGATGAGAAGCTCGGCATCGCGCAGAAATACCTGCTGCCCAAGCAGCTCAAGGCCAACGGCCTGAAGGCCGAAGAGTTGAGCATCGACGAGGAAGCGGTGCGCGACATCGTGCGTTACTACACGCGCGAATCGGGCGTGCGCAACCTCGAGCGCGAGATCTCCAAGATCTGCCGCAAGGTGGTGAAGGAGCTGACGCTGGGTCAGCTCAAGAAGTCCGCCGCCAAGGGCGCCGCGGTGAAGCCGGTTGCGGCCGTAAAGACGGCCAAAACCAAGGCCAAGGCGCCGGGTCGGGTCGCGGTCACGTCGGCCAATCTCGAGCAGTATCTGGGTGTGCGTCGCTTCGACTTCGGCCGCAAGGAATTGCAGAACGAAGTGGGCCTGGTCACCGGTCTGGCCTGGACCCAGGTGGGCGGCGACCTGCTCAGCATCGAGGCCTCGGTGATGCCGGGCAAAGGCCGTCTGGTGCATACGGGCCAGCTGGGCGACGTCATGAAAGAGTCGATCCAGGCGGCCTTGTCGGTGGTGCGCGCGCGCGCCGATCGCCTGGGTATCGAGCCGGATTTCCACGAGAAATACGACATCCATATCCATGTGCCCGAGGGTGCGACGCCGAAGGACGGCCCGAGTGCTGGCATTGCCATGTGCACGGCGCTGGTCTCGGTATTGACCAAGGTGCCGGTGCGTTCCGAAGTCGCGATGACCGGCGAGATCACCCTGCGCGGCCGCGTGCTGCCGATCGGTGGCCTCAAGGAGAAGCTGCTGGCGGCGCATCGCGGCGGCATCACCACCGTGATCATTCCGGAAGAAAACAAGAAAGATCTTGCCGACATTCCGGACAACATCACGTCCTCGCTGGACATCCATCCGGTGCGCTGGATCGACGAGGTGCTGGACATCGCGCTGGAGCGCCCTCTGCATCCGCGTCAGGCCACCGACGGTGACAAGCCGAAGGTGGACACGCCGCACGAGGAGGCGCAGGACCAGGAGGCTTACACGCGGCCTCATTGATCCGTGACAAGCATCACCAAAGACGGGCGGGAAACCGCCCGTTTTTGTGCCTGGATCACAGCCCGCTGTGCCGCTGTCGCTTAGCGTTTCAGCACACACTTTGCAAGCGTTCGCGGACCATGCTGAACCGCGCGAACCCTTGGTATTGCTTGTCATTGCGGACCCTTGGGGCCACTGGTATAAAGGCGACACCGCAGCCTGACGCCAAGCATGGTGCGCAGTGATGCGGGATTGCTTGGTGATGTCCCGGTGTCTGCCATGAGGTGACGTCGCCTGGTCCCAGAATGACCATGCGGGCTGCATAACCGTTTAAGGGAGTGTCTCAATGAATAAAACCGATCTGATCAATGCCATTGCCGAGAAGGCCGAACTCACCAAGGCTGACGCCGGCCGTGCTCTCGAAGCGTTCTTCGAGACCGTGCAGAAGGCGCTGAAGAAGGGTGACGATGTGTCGGTGGTCGGCTTTGGTACCTTCACCGTGCGCAAGCGCGCTGCCCGTACCGGTCGCAACCCGCGCACCAATGAGACGATCAAGATCAAGGCCTCGAAGGTTCCGGCATTCAAGGCTGGCAAGACCCTCAAGGATGCCCTAAACTAAGCGGCTACTTGCTTAGTTTCGGGTGCTTAGCTCAGCGGTAGAGCGTCGCCCTTACAAGGCGAGGGTCGTAGGTTCGATCCCTACAGCACCCACCAGTAATAAGTGGAGCGGTAGTTCAGTCGGTTAGAATGCTGGCCTGTCACGCCGGAGGTCGCGGGTTCGAGTCCCGTCCGCTCCGCCACAGTTCGCAAGGGCGCCCGTGTGGCGCCCTTGCCATTTGCGTACCCCGCACTTTGTGCGCCGAACAACGAGAGCCCGGGAACATCTCCATGCTGCAGGCATTGCGTACCAAGCTTCACGGATGGCCGTCCATCGTCATTCTGGGTATTTGCGTTTTCGCCATCTCGTTCTTCGGCATCGAATCGTATTTCTCATCGCGGAACGACACGTATGTCGCGATGGTCGGAAAGCACGAAATCAGCCAGCGCGATTACCAGGACCGCGTCAACGAAGCGCGCCGGGACGCCATGGCTCGCGCGGGCGACCAGTTCGATGCGGCCGAGTTCGAAAAGCCCGAAACCAAACGCCTGATCCTCGATCAGCTGATCAACGAACAGCTGCTGCGCCAGACCAACGACGCACTCGGCCTGCGGGTTTCTGCCGTCGAGCTGCGTGACCGCATTTCCAGCCAGCAGGCTTTCCTGGTCAACGGCCAGTTTGATCCGGCGACCTATCGCGCCATTCTCGCTGCGCAGAACATGACGCCGGCGATGTTCGAGAACAGCCAGCGCGCATCGCTTGAGCCGGGCATCTTGCCGCGCGCCATCATCGCCAGCACCATCGTCACCGACGCCGACATGGACCGTTACCTGGGCCTGCTGTACCAGCGTCGCGACCTGCGCTGGTTCGCGCTGCCGCGTCCCACGCTGACCGACACGGAAGTGACTGACGCCCAGCTCGATGCCTATTACAAAGAGCACCAGGCCGACTTCATGAGTCCGGAGCAGGTCTCGCTGAAGTACATCGAGGTCAATGGCGCCGATCTGAAGATCGATGCCCAGCCCAGCGAAGACGAGCTCAAGAAGCGTTACGAAGATCAGAAGCAGCGCTTCGTGCAGCCCGAGCAGCGCCTGGTCTCGCACATCCTGGTGAACGTGCCCAAGAACGCCACGCCGGATCAGCAGAAGGCCGCGTTGGCCAAGGCGGAAAAGATTGCCGCCGAAGCGACCACGGACAACTTCGCCAAGCTGGCCGAACAGGACTCCGACGACCTGGGTTCCAAGCGCTCGGGCGGCGACCTGGGCTGGCTGGAGAAGGGCGTGACCAACGCCTCGTTCGACTCCGCGCTGTTCGCCTTGCAAAAGGGCCAGATCTCCAAGCCGGTGTTGTCCGACGAGGGTTACCACGTGCTGTGGCTGCGCGATGTGCGCAGCGGCGATGCCAAGCCGTTCGCCGAAGTGCGCGATCAGATCGCCAAGGATTACCTGAGCACCGAGCGCGACCGCCAGTACAACGAACTGGCCGGCAAGCTCACCGACCAGACGTACCAGAACCCCTCGACGCTGGACCCCGCCGCGCAGGCGCTGAACATGCCGGTGAAGACCACCGAGCTGTTCTCCCGCAAGGGCGGCCAGGGCATCACGGCCGATCCCAAGCTGGTCCAGGCCGCGTTCTCCGATGACGTGCTGCTCCAGGGCAACAATTCGAGCCTGATCGATCTGGGCTCGGATCACGCCGTGGTGGTGCGCGTGGACAAGCACCTGCCGGCCGCAGCCCGCCCGCTGGCCGACGTGCGTGACCAGGTGCGCCAGAAGATCCTCGACGAGCGTACGGCTGCTGAAGAGCAGAAGCGCGCCGACGCCTTGCTGGCCCGCGTGCAGAAGGGCGAAGACATGCAGGCAGTCGCGGCATCGGCCGGTGCGACCGTACAGACAGTACCGGAGGCGATCCGCATGCAGCAGGGCGTGGCTCCGGAAGTGCTGGAGCAGGCCTTCCTGCTGCCGCATCCGGCCGCCGGCAAGGCGCAGTTCGCCCGCGTCGCGCTGCACGATGGCAGCTATGCGCTGGTGGGCGTGGACAAGATCCAGGACGGCGACCTGAGCAAGATCTCCGCCGAACAGCGCAGCACGCTGCGTCAGCAGATGGGCCAGGCTTACGGCATCCTCGCCACGCAGGCCTACATCGACGCGCTGAAGGCGAAGACCGAGATCAAGATTGCCGCCGATCGCATGTAAGCGAGTTGCCGGCAGACAGAACAAGGGCGACCCATGGTCGCCCTTTTTTTATGAGGTGACGGCGCGTGATGCGGGCGCCGTCAACGAGCCCGGCTTCAACCCGGTGCGCTGATCTTCAGCACCTGTCCGGGCTTTACCACCGCGCCTTGCAAGTGGTTCCACAGTTCCAGCTGCTTGATGTCCACCGAGTAGCGACGCGCGATGGACCACAGGCTCTCGCCGGATTTCACCGTGTGGGTGCGTTTGGTTGAATTGGCCTTGCCCGATGCTGCGCTGCTGTCGTCATCCTGATCGGCCGCGCTCAGTGCCGCGCCCAGGGGCGGAAGCGTCGCCGTGCCCGGCACGGTCTGGGCATTTGCGTTGCTCTGTGCCGACAGCGAATTGCGGAACTGCTGCACCTTGTTGCTCGGCAGCATCAGATAGGGCGAGGCGTTGGTGTCGACCACGCCATTGCGAAACGCCGCATTCATGTCTTTCAGATCATCGGTCGACATGCCGGCATGGCTGGCAGCGCGAGCGATCGGCATGGAGTTGTCGATGTCTACCTTGACCAGCCGCTGCTCGGAGGGCAGCGTCGGCAGGCTGACGTTGAAGCGATCGGGTTCGCGGATGACGCAGGCGATGGCGAGCAGCTTGACCAGATGCTCGCGCGTCACCGGCTTCACCGGCATCTTCGGGATCACCGGTTCGTCAGGCGGCGCGCCATGTTGGCTCACTACGCGCTTGATGCCGAACTCGCCTGCATTGAACGCATAGTCCACCAGTCGCCAGTCGCCGAGGTCGTCGTGATAGCGGCTTAGCAGCGCCATGATGGCGTCGGTGGCTGCGGGTACATCGAGGCGGCCGTCGAAGTTCCGGTCGACGCGTATGCCCATGGCATTGGCCGTGGACGGCATGATCTGCCACATGCCCGAGGGCATGCCTTTGCCGCCGGAGATCGGGCGATATTGGCTTTCGACCCAGGGAATCAGGGCAAATTCGCCGGCCACGTTGTGTCGCGCCGCCACCTGTTGCACATAGGCCAGGCGCGGAGCGGCGGCCGCGATCTGATCTTCGAAGCGCTGCGGGTTGCTGGTGTAACGGCGAGCCCACGCGACGATGTTCGGGTCGGCATCGCAGTCGGCCATGGCGAAACTGTTGCGCAGGTTCTGCCAGATATTTCCATCATCCACCACGTTCGCTGCGGCAGGCGCCGGCGCCGGGCGAATGGTGGTGCCGTGCGAGGATCCGGTTTGCGGTGCCGGCGTTGGAGCGGGAGTCGGCGGCGCCTTCTGCGCGGGGCCGGTAGCGCACGCCGCCAGGAAGACCGACGTGGCGAGGGGCAGGGGACGCAGGCGGCGGCTGATCTTCATCCGGTAAACACGTCCTTGTTGGCCCGCAACGCCGCAAAACGCGCCACGCGATCGCCGGCCACGCCATGGCGTTGGCTCCATGCGATCACGGCATCGTGGTCCGTGCGGAGGAAGGGGTTGGTCGCATGCTCCGTGGCAAGCAAGACAGGCAGACTGGGTTGGTCGTGCGCTCGCAGTGCGGCCACTTCCTGCTGGCGCGCTGCAAGTGCGGGGTTGTGCGGCTCGATGGTTTGCGCAAAGCGCGCGTTGGCGGCGGTGTATTCGTGGGCGCAACACACCAGCGTGTTGGCCGGCAGCGCCGCCAATCGATCCAGCGACGCGAGCATCTGCTCGGGCGTACCCTCGAACAATCGCCCGCAGCCCATGCTGAAAAGCGTGTCGCCGCACAGCAGGACGCCTTCGCCGGTATAGGCGACATGGGTGGTGGTGTGCCCGGGTACGGCGATCACTTCAAAACGTGCTGACGGTGTGGCCAGCGTCACCACGTCGCCGTCGTTCACGCGATGCGTGGCGCAGGTGATGCGTTCGTCGCGCGGTGCATAGACCGGCACATCGTGCCGCGCAAGCAGCGCATCGACGCCGCCGATATGATCATGGTGATGATGCGTCAGCAGGATGGTGCAAAGCTTCAGGCCGCGCTGCATGAGCGCCGCCTCGACCGGCAGGGCATCGCCTGGATCCACGACGATGGCCTGGCCGGCGTCGTCGTGCAGCACCCAAATGTAATTATCGGCAAGCGCCGGTAACGGTACGACGTGCAAGGAGTGGTCCTCCGCGGTTTCGTATCGACTGACGCAGGCCCTCCTGGCTTGCGCGAGTGGCCGACTATAAAGCCCCGATTTGGCTCGCTCGTTAGTGAGACGTTAACTGCTGGTGGGGAGGTTCAGACTTGCGGCCTCAGCCCTGGTATCTCTGTCGACCAGGACACGTTGTCGCCGGGCTGCCGGTACACTGTGCGCATCGATATGACCGGCCGGCCACCCATGTCTCAGCGTGACCAAGACATCTACAGCAGTGCCCCGTTGCGTAACCTGCTGGCCGAGGAGAGCGTGGCGCTGGCGCCCGGGCTGCAACGCTGCAGCGGCACCCACGCGCTGCTGATCAGCGTCTCGGCGGACGACAGGCCTCCGGTGCTGCCGCTGCTGGGCAACTGGACGCGGCTCAGCGTGGCAGGTGGGCAATATGCTGGCGACCTCACGGCGCGCGCGGACGAGCCGCTGCCGTTTGTCGACGATGCCTTCCATCTGGTACTGCTGCGCCATGCGCTCGAGGTCTCGACCACGCCGCAGGACATGCTGGAAGAGGCCTCGCGCGTGCTGGCGCCCGGCGGCGTGCTTGCGCTGACTGGCTTGCATCCTTTCAGCGCGTGGCTGCCCTGGATGATGTGGCGTACCCGCGGGCATGCGCCCAGCATGCACTCGCCCTTGTTGCTTGAGCGCTGGGTGCGTCGCCGTGAGCTGGATATCGAACGTATCGAGCGCGTCGGACGACTGTGGCCGAGCAGTCATGCGGGGCTCGATGCCACCCATGTGCTGGGCGGTGGCTATCTGCTTATCGCGCGCAAGCGTCGGCGCATGGCGACGCCGATTCGACTGAAACCCAAAACATTGCCGGCCACGGTCAACGTGGGACTGGCACCGGGTGCCCGACGCAATGCGGCATCCTGACTATTCGCAAATTGATGGTGACAATGACTGAAGTGCAAGCTTTTACCGATGGCGCCTGCCTCGGCAATCCCGGACCTGGCGGTTGGGCGGCGCTGCTGCGCGCCAAGGGCACCGAACGCATGGTCTCAGGTGGTGATCCGGCCACCACCAATAATCGCATGGAACTCATGGCGGCCATCGGGGCGCTCGAGGCGTTGACGCGACCGTGCAAGGTCGCCTTGACCACCGACTCGCGCTACGTGATGCAAGGCATCGAGGAATGGGTGCCCAAGTGGCGCGCGAACGGTTGGAAAACCGCCGACAAGAAACCGGTGAAGAACCAGGACTTGTGGGAGCGCCTGTCCAACGCCACGCAGATCCATCAGGTGCGTTGGCATTGGGTCAAGGGTCATAACGGCCATGTCGAAAACGAGCGCGTGGATGTGGCTGCGCGCGAACAGGCCGAACAGTACAGGAGCAAGCCATGAGGCAGATCGTTCTGGATACCGAGACCACCGGTCTTGAAGTCCGTCAGGGCCATCGCCTGATCGAAATCGCCTGCGTGGAGATGATCGAGCGTCGTCCCACCGGCAAGTACTACCAGACTTATCTCAATCCCGATCGCGCCATCGACGAAGGCGCGCGGCAGGTCACCGGCATCGAGGACGAGTTCCTGCTCGACAAGCCGCGTTTCGCGGACGTGGTGGAGGAATTCCTCGCCTTCATCGATGGCGCCGAGCTGATCATCCACAACGCCACCTTCGACGTGGGCTTCATCAATGCCGAACTGGCGCGCCTGGGGCCGTCGTTCGGACGACTCGAGGACCGCAGCAGCATCCTCGATACGCTGATGATGGCGCGCGAGCGCTATCCCGGGCAGCGCAACAGCCTCGATGCGCTGTGCAAACGACTGGGCGTGGACAATTCGGCACGTGACCTGCACGGCGGCCTGATCGACGCCCAGCTGCTGGCGGACGTCTATCTGGCGATGACCTCGGGCCAGGTCGTGCTGGATCTGGGCTTCGTTGGCGCGCAGGAGCAGGGCACGACGGTGACTCTGACGCCGGTGGTGCTGGATCGTCGTCCGCGCGTGCTGCGTGCCAGTACGGACGAAATCGCCGTGCACGAAAAGCGTCTCGATTCCCTGGACAAGAGTGCTGGTGGAACCTCGGTATGGCGTCGCGTCGACGCGATCACCATCCAGTGAGCGCCGTGCCCGCGATCAGTTGACGCGGGCGAGTATCACGGTGACGTTGTCGCTGCCGCCGCCATCGAGTGCGGCGAGCAGCAGATGCTCCGCGCTTTCCTGGGCAGACAGATCCTGGCGCGAGACGATGTTCGCAATGACGGCGTCGCTCACTTCTTCAGTCAGCCCGTCGCTGCACAGCAGGAAGCACATGCCGTGTTCCAGCTTTCCGCGCGCCATGCCGATGTGCAGCTGCTCGGCCGCGGTGATGCCCAGTGCCTGGGTAATCACGTTGCGATGGGGATGACGCGCTGCCTGCGAGGCGTCGAGCGTGCCTGCGGCCACCAGCTCCTGCACCAGCGAATGATCGTGGCTCACCTGGCGTAGCGTTTTCTGCCAGAGATACACGCGGCTATCGCCCACCCACACCACTTCGTAGCTGTCCGCGTGCAGGCGGATGGCAGCGATCGTCGTGCCCATCGGCAGCGGATCGCGAAAGCTTCGGCTGTGCTGGATCAGTCGTTCGTCCGCCGCGCGCACGGCTTCGACCAGATTGTGGCCACGCATGACCAGGTCGGCCACGGCGTCGCGCACCAAAGCGGCAGCCACTTCGCCGTGCTGGTGCCCGCCCATGCCGTCGGCCACGAGAAAAAGGCCGAGCGATGCGTCGGCGTAGTAAGTGTCTTCGTTCCGCGCGCGGCGCAGGCCGACGTGGGTTCCGTGTCCGAATTCGATCATGAGGTGCCTGGTGTGGCGGTGCGAGGCGAGCATGACGGATTGGGGAGGGATGCGTAAAGAAGCTTCTGGGTTCTAGCGAGTTCGTGTGGTGTGTTCGTGTCAGGCGACCGCAGCATGGAGCTTGATGCCAACGGCGCGTAGCACTTTCAAAATGGTGGCGAAGTCCGGGCTGCGCTCGCCCGAGAGCGCCTTGTACA
Source organism: Dyella sp. 2YAF14 (assembly GCF_052114725.1). NCBI lineage: Bacteria > Pseudomonadati > Pseudomonadota > Gammaproteobacteria > Lysobacterales > Rhodanobacteraceae > Dyella > Dyella sp. 2YAF14. Next base: position 225,082 of record NZ_JBFRFH010000004.1, on the reverse strand, counting down.
GGCTTTCGCGAGATAGACCAGCATCTCTGGCCACCTGGCTCATGCCTTTGGCGCGGGCGATGTTGCCTAGAGCACCAGCAATAAACGCGGCATCGCCGTTGCTCTCTTCGATGCAGGCGTCGAGATAAGCGGCGCAGTCTTCGGACGTGGTTAGGTAGTCAACCACGTCATAGGGGAAGGTTTCCGTCTTCTTCATGGTCGGGTCGCCTGTTTTGCAAGTTGCTTGCGAGAGCCGGCGGCTGTGCGATCGCCGGAGTCTTTGTAGACCATGATGAGCTGAATGTAGCCGGCGGGCTACAGGTGAGCGATTGAGCTGATGTAAGAACAGGGCCTGCTTCGTTGCGCGTTTTTGGTCGCGGGAGGGGTGGGATTGTTGGGTCCATCCACCCCTCCGCGCTGCGCGCTACGGGGCCAGCCTGCGGCTGTCCAAATTTGCTCCTGGCAAATTTGTCGAACCGGTGGGTTCTCATCGAGTCCACCCTCTCCGCCAGGCACAAAAAAACGCCCCACGAAGGGGGCGTTTTTTTGTGCCTGGCGGAGAGGGTGGGATTCGAACCCACGGTACGCTTACACGTACGCCTGATTTCGAGTCAGGTACATTCGACCACTCTGCCACCTCTCCAAAGATGTGCGTGTGGTCCACGCGAGCCGGCGATTTTACGTGGTGTGGGGATGGCTGGCAATGGGGGTAGGGCGATTTCTACTCGCATGAGCGCAATCGGCTAGCGCAGTGCGGTGCCCCAGCGGTCGCCGCGTGGCAAATAGTGGTTGCCCGGATCCAGTGAGAGGGCGACGCGGGTGGCTCGGCCGGTGATCTCATTGCGCGGGAAGAAACCGAAATAGCGCGAGTCGGCGCTGTTGTCGCGGTTGTCGCCAAGCAGCAGGTAGTGGCCTGGTGGCACGGTTACCGGGCCGAAATCGTGGGTGTGCCCCTGGGCGGCGATCGACCAGCGCACGGCGTGGCTGAGCTGTCCGGTGTTTTCCATGGCGTACAGCGCGGGGTCTTCGCGGTCGTCGCGGATGCCGGTGACCTGGGTGTAGCGGTAGTCCGCAGCCTTGCCGTTCACATAGAGGTGGTTCTGCAGCAAGGCGATCTGGTCGCCAGGGACGCCGATCACGCGTTTGACCAGGCGCTCGCCAGCGGCGCTGGAGTCCAGCACCACGATATCCCCGCGTTGCGGGTCGGCGCGGTGGATCAGCGACACATGGGTGAACGGTACGCGCAGATCGTAGGCTGCCTTGTCGACCACGATGCGGTCGCCGATTTCGATGGTCGGCTGCATGGAGCCGGTGGGCACCACGTTCCAGTCGGCGACGGCGCTGCGGAACATGAACATGCAAAGCATGAAGGTGAGGAAGCCCTTGTTGCTTGCCAGTAGCCTGGTCAGTCGTTGCATGGACGTGCCCCTCCGCTCGCGTTTCTGTGTGGACCGCGCCGCGTACCTTTAGTTTCATGCCTGAAGAGAGCAAGCAAAGACATGCGCGCCCGGCCGCCGGGAGCGAAGCTTTTCCCACGAGGACACTTGGGAGAGCGATATGAATTCAGCAAGCCTGGTACTTCTGGCGGCTGGCCTGGTTGGTTCGGCACACGCAGCGCCATCGCCGCGAGCCGTTGTGCAGGCGATGTTCGACGCCTTCAATCGACACGATGCAGCGGCGATGGCCCAGCTATATGCGAACGATGCCAGGCTGGCCTCTTCCGATTTCTGTGCCGTTCGCAACGGGCCGACCGAAGTGCTGCGCACGTATCGCGAGTTGTTTGCGGCGTTTCCCGATATTCGCGACGAGATCGACCAGGTGGTGGTGGAGGGAGATCATGTGGCGGTGCGTTTCGTCGCCAGGAGCGGGCAGGGAAGTTCGGCACTCGCCATGCCGATTGCCACGTTTCTCACCGTGCAGCAGGGGCTGATTCAATCCGACGAGAGCACGTTCGATACGGGTGGGCGGGCCTGTATGCCTTGATGCCGCGCAAAAAAGAAGGGCGGTGTCGCCACCGCCCTTCGAGTCACCCATGCCTAGGCAGAATTACGCGGCCTTGCGCTTGGCCAGGCGTAGCCAGGTATCCACCACCGTGTCCGGGTTGAGCGAGACCGACTCGATGCCCTGGTCCATCAGCCATTCGGCAAGATCCGGGTGGTCGGACGGACCCTGGCCGCAGATGCCGATGTACTTGCCCTTGTCGCGGGCGGTCTTGATGGCCATGGCCAGCAGCTTCTTCACTGCCGGGTCGCGCTCGTCGAACAGGTTGGCGACGATGCTGGAGTCGCGGTCCAGGCCCAGGGTGAGCTGGGTGAGGTCGTTGGAGCCGATGGAGAAGCCGTCGAAGATGTCGAGGAACTCGTCTGCCAGCAGGGCGTTGGACGGCACTTCGCACATCATGATGACCTTGAGGTCGTGCTCGCGCTGCTTGAGGCCGTTCTTGGCCAGCACCTCGATGACCTTGCGGCCTTCGCCCAGCGTGCGCACGAACGGAATCATCACCCACACATTGTCCAGGCCCATCACTTCGCGCACGCGCTTGACGGCCTTGCACTCCAGCCCAAACGATTCGGCAAAGCCCGGATCGACATAACGGCTGGCGCCGCGATAACCGATCATCGGATTCTCTTCATGCGGCTCGTAGCGCGAGCCGCCGATCAGGCCGGCGTATTCGTTCGACTTGAAGTCGGACAGGCGCACGATCACCGGCTTGGGATACACCGATGCCGCGATGGTGGCGATGCCTTCGGCGAGGCGATCGACATAGAACGACACGGGATCGGCATAGCCGGCCATGCGCTCGTCGATCTTCTTCTTGGTTTCCGCATCCTGCTTGGCGTATTCCAGCAGCGCCTTGGGATGCACGCCGATATGGCTGGCGATGATCATTTCCAGGCGGGCCAGGCCGATGCCGGCGTTCGGCAGCATGCCGAAGTCGAACGCGCGCTCCGGGTTGGCCACGTTCATCATGATCTTGAGCGGCGCGTCTGGCATGTCGCCGAGGTCTGCAGTGACGCGGTCGAACTTCAGCAGGCCCTCATAGATCGTGCCGGTGTCGCCTTCGGCACAGGACACGGTGACTTCCGCGCCGTCAGGAATCAGCTCCAGCGCATTGCCCGTGCCCACCACCGCAGGCACGCCCAGTTCGCGCGCGATGATGGCAGCGTGGCAAGTGCGGCCACCGCGGTTGGTGACGATGGCGGCGGCACGCTTCATCACCGGCTCCCAATCGGGATCGGTCATGTCGGCGATCAGCACGTCGCCGGTCTGCACCTTGTTCATGTCGGCCAGCGAGCGGATCACACGCGCCTTGCCCGAGCCGATCTTCTGGCCGATGGCGCGGCCTTCGGCCAGCACCTTGCCCTTTTCGTTGAGATGGAAGCGCTCCAGCTGCGTGGCATGTGCACGCGACTTCACCGTTTCCGGACGGGCCTGCACGATGTAGAGCTTGCCGGTGTTGCCGTCCTTCGCCCACTCGATGTCCATCGGGCGGTCGTAATGCTTCTCGATGATCAATGCCTGCCTGGACAGCTCCTGCACGTCTTCATCGGTGATGCAGAACTTGTTGCGCAGTTCCGCCGACGTTTCTTCGATGCGCACGCGCTCGCCGGGCTTGTCCGAATACACCATGCGCTGCTGCTTGGCGCCGAGGCTGCGTCGCAGCACAGCCGGCTTGCCGGCCTTCAGCGTGGGCTTGAACACGTAGAACTCATCGGGATTGACCGCGCCCTGCACGACCATTTCGCCCAGGCCGTACGAACCGGTGACGAACACCACATCGCGGAAGCCCGACTCGGTGTCCAGCGTGAACAGCACGCCGGAGGCGCCCACATCCGAGCGCACCATCAACTGCACGCCGGCGGAAAGGAAGACATCTTCGTGCTTGAAGCCCTGATGCACGCGATAGGCGATGGCGCGGTCGTTGTAGAGCGAGGCAAAGACTTCCTTCACCTTGTGCAGCACGTCCTCGATGCCGACCACGTTGAGGAAGGTTTCCTGCTGGCCGGCGAACGATGCGTCGGGCAGGTCTTCGGCGGTGGCGGAGGAGCGCACGGCCACGGCGATATTCTCGGCGCCGGCATCCTTGCAGAGCTTGGCGTAGGCGTCGCGGATGGCCTTGTCCAGATCCGCCGGCAGCGGCGTCTCGGTGACCCATTCGCGGATTTCCTTGCCGGCAGCCGTCAGGGCCATCACGTCATCGACGTCGAGCGAGGCGAGCCGCTCCTGGATGCGCTTGGCCACGCCGCTCTTGTCGAGGTATTCCTGGAACGCGTCGGCGGTGGTGGCAAAACCACCCGGCACCGACACGCCGAGCTTGGCGAGATTGCCGATCATCTCGCCGAGCGACGCATTCTTGCCGCCAACCTTGCCCAGGTCGGTCATGCGCAGCGTGTCGAGCCAAAGCACCAGATCGTTCAAGGGAGTCTCCTCGAGAGCTCGTAGGGTTTCAAAAGTGGCGGTAGCCCGGTTTCGAGGAGAAATCGGGCCACAAAGAACTGGTATTGTCCGCTGCCGATGGTGCGAAGCACAAGAAGACCATTCGGGTGAAAACCAGCGCCAACGCAATACCAGTCAGCCGTGAGTCAAGCAAAGACAGGCTTTTCACCTTGCGCTAAGGTGAGGGCCAAGAACCACCAGGGACTTTGGATCAGCCATGCAGCGAACCGTTTTCTATATCTCCGATTCCACTGGTATTACGGCGGAAACAATCGGCAACAGTATTTTGGCCCAGTTTGAGGGCGTGCAGTTCGACAAGCACCGCTTGCCGTTCATCGACGACGCCCATAAAGCCGAGGCGGCAGCGCTGCGCATCAAGACCCGTTACGCGCAAACCGGCGAGCGTCCCATCGTGGTCAACACCATGGCCTCGCGCGAATTGTGCGAGATCGTGGCCGAGAGCGGCGGGTTGATGCTGGACGTGTTCGCGCCGTTCATCGGCCCGCTGGAGGATGAGCTGGGCGCCAAGCGATCCGGCGCGGTGAATCGCTCGCATGGCCTGGTCGACTTCGACAAATACGAGGCCCGCATCAATGCCACGAACTATGCGCTGTCACACGATGACGGTATTGATGTGGACTATGCTCAGGCCGACCTGATCCTGGTGGGGGTGTCGCGCTCGGGCAAGACGCCCACCTGTCTCTACATGGCCTTGCATTACGGTGTCAGCGCCGCCAATTACCCCTTGACCGACGACGACCTCGACAAACTCGAACTGCCGGCGCGCTTGCGTCCGTATAAGGATCGGCTGTTTGGTCTCACCATCGACCCCATGCGTTTGGCGCAGATTCGCGAACAGCGGCGCGCCGGCAGCCGTTATGCGACGCTGGAGCAGTGCCGCTGGGAACTGGCGCAGGCCGAAAAGCTGATGCGCCGCGAAAGCATTCCCAGCCTCAACACGACGCACGTGTCCATTGAAGAGATTGCGAGCAAGATCTTTGACCGCTTCGGAATCGAGCGGACCATGTTCTAAGGAGTTCGTACCGCCCATGAGTGCCGTATTAGACAGTCGCCAAGCCTTATTGCCAGGACGTTTCGGCTTCCTCATGGGGCTTTACGCCGAGAACTACCATCGGCTGGTGCGGCTGTTTACGCCGCAGGAGCTGGCCCCGGGGTTTTATCTGTCCAGCGTGGACGATGGCCTGGATGTGCGTTTGCAGGTGCAGGAACGGCATCCGTATACGCTGGAGCTCGAGCTCACCTACAACTTTGTCGATGCGCACACCGGCCAGCCGTCGCCGTCGGCGCAGTTACGCATGTACACCGACGCCCATGTGGCCGAGGCTTTGCACTGCCATCCAGGGCGTCACCTGTGGCAGGTGCTCGGGCCGTTCCCGCCGGCCAATACGGTGCTGCAGCACCGGCTGCGCATGAATGGGTTTCTCTCGCGCTGGCTGGAATACCTGGCGGAGCAGGGGCATTCGAAGGGGACGCTGGAGCGGCTGGAATCTCAGCACGCCGCGGACTGACCCTTGTGGGAGCGCACCTTGTGCGCGACTTGGGCCATCACGGCGCTGCTCCGTAGGTTTGTCGCGCACAGGGTGCGCTCCCACAGAGAACCTTGAATCGCAGGCAACAAAAAACCCGCCAATGGCGGGCTCTTCGTAAAGTGGCGGAGCGGACGGGACTCGAACCCGCGACCTCCGGCGTGACAGGCCAGCATTCTAACCGACTGAACTACCGCTCCACATTTTTTACTGCTTCCAGCACTGCACCAACTTGGATTTCGTCCTTGACCACTCTTGCCGTTTTATCGGTAGAGTGGCGTCCCCACGGGGATTCGAACCCCGGTCGCCACCGTGAAAGGGTGATGTCCTAGGCCTCTAGACGATGGGGACGTATCTAAATTTGGTGGAGCCAGGCGGGATCGAACCGCCGACCTCCTGCATGCCATGCAGGCGCTCTCCCAGCTGAGCTATGGCCCCGTGTGCCTCTGGAAGCCCGAAAGAATAGACAGGGATCGAGATTTCGTCAAGCGTTCGTCGTGAAAATATTTCAACTTTTCTTCACGAATGAATCACAACAAGCAGTTAGCTGCGCCTGAGTTTGCCGCGCGTTCGATGCGAGCGCCAATTTTGTCGCTCTGATGATCCGCGTCATCACGTAGTGCTGTGCATCGGGTGCGCGATTGTTAGTCTTGCGGAACGCTCCGACGGATTTCATTGATGCACGATTTGCACTTCATCCAGGACCTCGCGACCGTCATGCTGATCGCGGGCCTGACCACGGTGATTTTTCAGCGGCTGCGTCAGCCGGTCGTGCTTGGATACATCATCGCCGGCGTGCTGGTGGGGCCTTATACGTTTCCCGTGGTGTTCATCCACGACGAGCAGACCATCCGCACCTTGTCCGAGCTCGGCATGATCCTGCTGCTGTTCGCCCTGGGCCTGGAATTCAGCCTGAAAAAGCTGCGCGAGGTAGGCGGCGCCGCGCTGGTCGCGGCGGTGTGCGAAATCGTGCTGATGTTGTGGCTGGGCTACGAGATCGGCCGCTTCTTCGGCTGGAGTTCGATGGATGCGCTGTTCCTCGGCGCGATGCTTTCGATGTCCTCGACCACCATCATCATGAAGGCGCTCGATGATCTGGACCTCAAGCGCGAGCGCTTCGCGCAACTGATGTTCGGGATCCTGATCATCGAGGACGTGATCGCGATCGTGCTGATGGCCTTGCTTACCGGCATCGCCAGTACCGGAGGTCTGGAGGCCAGCGAAGCGATGGCTGCCGTCGGTCGCCTCACGCTGTTCATGGCCGTATCGCTGGTGGTCGGCCTGCTGCTGGTGCCCCGCGTGATCGATTACATCGCGCGCGTCAGTCGCGACGACGTGCTGCTCGTGGCCGTGCTCGGGCTGTGTTTCGGCTTCTGCCTGCTGGTCACCGAGATGGGTTACAGCGTGGCGCTCGGCGCCTTCATGATCGGTGCGATCGTGGGCGAATCGCAGAGTGTGGAGCGGATCGAGCGCATCATCGGGCCGGTGCGCGACATGTTCAGTGCGATCTTCTTCGTCGCCATCGGCATGCTGATCGACCCGGCGATGCTCAAGGAGTACTGGCTGCCCATCATCGTCGTCACCACGGTCGTGGTGCTGGGCAAGGTCATTACCTGCAGCTTTGGCACATTTGTGGCGGGCAATAACGGGCGCACCTCGTTGCGCGTGGGCATGGGGCTGGCGCAGATCGGCGAGTTTTCTTTTGTCATCGCCTCGCTGGGACTGACGCTCAAGGTGACCAGCGGTTTTCTCTATCCGGTGGCGGTGGCGGTATCGGCCATCACCACGTTTCTCACGCCTTACCTGATCCGTGCATCGGATCCGTTGGCCAGTGGGCTATCGCGTCGGTTGCCTCAGGGCCTTACCGGCCTGCTGAGCGCCTATACGGACTGGATGGGCAACCTTAGCCTGGGCGGGCAGGGCGTGGTGGTGGCCAAGATGATCCGTCGCCTGGTGTGGCACGTGATCATCAATATGATGCTGGTGGTGGCGGCGTTTCTGATCATGTCCTACCTGTATCGCCGCGGTTTCTTCCATTGGGATTGGCTGGCCGACAGCCCGCAGGTAAAGCGCAGCCTGGCCTGGTCAATTGCGGCCATCGTCTCACTGCCGATGATTGTGGCGGCGTATCGCAAGGCCTCGGCGCTCGGCATGCTGCTGGCAGAGTTGAGCATTCCCGAACGCATTGGTGGCGCCTACAACATGCGCATCCGCGCCGTGATGGCGCGTTTCATTCCGCTTGCGACCATGTGGGTGCTGGGCCTGCTGGTGGCGGCCCTGGCCTCGACCATCCTGCCGCCGCGCGAGGTGGCGATTGTATTGGTGCTGGTTTTGCTGCTGCTTGCGTGGCTGCTGTGGCGCCTCCTCGTGCAGGTCCATGCGCGACTTCAGGCGGCTTTGCGCGACACCCTGGATAAACCGGGGCGGTCAGGGGAGGGCCATGGCTGATCCTGAGCGGCGCGGGCCTACGGGAATGCGCGTGCACAATTCGTAAAAATCCACGTTTTTCGTCGAAACGTGAACTTTTAATCACGACTGACGGTCATACCGCCACTATCGTTGCCAAGACTAAGCAAGCACCGCACAATGCGGGGCCTGCCTCCATCGGGGGGGCCTTAAGTCCGGTAGCGCCGGCATATCCAATACGAGGGAGTTCTACATGAAGCATTTTCTGCGTCCCACGCTGACGGCGGCCGCGCTCGCTGTTGCTCTGGGCTCGACCGCTGGCGTGCACGCACAGGCCGCGAAGCCCGCAGCCGCCCCCGCCGCCGCAGCTCCGGCTGCCGTGGACAAGACCAAGGCCAGCTACGTGGTCGGTTGGGATCTGGCCAGCTCGCTGCCGCCGCTGGTTCGCGCTGAAGTGGATCCGGCTACGGTCGCTCGCGCGCTGCAGTCCGCCCTGTCGGGCCAGAAGCCGACCATGAGCGAAGCCGAAGCCAAGCAGGTTCGTGACGCGTTCGTGGCCAATCTGCAGGCCAAGGCCAAGGCCGAGTACACCCAGGTCGCCTCCAAGAACCAGAGCGAAGGCGCTGCATTCCTCGCCAAGAACAAGACCGCGCCGGGCGTGAAGACCACCGCTTCGGGTCTGCAGTACCAGGTGATCAGCCAGGGTACGGGCGCCCGCCCGGGTCCGAGCGACACCGTGCAGGTCAACTACGTCGGTTCGTTCGTGAACGGCGAAGTGTTCGACGATTCGTCCAAGCATGAAGGCGGCGGCGCCGCTTCCATCCCGCTCGCTGGCGTGATTCCGGGCTTCCGTGAAGGCATGCAGCTGATGCAGGTTGGCGGTCACTACAAGTTCTTCATCCCGTCCAACATCGCCTACGGCGCCCAGCCGCAGAACGGCTTCCCGCCGAACTCGACGATCATCTTCGACGTCACCCTGGTCAAGACCGGCCCGACGGCCGCTGCTGATCAGGCTGGCGGCGCGAAGTAATCGCCACCAAAGCTGGTTGAACCATCCACGGGGCGCGAAGCAATTCGCGCCCCGTGTCTTTTGTGGCCGGCGGCTTTTGGTCGCGGGGCGGCGCTTGGTCTGCAGCCGTGGTCAGGGCGGGCCTGTTAGAATCGGATTCTTGTCTCCTGGAGTTTTCACGACAATGAAGGTCACGATTTTCGGCACCGGCTATGTGGGTTTGGTCACCGGCGCCTGCCTGGCGGAAATGGGCAACCACGTGGTCTGCGTTGATATCGACGCGGGCAAGGTGGAGCGCCTGAAGAACGGCGACATCCCCATTTATGAGCCGGGCCTGGAGCCTCTGGTCAAGCGCAACCATGCGAGCGGACAGCTGGACTTCACCACCGATCCGGCTCCGGGCATTGCGCACGGCCAGGTCGTCTTCATTGCCGTAGGCACGCCGCCGGACGAAGACGGCAGTGCGGATCTGAAGTACGTGCTCAGCGTGGCGCGAACGGTCGGCCAGCACATGGACCGTTACACGGTGGTGGTGAACAAGTCGACCGTGCCCGTGGGCACGGCGGACAAGGTACGCGACGCGATCGCGGGCGAGCTCGTCAAGCGCGGCGTGTCCGTCGAGTTCGACGTGGTGTCCAATCCGGAATTCCTGAAGGAAGGCGACGCAGTGGAAGACTGCCTGCGCCCCGACCGCATCGTCATCGGCAGCTCCAGCGAACGCGCCATCGGCGTGTTGCGCAAGCTGTATGCACCGTTCAATCGCAACCACGATCGCACGGTGGTGATGGACGAGCGTTCCGCCGAGCTGACCAAGTACGCGGCGAACGCGATGCTCGCCACCAAGATCAGCTTCATGAACGAGATCGCCAATATCGCCGAGCGGGTGGGTGCGGACATCGAGCTGGTGCGCCAGGGTATCGGTTCGGATCCGCGCATCGGCTACCACTTCATCTATCCGGGTGCGGGTTACGGTGGCTCGTGTTTCCCCAAGGACGTACAGGCGCTGGAGCGCACCGCGCGCGGCGTCGGTTACAGCGCCCGTTTGCTGGGTGCGGTGGAGTCGGTGAACCACGATCAGAAGACCAAGCTGTTCGAGCTGATTTCGCGTCACTTCAATGGCGAACTCGCGGGCAAGACGATTGCCCTGTGGGGCCTGGCCTTCAAGCCGAACACAGATGACATGCGCGAGGCATCGAGCCGCAACCTGATGGAGGCCTTGTGGAAGGCGCGCGCCAAAGTGCGCGCGTTCGATCCGGAAGCACGCCACGAGACGCATCGCATCTATGGCGATCGCGACGATCTGGTGCTGTGCGACAGCGCCTATCAGGCACTCGATGGTGCCGACGTGCTCGCGATCGTGACGGAGTGGAAGGCCTTCCGCAGTCCCGATTTCGTCCGCATCCGCAGCATGCTCGCCGAACCGGCAGTGTTCGATGGCCGCAATCTCTACGATCCGGCCGCAGTGGAAGAGGCGGGCCTGGCGTACTACGGTATCGGTCGCGGTCGCAGCCTGAGGCAGTGAGCATGTCCGACGACACCTTGCAGCAACGATTGACGGAGCTGGAAGTGCGGCTCACCTTTGTCGATGACACGGTGAACGCGCTGGCTTCAGCCGATGCGGAGCTGTCGATGCGTCTGGCTGCGCTGGAGGATGTCATTCGTGGATTGCGCAGCGAGCTGTCCTCGTTGCGTGGTTCGCAAGGGCATGATCCGCACAGCGAGCCACCGCCGCCGCACTATTGATCGATCTCTCTCTTTTCGTAACAGCACTACAGCAAGCGAGTTTCAACCATGGCCGATTCCCTGCGCGATCAGCTGCTCAAGAGCGGCATCGTCAAACAGGTCCGCGAAGAGAAGCGCCCGCCGGCGCCGCCCGCTGGCAAGTCTTACCCGCAGCGCCAGGGCGGTTCGCCGTCCAAGGGCGGCAAGCCGGGCCAGCACAAGCCGCACGGCAAGCCTTCCGGCCCCAAGAGCCAGGAGGAGATCGACCTGGCCAAGGCTTATGCGATCCGCGCACAGACCGAAGCGAATGAGCGCAAGCGTGCCGAGCAGGCGGCGGCCGAGGAAGCGCGTGTTCGTCGCGAGCGCAAGCTGAAGATCCAGCAGTTGCTGGACGGCAAGACCTTGAACAAGCCTGACGTCGATCATGTTCGGCATTTCGAATACGGCGGCAAGATTCGCCGCGTGCATGTCGACGCTGATCAACTCAAGGCGATCAATGCGGGTGAGCTTGGCGTGGTGCAGCAGCAGGGACGTTACCTGGTGGTGACGCGCGAGCTTGCCGAACAGGTGAAGGCGGTCGACGCCAACCAGATCGCCTTGCTGGTGGAGCCGGGCAGCACTGGTAGCGTCGGCGAAGATGGCGTGCCGGATGATTTGATGTGGTAAGCGGATCGCTTTAAGCACGCCGACGAAAAAACGCCCGGTCGATGCCGGGCGTTTTTTTTTGGTGCATACGAGGGTCGATCAGGCGTCGGCATCGTCACCTTGCGCGTCACCGGTGGGTAAATCGAAACCCGTCTTGGCGAGCGTCGGCAAATCCCAGCCGTTCTTCGGCGTGAAGCGTTCGCCATAACGCTGGGCGAGGCGTTCGAGTTTGCCCTTCACCACGGCGGCGCCTTCGCTGCGCACGTACTGGATCGGACCGCCGCGGAACGGGGCAAAACCGGTGCCGAAGATCACGCCGGCATCGAGCAGGTCGGCATCGTCGACCACCTGGTCGGCCAGGCAGGCTACGGCTTCGTTGACCATGGGAAGGATCATGCGGTCCTGCAGGTCGGCGGGAACGGCATAGTCGGGATCGACTTCCGGTTTCACGGGCTTGCCGTCCTGCCAGACATAGATGCCCTGACCGTCCTTCTTGCCACGTTTGCCGGCAGCCAGCTTGTCTTCCAGGCCGGGCGGCAATTCCAGTCCAAGGAAGGGAGCGAGCTCCTTGCCGACGGACGCACAGACGTCCAGGCCTACCGTGTCGGCCAGTTCGATCGGGCCCATCGGCATGCCGAATTTCTTTGCTTCCTTGTCGAGCACCGGGCCCGGCACGCCTTCGCTGTACAGACGCATGGCTTCGAGCAGGTAAGGCATCAGGATGCGATTGACCAGGAAGCCTGGGGTTCCTTTGACCGCCACCGGCAACTTGCCGATAGCCTTGCAGAAGGCGAGCGCGCGCTGCTCGGCGTTCGCATCGAGCTGATCGTGACGTACCACTTCCACCAGCGGCATCTGCGCCACCGGGTTGAAGAAGTGCAGGCCAAGGAAGCGCTGTGGCGCCTTCAGGCCGACGCGCAGTTCGTCCAGCGGAATGCTCGACGTATTGGTGGCGAGCAGTTCGTTGGATTGGAACTGCGGCTCGATGGTCGCGTACAGCGCCTTCTTCGCCTCGGCATTCTCGAAGATCGCTTCGATCGCCAGGTCGGCCGTGGCCACGCCTTTGCCTTCCACGTCGGCGCGCAGGCGACGAACCGCCGCATCGACCTTGTCGGCCGTCTTGAGCTTCTTTTCGTAGAGCTGGCGGGCGCGATCCAGCGCGGGCTGGATGAACTTCATCTCGCGGTCCTGCAGCGTGACCTCGAAGCCCTTGAAGGCCGCCCAGGCCGCGATATCGCCGCCCATCACGCCAGCGCCGACTACGTGCACATGCTTGATGCCGTGCTCGATACCGCTGCCTTGACTCTTCATGCGTTCCTGCAAGAAGAAGATGCGGATCAGGTTCTGCGCCGTCGAGGTTTCGGCCAGCTTGGCCACCGAGCGCGCCTCGAGCTTGAGGCGTTGCTGGATGCTGGCGCCTCCGCGTTTCCATACGTCGATCAAGGCGAACGGTGCGGGGTAGTGCTCCTTGCGTACCTTGGCGGCCGTCTGTTTGATCACCATCGGCGCGAGCAGCTGGCGCGCCAGCCAGGTGTTGGTAGCCCAGGCTTTCGCGCGCAGGGCGAACGGGCGTGCATGCGGGCGACGCAGCAGGGCGCGGGCCTCGGCCAGCAATTCGGCGGGCGGTGCGAGCCGGTCGACCACGCCCAGTGCCAAGGCGCGTTTGGCCGACAAAGCCTTGCCGGTAAGCATGACGGGCAGGGCATCGGTGGCGCCGATCAATCGCGGAAGGCGGGCCGTGCCGCCCCAACCCGGATGGATGCCCAGCATCACTTCGGGCAGCCCGATGCGCGTCTTGTCGTCATCGGCGGCGATGCGCTGGCGGCAGGCCAGGATCAGTTCGGTGCCGCCGCCCATGCAGGCGCCATGGATGGCTGCCACGGTGGGGCAAGGCAGGCGCGCCAGCGATTCGTACACGCGCTGGCCGTTCTCGATGTTCTCCAGCACCGTGCCCTGTTGGGCGTAGGTGACGAATTCCTTGATGTCAGCGCCTACGGCAAAGCCGAACGGCTTGGCCGAATGGATCAGCACGCCGGCCGGCTTCTCGATGGCCAGGCGCTCCACGATCTGGCCCAGTTCGTCCAGCACGTCGCGCGAAATGGCGTTGACCTTGCTGCCGGCGCGATCGAGGGAGAGGGTGACGATGCCGCTGTCATCCAGGCTCGTCTTCCAATGATTGAAGCGCAATCCTTCGAACATGGGGATAAAGAGAGTGGCCACGAGGCCTTGCACCATACCCTCCCGTAGCGAGGATTGCGAGACGACCCGGGGGAGGATGAACACCCTGTAAAAACCCGTGCTGTGCGCTGCCGCATGAAATACGCCACCGTTTCCGGCGAGGCTTGGTCCCTCCCTATGCGAACCGACGCAGAACACGTAATTTAGACCCGAATGAATACCTCCATCGCCACTCCCGCCAGCCCCTTGCAGGGCGGCGCCGAAATCCTCGAGCGCATCCTAGCGGCCCGGGGCAATTTGATTGCGCTCGAGGGCGGGGACAAGGTCGGCCTGGTCGGGCTGTTGCGCCCGCTGGTACGGCGGAGCGGACAGGCCGTCTACTTGTGGAATCCGGAGTTGGGACTGGGCAACCTGCGCGAGGAGCACGTCGGCTTGCCCGGTTCCCAACGCCTCAATATCGCGCTGCGCTACATGCTGCAGAGCAATCATTTCGGCATCTATCTGCTGCAGCGCCTGCCGCTCCCGCTGCCGATGGCCGACGCCACCCTGCTGCGACAGTTGGCGCGCGCCACGTCCGGGCACGTGCGCCGCGTGGTCATGCTCGATCCGCCGGAGTCCTTCGTGGCCAGTTTCAACGACGTGCTGGTGCGCCTGAGCTGCCAGTCCGAGCCCGCCCAGCGTCCGCGCCTGCGCGACGGTCGTTGGATCCTCTGATATGACGAGCAACGCGGGCATCCTGGTCGTTGCCGCGCAGCGTGAGCTGCGCCGAGCCCTGTTCGACACGTTCGATCGTGACGGGCATTTCGTGGTGCATTCCGCCCGCGATGCCACCCACGCAGGCATCCTGCTCGAGGGTCGGCCGCCGCTGGCGCTGATCGTGATCGTGTTCGAGGGCGATGGTCGCGAGGGCATGGCGGGCATCGATGTTTTGCGCGGCGTACCGGCCTGCATCGGGGCGCCCATTCTGGCCGTGCTCGACGACGCAGCCGTGCTCAAGCCCAATGTGTTGCCAGCGGGCATTGCCGATTGGCTGTATGCCTCGCAGATCGAGCACGAACTGCTCTCGCGCTGGCAGCGGGTCCATCGCATGGTTGCGCGACAGGACAGCAGCGGCGAAGGCCTGGCAACGTCAACGGGTGGCGACTATCGCTTTGCCTTCGACGAGGTCGACAGCGAGTGGTTGATCGTCGACCCCGTGCGTGGCCAGCTGGTCGATTTCAGTCCGGCCGTGGCGCGCAACAGCGGGCTGGGCGATCACGAATTGCGCGGCCGGCCGCTCAAGGACGTGCTGGCCTTCAAGGATGCGACCATCGAGCAGGTGATTGCCGAAGGTTCGCGCCAGTGGCATGCCGGCCGTCGACGTTCATCGCGTGGTGCCGATGCTGGCGAGGCCAGCGCACGTGCGATTCAGCACGCCGGTCGCGACGCGGTCGCCTTGATGTTCCGCAGCGATCGGGCCAGTGCCCGCGCCGAAGTGGCGCTCAGCTTGCTGGCACGCATGTTCGCCGCCGGCAGCGGCGACGAAGGCATCACCGAAGCGGCCCGCCTGTTGTTCGAGGAAATGGGCCTGGACTATGTTGCAGTCTGGTCCGCGCGACCCGACGAAGGCGGTGCGCCGGTACAGCTCGTGCAGTACTGGCGTGGCGACGAGCAGCTGTGGCCAGGGCCGCATCTGCAAAGTTCGTTGCGGCTGGTGCTGTCGGGTCAGGCCATGCTGCATCAGGCCGATGCCGGACGGCTTGCGCCGATGGATCCCTTGCTCGCGCAGCTGGGTCTGGCCGGTTTTGCGGGCTGGCCGCTGCAGGACGAGCGACGCACCGTGCTGGGCGCCTTGCTGGTCGGTACGCGCCAGCCGCTGCCGGCGCTGGACATCGTGCAGCCTGTACTTCGGTGCGCCGCGTCGCGATTCGCGCACGCGATCGAGTTGCGTCATACGCGTGAGCAAGGCCGCGCCGAAGGTCTGCTCGATGCCTTGACCGGCCTGCCCAATCGCCTGTTGTTCAACGACCGACTGGATACGGTGATCCGCGAGGCCAATCGCACGGGCGAGTGCTTTGCGTTGCTGTTCGTCGATCTGGATCGCTTCAAGACCGTCAACGACACACTGGGTCACGCGGTCGGCGACCAGGTGTTGCTGACCACCACGCAGCGCTTGCGCGGCAGCGTGCGTGCCTCCGATACGGTGGCGCGCTATGCCGGCGACGAATTCGTGGTGATCCTGCGTCATATCGTCAAGAACGAAGACGTGCTGCGCATCGCCGAGAAGATCGTGCAGGTGATGGGCGCTCCTTTGCGCATCGACGACGGCACGGAGCTGCAAGTGACGGCGTCGATCGGCGTGAGCTTCTTCCCCGACGATGCCCCCGACGCCGATACGCTGCTCAAGCACGCCGACGAGGCGATGTATGCCGCCAAGAGTCTGGGCCGCAACAACTATCAGATTTTCGAAGGCAGTGCCGAACAGTCGCAGCAGCAGAACCTCGCGTTGAAATCCGGCCTGCGCCATGCCGAGCACAAGGGCGAGCTGCGCGTGTTCTACCAGCCGCAGGTGGATGCGGTCACTGAAGACATCGTGGGCATGGAGGCGCTGGTTCGCTGGGAGCACCCGGAACTGGGTTTCATCGGCCCGGGCTTTTTCATTCCACTGGCCGAGGAAACCGGGCTGATCGTTTCCATCGGCGAATGGGTATTGCGCGCGGCCTGCCGGCACGCCCAGGAATGGGAGCGCCGCTTCGGTCTCGGCCTGCGACTGGGCGTGAATCTGTCGGCGGTGCAGCTGATGCAGCCCAACCTGCTGGAAGTGGTCTCGGCCGCGCTCGATGAAAGCGGGCTGGAGGCCAACCTGCTGGAAATGGAGATCACCGAAAGCATCAGCATCAAGGCCGCGCCCAACCTGGTGGAGAACTTGCAAGGTCTGCACCGGCTAGGCGTGCGCATCGCGATCGACGACTTCGGCACCGGTGCCGCTTCGCTCGATTACCTGCGCAAGCTGCCGGCCGACCGCATCAAGATCGACCAGAGTTTCGTCAAGAACATCGGCGTGGATCCCGATGACGAGGCTATCGTGCGCGCCACCATCGAGATGGCGCACCGCCTCAAGCGTGGCGTAGTGGCCGAGGGCGTGGAGACCGAGCAGCACATGGAATTCCTGCGCGCCAACGACTGCGATGAACTGCAGGGCTTCCTGTTCTGCCGTCCGCTGCCGCAGCCGGTGTTCGAGAAGCTGTTGCTGGAGCGCCAGCGCCTGCTGGCCGGCATCAGCGATACCGCCGCATGACTTGCGTGCGCCGCGAAGAGCCCCATACTCAAGGGTAGGGCGCCCGATGCGCCCGTGGGCCGCACTGCTGGGGCGGTGGTGGTCCTTTCGTCATGACCGGTGCTCCCTTAGGAGTGCCCATGCGTTTCCACCATCGGTGTCGCCGCGTTGGCGCACTTGTCGTCCCGGGGATGGGGGTCACTCTGAACTAGAACGTGAAGTTCTTGTCTGAGCAGCTCGCATCCATTCACAAGGCATCCCAGGGCGCGTGGCAGCATCGACGAAGGAGATGGCCCGGATGGGCGAAAATGAACTGGACAGCGCGCTGGTCGAGCGCGTCCAACAGGGGGACAAACGGGCCTTCGATCTACTGGTGCGCAAGTACCAGCACAAGGTCGTGGGCCTGGTCTCCCGTTATCTGAAGAACCACGCAGAATGTGAAGACGTGGCCCAGGAGGCCTTCATCCGCGCCTGGAGGGCGATCGGGTCGTTCCGTGGCGAGAGTGCTTTCTATACTTGGCTGTACAAGATTGCCGTCAATACGGCCAAGAACCATCTGGTGGCCATGAGCCGCCGCCCGCCGGCCGACGATATCGCCATCGACGATGCCGCTTTCGTCCCCGGCGCCGACCGCATGCATGAGAGCGCCACCCCCGAGCGCGAACTCATGCGACAGGAAATTGAACAAACGGTATTTTCCACTGTCCAAGCCTTGCCTGAGGAATTGCGCACCGCGATCACCCTGCGTGAAGTGGACGGCCTCAGCTACGAGGAAATCGCCGAGGCGATGGGCTGTCCGATCGGTACGGTACGTTCACGTATATTTCGGGCGCGCGAAGCTATCGATGAAAAATTGCGGCCGCTGTTGTCGGACCGCGAGGGCAAGAACCCATGACAGATCATCAACGCGAAAACCTTTCTGCTGGCATGGACGGGCAACTGTCCAAGGAAGAATTGCGCTTTCTGCTGCGCCGGCTCGATCACGATGCGTCGCTGCAGCAGGAGTGGTCCCGCTATCACGTCGCCCGTGACGGTCTGCGTCGCGAGTTGCCGGCGCTGGCCTCCGCGGATTTTGCTACCCGCGTGATGCAGGCGATCGAGCGCGAAGGCGTCACCGTGCAGCAGGGCAAGCGGCGGCATTGGCTGCACTGGTCTGCCGGCGGCGCGATTGCCGCTGGCGTGGCTGTGGCCGCGCTGATGGTGGCCCAGCCGGCCGGGCAGGGCGCTGATCGTCTCTCGCCGCAAGTCGCTTCGGCAGCGGCTCCGGCCGCACAAGGCAACACCCAGGTCGCGCAGGCGGAATCGCCGGCCGTGGCGCCGCCGGGGCTCAACGTCTATTCCGAAGTGCCGTACAAGATGAGCCAGCAGGCCTCGGCCACGCTGGAGGGTGACAGTGGCACGCCGCTGTATTCGCGCAACAGCCTCACGCCCTACCGCGTCGCACGCTATCCGGTCGTCAGCAATGGCGATGGCCGCTACCTGCTGCTGATTCACCCGGACCAGCAGCCCGCGCAGTCCGCCGCCGGACCGCAATGATCCCAGGCCGTGTGTCCCTTGCCGCGGCCTGATCGTTCCCTTTCACCCATCCATGCCTGCCTGATCTGCGGGCTGGCATGGTGTGCCCGAGACGCAGAAGGAGAGTAGTGCATGAATCGACTTGTCTTGCGGACGCTGTCGTGCAGCGTCTTGATGAGCTTGGCCCTGGCCGGCGGCGTGCAGGCCCAGAGCGCGGCGCCGGCGATGTCGGGCCTGCCCGATTTCACCGGCATCGTGCAGAAGAACGCGCCCTCGGTGGTGCACGTCGAGGCCAAGTTCAACGGCAAGAAGCAGACGAAGGCCCGTCAGGGCGCGCGTGGCATGCCCGATGCGCCGGACGATGACGACGATCCGCAGATGGACATGCTGCGGCGCTTCTTCGGCATGCCGATGATGCCTTCGCCGGAAGAGCAGCAGCACACTTCGCTGGGCTCGGGTTTCATCATCTCCGGTGATGGCTATGTGCTCACCAATAATCACGTGGTGGACGGCGCCGACACGGTGACCGTGCGCCTGCAGGATCGCCGCGTGCTCACGGCCAAGGTGGTGGGCAGCGATCCGCAATACGACATTGCACTGCTCAAGGTGGACCCGAAGGGCGGCCTGTCGCCGGTGTCGATTGGCGACTCGCGCACGCTCAAGCCGGGCCAGTGGGTGTTGGCGATCGGTTCGCCGTTCGGTTTTGATTACACCGTGACGCAAGGCATCGTCAGTGCGGTGGGACGCAACCTGGGCAGCCAGGATCAGCCGTATACCTCGTTCATCCAGACCGACGTGCCGATCAATCGCGGCAATTCGGGCGGTCCGTTGTTCGACCTGCAGGGCCGCGTGGTCGGCGTCAATTCGCAGATCTATTCCAATACCGGCGGCTACCAGGGCGTGGCCTTCTCCATTCCGATCGACGTGGCCATGAACGTGGTCAAGCAGATCAAGGAGAAGGGTTATGTGTCGCGCGGCCAGCTGGGCGTGATGGTGCAGCAGGTCAGCGACGACATGGTCAAGGCGCTGAAGCTCGACAATGCGAGCGGCGCGGCCGTGACGCAGGTGAACAAGGGCAGCGCTGCCGACAAGGCGGGCATCCGTCCAGGCGATGTGATCCTTGCGTACAACGGCCAGAGCATCAATCAAAGTGCGGACCTGCCGCCGCTGGTGGGCCAGACGCCCCCGGGCAGCAAGGCCACCCTTGAGATACTGCGTGACGGCAAACGCGAGAATGTGCCGGTCACCGTGGCGGAAATGCCGCGCGACAAGAACGCCAAGATGGCCGCCGCCGACACAGAGCAGCCGGCGGCCAAGGCGGCGGCCAGCGCCCTGGGCCTGTCCGTTCAGGATCTTGACGGCGACAGTCGCCAGCAGCTTGGCCTCAAGGCTGGCGAAGGCGTGGGTATCAGCCAGGTGAGCGGTGCGGTGGCGACGCGGGCCGGCTTGCAGCCGGGCGACGTGATTCTGATGGTCAACCAGACCAAGGTGGGCACGGCAGCGGCTTTCCGCGAGGCCACCAAGGGCGCGAAGCCGGGCGATACCGTGCTTTTGCTGGTCCGCCATGGCGACCAGAGTGGATTCATCGGGCTGACCGTGCCCGGTGGCAAGGACGACTGACGTCACCGTGGCGGCGATGGCAGTCGCCGCGCGGTGACGGGTCGTGTTCCGGTCGCGTAGGGCCGGAACCAGCGGAGCGATGGGCGCTTGGGCCACCATCGCTCTTTTGGGAGGGATCGCGTGACGCCTCGCAACGAGGCGTTCCGATCTCGCTTATCCCCTTGAGATAGCCCGCTTTTCCCGATGCCCGAAGTGGCACGGTTCCATGCGATAATGCTGGGTTCGTGTGACCATCCCGGTCATGCGCTGCCTGCGCGTACCGCAGATCAGTGAACGCCGCTAGCGTGCTCCATGGAACTGATTCGAAATTTCTCCATCATTGCCCATATCGATCACGGCAAGTCCA
This sequence comes from Dyella sp. 2YAF14, assembly GCF_052114725.1. Taxonomy (NCBI): domain Bacteria; kingdom Pseudomonadati; phylum Pseudomonadota; class Gammaproteobacteria; order Lysobacterales; family Rhodanobacteraceae; genus Dyella; species Dyella sp. 2YAF14. The sequence continues at coordinate 204,422 of NZ_JBFRFH010000004.1, read as the reverse complement.
CCTTGGCGGACCGCATCATCCAGATCTGCGGCGGCTTGACCGAACGCGAGATGGAGGCGCAGGTGCTCGACAATAATCCGATCGAGCGCGAACGCGGCATCACCATCAAGGCGCAGTCGGTGTCGCTGCCGTACACGGCGCGCGACGGCAAGACGTATCAACTCAATTTCATCGACACCCCGGGACACGTCGACTTCTCTTATGAAGTCAGCCGCTCGCTGGCTGCGTGCGAAGGCGCGCTGCTGGTGGTGGACGCTGCGCAAGGCGTGGAAGCGCAGTCGGTGGCCAACTGTTACACCGCAGTGGAGATGGGGCTGGAGGTCGTGCCGGTCCTCAACAAGATCGACTTGCCGACGGCCGACCCGGAGAAAGTGAAGGGCGAGATCGAGGCGGTGATCGGCATCGATGCCGACGACGCCGTTGCGGTGAGCGCCAAGACCGGCCAGAACGTGGTGGAAGTGCTCGAGGCGATCGTCGCTCGCATTCCGCCGCCGAAGGTGGGCGATTCCGATCGCCTGCAGGCGCTGATCATCGACTCCTGGTTCGACAATTATCTGGGTGTGGTCTCGCTGGTCCGCGTGATGCAGGGCGAGATCAAGCCGGGCGACAAGCTGCTGGTGATGTCCACCGGCCGCTCGCATGAAGTGAGCGAAGTGGGTGTATTCACGCCCAAGCGCAAGAAGCTCGACAAGCTGTCCCCGGGCGAAGTGGGCTGGATCAATGCGTCGATCAAGGACGTGCACGGCGCGCCCGTGGGCGACACGCTGACGCTGGCGGCCAAGCCCGCCGAGAAGCCGCTGGCTGGCTTCCAGACCATGCAGCCGCGCGTGTTCGCCGGTTTGTTTCCGGTATCGGCCGACGACTATCCGGCGCTGCGCGAGGCGCTCGACAAGCTGCGCCTGAATGACGCCGCGATGTTCTTCGAGCCGGAGAGCTCCGAGGCCATGGGCTTTGGTTTTCGTTGCGGCTTCCTCGGCATGCTGCACATGGAGATCGTGCAGGAGCGCCTGGAGCGCGAGTACGACCTGGACCTGATCAGCACGGCGCCGACCGTGGTGTACGAGGTGCTCAAGAGCGACGGCTCGATCTTGATGCTGGACAATCCGGCCAAGCTGCCGGCGTCGCATCTGATGCAGGAAATCCGCGAGCCCATCATCGTCGCCAGCATCCTCACGCCGGCCGACTACATCGGCAACATCATCACGCTGTGCGAGGAAAAGCGCGGCGTGCAGCGCTCCATCCAGTACCTGGCCACCCAGGTGCAGATCACCTATGAAATGCCGCTCGCCGAAGTTGTGCTCGACTTCTTCGATCGCCTGAAGTCGGTGTCGCGTGGCTATGCATCGATGGACTATCACTTCGAGCGCTTCGAAGCCGGCCCGTTCGTGCGCGTGGACGTGCTGATCAATGGCGACCGGGTGGATGCGTTGAGCCTGATCGTGCACCGTGTCCATGCCGAGCGCCGTGGTCGCGACCTGGTCGAGCGCATGAAGGATCTGATTCCGCGCCAGCAGTTTGACGTGGCCATCCAGGCGGCCATTGGTGCTCAGATCGTCGCGCGCTCCACCGTGAAGGCGCTGCGAAAGAATGTGCTGGCCAAATGCTACGGCGGCGACGTCAGCCGCAAGAAGAAGCTGCTGGAGAAGCAGAAGGAAGGCAAGAAGCGCATGAAGCAGGTGGGCCGTGTGGAGATTCCGCAGGAAGCCTTCCTTGCCGTCCTGAAGGTGGATAAGTAAAGCTGAGCTTGTTGCAGCGATGGCGGGACGCCTTCTGGCGCCCGACCGATCGATGGTTCCCTGTCACACCCTCGTTCCACTGCTCCTGAGGAGCTTTCAATGGATTTTGATTTTTCGGCGATTCTGCTTGGCCTGACTGTGCTGTTCGGCGTGGTATGGGGTCTGGACCGCCTGTTCTTCTACAAGTCGCGCAAGGCCAAGGCCGACGCGGCAGGCAAGGAACCGCACGAGCCGGTGGCGGTGGACTGGGCTCGCTCGCTGTTCCCGGTAGTGCTGGTGGTGCTGGTGCTGCGCTCGTTCGTGGCCGAGCCGTTCCGGATCCCGTCCGGTTCGATGATGCCGACGCTGGACGTGGGCGACTTCATCCTGGTCAACAAGTTTGCCTATGGCCTGCGCCTGCCGGCCTTCAACAACAAGTTCGTCAGCCTGGGCGAGCCCAAGCGCGGCGACGTGGTGGTGTTCCGCTTCCCGGGTTATCTGTGCGAAGACGGCGGCAAGCTGGTACGCAGCGGCGACCAGAGCTGCGCCGATCCGCATGCCCCGGTGCCGAACCAGAACTGGATCAAGCGCATCATCGGCATGCCGGGCGACCGGGTCGAGATGCATGGCGACCAGCTGATCGTGAACGGTGAACCGGTGGCCGCAGACCTCATCGGCCCGTACGAAGGCGATCCCAAGCGCGCCGAGTCGCGCCTGATGCTGGAAATGGGCGCCACGGTGTGGAACGAACACCTGCCGAACGGGCTGGGCGGGGTGGTCAACCATCTGACCGCGCGCATGCCCAACTACGCGGTGCCGCCGCCGCTGCCCAATGCGCATGTGCCGCTGGTGGTGCCGCAGGGCTGCTACCTGGCCATGGGCGACAACCGCTACAACAGTACCGACAGCCGCTGGTGGGGCTGCCTGCCGGAGCAGAACCTGGCCGGCAAGGCCTTCCTGATCTGGCTGAGCTGGACCGGCTCGAGCGTGGCCTTCCATCGCATGGGCACGGTCATTCATTAAAAGCGTGACGGGCATAGGTACGCGCCCGGTGTCGTTCGAGCCAGCTTGGCGCGACAATGCACGCGCCAAGCCGCCTCCGGGGCGGCTGGGTGGCGTCTTGCCAGTTAACCGGGTATCGCCGTAAGGCGGCATAGCGAGGGGACTATGAAATCGAAGCAAACGGGCATCACCCTGATCGGGTTTCTCGTCGTATTGATGGTCGTGGCGTTTTTTGGCTACATGGCCATGAAGCTGGTGCCGGCCTATACCGAGTTCATGGGCGTGACCAAGGCCATGAACCAGCTGGCGACTGAAGGTGGTCCCAAGTCGGTAACCCAGGTCCGCAACGACCTGATGAAGAAGCTGGATTTCCAGTACGTGAGCGACGACACCATCACGCCGCAGGACATCACCATCAAGCGCACTGGCAATGCCTCGTCGCTCAATATCAGCTACGACAAGCGCATTCCGTTTATGTACAACATCGACTTCCTGTTGCACTTCGAAAAGAGCGTGGCGCTGCAGGGTAATGTCGAAGGTTAAGCACAGGCCCAGGATTTGACCAAGCTCGCCTATTGTTTTCGTGATCCTGCCCTCGCAGTACTGGCGCTGACGCATCGCAGCGCCGGGAAGCCCAACAACGAGCGGCTGGAGTTCCTGGGCGATGCCTTGCTTGGTGTCGTGGTTGCCGAGCTGTTGTATGAGGCTCACCCGAACGCGAGCGAGGGCGAGCTGTCCCGCTTGCGCGCGCAGCTGGTGAACGGCCAGGCACTGGCCGTCATCGCACGCGAACTGGAGCTGGGCGATGAGCTCAAGCTGGGCTCGGGTGAATTGAAGAGCGGCGGTTTCCGCCGCGATTCCATCCTCGCCGACGCTTTCGAGGCCCTGTTGGCGGCGGTGTATCTCGACGCTGGTTTCGAGGCGTGTCGCAACGTGGTGCGCGGCCTGTTCGAGCCGCTGGTGGCGGCTATTCCGCGCTCTTCCAAGGACGCCAAGACCCGCCTGCAGGAGTTGCTGCAGGCGCACGGCTGGCCCTTGCCGCAGTACGATCTGATCGACAGCCATGGCGAAGACCACGCCAAGACCTTCGATGTCTCGTGCGAAATCAACGAACCGGCACCCATCCGGGCCGAGGGGCATGGCACCAGCCGCCGTGCCGCTGAACAGGACGCCGCTGAAACCGTGCTGCGCCTAATGCAGGAAGTGAACTCATGAACGACAACGACGAACTCGATCTCGGCGCGCCGGCCGAACTTCCCCACGACGATTTTCGCTGCGGCACCGTAGCGCTCGCGGGGCGTCCCAACGTGGGCAAGTCCACCTTGCTCAATGCGCTGATCGGGTTTCGCCTGTCCATTGTCAGCCCGCGTCCGCAGACCACTCGTCACCGCATCCTCGGCATCGCCACCAGCGAGGCCGGCCAGATCATGTACGTGGATACGCCGGGCCTGCATCGTGGCGCCAAGCGCGCCATGAATCGCAGCCTCAACCGTGCCGCGCGCTCGGCGATCAGCGAAGTGGATGTGGTGGTGCAGGTGATCGAGGCGGGACGCTGGACCGATGAAGACGAGGCGCTTTACGACGCCCTGGTCGAGCAGAAAGTGCCGCGCCTGCTGGTGATCAACAAGGTCGACCTGGCCAAGGACAAGACCACCATGCTTCCCTTCGTGGCGGAGCTGATGGGGCGTCACAGCTTTGACGAGGTCTACTACGTCAGCGCGCTGAAGGAGAAGGGCCTCAAGGAGCTGGAGTCAGGCATCCTCAAGCGCCTGCCGGTGCAGCCGCCGGTGTTTGGCGAAGACGAAGTCACCGATCGAAGCGAGCGTTTCCTCGCCGCTGAAATGGTCCGCGAGCAGCTCATGCTGCGCCTGGACCAGGAGCTCCCGTACGCCACCACGGTGGAGATCGAGCAGTTCAGCGATCGCCCCGATGGTATTGCCGAAATCCACGCGGTGATCTGGGTGGAACGCGATGGCCAGAAGGCCATCGTTATCGGCAATGGCGGTGCGCAGCTCAAGGCGATCGGCACGTCGGCGCGTCGCCATATGGAGCGCACCTTCGAGCGCAAGGTTTTCCTTCGCCTGTGGGTGAAGGTGCGCGAAGGCTGGGTCGACGACGAGACCATGCTGAAGAAATTCGGGTACACCGATTGAGTCTGCGCATGCGTGGCTCTGCCTGGTATGCCTGACCATCGCAGGTCAGGCGCGATCATCCACTGATTGGGTCCGACAGCCACCGCCATGCGTATCGAGCAGCAGCCGGCCTATGTGCTTCATTCGCGGCCTTATCGCGAGACCTCGCTGTTGCTTGAATGCCTGACGCGCGACCACGGACGCCTGGGCATCGTGGCGCGTGGCGTGCGGCGCGAGCGTGCGCGCGTGCAGCGTGCGCAACTGGAGCCTTTCCAGCGGTTGTCGCTGGATCTGCTATTGCGCGGCGAACTGGCCACCTTGCAGACCGCGGAACATACCAGCCCGCCGTTGCGTCTGATGGGTGATGCCGGTCTTGCGGGGCTTTATCTCAATGAGCTCTGCGTGCGGCTGACCGGTCGCCAGGATCCCTTGCCTGATTTGTTCGAGGCGTATGCGCGTACCTTGCCGCGCCTTGCGGGTGGCGAGCCTTTGGCCTGGACGCTGCGGCGTTTCGAGCGCGACCTGCTCGAAGCCATCGGCTATGGCCTGCAGCTGGAAGTCGAAGCGGAGTCCGGCGAGCCGCTGGAACCGACGCAGCTCTACCGCTATGTCGTGGAGCAGGGGCCTGCACCATGCCGCCCGGGAACGGCGCATGCCTTGCGCGGTGTCGATCTGCTCGCCCTGGCCGGCGACGAGATGCCCGATACCGCTGGACTGTCTGCCCTGCGCAGCATGATGCGCGAGGTGATCCGCTTTCATCTGGGCGGTGGGGAGCTGCGGGCGTGGCACGTGCTGGGTGCGGCGTTGTCGCGTCGCTGAGCTCAGGCGGTCGTTTCGCCGCCCAGCGCTTCGATGGTGGCCAGCAGCGAACGACGAAAGCGCGACAGCGGCGCCAGCGAACCGGAATGCTTGAGCTTGAGATGGCGCTGCAGCAACGTTGCCTGGACGCCGAGCGCCGCTGCGCCGCAGAAGCCGCAGGACGAACGCAGTCGATGCATGCGGTCGGCGAGTGCTTCGGTATCGTCCAGCAGCGCATCAAGATCCTGATACAGCCCTGCCAACTCCGCGCGTAGCAGCGTGCGCATCGCCCTCACCACATCCGCGTCGCCCATGGTGGCGATCGCCTGCTCGTCATCCAGCAACGGCACGGCGGCAGCGCCCGCATAGACCAGCGCGAGGATGCGACGCAGGTCGGCCAGGCTGCAGGGCTTTTGCAGCACCTCGCTGAATTCCGCGGAAAGCAGGCGTTGCCGTTCGATGACATCCATCTCGGCGCTGGTGGCGACGGCGGTGCAATCGCTGGAGCGTGCCTGCGGATCGTGGCGCAAGGCGGTGAGCACTTCCTCGGCGCCTGCGCCGGGCATGCGGCAATCCAGCAGGAGCAGGTCGAAGGCCTCGTGGCGTGCCATGGCAATCGCCGAGGGGCCGTCATGGCAGGCATGCGCGTGCAGACCGAGGCTGCGCAGGGCTTCCACCAGGAAAAGACGGCTGCTCGGGTCGTCGTCGGCTACCAGGGCGCGGACGGTGATGGGCGCGCTCCGATGGCCTGAAGGCTCGCTGGAAAGCGTGTGTTGCATGACTTGTCCGTGTCGTTCAGCTGATTTTGGCAGAATGGCGCTTCATGCGCCCCACATCAAGCCAACTTATTCTCACTCTCTGCATGCTCTTTTGGGCGTGCTGGTCGCTGCCAGCCCGCGCCGATGTTGCGCTGGGCGCCAAGACGGTGACCGCTCCCGGGCTGAAGATGCAGGGCGTGCAGTCGCAGATCGGCGAAGACGGGGAGGGTGGCCTCAAGCTCAGTCTGCACGCGGCCAAGGCCGACGTACCGGCGATGGGCTGGAAGCGCGTCGGCGTGGACCTGCAGGGTGTGCTCCAGCGTGACACCCATATGCGCTGGTTGTTCGATGGCACCGCCCAGCTTGCCGGTGCCCCGGGCGCGGCACTGAGCAACGCCAAGGTGTCGATGGTGATCGACGAGGCGGCCAATACGCTGCAGATCGACCTGACCCAGGGCGTGATCCAGGCGAGCACGGCCTTGCCGCTGGACCAGCCGACCCACGCCCAGATCAGCCTCAAGGGCGTGCCGCTGGCCTGGTTGCAGGGCTTGTTGAGCACGGTCTGGTCCGGACGAGCCACCGGCGGCAAGCTTGATGCGGACATGGCGCTGGATATTCAGGACAAAGGCCTGCAGGCGTCCGGGCAATTTGCGCTCAACGGCGGCGGGTTCGATACGCCCGGCGGTGCCTTGGCCGGACAGTCCGTCAATGGCAACGGTCGACTCAACCTCGACACGACCAGCGCACCCACCCGCATCGACCTGGATGCCAGCCTGCGCGGTGGCGAGCTGCTGTTGGGCCCCATCTATGCGCGACTGCCCGATCACCCCGTGCAGCTGAGCCTGTCCGCCGCGACGCGCAACGGCGCGGTCGATTTCAATCGCCTGCGCGTGGCTGATGCCGATGCCCTGCAGCTTGAGGGGGCCATGTCGTTCAACGCCAAGGGCGACCTGCAGCAGCTCAAGCTCGATCGCCTGCAGTCGCGCTTCCCGGCGGCGTACCAGCGGTACGGGCAGGCATGGCTGGCGACGCTGGGCTTGCGCGACATGCGCATCGATGGCGAGCTCAGCGGCAATCTCGATCTGGGCGCCGATGGCCTGCGAAGTTTTGCTTTCGACACCGACGGTCTGGACGCCGCCGATGCCGACGGGCGCCTGGCCGTGAAAGGTTTGCGCGGCGGTCTCGATTGGAATGCCAGCAACGACCGCCCGGTGACCTCGATGTCGTGGCAGGCCCTGCAGGTCTACCGCATACCCAACGGTGCCACGCAGTTGCGCTGGCAGAGCAAGGGTGGCGCCTTGACCCTGCAGCGCGCGGTGGATATTCCGGTGCTGAACGGGCGTGTGCATGTGGGCGATCTGGCGTGGCGCCCGGCCGCTGCGAAGGGGCGCCGACTGGAAACCTCGCTCGCTTTCGCCGGCATCGACATGGCCTCGTTCTCACGCACCATGGGCTGGCCGGAGTTCCCGGGGACCCTGGGCGGCGCCATTCCCGCCATGCGCTGGGTGGATGATCGCTTTGAGCTCGAGGGTGGCCTGTCGGTCAATGTCTTCGATGGCTTTGTCGACATCACGCGACTGAGCCTGCAGGGGCCCTTTGGCCCCAGTCCCGTGCTCACCGGCGACGTGCAATTGCGCCAGCTTGATCTGGCCGCCATGACCAGTGTGTTCGACTTCGGCAGCATCACCGGCCGTATGGACGGCTCCGTCAATGAGCTGCGCCTGGTCAACTGGAACCCGGTGGCGTTCAAGGCCAACCTGCTCGCCGGCAGCGGCGGGCGCATCAGTCAACGCGCCGTGAACAACCTGACGGCCGTCGGTGGCGGCGGCGTGGCAGCCGGTTTGCAGGGCGCCGTGCTCAAGTTGTTCAAGACGTTTGGTTATAAGCGCATCGGCCTCAACTGCACGTTGCAAGCGTCGGTATGCCATATGGGTGGCCTCGACAACGATGCCGATGGCTACACTATCGTCGAAGGCAGCGGCTTGCCGCGCCTGCAGGTGATTGGTCACCAGGCGCAGGTCGACTGGCCAACGCTCGTCCGTCGATTGAAGGCGGCTATGGAAGGCAATGGACCGGAAGTCCACTAGGGCAAAGCACGCCTTAGACCCATCCCCACCCCCAAGGAGTCGAAATCATGCGCAAGCTCGTCTATGGATTGCTGACCACGCTGCTGGTCGCGCTGGTGGGGTGCGTCACCATCAATGTCTATTTTCCTGAAGCGGCCGCGCAAAAGGCCGCCGATCAGTTCATTGGCACCGTGCTCGACAGTTCGGCGCCGGCCCAGCCGGCCAAGGACGACCAGCCGGCACCGCCGAAGAAGAACAACCAGCCCTCGGCCATGTTGCTCGACCTGCTGATTCCCGCCGCCTACGCGGCCGATGCGCCGAACCTGCGCGTGCAGACGGCGACCACGGAGGCGATCCACGGCCGCATGCAGGCGCGTTTCCGCGACACGCTGACGCCGCTCTTCAATAGCGGTGCGGTGGGCTTCACCCAGGATGGGCTGGTGGCCGTGCGTGACGCTGGCAAGGTGCCGCTCGACCAGCGGGCGGGCTTGAGCGCCGCGGTGGCAGACGAGAATCGCGATCGCAATGCGCTGTACCGCGAAGTGGCCAACGCCAACAACCATCCGGAATGGGAAGCGCAGATCCGCGCCACCTTTGCCAAGGGCTGGATCGAGCGGGCGCGGCCGGGCTGGTATTATCAGGACCCCTCGGGGGCGTGGAAGCAGAAATAAGCTCATCGCTCCTCATCACCCGATCAACGCGCCCGGGTCCTGCTGATCCGGGCGTGCGCGTTTTTGGAAGACAGTTGCCACGATGAAAGAATTCGAAGCCACCATCACCGACCTCAGCCACGACGGCAAGGGCGTCACCCGCATCGACGGCAAGGCCGTATTCGTCAGCGGCGCGCTGTTGGGCGAAGAGGTCAAGCTGCGCATCCGCAAGCGTCATCGTCACTACGACGAAGCTGAAGTGGTGGAACTGGTGACCCGCTCGCCGCATCGCGTTGAGCCGCGCTGCCGTCATTTCGGCCAGTGCGGCGGCTGCTCGCTGCAGCATCTGGATGCGACGGCGCAGATCGAAGTGAAACAGCGCGTGCTGAAGGACAACTTCGAACGCATTGGCAAAGTGATGCCGGAGCTGTGGTTGCCGCCGCTGACTGATGAGCCCTGGGGTTATCGTCGCAAGGGACGCCTGTCCGTGCGCTCGGTGGCGAAGAAGGGGCGCGTGCTGGTGGGCTTTCGCGAAGAGAGCAATCCGCGCTTTGTCGCCGACATCACCCAGTGTGAAGTCGTGCATCCGGCGCTGGGTCCCAAGATCGGTTTGCTGGCCGAACTGGTCAGCAGCATGGATGCCGCCTCCGACATTCCGCAGATCGAGTTCGCCGCCGGCGACGATGTGGTGGCGCTGGTGTTCCGCCACATGCAGCCGTTGAGCGAGCGCGATCAGGCGGCCTTGATTGCGTTCGGTCAGCAGCATGGTTTTGCGATTTACCTGCAGCCGGGCGGCGTGACCAGCGTGCATCCGCTGTGGCCGGAGTCGCCGCGGCTGGCCTTCAACATCCCCAGCGACAATGCCGCGTTCGCGGACGTGGAGCTGGAGTTCCGCCCGCTCGATTTCGTCCAGGTCAATGCCGGCATGAATCGCCGCATGATGGCGCGTGCGATGGAGCTGCTCGATCCGCAGCCCACGGATCGCGTGCTGGATCTGTTCTGCGGCCTGGGCAATTTCACGCTGCCGATTGGTCGCCGCGTCGCCGAGGTGGTCGGCGTGGAGGGCGAGCATGGCCTGGTCGAGCGCGCTGCGGAAAACGCCGCACGCAACGGCATCACCCACGCCCGCTTCGAAGTGGCCAACCTGTTCGAAGATCAGCGTCACACCCACTGGGCCAAGCAATCGTGGGACAAGCTGTTGCTCGATCCGCCGCGCGCCGGCGCTGACAAGGTGCTGGAGTATCTGCCGCACAAGGAGACCAGCCGCATTGTCTATGTCTCGTGCCACCCGGGTTCACTGGCGCGTGACGCCGGCATCCTGGTGCAGAAGCATGGGTTCCGCTTGAGTGCGGCCGGCGTGATGGATATGTTCCCGCATACGGCGCACGTGGAGTCCATCGCGCTGTTCGAACGCTGAGCCAGGGCAAGGAAGGCGGGACGCCTTCACCGCTCCGTCACATCCTTCCCCAATCATCGGTTGACGCATGGGCATCGAGATCGAACGTAAATTCCTCCTCAGCGATGACAGCTGGCGAGACGCCGTGAGCGAAAGCGAGCGCATCGCCCAGGGCTATCTGGTCAGTGCGCAGGCGCTGCACGACGGTACCGCGCGGGCGTCGGTGCGCGTACGCCGCACCGGGGATCGTGGGTGGCTCAATATCAAATCGGCCAAGCTCGGCATCGAGCGCGCCGAGTTTGAATACCCCGTGCCCATCGCCGATGCCGAGCAAATGCTCGCCGAGCTGTGCGACGGCGTAGTGGAGAAGATCCGGCATCACGTGGTCGTCGACGGCGTGCTGTTCGAGGTCGACGAATTCTTTGGCGACAATGCGGGACTGGTCGTGGTCGAGGTGGAATTGCCCAGCACCGACGCCTCGTTTCCGCGCCCCTCGTGGCTGGGGCGCGAAGTGAGCCACCTGCCGCGCTACTACAACGTCAACCTGATCGCGCATCCGTATGCGCGCTGGACGTCGGACGAGCGTCAGGCGGCCGGAGAACCCACCTCATGCTGATGATCGGCCTGGCAGGCGCCACACTCGCTGCGTCGGAGCATGCATGGCTCAAGGCGCCCGGCGTTTCCGGCGTGGTGCTGTTCTCGCGCAATTTCAGTACGCGCGATCAGTTGATGAAACTGATCGACGATATTCGCGAGGTCGGCGGCGACGACATGCTCATCGCCGTGGATCAGGAAGGCGGCCCGGTCCAGCGTTTCCGTGAGGGCTTCACGCGCCTGCCGCCGTTGTCGGCGATCGGCGCCGTGTACGACCGCGATCCGGAAGACGCCATCCGCCTGGCCGAAGAACACGCCTGGGTGATGTCCAGCGAGTTGCGCGCCAGCGGCGTGGATTTCAGCTTTGCCCCCGTCGTGGATCTGGCGCGCGGCAACGCTGCGATCGGTCTGCGCGCGTTTCACGCCGATCCCGCGGTGGCTGCTGAGCTTGGCCAGGCCTATGTGCGCGGCATGCACCTGGGCGGCATGGCTGCCGTGCTCAAGCATTTTCCGGGTCACGGTTCGGTGGCGGCGGATACGCACAAGGCCACGGCAGTGGATACGCGTCCCTTGGACGTGATTCGTCGCGAAGATCTGCTGCCCTTCGTCGAAGGCATGGCGGCGCACGCCGAGGCGGTCATGGTGGCGCACGTGGTCTATCCCCAGGTCGACGCACAGCCGGCAGGTTTTTCCTCGCGCTGGATCAAGGACATCTTGCGCAACGAGCTGGGCTTTGGCGGCGCGGTGATCAGCGACGACATCAGCATGGCCGCTGCTGGCGCGGCAGGCGGCGTGACCGGTCGCGTGCATTCCCATTTGGATGCAGGCTGCGACCTGGTGCTCGCCTGCTTCCCCGACGTGGTGGACGAGGCGATTGCCGCTGTGCAAGACCGCGCGGCCACCTCGCCCGAACGCATCGCCGCCCTGCGCGGCGACGTGGCCTCCACCTGGGACGGCCTCAACGACAACCCCCAGCGCGAACGATTCATCGCGCGCATCGCGGCGCTGCACGCCGTGGAAGGACAAGCTTCGGCATGAGTACATCCACCCCTTCACTGGCTACCGCACTTGCCGGTGCCGAGCTGTTGTTCGATCGCGCGGCGCTGGAGTCGGTCATTGTCGACATGGGGCGCGACATCGACGTCGCGCTCGATGGCGAGCGCGCCGTCTTTCTTACCGTGATGAACGGCGCGCTGATTTTTGCCGGTCATCTCGCACTGGCCATCCGCACCGATGTTGAGTTCGACTATGTGCATGCCACGCGTTATCGCGGCGCCACCTCGGGCAGCGAGCTGCATTGGCTGCGCGAGCCGGCGGTGGATCTCGCCGGCCGCACCGTGCTGCTGGTGGACGACATCCTCGATGAAGGTCATACCTTGAAGGCCGTGCGCGACGACTGCATGCGCCGCGGCGCACGCCGCGTGCTGGTGGTGAGTCTGTGCACCAAGCAGCACGACCGCCTGGTCGACGGCATCCAGGCCGACTTCAACGGCGTCCAGTTGCCTGATCGCTACGTGTTCGGCTTTGGCATGGACTATCACGAGCAGGGCCGCAATCTGCCGGGCATTTACGCGCTCAAGTAAGGCGACGATCGACCACGGAGTCACGCATGAATGTTTTGGGGATTTCCGGCAGCCTGCGCGAGGCTTCGTTCAATACCGCGCTGCTGCATGCGGCGCAGGAGCTTGCGCCGGCCGGCATGAACATCGTGATGCATCGCCTGCACGACCTGCCGATGTTCAATCAGGACGTGGAAGAGCAGGGCGATCCCGAGTCGGTGGTCGAGTTCAAGAACGCCATCGATCGGGCCGACGGGCTGCTGATTGCCTGCCCGGAATACAACGGCGGCATCACCGGCGTGCTGAAGAATGCGGTGGATTGGGCCTCGCGCGCCGGCAAGGCGCGCAAAGTGGCTGCGCTCGCCGGCAAGACCGTCTGCATCATCGGCGCGAGCCCGGGCGTCACCGGGACGGTGCGAGCGCAGGACCAACTGCGCCTGATCCTGCGCCGCGCAGGCGCCCGTACCGAGCCGCAGGGCGACGTGCTGGTGTTCCACGCGCATACCAAGATCGTCGACGGTCAGTTGAGCGATGAGCGGACGCGCGAGGCACTGACTCGCCATCTCGCAGGCTTTGCCGAGCGGTTGGCGGCGACACCGAACGAATTGAACGCATATAGGAACGCATCGTGAGCATCGATCTGGCCGTCATCGGCGGCAGCGGTTTGTACAACTTTCCGGGCCTGGAGAACGCCTCGCGCCATCGCATCGACACGCCGTTCGGCGCGGCCTCGGGCGATGTGGTGACGGGTGATTTCGCCGGCCGCAAGCTGGCCTTTCTCGCCCGCCACGGCGAGAGCCACACGGTGCCGCCGCATCGGGTCAACTACCGCGCCAACCTGTGGGCACTGCATTCGCTGGGCGCGCGCCGGGTGGTCGGGGTGAACGCCGTGGGCGGCATCCGCGCCGATATGGGTCCGCGCGTCATCGTGGTGCCCGACCAGATCATCGACTACACCCATGGCCGCTACACGAGTTTTTGCGATGTCGAGGGCGCCGAGGTGCGTCATATCGATTTCAGCGAGCCGTACACCGAGTCGCTGCGTCGCGAACTGATCGACGCGGCGGCCAAGGCTGACATCGCTGTCATTGATGGTGGTTGCTATGGCGCGACCCAGGGTCCGCGCCTGGAGACCCGGGCGGAGATCGCCCGCATGAAGCGCGACGGCTGCGACCTGGTCGGCATGACCGGCATGCCCGAGGCCGTGCTCGCCCGCGAACTGGAGCTGCCTTACGCCTGTCTCGCGCTGGTTGCGAACTTCGCCGCCGGTTGTGGCGACGAGGCGGAGATCAGCATCGAGGAAATCTTCGCCCACCTGGCAGCAGCCACCGCCGAGGTACCCCGCATCCTGGGTGTTCTGCTCAAAAGCTGAGCAACCGGTACGGTTTTGATCGTGTCAAAGTGGTCACCATATTGCGCTTTGCCATAAAACATGTTGATACTTCCGTTGTGCCAGGGGCGGCGGACCAAGGGGTCAAGGTGGTTCAGCGCTTACCGTGGTGCATCCAGTCCATGATTCAGAGGTTCACGCAATGCGTTTCGGTACGGTCAAGTGGTTCAACGACGCCAAGGGTTTCGGCTTCATCGCGCCTGAGGACGGTGGGGAGGACGTGTTCGTCCACTTTTCGGCAATCAACTCCAAGGGCTTCCGTAGCCTGCAGGAAGGTCAGCGCGTGAAGTTCGAAGTCACCACGGGCCCGAAGGGCGCCCAGGCTTCGGGCGTCGAAATCGCCGGCTAATGTCGGCGAACCGGCGCCAGCGCCGGTCATCGATGTGAGGAAGCCCCGCGTCGCAAGGCGCGGGGCTTTCTTTTTTTGTGTGGAGTGGTTGGAGTGGAGGGGTGATGACGGATCGTAGAGGGTTTCTGAAGGCCTCCGTGCTGGGGGCCTCCGCGGTGGCACTGGCGGGTGGCGCGCATGCGCTGGCCGGCGCCAGTGGGACGAGCAAGGGCAGCACGGGTGCGCGCGTGATCTCGACCTGGGACTTCGGCGTGGCCGCCAACCAGGCCGCGTGGGGCGTGTTGTCGAAGGGCGGTGGGTCGCTGGACGCCGTCGAGGCGGGCGTGATGATCCCGGAAGCGGATCTGAAGAATCACAGCGTAGGCCGCGCCGGCTATCCGGATCGCGACGGCCACGTCTCCCTGGACGCCAGCATCATGGACGCCGACGGCAGTTGCGGTGCGGTCGCGGCGCTGGAGCACATCGCTCATCCGATCCAGGTGGCGCGTCGTGTCATGGAACGCACGCCGCATGTCTTGCTGGCCGGTGATGGCGCGCTGCAGTTCGCGCTGGAGCAGGGCTTCAAGAAGGAAGAACTGCTGACCCCGGAGTCCGAGGCGGCGTGGAAGGAGTGGCTGAAGACGGCCCACTACCAACCCTCGGCCAACAGCGAAGTGCGCGACTACGGCAAGACCGGCATGCCGGGCGGCAAGGGCAACCACGACACCATCGGCATGCTGGCCATCGATGCCAACGGCCGCCTGGCCGGTGCCTGCACCACCAGCGGCATGGCGTGGAAGATGCGCGGGCGCGTGGGCGACAGTCCCATCATCGGGGCAGGCCTGTACGTGGATGGCGATGTCGGCGCGGCCACCTCGACCGGCGTGGGCGAGGAAGTGATCCGCAACGTGGGCAGCTTCCTGGTGGTGGAGTTGATGCGTCATGGTCGCTCGCCGCAGGACGCCTGCCGCGAGGCGGTGATGCGCATCGTCAAGCGCCGGCCCGCGGCGTCGAAGGACCTGCAGGTCGGCTTTCTTGCCATGAACAAGCACGGCGAAGTGGGCGCGTTCGCGATCCAGTCCGGCTTCTCGTATGCCGTATGCGACGCGACCAAACAGGATGGGTTGGTGCCGTCCAAGAGCGTGTACTGATGGCACGACGCCTGCTCGAAGTCGCTGCCAATTCGCTGGCGTCCGCGCTGGCCGCGCAGGCGGGCGGTGCGGACCGGGTGGAGTTGTGCACCGGCCTGGAATTGGGTGGGCTCACTCCATCGATGGCGCAGATCGCCCAGGTGCGCGAGCGCCTGAGCATCCCGCTGTACGTGCTGATACGTCCACGTGCCGGCGACTTTCTCTACAACGATGACGAGCTGGACGTGATGCAGCACGACATCGAGACCTGTCTTTCGCTGGGTTGCGATGGCGTGGTGTTTGGCGTGCTCGATGCCGATGCGCGCGTCGATGTGGCGCGCTGCAAACCGCTGCTTTCAGCGGCGGGCGGCATGGGCGTGACCTTCCACCGCGCGTTCGATATGACGCGTGATCTGCCTCGGGCGCTGGAGGATGTCGTGGCCTTGGGGGCGGAGCGCGTGCTCACTTCCGGCGGTGCGATAGCGGCCATCGACGGGGCCGATACGCTTCGCCAGCTGATCGACCAGGCGGCCGGCCGCATCGTGGTGATGCCGGGTGCAGGTGTTCGGGCCGCCAATATCGCTGAGCTTGCCAAGGCGACCGGCGCATCGGAACTCCACGCTTCGGCCAAGGGCATGCTGCCGTCGGGCATGCGTTGGAGCAATCCGGCCTTGACCGATATGGCCGCTGGCGAGGTCCGCAGCGACGTGGATGAAGTGCACGCCCTGGTTGCTGCGCTCCACTCGAAGGCCTGATTTGCTGTCATTCAGACCGATGGCGCCTTAAGCTCGAACCGCGTCACCCTTCCTCCAGAGAGTCCACGGCATGGATGAGCGGAGCAGGCGAGGTGTTCGAGCGGCCCCGGCGCCGGGCGTGCGGCCATGAGTGCGCCGCAGGAGACTGCCGCCTCGGCGACGCTCCTCCTGGGCCGCTGGCCCCGTTTGCTGTCCACCGCGGCTGTCATCGTGGCCGCCACCATCTTCGGCCTGAGCTATAGCCTCTCCGCCCCGCTGATCGCCATGAGCCTGGCGGCGAGCGGGCACTCCGGCAGTTACATCGGCCTCAACGCGGCCATGCATGCGCTGGGCGTGTTGCTGATCGCGCCCGTGATGCCGACCCTCGCCGCACGCTTCGGCGCTCGGACACTGGCCGTGGCGGCCCTGGTGGTCACGGCCGTCGTGCTGGCTGCGTTCGCACGAGTCACTGACGTGGCGTGGTGGTTTCCGATGCGCGTGGTGCTCGGCATGGCTGCCGAAGTCCTATTCGTAATGTCGGAAACCTGGACCAACGTGCTCAGCACCGAGCAGGCACGCGGTCGCACCATGGCCGTCTATACCGCCGCGCTCTCGCTGGGCATGGTGCTGGGGCCGGCCTTGCTGTCGGTGCTGGGCGTGGATGCGGGTGCTTATCTCGCCGGTGCGGCCATCGCGCTGGCGGCGGTGGCGTTCATCCTGCCGCCCTGGGTGGTGGCGCCCCGGCGCAGTGTGCCCGAGCGCGCGCAGCCCCTCCGCTATATGCGCCTGGCGCCGATTGCCTTGGCCACCACGGTGCTCAATGCAGGGGTAGAGACTGCCGGACTTTCCTTCATCTCGTTGTATGCCACGCAGCTGGGCTGGACACAGGCGCGTGCCATGCAGCTGATCTCGGTGTTGATGTTCGGCGCCATCGTGTTGCAGCTGCCCATTGGCTGGCTGGCCGACAAGGTCGACAAGCGGCGCCTGGTGCTGGCATTGGCCGCGATTTCCGCGCTGACGGCGTTGTTCTGGCCGTTCGCGTTGCGCGAGACATGGCTGGCGTTCGCCGTGGTGTTCGTGTGGGGTGGACTGTTCGTGGGCATCTACACCGTGATGCTGGCGATGGTGGGCAGTCGCTTCCAGGGCAACGATCTGGTGGGCGTCTATGCCGTGATGGGGCTGGCATGGGGCCTGGGCGCGCTGATGGGACCGACACTCGCGGGCGTAGCGATGGGCGTGAATGCGCTGTTCGGCTTGCCGGGCATCATTGCGCTGGGTTGCGCGGTGTTTGCGGTGTTCCTTGCGAGGTCGCGCAGCGAAACCTGAGGGGCGCCGCGTCCGCACGTGGTTCGAACGATGGAGTCGTCACATGGTGCAGTTGGGCTTGCTTCTATTGGGCAGCGATTTCATCCGGCGGCGCTGGCTGATTCTGGCCATCGGGGGCATCGCCTGGGCGGCGCTGGGCGTGGCGATCTTTATCGATGCGCTGGACAACGTGCTGTATTTCCCGGTGCACGTGTTCGGCTATCTGCTGGTGGTCGAGGCCGTGGTCACGCTGGCAGTGTCCTCGCCCCGGCCCGGTACCTCGGCTGCACTGCGCAAGGCGCGCGGCGTAGTGTTCCTGATCCTCGGCTTGTTGATCGTCGACCCGCATCATGCGGCGAGCGTGATCCTGGCGATGGCCTTCGGTCTCGCTTTCCTGCTCGATGGCATCTTCCGGATCGCAGCGGCGCTGGTGGTGCGCTTTCGCGGTTGGCGGCTGTCGTTGCTCACCGGTCTGCTCGAGGTGGGCTTTGCGGTTTTCATGGTCGAGCCGTATCCGACGTTCTACGCGGGCACGGTGCCGTACTGCATCGGCATGGGACTTTTCCTCTCCGGCTGCGGCATGTTCAGGCAGGCCTGGCGACTGAAGAAACTGCCCGATCATGCCGTGCTTTCGTGGCTGTTGATGCGTGACATGCCGGTTGCCGATGCGGGCTTCACGCCCGAACTGCTGGATGAGGCCGCGGGCGACCTGGTCGTTTACGTGTGGACGCCGACGGGCTCCGTCGACGACGCCGTGCCACAGCCGCTGGTGGATCGCTATATCGCTGCGGTGGATGCGAAAGGAGTGATTTCCACGGGGCACGCGGCGCTGGGGTGCCCGCCCGATGTGTACGTCAGTCATTATCCGGCTGTCGAAATCGATCGCTCCAGCGGCGATTTCACCCGCATGCTGCGCGCCACTGCGATCAACGACGTGCCTGGAAAATTCCAGCCCAGCTATGCGCAGGAATCCGCCGGCTGGTGCGAATCGAACGCGGAAGTGCGTTTTGATCGCTACGACCGCCAACGCCTGCTGGCGTTCTGGAAGCGCTACCGCGAAGACGCCACGTACAACCTGACCAGCCGCAATTGCAGCAGCACGGTGGCGCATTGTCTGGAGGCCGCGCTGGAAGGATCGTCGGCAAAACGCGGCTTCCTTCGAACCATGGTCAATCCGGAACTCTGGGTCGCCGCCCAATTGCGCAAGCGCGCCGAGGCTATGGCCTGGACCCCGGGATTCGTGCTTGATTACGCCCGCGCACTCAAGGCCGCCATCCATCCCACGCCGCTGGGGTGGTACACGTTGATCGCGTCAATCAAACGCTTCTGGCGTTACGCGCGGATGATCCGTCGCGGTGAGCCGATGAGCGCCGCGTCATTAGGTGACAAAACGAGCATTCACGCTGAGCGCAAGCGCTCGATCGAGTGATGCCTCAGGCAGTGAACTGCAGCCTCGCCAGTTCCGCGTAGAGACCGCCTTCGGCCAGCAGGCTTTGATGCGTGCCCTGGGCCACGATGCGGCCGCCGTCCATCACCACGATGCGATCGGCGCGTTGCACGGTAGCGAGGCGGTGGGCGATGACGAGGGTGGTGCGGCCTTTTTCGAGACGCTCCAGCGCCTGCTGGATGGCGGCTTCGGATTGGGCATCGAGCGCGGAGGTGGCTTCGTCCAGCAGGAGCAGCGGTGCGTCGCGCAGGATGGCGCGGGCGATCGCGATGCGCTGGCGTTGGCCGCCGGACAGGCGTACGCCGCGCTCGCCGAGTTCCTCGCCGTAGCCCTTGCCCATCGCCATGATGAAGTCGTGCGCTTCGGCAGCGCGGGCGGCATCGCGCACTTCCTCATCGTCGGCATCCTGGCGACCGAAGCGGATATTCTCGGCCGCGCTGCCGCCGAAGATCACCGTTTCCTGCGGCACCAGTGCGATGGCGCCGCGCAGTTCGGGCAGGGCGAGTGCGCGCAGATCGATGCCATCGAGTGTGATGCGTCCGCTCTGCGGATCGTAGAAGCGCAGCAGCAAGGCGAACACCGTGCTCTTGCCCGCTCCGGAAGGCCCAACCAGCGCCACGGTCTCACCGGGGCGAATGCTCAGGTCGAAGTCGTGTAGCGCAGGTGCGTCGGGTCGGGACGGGTAATGGAACTGGATGTGTTCGAAGCGCAAGGCGCCTTCCATCGGACGAGGCAGGAACGTGGGTTGCGCGGGGCTGGTGATCTCTGCGCGCTCTTCGAATAGTTCGCCAATGCGTTCCATCGCGCCTGCCGCACGCAGCACGTCGCCCCATACCTCGGAAAGCCCGGCGAGCGAACCGGCCGCGAGAAACGCGTAGATCACGAACTGCGCGAGCACGCCGACATCGAGCGTGCCGGCCAGCACATCACGCGCGCCGGCCCACAGCACCAGCGCGATGGCGCCGAAGAACAGCACGATGACGGTCGCCGTGAGGATCGATCGCATGCCGATGCGTTGCCGGGCGGTGGCGAGCGCGCGGGCGATGGCGCCGCCGTAACGCGCACTTTCGATATCCTCGCGCGCATACGCCTTGACCGCTGGCGCGGCGTTGAGCGTTTCATTGGCCACTGCCGCGGCATCGGCAAGCCGATCCTGGCTGGCGCGTGACAGCTTCTGCACGCGGCGACCGAAGACCAGGATGGGCAGCATCACGGCGGGAATCACCAGCGCGGTGAGGCCGGCCAGTCGGGGGCTGGTCCAGACCATCATGGCTGTGGCGCCCAGCAGCATCACGGCGCTGCGCAGCGCCACGGAGATGCCCGAGCCGATCAGCGCCTGGATGACTTCGGTGTCGGTGCCAAGGCGCGAGATAAGTTCGCCCACGCGGCTGCGCTCGAAAAAGCCCACATCGAGGCGGATCACATGCGCATAAAGTTGAGAGCGCAGCGATGCCAGCGAACGCTCGCCCAGCAAGGCGATGCAGTAGTAGCGCGCCGCCGTGGCAAACGCCAACACCAGGGCCACGCCAAACAAGCCCAGGAAGGTGGCATTGATGGTGGCGAGGCTGGAATGGCCAAAGCCCTGGTCGATCATGTGCCGCACGGCCATCGGCAACACCAGCGTGGCGCTCGAGGAGATCGCCAGAAACACCAGCCACCCGCCGGCCAGCGCGCGATGGGGTCGCACGAACGGCCACAGCTGCATCAGGGTGCCAATGCGACGTGCAGGGCGCTGAGTGTCGGCGGTTTCGCTCATGAGTTCTCGTCGTCGGCATCCGCGCCGGGCTGGCGCATCTGTTTGAAGGTGGGGCGACTCGCGCCTGATTCAATCCAGGCGGCGTGCACGGTGACGGCCTCGGCTGAGGTCGTTGACCAGCGCCTGTGCCTCGTCGGCATGCCTGTCGGGCAGCTGGATCTCCAGCGCGACCCCTTGCGCATCGAAGCTTTCCTGCACGATCTCGGCGTCGAACTCGCGCAGGCGGGCCTTGAGCAAGGCCAGTTCGGCGAAGTCGCAACGCAGGCCCAGTCGCGCCATGGCAACCAGGGGAACGCGATCGGCGCGACGCAGGCACTCCGCAGCCGTGCCACCGTAGGCGCGCACGAGTCCGCCGGCGCCCAGCTTGATGCCGCCATACCAACGCGTGACGACCACCACGGCGCGATCGATACCCTGGCCTTCGATGGCTTGAAGCATCGGGCGTCCCGCGGTGCCACCCGGCTCGCCGTCATCGTTGAAGCGATAGTCCTGGCCGATGCGGTAGGCCCAGCAGTTGTGCGTCGCTGCCGGATCGCTCACCTGGCGTACGAAGGCCAGCGCCTGTTCGGGCGTCTGTACGGGTGCCGCCTGGGCCAGGAACCGACTCTTCTTGATGTCCTCGCTGTGCTGGCAGGCAGCGGCAAGGGTATGCAGCGGATCACTCATGGTCGGGCAGTTGCGCTCGCAGGTCGTCGGGCAAGGGCACGTCCGGGTGTGTCTGCTGGAAGGTGGTCAGCCGCTGCACGCCTTCATCGTGGCGATGCAGGGCGAACAGCTGGCGGATCTTCTCCAGCTCTTGGGCTGGCGTATCGGCCGCGTTGGCTGCCGTACTGTCCGGCGAAACGGCGGGGGCAGACATGTCCTTCATCGCCGTTGCGCGCTGGCTGAGCGCGCCGGTGGCAGCCGTGGCTCGCATCGCAGCCTGCGGTGCATAAGCGGATGGGGCGGCTTGCGCGACGGGCGCAGGTGCTGCCGGCGGCGGCGCCGCCGCCATGCGGTCCTCGTTGATGGCTGCCAGCGGTGCCGCTTCCGTCTCGGAGGTGGGTGGTTGCGCAGTCGCGGCGACCGGCGCCACCACTTTCGGCTTCATGGCGGAACGGATGTTTTCCCGCTTCGCTGCCGTCGGCGCCGCGATGCGCGTCGCCGGAGCTGCAGCCGCCAAGGGTGCGGCAGGGGTGTTGACGACCTGCGCATCGCTTGGACTGGACGCCGCCTGCGCCGGTTCGGATGCGGGCGCCGCGCTGACGGCAACAGCGCGCGAAGCAGGGCCCTGCGGCACGCTCGCGGGTTGTTGCACCATGCGCCAGCCCAGCCCGGCAGCCACGACCAGGACGGCCACACTGGCAACGGCTACCGGCCAGCGCGTCACACCGCTGCGCTTGTCGGCGCGCACGGCGTCGGCCGCCGCGCGCTGGATCGCGCCATCGAGGGCGGGCGATGGTTCCTTGCGCGGCAGGCTGCGATAGAGCGACTTGAGCTCGTCTTCGCCGGGCAGCGCGTCGTTGTCGTGGTCGTGCGTATTCATTCGGCCAACTGTTCGCGCAAACGGTTCATGGCATAGCGCAGGCGCGACTTGGCAGTCTCGCGTCCCACGCCGGTGACTTCGGCAATCTCCTCCACGCTCAGTTCGTTTTCCAGGCGCAGCAGCACCGCGGTGCGCTGCTCATCGGGCAGTTGCTCGATCGCCAACTGCAGACGCCGGCGACGTTCGAACTCCGACAGCAGGTGCTCGGGTTGTTCGCGTTCCGGTGACGCGGTTACTTCGAATACCCGCTCGGCTTCCTCGCCGGTGGCGAGCGGGCGCTTGCGGCGGTAGCTGTCGATCAACAGGTTATGCGCGATCTGCAGTAGCCAGGTGGTGAATTTGGCTTGCGGCACATAGCGCGCGCGCGAGGCCACCACGCGACTCCAGGTCTCCTGGAAAAGCTCCTCGGCCAGCTGGGGATCGCGCGCCGCGCGCAGCAGGAATCGATAGAGTGCGGCCCGGTGCCGGGCGTAGAGCGCATTGAACGCCGCAGCCTCGCCCCTGGCATAGGCAAGCATCAGCGTCGCATCGTCGTCCACAGGGGCATCCATGGGCGGCGAGGTTAAGCCAAACCGGGGCTTGGGGTAAGCAGGCGGGTCAGTGGCAGGCGTCCATTGAAGTGTCGGGTTCAGGAAAGGTGGCTGCATTCCCATGTAACGCAGGCCATCGCCACTTGGGGTTTGGCCGTGCCCGGAGGTCAGGGGATGACGTCACCTGCTACAGGGTGCGAGAAATCCTCAGGCTCGCGTTGCTGGGAGAGCCGGAACACGCCTTCGCGCACGTGGCGTGGCAGCACCACGTCGAGCACGGTGGTCTGGTGCGGGGCGAGGATCAGGAACAGGTCGTCGCTGGAGGCCGAGCTGGCGATGGCGTGATGCACGAGTCCGGCCAGATCAGCCGGTTCGATCGTCGCGCTATAGGGCCGATGCCCGCTCATGGCGGCACGCAAGGTGCGCCGGCTGTTGTCCGGGTCGGCGACGCGTGCAGTGCCGGCCAGCAAGCCATGGTTGAGGAAGAACGTGATCACGTGTCCCTGCCGGCTGTTCGCCTGGCGGTCGAGCATGAAACCCTGTGGCATCCAGTCGGGGTTCGGCGGCAGGCCGGCCTCGAACAGCCAGCGTGCGCCAAGCAGCGGCTCACCCGCCTCGTCGGTGAGGCGAACCACCAGCATGCTGCGTGGATCGTGGATATGGACGCGGGGCGAGAACGGACCTACGGGCTCCTTTTCCACCCGCTCGGCGTCGCGCTGTGCATTTTGCGCATCGAAGGCGTCGCACAGTTGGTGGTAGCCGCCCACGTCGCGCACCTGCAGGCAGCGGAGCAGCGCGTCCACCGTCGCTTGCGGCGCGGCGGCCATCACGCCTTGCCCGAGGCCGGAGTGCGCTGCGCCCGGGATCAGCTTGAACGCGGTGCGCGGCGCGACCGTGGCATTGATGGCCAGCGTTGCGTCGTTGCTGCTGCCCTGGCGCGCGAGCACGGCGTGGCGCGCATTGAGATTGGCCGCCGCGATGCGTACGACGCCGTCCGATCCGTCTTCGCCGGTATAGCTGTTGATGTGGTCGTAGAGCGATCGATCAGGTCGGTCGCCGGTGAGCACGAAGAGGAACTGGCCGCGCTCGGCCGCATCATCGCCGTGGATATGATCGAGGTTGAGCGACAGCGATTCGCTGCTGCCCAGTTCCAGCCAGTCGAGTATGCGTTGCCCGGGTTCCACGCCACCGGCCCAGGCGCGCAGGCGGCTCAGCACGCCTTTGCCGAGTTGGGCGAGGGCGGAGCCGAAGTTCGCCGGCGCCAGCATCATCAGGTGGGTCAGGCGGATCGTGCTGAAGGCGTGCGGTCGTTCCCGCTGCGCGCGAAGCCACTCGCGCACGACGGGTCCGCCGGTGGAGTGGGTGATGCAAACGAAACTGGCGTCGTGCAGATGCAGGTCGCGCAGGGCGTGATCAAATCCACGCACGACGTCGGCCATGGTGACCACGTCATCGAAACTCACGTATTCCGATAGCCAGATGTCGGCCACCGCCAATGCGATGCCTGCGGATGCGGCCTGCGCCTGGAGACGCTGTGGCAGCAAACCATAGGTTGAAGTATTGGTGACGCTCCAGCCGTGCACGAAAACGAGTGTGGTCATGTACCGGTCCCTGCGGTGTCACATTGTCCGCTCGCCAGCATGCTGGCGTGTCCCCAGGCGACAGGTCGATCGACCCTGCGCTATCGCCTCGCCATAGCGTAAGGCCCTAAGATGCCATGCCTTTCCATGGAGCGGGGAATCCGCATGCTGGCCGTTCTGTTCGTGCTGCTGCTGTTGATCGTGTGGCTGTATCGCCTGCGCTGGCGCAAGACCGCGCGCGCGCTGTTGATCGCGAGCCTGCTGCTGTTCTTCGGCATCGGTTGCGGCGCACTGCCACGCTGGCTTTCCGACGGGCTGCAAGCGCCATACGAAGTCGATCCGGCGATTGCGTGGACGCCGCGCAATGCCATCGTGGTGCTTGGCGCGGGCACGGCGGTGGACGAAGGCCATCCGTTGCAACCTTCCTATTTCGTCAATGGTCGCCTGTTGCGTGCCGCCCAGCTTTATAGCGCGTGCAAATCCGCCGGCAAGGAGTGCCGCCTGGTGGTGAGCGGTGGCGATTCGCAAGACCACGGCGAGGCCGAGGCGGTGGTGTATGGCCGGGCACTTCGCGCGCTCGGCATTCCCGCGGCGGATTTGTCGATTGAATCGCGCAGCATGAGCACGTGGCAGAACGCGCAGTTCAGCCGTCCGATCCTCGCCGAGTACGCGCCGCAGCACATCGTGCTGGTGACCTCTGGCATTCACCTGCGTCGATCGCTGTTGTACTTCGCGCACTTCGGCATCGTGCCGCAGCCGGTGGCCGGCGACTGGGTCAATGCGCGCAGGGAACTGGCGCCCGACTCGTGGAACTTCATGCTGATGGATGCCTCGCTGCACGAGTACCTGGGCATCCTGCGTTACCGGGTCTACAACGTGCTGGGCTGGAATGCCCCGAAGGCGCCGCCGCTGGGTGCCTGAAGCGCCTGATAGCCGTTCATTTTCCAGCCAGCTACTGAGCGCGTATCGGCGTAACCTTGCGCGGCTTACTCACGCCGGTCGCTTCCATGCCCTCCGAACTGCCCACCGATCCGCACTCGCGTGCGGCGCTTCCGCTTGCCCCTTCGCTGGATCGGACGCTGACCGCGGCGCACATGCCGCGCCAATTTCGTCCGCTGGAGCGGCGCGTGCTGTGGATCTGTCTGCTCGCCATGCTGCTGGGATCGGCGGTGGCGCTGGTGGCGCGGTTACTGACCGCGTTGATCGGACTGGTTACCAACCTCGCTTTTTACGGGCGCCTCAGTACGGAATTCAGCAGCCCGGCAGGCAATCATCTGGGCCTGTGGGTGATTGCGGTGCCGGTGGTCGGTGGCCTGATCGTCGGCGCGATGGCGCGCTGGGGTTCGCGTGCCATTCGTGGTCACGGCATTCCCGAAGCGATGGAGCAGGTGTTGCTCAATGAAAGCCGGATTCCGCCGCGCATCACCTGGCTGAAACCGGTGTCGTCCGCCATTGCCATCGGCACCGGTGGTCCGTTCGGCGCCGAAGGACCGATCATCGCCACCGGCGGTGCATTGGGGTCATTGATCGGCCAGCTGTTGCGCGTCACGGCGGACGAGCGCAAGACACTATTGGCGGCCGGCGCCGCGGCAGGCATGGCCGCGGTGTTCTCCGCGCCGATCTCGTCCGTGTTGCTGGCGATCGAATTGCTGTTGTTCGAACGTCGCGCGCGTTCGCTGATTCCGGTAGCGCTGGCGGCGGTGATGGGCACAGCAGTTCGCTACCTGCTGGAAGGCAATGAACCGATGTTCCCGATGCCCGCCATCGCCACGCCGGCACTCAGCGCCGTGGTGGCCTACATCGTCATGGGCATCGTCACGGGCGTGGTCAGCGTCGGCATCACCAAGCTCACCTACGCCATTGAAGACGGCTTCGAGAAACTGCCGATCCACTGGATGTGGTGGCCGGCCATCGGTGGCGTGGTGGTGGGCGTGGTGGGTTACTTCATGCCGGCCACGCTGGGTGTGGGCTACGGCAATATCGCGGCGCTGATTGCCGGGCAGGTCGGGTTTGCCGGCATGCTCGCGCTGTGTCTGATGAAGCTGCTGTCCTGGTCGGTGGCGCTGGGCAGTGGCACTTCCGGAGGTACGCTCGCGCCGCTGTTCACCATCGGCAGTGCGATGGGCGGCGTGCTCGGCCTGCTGTGCGTGGACTGGTTGCCATGGCTGCAGGTGGATCCGCGGGTGGCGGCGCTGGTGTGCATGGCGGCGATTTTCGCGGGGGCGTCGCGCGCCTTCCTCACCTCGGTCGTTTTTGCGTTCGAGACGACCCAGCAGCCGCACGGCCTGCTGCCCTTGCTCGGCGCCTGCGCGGCGGCATACCTGGTTTCGGGTTTGTTGATGCGGAACACCATCATGACGGAGAAGATCGTCCGTCGCGGCGTGCTCGTGCCGGACGAGTACACGGCCGATTACCTGGAGCGCCTTGCTGTTGGCGAAGCATGCAGCCGAGACGTCGTGAGCCTGCGCGCCAGCGAGACGATTGGCGAGGTGCAGGCCTGGCTGTCGACGGAACATGCACCGGCCAAACATCAGGGCTTTCCGGTGGTGGACGAGCAGGGCCGCTTGCTGGGCGTGGTGACCCGCCGCGATCTGCTGCGCGCCGGCTCGCCGCTGGATGCGCAAGTGCGTTCGCTGCTGCATCGTCCGCCTCTCGTGGTGCGCGAAGACCACACGCTGCGCGAAGCCGCCGATCATATGGTGGAGGCCGACGTCGGCCGCCTGGTGGTGATGGATCGCCAGGGACGCCGGATGGTGGGCATCATCACCCGCGGCGATCTGCTCAAGGCGCATGCGCAACGACTGCGCGAAGCACATGAGGCCAGCCGTCATCTCGGCGGAAAAACAAAACCGGCCGTGTAAGGGCCGGTTTTGTGGGGCGTCCGGGCGGCTTGTGCTGCCCGGGTCAGTACATCATCAGGCAGCCTTGAGCGAAGCCATGTCGATCACGAAGCGATAGCGCACGTCGCTGGTGATGACGCGCTCGTAGGCGGCATTGATGTTCTTGATGTCGATCACTTCGATGTCGCTGACGATGTTGTGCTCGGCGCAGAAGTCGAGCATTTCCTGCGTTTCGGCGATGCCGCCGATGGCCGAACCCGAGATCGAGCGACGACCCAGCAGCACCTGCGCAGCGTTCACCGGAGGATCGAGCGGCTGCAGCTGGCCGACCAGGCAGATCACGCCATTGACGGCGAGCGTGGCCAGGTACGGGTTGAGATCGTGCGGGTTGGGCACCGTGTCGAGGATGAACTCGAACTGGCGCGACACGGCGGCCATCTGCTTCTCGTCGGTGGACAACACCACATGGTCGGCGCCCAGGCGGCGTGCTTCCGCTTCCTTGCCCGGCGAACGGGTGAACAAGGTGACGTCGGCACCCATCGCCTTGGCGAACTTCAGGCCCATGTGGCCCAGGCCGCCCAGGCCGATCACGGCGATCTTGCTGCCCTTGCCGATATTCCAGTGACGCAGCGGCGACCAGGTGGTGATGCCGGCGCACAGCAGCGGCGCGGCAGCCTTCAGGTCCAGCTTGTCGGAGATCGACACGACGAACTTGTCCGACACCACGATGCGCTCGGAGTAGCCGCCGAAGGTGGGCATCTTGTCGTGGCGATCGATGCCGTTATAGGTCCAGGTGGCGCCTTCAACACAGTACTGCTCGAGGCCGGCGTTGCACGAGGCGCAGTGCTGGCAGGAGTCGACCATGCAGCCCACGCCCACCGTGTCGCCCACCTTGAACTTGGTGACCTCGGGGCCGACGGAGCTGACGCGGCCCACGATCTCGTGGCCGGGCACCATCGGGTAGAGGCTGCCGCCCCATTCGTCGCGCGCCTGGTGGATATCCGAGTGGCAAACGCCGCAATACAGGATGTCGATCACCACATCGTTCGCGCGCGGATCGCGGCGTTCGAACTGGTGAGCGGCCAGCGGCGTGGTGGCGGACTGGGCGGCGTAGCCGCGGATGGAAAGCGTCATGGCATGACTCCTTGGGGACGGGACAGCAAGGCGAGGAGTATGGGCGCCCGGTGTATGGCCCGGGTAGCCGATTCCTGCGAGATGATTGCCTGATCCTGCAAGGTCGTGGCCCAGGGGCTCGCCATATGGCGGAGGAACAGGCAATCTCGTCCTGCAGAAATGGAACCTAAGTCCATGAATGAAAAACCTTCCGCTCCTGGCTCTTCGGCGCGACTGGCGCAAGATCGCGAGGAATTGACAGCCATCGTTGAACGATTGGCGGCGGCTGATGGCTTGCACACCACGGTTTGGCCAGCCCTGACGCTGTTTCGCGCCAACTCGGTTGGCGTGCCGACCTGCGCCATGTACGGCCCGGGTCTGGGCCTTGCGCTGCAGGGGGCGAAGCAGATCCTGCTCGGCCAGCAAACGTTCCTGCATGAGCCGGCCAACTACATGGTCAACGCGGTGGATGTGCCGGTGTCCTCGCAGGTGGTCCGGGCATCGGACGATGCGCCGTGCCTGTGCCTGACCTTTCGCCTGGATCTGCAGTGCATCCGCGAGCTGCTGCCCGGCGTGCAGTTGCGCCGCAGTGCCGTCGCGTCTGCGCCCGGTCTTTCGATGAGTCCGCTCGATGGCGGGCTGCTCGATCCGCTGCTGCGCCTGGTTCGCCTGCTCGATACGCCGCGCGACCTCGAGGTATTGGGTCCCTTGATCGAGCGCGAACTGCTGTACCGATTGCTGACGGGCGAGCAGGGTGCGTTGCTGGCGCAGATCGCCACGTCCGGCAGCCAGGGTCATCAGGTGTCGCGCGCCATCGACTGGTTGCGGCAGCACTACGACGAGCCCTTGCGCATCGAGGAGCTGGCGATGCGCGTGAACATGAGCACCTCCTCGCTGCATCACCATTTTCGCGCCATTACCGCGATGAGTCCGCTGCAGTACCAGAAGCAGCTGCGTTTGCACGAAGCGCGTCGCCTGCTGCTGGCCAGCCAGTGCGACGTCGCCACGGCGGCGCATCAGGTGGGCTATGAAAGTCCCTCGCAGTTCAGTCGCGAATACAGTCGCCAGTTCGGCGCGCCGCCCTTGCGCGACGTGGCGCGCCTGCGTCCGGCCGACGCCGAGTCGGTCGCCTGAGGGCACTTGACCTTCGCGTGGCAGGCATCGAGCATGCGCCGCGCTGACAACACGGCCAGGGAATGCCATGAATCTCGCTTTGTTCGATTTCGACGGAACCATCACCACGCGAGAGATGTTCCGGCCCTTCATCGAATTTGCCGTGTCGCCGCGCCGGCGCGCCCTTGGCGGCGCGCTGCTTGCCCCGATGGTGGCTGGCTACAAGCTTGGCTGGGTGTCGCCCAACCTCATGCGGCGCAGTGCAGTGCAGCTGGGTTTTCGTGGCGTGCCGGAAACGCATGCCCATGCACGCGGCGAGCAATTTGCACGCGATGTATTGCCGGGCGTGCTGCGCCCGCAGGCGCTGGAGCGCATCCAGTGGCATAAGGCGCAGGGCGATCGCGTCGTCGTGGTATCCGGTGCGCTGGACGTCTATATGTCCCATTGGTGCCGCACGCATGATCTGGAACTGCTGTGCTCCCAGCTTGAGGCGCGCGACGGCCAGCTGACGGGTCGCTACCGCGGCGAACAATGCGTGAACGCGGAAAAAGCGCGCCGCGTCCGCGCCGCCTATGATCTGGCCGCTTATCCCGTGGTCTATGCCTACGGCGATACGCCGGAGGATCAGCATCTGCTTAGCATCGCCCACCGTCGCTATTTTCAGTGGCAGGAAGTGAGCTGATCGATGGCTGGCGCCGGCTCTTCACATGGCGTGAATGGGTCTGGTCATGAAATGCGCGAGAGAGCTCTGGACACCCTCGGAGGCACTCATGAAGACGCAATGGATCGGTATCCTGGTCGTCGCGGTTCTTCCGCTTTCTCTGGTTACGAGCCATGCGGCATCCATGGACGACAAGGCGTCGCAGAAAGTCCTGGCCGCCATGGACCGCACGTCCACCTGGGGGCACCCCGATCAGTACGGCGAATTTGTCGGGATGCGCGCCTATGCAAGTGGCAACTACGCCAAGGCGATGAAATATTTCGAGATTGGCGCGCGCTATGCCGACAAGCTGTCTCAGCTCAGCATCGGCTTGATGTATTTGCACGGCGAGGGTGTCGCCAAGAATCCTGTCACCGCGTATGCGTGGCTGGCGCTGGGCGCGGAGCGGAAATTTCCGCGCTACGTAGCCACCCGCGATGCCGTATGGAATCAGCTGGACGCCAGTCAGCGTCAACAAGGAAGCGTGCTGTTGGATCAACTGTCCGGCGAGTACGGCGATGCGGTGGCGAAGCCGCGCATGGAGCGGGCGTTGCGCGAGGCCAGGACCGGGATGACTGGATCGTTGGTTGGCTACGGTGCGCCCGAGGTCAGCTCGCTGACGCTGGCACAGTTTGCGGCGGCCAACCCCTCCCTGGGCGACTTCACCGGGCCACTGCCGTCGTGCGGCGCTGAATCCATCGACGGCGCGCCCATCACGGGTTGCGGGAATATTTACGTGGCCTGGCGCTGGGACCCCAAGCAGTACTTTCGCATTCGCGATGCGGCCTGGTACGGCACGGTGACCGTGGGTGAGCTGGAACGGGATCAGGGCATACCGCACTGAGGCTACGGTTCGCGGATCAAAGACGTTGTTCGATCGCCCAGGCTTCGACGATCTCCCGGGCACGGGCGGGCGACGCTCTGCCCCAAAGGTCATTCTTGCGGTGAACCACGGGCCGGAGTGAGAGTAGGGCGTTCGTCCCATCGGCCAGGAGGGCATATGCAGGCGTCGCATCCCGCAGTTGTTTGGGCCAAGGCGGTCGTGGTGATCGCGGTGCTGTTCGCTGCGCTGTCCGTGCGCGACCTGGCTTTGATGGTGGGCCTGAAGATTCCCGGCTTGCCCATGTCGTCCTTCGGCGGCTCCAGCATGGACAACCTGCTGGCGGTACTGTTGGCGCTCGTTGCCTTGCTGGCCTTGCGGTCGCGGCGGACCGGGCCATCGGTTCGGCGCCTCTTGGGTCTGCACTCGAACGGATGGAAGGCGCCGCTGCTGGTGCTGCTGGCCACGCTGCCGTTCTGGATCGGATGCGCGGTCACTGGCCAGTTGCAGGCGACCATCGACTGGCGGGACATCCTGTTTACGGCCTTGTTGTTTCCGCTGGCCGAGGAACTGGTGTTTCGCGGCTTCGGCTTCATTTTCGTACGTCGCGGCCTCGGGTGGCGGATGCTGCCGTCCGTGCTGGTGCAGGCCCTGGTGTTTGGCTGGGTGCATTGGGTGGGCATGCAGGACAGTGAGCTGGCTTTGCAAGTCTTCGCCATCACCTTCGTCGGCGGCATCGTGTTCGCGGTGCTCGATGCGATGGATGGTTACACGCTGTGGTGCGGCCTGATCTTCCACTGCTCGCTCAATGCCGCGTGGGATGTCTTCGATGTGGCGCCATCGGCCGCGACCGGCTGGCTGGGGAATGGCCTGCGTGTCTTTAGCGCGTTGCTGGCCATCGGGATGGTCTGGATGCTGCGGTGTCGGCAGGTGCAGGCAGGGCCATCAACATCGATGCCGGTTTCTGCATCCCGATAATCGGTACGATGAGTCACGCATCTCTGGGGAATGCATCCAATGACAACGCTCAAGCGTGACGCGCGTATTGCCGGTCTCATCTACCTGGCACTGACGATCACCGCGCCATTCCGGCTGATCTATATCCCGAACACGCTTTTTGTCCACGACAACCCCGCCGCGACGGCCGGCAATATCGCAGCGCACGAGTTGTTGTTCCGGCTCGGCATCTTTGGCGATCTGCTGACCGGCGTGATCAGCCTGTTGCTGACGTTCACGCTCTACCAGCTGTTCAAGGGCGTCAACAAAACCTTGGCAGGGCTGATGTTCGTGCTGGGCTTCATGGATACGCCGCTGTATTTCTTCAACGTGCTCAATGATGCGGCGGCACTGCTGCTGGTCAAGGGCGGCCCGATTCTGGCAGCGTTCGAGCAGCCCGAGCGCGAGGCGCTCGCGGCGCTGTTCCTGCGCCTGCACGGCATGATGATTTCGTGTGCCGAGATGTTCTGGGGCTTGTGGCTGTTCCCGCTGGCGCTGCTGGTGATCCGCTCGCGCTTCCTGCCGCGCTTTCTGGGCTACTGGCTGATCCTCAACGGCTTCGCCTATCTGGCTTTGTGCGTGACCGGCGTGGTGTTGCCGGCGTACGAAGACCTCATCTCGAAAGTGGCTTTCCCGCTCCAGCTGGGCGAGCTGGCCTTCGTGTTGTGGATGGTAGTGATGGGGGCGCGGCCGCGCGGCGATGTTGCCGCGGTGCCTTCGACCTAAGGCGTCGGCTCGCATCGCAAGGTCTTGACCCTGTCTTACGGCACTGGTCACCCGGTGCCGCATGACGCATCTATGGTGTTTCGCCCGCGCGATAGCCGGTCGAGTCCCATGAGTCCCTGCGTGAGAGTGTCGATGAATCCTGATTTGGCTGTACGAGGTCGTTTCGCCCGTGTGGGGCGTGGAGCTGCGTGGTGCGCAGCGGGTGTGTTCGCGCTGGGCCTGGCCTTGTCGCCGTGGTCCGCCATGGCCGCCGAAGGCAAGGATGCCAAGCCCGCGGCCGAAGCCGCCGACAAGAAGTCCGACAGCGACCTGCCGCCGCTGCCCGCCGACAAGACCATCAAGCAGAGCGTGCGCGTAGGCGGCCGTACGCTGTCCTACGAGGCGACCGTGGGCACCATCGAGGTGCGCAACGCCAAGGGCAAGAAGATCGCCGACGTGGTCTACACCTCGTACGTGGTGCCGGGCAACGACCCGCACCGTCCGGTGACCTTCGCCTTCAACGGTGGTCCGGGCGCGTCGTCGGTGTACCTCAACATGGGCGCCATTGGTCCCAAGCGCATTCAGTTCGGCGTGGATGGCGATGCGCCGTCCGATGCGGCGATCACCAAGGACAATCCCAACACCTGGCTCGACATGAGCGACCTGGTGTTCATCGATCCGGTCGGCACGGGCTTCTCGCGTTCGCTGGAAGACGATGAGCAGACCAAGAAGGATTTCTACTCCACCGAGGCCGACATCAAGTATCTGTCGCGCGTGGTGTACGACTGGCTGGTCAAGCACGGCCGCCTGCGCGCGCCCAAGTACGTGATGGGCGAGAGCTACGGCGGCTACCGCGCCCCGCGTATCGGCTATGAGCTGCAGACGCGCATGGGTGTGGGCGTGAATGGCCTGGTGATGGTGTCGCCGTATCTCGATCCGGCCGCCATCGGCGATGGCGATGCCTTGTCGCCGCTGCCGTGGATGATCAACCTGCCGTCGATGACCGCGGCGCGCCTGGAAAGCCAGGGCAAGCTCACGCCGGCGGCGATGAACGACGTCGAGACCTATGTGCGCACGCAGTTCGTCACCGACTTCCTGGCCGGCCGTTCGGACCCGGGCGCGATCGGTCGCATGGTGCAGAAGGTGTCGGCGTATACGGGCCTGGATCCGGCCGTGGTGTCGCGACTGGATGGCCGTGTCGACATCGCCACCTACCTGCGCGAAATCCATCGCAACGACAAGAAGATCGGCAGCGTGTACGACTCCAACGTCACCGCCTTCGATCCGTTCCCGGGCTCGGCCGATCGCCAGTCGGGCGATCCGATTCTCGAAGCGCTGCTGGCGCCGACCACCAGCGCGATGGTGGATTTCGTGACACGCGAAGTGGGCTGGAAGACGGACGCGCACTACGAAGCGTTGTCGTACGCCGTGAACAAGGCCTGGGATCGCGGTAACGCCGACGACAAGCCGGTGGCGGACCTGCGCAAGGCGATCGGCAACGATCCGAACATGAAGGTGCTGATCGTGCACGGCTACAACGACTTGTCGTGCCCGTTCTTCACCTCGCGTCTGATCATCGACCAGATGCCGACGTTCGGCCAGGCGCAGCGCGTGAAGCTGGCGGTCTATCCGGGCGGCCATATGTTCTACAGCCGTCCGGGCAGTGCCGAATCGTTCAAGGCCGACGCTGCCACGCTCTACCGCAGCAGCAAGTAAGCTTATCGATGCACCAGAGCGGGCCGCGCCTCTCAAAGGAGCGCGGCCTTTTCTTTGCGCCGGCCAGACTCAGAGCAGTGTGTTGTCCGGCTGGCGCACGATGTAGCCGCGCGCCTTGAGCTTGGCCAGATAGCCGTCCGTCGACAGCAACTGCTCCATCGACAGCACGGCGACCGTCTGCCGGTTGCGGATCAGCGCGGCCTCGGCGGCATTCATCCAGGCCGACTCGATGCGCTGGGGCAGGTCGGGAATATTGAGCTGCTTTTCGAAATCGCCGTTGATGGCCGACACGATGCAGGGCTCGTAGTTCTTTTGCGGCATCAGGCTCTGCAGGGTCTTCATGTCGCCGGTGGCCCAGGCGTTGGCGCGCTGGGTGAGCTTGGGCATGTCGTGCTCGACCAGTTGCATGGTCTCGTCCAGGCAGGCGATGCCATTCTGCTGGTCCTGGTCGATGCTGGTACTGGGCGGCGCCCGCGTGACCAGCAGTTCATAGCGCACGGCGATCACGCGGTTGCCATGCTTGCGCGCGAGCTTCTCCACCATGGCGGCCACGTCGATCTCGTTGCTCAGGTCGTCCTTGGCCAGCGCTTTCTCATAAAGCTGCTGGGCGACGATCATCGGGCGCATGAATTCCAGCGCATCGTCGTCTTGCAGATACTGATGGCGCAGCGCCAGCCAGCGCGTATACATCTCCGGCGGCAGCAGGCGCTGCAAGGTGGCGCCGCCCGGATTGAGCTTGGCCGACGGCTGCAGGGCAAGCCGGGAAAACAGGCTCGACGGCATCTTCAGGCGTGCGGAAGGGGCTTCGAGCAACTCCGATGAGCGGCCCAGCGCTTCCTCCAGTTTGGTCCATTGCCACTCTGCGTGTTTGGGCAGCGGCGACAGCGTGCCGACGATCCACAACACATGGTCGCCGCGTCGCACTTCCCATAACTCAGGGCCGGGTTGCTCGCCGCGTACGGTCACCGTCTGCAAGTCGACTGCGGCCGCTGGCGCGGGCGTCGTGGCGGCGGGTGTGGGGATGTTCTGCGCCTGCGCGCCGCTGATAAACAGCAACGCGCCAAGCCATAAGGCAGTTCTTGCGTGCATCCGGCAAGCTCCTTGAAAGGACGCGACGGCTAAAGCCCGCCAAGGCGGGCTCCCTGTTGCCATGATAGCCGTGCTTGCGACGCCCGATGCGGTGCGCGGAGGCGGCCATGGCCATCCGGCGTGGACGGTCGGTGCACTCCGGAGGGAGCCGAAACGACGCCTTAGCTACCTAAACGCTCAAAAGACCTGGCGGAAGACAATGTACAAGCCGCCGGCCAGCAGGATCGAGGCGGGCAGGGTGAGGATCCAGGCCATCAGCAGGTTGCGCACGGTGGCCCATTGCAGGCCCGAACCGTTCGCCGCCATGGTGCCGGCCACGCCCGAGGTGAGCACGTGGGTGGTGCTGACCGGCAGGTGGTACATGTCGGCCGCCTGGATCAGCGTCATGGCCACCAGCTCGGCGGATGCACCCTGCGCATAGGTGAGGTGCTCCTTGCCGATCTTCTCGCCCACCGTCACCACGATGCGCTTCCAGCCCACCATGGTGCCTAGGCCGAGCGCGAGCGCCACGGCCACCTTCACCCACGGCGGGATGAACTGGATCGCCTGCGTGCCCAGTCCGCGCCAGCTGGTGAGCGTGGCGGTCTGCTCCTTGCTGAGGCCCGGCTGTGACAGCACCAGCGGAATGGCGGCGTTGGCCAGGTAGATGTCGTTGCGCACGTTGCCCATCTGTTCCGGCGGCACCGACTTGAGCGAGGTGCGATTGCCGACTTCATGGTCGATCTGCGCGATCAGCTGAGCCAGCGCAGGCGCCGTGCTGGGCTGGGCCGTGCGCTGCTGCACGGCGGTGGTGATGACGGCGCGCGGGTCGCCGTCGAAGGTCACGCTGCCGGCGAGGCTGCCGAGCACATGCTGCGTATCCACCGACACCTGGTGGAAGGTCTTCACTTCGCCACCCGACACCGCGCCGTTCAACGCGTACGCCGTAGGCACCGTACCGATCAGGATCAGCATGATCAGGCCCATGCCTTTCTGGCCGTCGTTGGAGCCGTGGCTGAAGCTCACGCCGGTGCAGGTGAGCACCAGCAGGGCGCGGATCGGCCACGGCGGCGGCTTCTTGCCTTCGGGGGCGCGATAGAGCGCGGGAATCTTCACCAGCGCCTTCAACAGGTACATCAGCAGGCCGGCCAGCAGGAAGCCGGCGATGGGCGAAAACACCAGGCCGCGGAACACGTTCATGGCGGCATCCCAGTTCACGCCGCTGGTGCCGCTGTGACCGGAGATCAGCTGATTGGCCAGGCCGACACCGATGATCGAACCGATCAGCGTGTGCGAGGAGGAATTGGGCAGGCCGAAATACCAGGTGCCAAGATTCCACAGGATCGCGGCAATCAACAGCGCGAACACCATGGCGAAACCCGCCTGTCCACCCACCTGCAGGATCAGCTCCACTGGCAGCAGCGAGACCACGGTGAAAGCCACCGCGCCGGAGGACAACAACACGCCGAGGAAGTTGAAGGCACCGGACCAGATCACCGCCATATTGGCCGGCATGGAGTTGGTGTAGATCACGGTGGCCACCGCGTTGGCGGTGTCATGGAAGCCGTTGACGAATTCGAAGCCCAGCGCGATCAACAGCGCGACGCCGAGCAGGAGAAACGGTGCCAGCGATTGGGAGCGGACCGCCGAGAGGTCCTGCACCAGATGGAGTCCGGCATAACCGGCGCCGATCAACAGGATCACCACGAAGATCAACGCAAACAGTCGACCCGATCCCTGGCGTGCTGGTGCGGCGGAGACGACTGCGGCTTCGGTCTGCATGACATGCCCTCGGTGTCGGTCTCCCGCAAGCTAAGCACTGGCGCAAGACAGATACGTGACAGTCAGAGGGCGGTCCGCCGCGCCTGCATCGGTCAACGCAAGGGCGCGGCGGCTGGCCGGATGAGTCGGGAAATCAGCGCTCGCGCATGACCATGAGACGCACCTCGGTCATGTCCTCGATGGCCCAGCGGATGCCTTCGCGGCCGATGCCGGAGAGCTTCACGCCGCCATAGGGCATGTTGTCGACGCGGAAACTCGGCACGTCGTTGACAACGACGCCGCCTTGTTCCATCTCGTTCCAGGCGCGCATGGCGTGGGCCAGGCTGTCGGTGAAAATGCCGGCCTGCAGACCGTATTCCGAATCGTTGACCAAGGCCACGACCTCGTCGAATTTCTTGAAAGGCGCGAGCAGGGCGAACGGACCAAACGCTTCGTTGCGATAGGCCTTGGCGCTGGTGGGCACGTTTTCCATCAGCGTGGCCTCGAGCATGGCGCCGTTGCGCTTGCCGCCGCACAGCAGCTTGCCGCCGGCCTTGCGCGCTTCCTCGATCCAGCCCTGCAGGCGTTCGGCAGCTGCCTCGTCGATCATCGGGCCGAGAAAGGTGTCTTTCTTTTTTGGATCGCCGGCCTTGAGCTTTTTCACGGCGGCCACCAGGCGCTTTTTCACTTCGTCATACAGCGACTCGTGGATGTAGATGCGCTGCACGCTGATGCAGCTCTGGCCGGACTGATAGAGCGCGCCGAACACCAGGCGGTCGATCACATAGTCCATGTGCGGACCTTGATCCGCATCGACGATGCACGCGGCATTGCCGCCCAGTTCCAGCGTCACCTTCTTGTGGCCGGCGCGGGTTTTCAGATCCCAGCCGATCTGGCTGCCGGTGAAGGAGAGCAGCTTGAAGCGCGGATCTTCCACCAGCGGATTGGCATGCTTGCCATCGAGCGTGAGCACCGAGAACGCGCCCTTGGGCAAATCCGTTTCGGCCAGCACTTCGCCGATGATCAGCGCGCCGATCGGCGTGCGCTCGGCGGGCTTGAGCACGAAAGGGCAGCCGGCGGCGATGGCCGGCGCGACCTTGTGCGCCACCAGGTTCAGCGGAAAATTGAACGGCGTGATGAAAGACACCGGTCCAAGGGGCACGCGCCTGGTGTAACCGTGATAGCCGTCCAGACGCTTGGCGATCTCCAGGTTGATCGTTTCGCCATTGGTGCGCACGGCTTCTTCGGCGGCGATGGTGAAGGTCTCGATCAGGCGCTGTACTTCGCCGTCGGAATCCTTGATCGGCTTGCCTGCTTCCACGCACAGCGCATAGGCCAGTTCTTTGCGTCGCTCCTGGAAGCGTTGCGCGCAATGCTGCAGCACCTGTTGCCGCGCCCAGGGCTTGAAATCCTGCATGGGTCGGGTGGCTTTCACCGCGGCGGCGATGGCTTTCTCGGTGGCCTTGGCATCGGGTACGCACACGCGCGTGGCGACCTTGCCGCTGTATTTGTCCAGCACGTCCATCATTTCCTTGGACGTCTGCGGCTGGTTGGCGAGGTAATACGGATAACTCTTGGCAAGCATGGATGACCCCGATCCGTGGATGCTCAGACGGCGGCGCTGAGCTTGGGAATTTCTTCGTTGAGAATGCGGTGATTATCGGAATAGTCGATCATCAGATCGATCAGGTGTACACCGCCGGCGTTGAAAGCGCGTTCCAGCGTGGGCAGGAATTCCTCGGCGCTGCCGGGGCGATGGCCGCGTGCGCCATGGGCTTCGGCAAAGGCGACGAAATCGGGGTTGCCAAACACCATGCCGTAGTCGGCGTAGCCCATCTCGGCCTGCTTCCACCGGATCATGCCGTAGGCGTCATCGCGCAGCAGCAGGATCACCAGGTCCTGTTTCAGGCGCACACAGGTTTCCAACTCCTGCGCATTCATCATGAAGCCGCCATCGCCGCAGATGGCGAGCACCTTGCGCTCGGGATAGACCATCTTGGCCGCCATCGCCGAGGGCAGGCCGGCGCCCATGGTGGCGAGCGCATTGTCCACCAGCACGGTGTTGGGCTGGCGCGCACGGTAATAGCGCGCGTACCACAGCTTGTACATGCCGTTGTCCAGGCATAGCACGCCATCGTCGGGCATGAAGCGGCGCGTGTCGTCGACCACGCGCACCGGGTGCATCGGGAAACGGTTGTCGCAGGCGTGGTCTTCCAGTTGCTTGTGGAACGCGTCGCGCACGCGATCGAAATAACTGAAGTCCCAGTGCTCCTGCGCCTGCAGCGCATCGGTGAGGCGTTCGATGGTGTGCGCGATATCGCCTACCACTTCGATCTGCGGGAAATAGACCGCGTCCACTTCTGCGCTGGAAAAATTGATGTGGATGACGGTGCGGCGGCCCTTGCGCATGAAGAATGGCGGCTTTTCCACGACGTCGTGGCCAACGTTGATGATCACGTCGGCGGCATCGATGGCGCGATGGACGAAATCGCCATCGGAGAGCGCCGCATTGCCAAGCCAGAGCGGGTGATCTTCATCGACCACGCCCTTGCCCATCTGGGTGGTGAAGAACGGAATGCCCAGCTTGTCGATGAAGTCGCGCAGCGCCACGGTCGTGCGCTGCCGGTTCGCGGCAGCGCCAATCATCAGGATGGGATGCTTCGCGCGGGTGATCGCTTCGGCGGCTTGCACCAGTGCCGCATCGTCCGGTGCAGGGCGGCGCGCATATTCGGTGGGCAGCAGGACGGCGTCTTCGACGGTGTCGCGCGCAATGTCTTCCGGCAGCTCCAGATGCACAGCCCCGGGACGTTCTTCCTCGGCGCGACGAAAGGCTTCGCGAATGCGGGCCGGTATGGTCTGGGCCGATACGATCTGGCGTGTGTACTTGGTCAGCGGCTGCATCATGTCGACCACGTCGACCAGCTGGAACAAGCCCTGCTTGTGCTCGCGGATCGGCTTCTGGCCGGTGATCATCATCATCGGCATGGCGCCGAGTTGGGCGTAGGCCGCGGCGGTGACCAGGTTGGTGGCGCCAGGGCCCAGCGTCGCGAGGGCGACGCCGGCTTCGCCGGTGAGCCGTCCCCAGGTGGCGGCCATGAATCCGGCGGCCTGCTCATGGCGAGTCACGATAAGGCGAATGGAGGAGTCGCGTAGTGCTTCGACGAAGTCGAGATTCTCTTCGCCCGGCACGCCGAAGATGCTGTGCACGCCCTCGGCTTCCAGTGCTTTCACGAACAGTTGCGCCGCCTTCATGCCTCGCTCCTCGTGCTGAAGGCGCTGAGCATGCGGCAGGGATCGTTCACGTCGCGTGAGGCGGTGACGCGCCCGGGACGCGGCTAGCGCTTGCTGGTGGAATCATCCTTGCGCACGACCAGGGGCAGCTCGCCATCGGCAAGTCGTGCGCGTAACGGCGTGCCTTCATCGATACCTTTGGACGATCGCACCACCACGCCGTTTGCATCGAAAATAATCGAATAACCGCGCTCCAGCGTGGCCAGCGGGCTGATCGCATGCAAGGCGCGGCCGGCTTGTCGCAAGTTGAGGCGTTCGCGTTCCATCCTGCGTTCGATGGTGCTCAGCAGGCGCTGACGCAACTCGCCGAGGCGACGCTCGATCAGCATCAGGCGCAGTCGCGGATGTTGTGCGAGCAGTCGCGCATGGGTGCGCTCCAGCGCGTTGCGTCGCCGCTGCGATTGTTCGCGCT
Source organism: Dyella sp. 2YAF14 (assembly GCF_052114725.1). Taxonomy (NCBI): domain Bacteria; kingdom Pseudomonadati; phylum Pseudomonadota; class Gammaproteobacteria; order Lysobacterales; family Rhodanobacteraceae; genus Dyella; species Dyella sp. 2YAF14. Next base: position 163,492 of record NZ_JBFRFH010000004.1, on the reverse strand, counting down.
GCACGCCGAGCAGGCGCCGATGCAGATGCAGCAGTCGTTCGCGATCGCGCGCCAGCCGTGCCTGCGGGCGCTGGGCCTGCAGGCGGGCGAGCAAGTGGTCCACCCGCTGGATGCGCGCCTGCAGGCGACGCTGTTCGAGCGTGCTCAGTCGCTGCTGAAGTTGCTGCAGATGGCGACGCTGGGCGATCGCATCGGGCACCAGCAGTTCGGCTGCGGCCGAGGGAGTAGGCGCCCGAAGGTCGGCCACGAAGTCCGCGATGCTGAAATCRATTTCGTGACCGACCGCGGACACCACCGGCACGGCGCTGGCATAGATCGCCCGCGCCACCTGTTCGTCGTTGAAGGCCCAGAGATCTTCCAGCGATCCGCCGCCGCGCGTCAGCAACAGCACGTCGTAGCGCCCGCTGTTCGATGCCTTGCGCAACATCTGCACGATGGCTGGCGGCGCTTCGCGACCTTGCACGGGTACGGGCAGTACATCGACCTCGGCCAGCGGCCAGCGTCGCGACATCACGCTCAGTACGTCGCGGATGGCCGCGCCCGTGGCCGAGGTAATGACGCCGATGCGCCGCGCGTAACGGGGCAGGGCACGCTTGCGTGCCGCGTCGAAGAGGCCCTCGGCATCCAGGCGCGCCTTGAGCTGTTCGAACTCGCGCTGCAAGGCACCTTCGCCAGCGGGCTCCATATGTTCGGCCACCAGCTGGAATTCGCCGCGCGGCTCATACAGGCCCACCCGTGCCCGCACCAGCACATGCATGCCGTCGGCGGGGCGGAATTTCAGCCAGGTGCTCTTGGGCCGGAACATGGCGCAGCGCACCTGGGCGCCGGCGTCCTTCAGGGTGAAATAGATATGTCCGGAAGCGGGGCGGGCGACGTTGGACAGCTCGCCTTCGATCCAGATCAGCGGCAGCGCATCTTCCAGCAGGTCCCGCACCAGCCGGTTGAGCGTGCTGGGCGTGAGGATGTGGCGCGGCGGACCGGCCTGGTCGTTGCTGGTGTCATCTGGCGAGCGCATGAAGGGGTGAGCCTAACATGAGTTCCGGCTGGCGAATGCAGGGATTACATCCGCTTGGGTCACTTAGCGCAGCCTGGGACTCAGGCATGCGGTCTATCTATATGGTTCTGCTTAAGTTCATGCTTGATCATCCGGCTCGCCGGCCAGCTGCTGGTGCCGACGCCGCGTGCGCCAGGCCCGGATGCCGAAGTTGAGCGCGAACCATGCGGCCACCACACCCAAGGGCCAGGCAATCACGGCGGGCCACAGGATAGCCACCACGGCGATCACTGCAAGCGCCAGGGTGCCGATGATCAGCGGCCCGGACGCGGTGTCGCCCAGCACGCGCCGATCGGTCAGGGCGGCGCCCACCGTATTGGCGATGCGCAGCGCGCCGGCCGCCGCACGCCCCGAGCTGCCGCCGACATGGCGGGGACGCTGCGCAGGCCGGGTATGGCTTTGCACATGCTCGCCCTGGCGCCGCCAGCGGCTGGGTGCCAGCACGATCTCGGTGGCGTTCTCAAGATCGCGCTCGTACTGCGTCGCCAGTTGTTCGGCAAAATCGGTGTCTTCGAACGCCACGTCGATCTCGCGATTGCTCAACCAGCTGGCGACGTTGAGGTTGGATGAACCCACGCGCGACCACAGACCATCGGCCACGGCGGTCTTGGCGTGCAACATCGAGCCATTCCACTCGAACACGCGCACGCCGGCTTTCAGCAGGGGGCGGTAACCCGAACGCGACATGCCCGCCACCACGGGGATATCGCTGCTGCCGGGCACCAGCAGCCGCACGTCCACGCCATCGCGAGCGGCCGCTGCCAACGCCTGCACATACGGAGCGATGCCAACGAAGTAGGCGTCCGTCAGCCATAGCCGCTCGCGCGCCATGGCGGCGATCAGCTGGTCGAGGCGGTACATGCCGGCGGTTTGCGGTTGGGTGGCGATCAGGCGCAAGGCCACCGAACCGGCCTCGCCGGCAACAGGCGCAGCCGTGAAGGGGCCCAGCGGCGTGCCGATGCTCGACCAGCTTTCGACGAAGGCGTTCTCCAGTTCGGCGACGACCGGACCACGCAGGGCCACGCCGGTGTCGCGCCAGGGGTCCACCTGTTGCGACGGATCGCCCAGCCATTTCTCGCTGATGCACACGCCGGAAAGAAAACCATGCTGCCCGTCGACCACGAGCACTTTGCGGTGATCGCGGCTCACCCAGCCGAACGGCTTGCCCAGCTGCGGCGGGTTGAAGGAGCGCACCTGTCCGCCGGCAGCGCGCAACGGCGCCCAGAAGCGATCGCGCGACTGCCCCTTGCAGCCCAGCCAGTCATACACCACGGCCACGAACACGCCGCGTTGCGCACACGCCACCAACGCTTCGCGAAACTCCTGTCCGACCGCGTCGTCGCGAATGATGTAGTTCTCCAGCAGCACGCGCTCCTTCGCACCGCGGATGGCAGCCAGCCAGGCTTCGTAATGCGCGGCGGCATCAATCAGCAACCGGGCGTGGTTGCCCCCCATCAGGGGCGCGCCAGCGGCTCGGCTCAACGCCTGTTCGGCCAGCAGGCGTGCATGGGTGGAGGCGGTGGGTCGGTTCATGGCGTCAGTAGGGCATGCCGGCGGGTCTTCTTCAAGCCGCATTCACTTGGGCCATGCGACCAATACGCTCCATCATCCGGTCATGTCGCTCCCATGAATTCTCTGTCATGTTCGCTCCATGTCGCCTGAGCAATGCCATACCGACACCGAGGCGTGTGCGCAGCAGCTCGCTGAGCGGATCGGCCCGGATCTGCGCGTCGCCGCGCCGCTGGGCTTGGGCAAGCCACATGAACTGCTGAACGCGCTTTACCGGTTGACCAAGGCGGATACGTCGCGCTCGCTGGCCCTCTATACGGCCTTGTCGCTGACCCGCCCGCGCCCGGCGCCCGGGCTGGAAGCGCGATTTGTGGAACCGTTCTCGGAGCGCCATTTCGGCGCTGACGCCGTGGACCCCGAATACGCCGTCGACCAGGCACGCAACCAGTTGCCGTCCAATGTCGCGGTGCACGAGTTCTACATGCAGTCGGGTGCGCTCCTGCATGCGGGTGGCGCACAGCGCAATTACATCAGTCAGAACTACACCCATGTGGCGCGCGATCTTGCCGTGCAGGACATCAATCTGCTCGTGCAGCTGGTAGCGCGGCGTGAAACGCCCGAGGGCGTGCGCTACAGCCTTTCCTGCAATCCGGACCTGACCTTCGACTTTATCGATCGCGTGGTGCAGTCGGGCAAGCCGCGCCCCTTGTGCGTGGCCGTGGTGCATCCGGACCTGCCGTACATCACCGGCCACGCGGAAGTGCAGCGCGATTACTTCGACGTCGAACTGCACACCGCGACGGCGTCGCCCTTGTTTGCCGTGCCGCGCCAGCCGATCGACCTGGTCGAGTACGCGCTGGGTATCCACGCCAGCGCGCTGGTGCGCGACGGCGGTTGCCTGCAGATCGGTATTGGCGCTTTGTCCGATGCGCTGGTCTATGGCCTGCGCTGGCGGCAGGAAGACAACACGCAGTGGCGACGGGCCCTGGTTGCGCTCGACCCGCGCGGCGGCACGCACGCCCTGGCGGCACGCATGGGCGGCCTCGCGCCGCTCCGCGCGGGCCTGTACGGCGCCAGCGAAATGGTGATGGATGGCTTCATGCACCTGCAGCGTGCAGGCATCCTCAAGCGTCGCGCCTGGGACAATATGGCGATGGAACGCGCTGCCGCCTGCGGCCGGCTTTCACCCGAAACACCGGGCGGCCATTACCTGCGCGGCGCTTTTTTCCTAGGCACGCGTGAGCTCTATCGCTGGCTGGCCGAACTCGATGCGAGCGATCCGGATGCGCTGGACATGTGCCGCGTCTCCAACGTCAATCAACTGTACGGCGATCACCAGATGCTCGCCTCGCTGCAGCGGCGCGGTGCGCGCTTCTTCAACACCTGCATGATGGCGACCCTGCTCGGCTCGGCTGTTTCCGATGGCCTGGAAGACGGCGAAGTAGTCAGTGGCGTCGGCGGGCAGTACAACTTTGTGGCGATGGCGCACGAGCTGGCCGATGGTCGTTCCATTCTGTTGCTGCGTTCCACGCGGCAAGGGCGCGGCGGCGTGGAAACCAATATTCGCTGGAACTACGGGCACACCACGATCCCGCGCCATCTGCGCGATTTGTTCGTCACCGAATACGGCGTGGCCGATCTGCGCGGCAAGACGGACAGCGAGTGCATCGAGGCGATGCTTTCCATCACCGATGCGCGCTTCATCGATGCCTTGTGTGCGGAAGCGAAATCGCACGGCAAGCTCGCGGCCGATTTTCAGGTGCCCGAGCGTTGGCGCGATAACCGGCCCGAGGTTCTGAAGGAAGCGCTGGCGCCGTGGCAGGCGAAAAACCTGCTGCCGCCGTTTCCGTTCGGTAGCGATTTCACCGACGTGGAGCAGCGACTGCTGCCAGCTTTGCAGTGGCTGAAGCTACGTGGCGGCACCTGGCGCGGCAAGGCTGAAATTTTCCGTGCAGCGATGGCGCCGGGAGCGCCGGTCGGTGGCGAGGACGAAGCGCTGGATCGGATGGGACTGGCGCGTGCCAAGAGCGTCGGCGAACGACTGCAGCAACGTGTGCTCAAGGCCGCCTTGCGCAGGACGGCCTGAGTTTTCAGCTCAATGCATCAGCAGCGACAAACCCTGTTCGCGCAAAGCCGGCAGGTTGAGCAGGTGTAGACCCTGGCGATCGGCACGAACGCAACCGCGCTCGCGCAGGCGGCCGAGCAGGCGGCTCACGGTTTCCGTGGTCAGGCGCAGATGGTTGCCGATATCCGCGCGCGACATCGGCAGCGGCAGATAGTCGGCCGGCAGGCCGAGCATCACGCGTCGGTCGCGCAGATCGACCAGAAAGGCCGCAAAGCGCTCCTCTGCCATGTAGTTGCCGCTGCTCAGTTGCAGGCGCGAAATGCGCTGGCTGGCCGACTGCACCAGATGCCACGGCACCTCCGGCTGCAGGCTGGCCATATGGCGCACGGCGGGGTAAGGAAAACGGCAGAACTGCGTCTTGCCCAACGCCACCACGGCGTTGTCGTGGACTTCGCGCTCCATGGCGTCCAGTCCGATCATTTCGCCCGGCAGGTGGAAGGCCAGTACCTGCTCGCGACCGGCCACGTCCACCGCCACGGTCTTGGCCATGCCGGTCTGCACCGCGTAGAGCGCACGGAATGGCGACATCGGGCGATAGAGGTATTCGCCAGTACGCAGCGGCCCGATGCGTTCAGCTATATGACGCAATCCTGACAGCTCGGGGCGGTCGTAGCCGCTGGCCTGGCAGACGGCGGCGTGGCCGCAGCCCGCGCAGGACGGCGAGGGAGCCATGCGCTGGGCGCCGTCCTGGCGATGAGTCTGAAGCATGGGAGGGCACTCCTGTGTCGTGCGTGGGGCATGGCTTTATGATCCTCGTTCAAGTCATAGGAGTGGTTCCAATGCGCGTTTTTGCCGCATCGCATCCACCCGTGTGACGCTTGCTAGGGAGCCCCCGGCCGTTCGGGTATCCTTTGTCTGTTGCCGCCCCAGAACCATGACCTGCTTATGAGCGACTCGACTTCTACCCCGCGTCACGCCCAGTCCGCCTCGCGCCGCCCCAGCGTCGGCGTCAAGATCGGCAAGATCACGGTGGGCGGCGGTGCACCCATTGTGGTGCAGTCGATGACTAACACCGATACCGAAGACCCGGCCAGCACCGCCAAGCAAATCGCCGAGCTGGCGCGCGCCGGTTCGGAGCTGGTGCGCATCACGGTGAATACGCCGGCGGCGGCGGCGGCCGTGCCGCGCATCCGCGACAAGCTGGCCATGATGGGCGTGGACGTGCCGATCATCGGCGACTTCCACTACAACGGTCACCAGTTGCTGGAAGCGGAGCCGGCCTGCGCCGAAGCGCTGGCCAAGTACCGCATCAATCCGGGCAACGTGGGTTTCGGCAAGAAGAAAGACAGCCAGTTCGCTTCCATCATCGAGATGGCGCTGCGTTACGAGAAGCCCGTGCGCATCGGCGCCAACTGGGGTTCGCTCGACCAGAGCATGGTGGCCATGCTGATGGACGAAAACCATCAGCGCGCCCAGCCCTGGGATGCCTCGCACGTGGCCCGCGAAGCGCTGATCCGCTCGGCGCTGGATTCGGCCAAGCGTGCCGAGGACATCGGCCTGGCGCGCGATCGCATCATCCTGTCGTGCAAGGTGTCGGGCGTGCAGGAGTTGATCGCGGTGTATCGCGATATCGCCGAGCGTTGCGACTACGCCTTGCACCTGGGTCTGACCGAAGCCGGCATGGGTTCCAAGGGCATCACCGCCTCGTCGGCGGCGCTTGCGGTGCTGCTGCAGGAAGGTATCGGCGACACCATCCGCATTTCGCTCACGCCCGAACCCGGCGCGTCGCGCACGGGCGAAGTCATCGTGGCGCAGGAACTGCTGCAGACCATGGGCCTGCGCGCGTTCACGCCGCTGGTCACCGCGTGTCCGGGCTGCGGCCGCACCACCAGCGAGTTCTTCCAGGTGCTTGCGCGCACCGTGCAGGATCATGTGCGCGAGCAGATGCCGCTGTGGCGCGTGAAATACGACGGCGTGGAAAATCTCACGCTGGCGGTGATGGGCTGCGTGGTGAATGGTCCGGGCGAATCCAAGCATGCCAATATCGGCATTTCGCTGCCGGGCAATGGCGAGGCGCCGTCGGCGCCGGTGTTCATCGACGGGCAGAAGGCCATGACCTTGCGCGGCGAGCATATCGCCAGCGAGTTCATCGGCATCCTGGACAACTACGTCGCCAGCAAATACGCCAGCCGCGCCGGCTGAGCTGTCCATGGCAGCCGGTTCGAGTGAGGCGCTGATACTCGATGCATGGCACGCCAACGCGCAGGCGTGGGAACGCGCCGTGCGGGAAGGGCGCATCGCCAGCCGCAAGCTGGTCACCGACCAGGCCATCGTGGAAGCCGTGCTGTCGCGCTCGCCACGCACGGTGATCGACCTCGGCTGTGGCGAAGGCTGGCTGGCGCGGACGCTCGCCCACGAAGGCGTGCAGGTAGTGGGCGTCGATGCCATTCCCTCCCTGGTGGAAGCGGCGCAGGCGCAGGGTGGCGGCGACTTCCGCGTGATCTCCTATGACGAAGTGGCCGCGGGTGCGCTGACCGAGCGCGCGGACGTGGTCGTGTGCAATTTCTCCCTGCTGGGCGGCGCCTCGGTCGACGCGCTGCTGGCTGCCGTGCCTGCGCTGCTGGAGCCGGGCGGCGCGCTGCTGATCCAGACCCCGCATCCCCTGACGGCCGATGTGCAGCCCTATGCCGACGGCTGGCGCGAAGGCTCCTGGGTGGGCTGCGGCGAGGGCTTCGAGCAGCCTGCGCCCTGGTATTTCCGCACCCTGGGCAGCTGGGTTTCGACCCTGGAGGCAGCCGGGTTGACCCTGCTAGGCCTTCAGGAGCCCATTCATCCTCACACTGGACGGCCCGCGTCCGCTATCTTCTTGGCAGGGGCACGTCAGGGGGACGGGGATGAACAGGCATCGCGCCGTAGCGTTTCGCGCCACCGTACAGAATGATCACCAGCGGCCGTGGCTGGTGCCGCTGCCGTTTGATCCGGTCAGCCAATGGTCGACACCCGCCAGGCCGCTATGGAAATGCGGCCACGGGCATCGCGTGCGCGGCAGCGTCAATGGACGCGATTTCCGCGGCGCCGTGGTCGAGCGCTCCGGCACCTTCTGGCTGCAGCTGGAGGAATCCTATGCGGCCGTGGTCGGGCTCGTCGCCGGCCAGTTCGTCGACGTGCTGATCGAGCCTGAGGATGCCTGAGTAGTGTGCGCCGTGCGGCAACTTGGCAAACTGCCGGACGGTATGCTCGGGCCCGTGGAGCGCGCGCCGACGATACGGTAGCGGCTCGTGCAGGAGTGTCAGTGACGGTCAAACCCCAAGTTCGCATCGTTGCCATCTATGTCTCGGTGGCCTTGTTGTGGGTGCTCTTCTCGGACCGCCTGCTGCTTTCGCTCAACCTCGAGGAGCGCACCCTCAGCTTGCTGCACACCCTCAAAGGGTCGCTGTATGTGCTGGTGACGGGGGCGCTCCTGTATTGGCTGATCGACCGCACCGTTCGCCGCATGGATCGCCTCAACCATCAGCTGTTCAGCGGCAATGAGCAGTCGCTGCGCGCGCTGGTGTCGGCGATGGACGTGCGCCACAAGGAGACGCGCGATCATTCCGAACGGGTCATGCGCATGACGGTCGCGCTGGCCCGTCGCGTCGGACTCGAGGGGGATGCGCTTCGTCATTTGCGCTTCGGCGCCTTGCTGCACGACATCGGCAAGCTGGCGCTGCCCGACGCGGTGCTGATCAAGCCCGGCCCGCTGACGCCGGAAGAAACGACGCTGATGCGCACGCATACCGTGCTCGGACGCGACCTGCTGATGCGCACTGCCTTCCTGCGGCCTGCGATCGATATCCCCTATGCGCATCACGAGCGCTGGGATGGTTCCGGCTATCCGCGTGGCCTGCGCGGTGAAGAGATTCCGCTGGCCGCGCGCATCTTCAGTGTGGTCGATGTGTGGGACGCCTTGAGTTTTCCGCGCGTGTACAAGCCGGCGTGGCCGGAGCCGGAAGTGATCGACTACCTGCGCAATGCCGCGGGCGGGCAACTGGACCCCGGCATCGTGGGGCTGTTCCTGGATCACTATGACGAACTGAAGGCGATCGGACTGGAGCAGTTGCAGCTGGACTGAGGCAGGGCCCAGCGGGCTACACTGCCGCGGACGCCCGGGATGGGCTGGACAGGGGACGTTATGTTGCCGGATCTTTCGACGCTGCCCGCGTTTGCAGCGTATTTTGGTTTGGGTGTGCTTTTTCTCGTGGTGTTCTGCACCGTCCATATCTGGCTCACGCCGCAGCGCGAGATCGTGCTGATTCGCCACGGCAACCAGGCCGCGGCGATCAGTCTCGGCGGCGCGCTGACCGGTTTCGTGCTGCCCCTGGCCAGCGCCATGGCGCACAGCGTGAACCTGGTCGATCTGGCGCTATGGGGACTGGTGGCGTTGATCGTGCAGTGGCTTGCCCACCAGGCGATCCATCTGCTCATTCGCAACCTCGCCACCCAGATCGAGGAAGACAACCGCGCCGTCGCCATCTTTGCAGCCGTCGTTGCCATCGCCGTTGGCCTGATTAACGCTGCAGCGATGACCTGGTGACGGGCCATGAGCGACTTCGACAAGAACGATCCCTTGCGTGGACTTCGTGTGGGCGTGAAGCCGTCGCAACGTCCCGACGCGACGTTCCGTCCCCTGCCTGCGCGTAACCAGAAGCGCTCGCTGGCGGTACCGTTGATAGCGCTTGGCAGTGCCACCCTGGTGGGTTTGTCCGTGCTGGGGCATGGCCAGGATGTGCAGCGCAATCGCTATGGCAGCTACGAAGACTGCGTGCACGACTATTCCACCGGGCAGTGCGAGATGGATACGTCGGTGAGCGGCTCGGGCGGCCTGCACTACTACGGCCCGTGGTACCGCAGCGGTGGTGCCGGTGGCGCGCAGGATCCGGGGCCGGGACGGATGCGCAGTTCGCCGGGCAGCGTCGCATCCTTCAGCGCGCCTTCCAGTGTGGAGCTTGGCACGCGCGGCGGCTTCGGCTCGTCCGGGCGCGTTTCGGCGCGGGCGAGCTGATCGATGCAACGCGAAACCAGCGTGCCGCGCAGCGATTGGCAGCAGCGACTGGAGTCGCTGGGTTTCAGCTTCCATACCATCGATGGCCAGCCCTACTGGCGCGAGGATGTGCGTTATGTCTTCGATGCGGACGAAGTCGACGAGATCGAGGCCGCCACCAACGAGTTGCATGCGCTATGCCTTGAGGCCGTCGATCGCGTGGTGCGAACGGGGCGCTATGCCGATCTGGGTCTGGGCGATCGCGCCGCAACGCTGATCGAGCGCAGCTGGTGGGATCGCGAGCCGGCGCTGTACGGGCGCATGGACCTGTCCTATGACGGCAACTCGCCGCCGCGCCTGCTGGAATACAACGCCGACACGCCCACGGCACTGTTCGAGGCGTCGGTGGCGCAGTGGTACTGGATGGAGGATGTCGCCAGCGACGCCGACCAGTTCAACTCCATCCATGAAGCGCTGGTCGAGCGCTGGGGCGGGTTGCCCAAGGCTTCGCACGTGCACTTCGCCGCGTGTTACGACAGCGCCGAAGATGCGCTGACCTGCGACTACTTGATCGATACATGCATGCAGGCCGGCCATCGCACCACCGCATTGGACATTGAGCAGATCGGCTGGTCAGGCAAGGATTTCATCGATCTGGACAACGCCCCGATCGAGCGGCTGTTCAAGCTCTATCCGTGGGAATGGATGCTGGCGGAGCCGTTTGCCGAGCACTTGCCGCAGACGCGCCTGCGCTGGTTCGAGCCGGCCTGGAAGATGGTGCTGTCGAACAAGGCGATCCTGCCGCTGCTATGGGAATATTTTCCCCATCATCCGAATCTGCTGCCCGCCAGCCGTCGTCGTGCGGATATTCAAGGCACCGTGGTGCGCAAGCCGTACTGGGGCAGGGAAGGCGCAGGCGTAGTGGTGCTGGGCCGGGACGATGCCGGTGGCCCGACTGCCGAGCCCTGCATCTATCAGGCATTCGCGCCGCTGCCGGTGTTCGATGGGCGACATGCGCTGGTGGGCTCGTGGGTGGTCGGCGATCGCGCCGTGGGCATGGGCATGCGCGAGGACGTCGACGCCATCACGCGCAACACCAGCTGCTTCGTGCCGCATCTGTTTCGCTGAGCCGTCGACCGCGGTGGTGCCTTATTCGCGCGGCGTGCTGAAGGTGCGCCGATAGTTGGCCGGCGATACGCGATAGGCGCGCTGGAATTGCTGCCGCAGCGTGACGGGCGAGCCAAGGCCGATGTCGGCAGCAATGCGTTCCAGCGGGCGCCGCGTGGTTTCCAGCAGGCGTTGCGCCTCCGCCAGTCGTTGCGACAACAACCAATCGCCGAAGCTGCCACCGGTCAATTGACGGAAGTGGCGGGTGAACGTGCGCCGGCTCATGGCGGCCTTGGCGGCGATGGCGTCCAGATCGTGCGCTTCGTGCAGATGGCGCTGCACATGTTCCAGCAGGCGCGCCATGCGGCGGTCGGCCGGCGCCTCGGCCACGGGTTTCTCGATGAATTGCGCTTGCCCGCCGCGCCGCACCGGCGGCACCACCATGCGGCGCGCAATGCGATTGGCGACTTCGGCGCCCAGCAGCTGGCGCACCAGGTGCAGGCAGCAGTCGATGCCGGCCGCCGCGCCGGCGGAGGTGACGATATTGCCTTCGTCGACGTACAGCACGTCGGCGTCCACCTGGATCTTTGGAAACTGTTCCATCATCGGCTCCGCCCAGGCCCAGTGGGTGGTGGCGCGGCGGCCGTCGAGCAGGCCGGCATGGGCGAGCACATACGCGCCCATGCACAAGCCGACCACACGCTTGCCGCGCGCGGCGGCCTTGCGCAGGTGTTGCAGCAACGCGGCGGGAGGCACTTCATCCGGATCGCGCCAGGACGGCACGATGATGATGTCCGACTGACCCAGTTCATCCAGTCCGTAAGGCGTGCCGATGGTGAATCCCGCGGCGCTCGAAATCTGCTCGCCTTCGGCTGAGCACACGCGCAGGCGGAACGGCGAAGCACCTTCCGGCGTGGGCGACTGGAACACCGCGCAAGGCACGGAGAGATGGAAGGGGAGGATGCCCTCGAAGGCAACCACGGCGACGCGGATCGTACGCATGACCTCGATTCCAGTTGGCCCGATACCATCGATAGTTGTCCTTCGGGCCACTCGTTGGCAAGTGCCCGTCGACGCACCATGCACGCATCCCAACCCAAGGAGTTGTGCCATGTCGATTCATCCGCGCCGTGCCCTCATCGTGATCGATGTGCAGAACGAATACTTCACGGGCAATCTGCAGATCGAATATCCGCCGTCGGCCCAGTCGCTGCCGCGCATCACGCGGATCATGGATGCGGCCACCGCGGCCGGCGTGCCGGTGATCGTGATCCAGCAGGATTCACCGGCCGATGCGCCGGCGTTCGCCAACGGCAGCGACGGCTGGCAACTGCATCCTGAGATCGAGCGCCGCCATCGTGACGCGCTGTTTCGCAAGCCGTTGCCGAGCGCCTTCAGCGACACGGGCCTTGGCGCATGGCTGGAGCAGCACGCCATCGACACGCTGACGGTGGTTGGTTACATGACGCACAACTGCAACGACACCACCATCAAGCATGCCTTCGATCGCGGCATCAACGTGGAATTCGTGCAGGACGCATCGGGTGCGGTCTCCTACGCCAATCGCGCCGGCCATGCGAGCGCCGAGGAGATCCACCGCGTGTTCAGCGTGGTGCTGCAGTCGCGGTTCGCCGCCGTGTTGAGCACGGACGAGTGGTTGCAGGTCTTGGCCGATGGAGAGTCGCCGGTGCGCGAGAACATCCTCGCGTCGTATCAGGCGGCGCGGGCGCGTCAGCCCGCAGCGGCCTGATCGGTCAACTGTGCCAGGGCAGTGAACGAGGCCCAGCTGCCGGGCTGTCCCGGCAGATGCGACAACTGGGCCACGGTTCGCAGGAATTGGGCGCGGGGGTATTCCACCGCGCCCAATTGCATCAGATGACTATTGGTCACCTGGGCATCGATCCAGGGAAAGTCCCAGGCGCGCAGCAGTTTCGCCAGTGCCGTGAGCGCCAGGCGCGAGCCGCCGCTTTCGCGGCTGAACATGGATTCGCCGCAGAACAACCGGCCCACGGCGATGCCGTAGATGCCGCCCACCAGGCGGTCGTGCTCCCACACTTCCACGCTGTGTGCATGACCCATCTCGTGCAGGCGCACATACGCGTCGATCATGGGCGTCACGATCCAGGTGCCGCTCTGGCCGGGGCGTGGCGCGGCGCAAGCTTCCACCACGTCGCGAAACGCATGATCCACCGTAACCCGCCAGTCCACCTGCGCCAGCCGGCGTCGAAGCGTGCGGTTGGGCAGCAGGGTGCTGGTGTGAAAGACGCAGCGCGGATCGGGCGACCACCACAGCAGTGGCTCGTCCTCGTTGAACCACGGGAAGATGCCTTGCGCGTAAGCGGCCAGCAGACGCCGGGGCGACAAGTCGCCGCCGAAGGCCAGCAGGCCGTTCGGATCGTTCAATGCCTTGCGCGGATCAGGAAAGTGTTCGGGCCTGGTCGCGTCGAGCAGGGGCAATCGAATCATGGGGCGCGGGTCGAGGCGATACGGGATCTGCGGTACATGCTACCGGCATGAGCTTGCGGTTAGCATGCCTCACTTTCACAACTCCAGGGATCGGGCATGCTTCGTCGCTTTTGCTGGTGGATGGTTTGTCTCGCGCCCGCGGCGATGGCCTCGCCTCCTGCGCTCGATCACGCCGTGTCGACACAGATCGACAGCAATGTTCAGGCGGTGCTGCAACGCACGGGCACACCTGGCGCCACCCTCGCGATCTACCGGGACGGCGTGGCCGTCTACCGCCACGCCTATGGCCTGAGCGATCGCGAGCGCAAAACGCCCGCAACGGTATCGACGACCTACGAAATCGGCTCGATTACCAAGCAGTTCACCGCCGCGGCCATTCTTCAGTTGCAGGAAGCGGGCAAGCTCGACATCAACGCCACGCTGGCGACTTATCTGCCGGATGCGCCGCACGCCAGGGAAGTGACGCTCAGGCAGCTGCTCTCCCATACCAGCGGCATGCCGGAGTATCTGGATGGACCCGACGTCGAGCAGTGGGCCGTCAAGCCGGCATCGTTCGATCAGATCATGGCGCGCATCAAGGACAAGCCGCTGGATTTTCCGCCGGGCAGCCGCTGGTCCTATTCCAATAGCGGTTATGCGCTGCTGGGGCGGGTGATCGAAGTCACCTCGAAGGAATCGTACGAACACTATGTGAAAACGCATCTGCTGGCTGCAGCCGGCATGACTCACACGTATAACGTGGCCGACGAAGCGCAGCTCGCCGGCATGGCCAAGGGCTACCGGCACACCGACGGAAAGCTGGAGTTGGCGCCCACCATCCATGCCACCGTCGGCTGGGCAGCGGGCAACCTGGTCTCCACCGTGGATGAGCTGGAGCGTTGGAACGTGGCGCTGCGCAGCGGAAAAATCGTGCGTCCCGCCGACTACGCGCTGATGACGACGCCTGCGCCGGGCAGCACGGATTACGGCCTGGGTCTGTTCATCGACACGCTCGATGAGCAGCCGCGCATCGGCCACACCGGTGGTTCGTTCGGCTTCACTACGTCCAATCAGTATTTCCCGAAGCAGGACGTGCAGATCATTGCCTTCACCAATAACGGCGACAATCCGGAGCCGGGCCAGATGCTGGTGACCGCCACGTTCGAGGCCTTGTATCCGCAGATCGCTGCGACGGCACGCAAGCCTGCGGCTGGCGAAGATGCGGCGACGACGGCCGTGGTGCACAAGGCGTTCAGCCAATTGCAGCGCGGCGACCAAGACACCTCGGCCTTCGGCGACAAGTTGAAAGCGAAGCTGGCCGCCGGCCTGTCCGGTCGCATGGCCAGGCAGCTGTCGCCGTTCGGCGAGCCGTCGTCCTTCATCTTCAAGGGGCAGCGTCACGACAAGGACGGCACCTGGAACGACTACCGGATCGATTTCGGCCCCGGCAACAGTCTTCCGTTCGGTGTGAGGCTGGATGCCGACGGCAAGGTGGTCGGCATCTCCATCGGCTAGGGAATCAGGCGTCCGGCAGGTGTGCGTAGGGGCTGTGCTGCATCAGCTCCTGCGCGTAGTCGTCCATGCCTTCGGCTTCGTGTTGCAGCGCCTGCCTCACCGCATCGCGAAAACTCTTGTTCACCAGATAGTGCCGCGACTGCGTGCGTACCGGCAGGAAGCCGCGGGCGAGTTTATGCTCGCCTTGCGCACCGGGCTCGAAGCGCTGCAAGCCGTGACGGATCGCATGCTCGATGCCCTGGTAGTAACAGAGCTCGAAATGCAGGCCCGGCACCTCGACCTCGGCGCCCCAGTAGCGGCCATACAGCGTGTCGGTGCTTTGCAGGAACAGCGCCATCGCCACGATGCGTTCGCCATGGCGCGCCAGCGCAAGTTGCACCGCATCGCCCAGCGCGTCGCGCAGACCAAGGAACATCGACCGCGTCAGCGCGGCGTGGTTGCCCTTGGCGTCAAAAGTGGACTCGTAAAGCGCGTGGACATGCCGCCACTCATCGACGCTCAGCGAGCCGCCGCTGCGCATCTCGATCGCCAGGCCGCTGCGGGCCACGTGCGTGCGCTCCTGGCGGATGTTTTTCCGCTTCTTGTGATTGAGTGCAGCGAGGAACTGGGCGAAGTCCGCATAGGCATGGTTATGCCAGTGGAACTGCACATCGGAACGGACCAGCCAGGGGCTTTCGAACGCCGCCAGTTCGTCGTCGCACAAAAAATTGGCATGCACGGAGGAGAGGTTCATGCGCTCGGCGAAGGTGCGCATGGCGGTGGTCAATGCCTGTTGTCGTTCTGCCGTGCGTTCGTCGTTGCCGGCCAGCAGGCGCGGTCCGGGCACGGGCGAGTAGGGCACGGCGTTGAGCAGCTTGGGATAGTAATCGCCGCCCGCGCGCTCCCAGGCGCTGGCCCAGCTCCAGTCGAACACGAACTCGCCGTGTGAGTTGCCCTTCAGATACAACGGGGCCGCGGCGATGAGCGCGCCGTCTTCATACAGGCCAAGGTGATGCGCCTGCCAGCCCCAATCGGGACGGATGCAGCCTGTTCGTTCCAGCAGGGCGAGGAAAGCGTGCGAGACGAACGGATTGTCGTCGGGCCGAAGCGCATCCCAGGCCTCGGCCGGGATGCGTTCGATGCTGTCGTGGAAGCGGGCTTCGATCACGGCGCTCCAAAAACCACAGAAAACTCCGTCTTCCATCCCGTCAGTCCGACGCGAGCCGGAATGACGGTCAAAAGCTGACGGTCAGAAGACTCAGCTCGCCGGACCCTGCTGATCCAGCCAACGCTCTGCATCCAGCGCCGCCATGCAGCCAAACCCCGCCGAGGTCACCGCCTGGCGATACACATGGTCCGCCACGTCGCCGGCAGCAAACACACCCTGCACCGAGGTCATCGTGGCCATGCCGCCCAGGCCGCTGCGGATCTTGATGTAACCGTCGTGCATGTCGAGCTGGCCGTCGAAGATGCCGGTGTTGGGCTGGTGGCCGATGGCGACGAAGAAACCGTTCACCGGGATCTCGCGCGTCTCGCCGGTGTTGATGTCCTTCACGCGCACGCCGTTGACGCCGGAGTTGTCGCCCAGCACTTCATCGACCGTGTGGTTCCAGATCAGCTCGATCTTGCCGGCCGCGGCCTTCTCGAACAGCTTGTCCTGCATGATCTTCTCGGCGCGCAGCTTGTCGCGGCGGTGCACGAGATAAACCTTGCTGCAGATGTTGGACAGGTACAGCGCTTCTTCCACGGCGGTATTGCCGCCGCCGATCACCGCCACTTCCTGCTCGCGGAAGAAGAAGCCGTCACAGGTGGCGCAGGCGGACACGCCGCGGCCCTTGTAGTGCTCTTCGCTGGCGATGCCGAGGTACTTGGCGGTGGCGCCGGTGGTGATGATCAGCGCGTCGCAGGTGTATTCACCCGAGTCGCCCTTGAGGCGGAACGGGCGCTGCTTCAAGTCCACGCTGTGGATATGGTCAAACACCATCTGCGTTTCGAAACGCTCGGCATGCTGCGCCATGCGCTGCATCAGCTCCGGACCCTGCACGCCCTTGTCGTCGCCCGGCCAGTTGTCCACCTCGGTGGTGGTCATCAGCTGGCCGCCCTGCTGCAGGCCGGTGATCATCATCGGCTTGAGGTTGGCGCGGGCAGCGTAGACGGCGGCGGTGTAACCGGCGGGACCGCTGCCCAGGATCAGCAGGCGGCTGTGCTTGGTGGATGCGTTCATGCGTTCCTTCTATCCGCCGTGGTGGGCGGTGATGTTCGTGAATGGTGAGGGCAGGGGTGGAGCCGGTGGACCATGCTCAGGCGCATGGTGGTCAGGCGATCCACACCATATATGGGCTGTTAGCTGGTTTTCAGCAGGTTGGGCTGTATCTCGTTGACTTTGCTGCAACTGCGCAAAGGTGGTCTGCTTGCGCGGCGTCGCGGGAATGTGAAAACGGCCTGCCCATCTTGGTTATAATCCTTCGGGTTTGCTGGCGACTTGCATCAGTCATTCGCTCCATCACCTGCGGCGGTTTCCTACCTACCGGCAAGGCATGAACGGAGACGAGGCGTCCGAACCCGGAAGGATGGGGAAGACGCCGGGACGATTCAAGCACTGCCGGCCTTGAGGTTTGCCGGGCCGGGTGCGGCCTGGCGTCGTTGCCACTTAGCTTTCCCACAGGATCCACTCCCCATGCGTATTGGTATTCCCTCCGAAACCAAGACCCTCGAAGGTCGTGTTGCCCTCATTCCCGCCGCTGCTGCCGATCTGGTCCGCCGTGGCCACGAGGTGTTCATCCAGGCCGGCGCGGGCGAAAAGAGCGGCTTCTCCGACGAGGCCTATGCCAAGGTCGGCGTGAAGATCGCCGCCGACGCCGCTGCCCTGTACGAGGCTGGCGAGCTGATCGTGAAGGTGAAGGAGCCGGTTGCCGGCGACCTCGCCCTGCTCAAGAAGCACCACCTGCTGTTCTGCTACCTGCACCTGGCTGCCGAGCCGGCGCTGACCAAGAGCCTGCTCGACATCGGCCTGACCGGCGTGGCGTTCGAGTCGGTGGAAGAGAACGGCGGCCTGCCGCTGCTGCTGCCGATGTCGGTGATCGCCGGTCGCATCGCCACCCAGATCGGCACCACGCTGCTGCATCGTCCGCAGGGCGGCAAGGGCAAGCTGCTGGGCGGCATGGCCTCCACCCCGCGTGGCAAGGTCGTGGTGCTGGGCGCCGGCGCTGCCGGTGGCAACGCCGCTGCACTGGCCGCCGCTGCTGGCGCCAACGTGGTGGTGTTCGACAAGCGCCAGGATCGCCTGGCCGAGATGATGGCCATGGGCCCGAACGTCACCGCGCTGTACGCCTATGAATCGTCGGTGGCCGAAGAAGTCGCCAACGCTGACCTGGTGGTCGGCGCCGTGCTGATCCCCAGCGCCAAGGCGCCGCGCGTGGTCACCGAAGAGATGGTCAAGACCATGGAGAAGGGCAGCGTGCTGGTGGACATCTCCATCGACCAGGGTGGCTGCTTCGAGACCTCGCGTCCGACCACCTGGAAGGAACCGACCTATGACGTGCACGGTGTAACCCACTTCTGCGTCACGAATATGCCGGGTGCCGTGCCGCAGACCTCGTCGGTGGCGATTTCTGCCGCTATCCTGCCGTATGTGCAGCGTCTGGCCGCCGGCAACGAATGGCGCCAGTTCGAACCGCTGCGCGGGGGCATCAACGTCGACGGCGGCGAGCTGGTTCATCCGGCGCTCAAGGGCATGATCTAAGGTCTTGCCTGCCGCTTAGGCGGATGTGACACCGTCCGGCCGTCCTCGTTGGCGGCCGGACTCATGAACAGGATAAGGATCACGGTGCCGCGTACCGCGAACGTCAAGAAAGACAAGCAAGAGCGCGAAGGCCTCAGTGAAGAACTGAAGCGCCGTCTGCGCGAGGCCGGGGCGCTGCTGCTGCTGCCGCTGGCGCTTTATCTATTGGTCTGCCTGTTCAGCTACAACGACCAGGACCCTAGCTGGGGGCATGCGGGTACCGCCGAGCACGCGCGCAACTTCGGCGGCGAGATTGGCGCGAATATCGCCAATGTGCTGCGCTACATCTTTGGCCTGATTTCCTATTTCTTCCCGTTGCTGCTTCTCTTCCTGGGCGTGCAGGTGCTGCGCCATCGCGGCGAGCGCACCGTGCAGCCGTGGGAGCCGTCGCTGCGCCTGATTGGTTCGGTGTTTTTCTTCATCACCGCGCCGGCGCTGCTTTATCTCAATTTCAACGATGAGCCGATCCTGCCCCAGGGCGTGGGCGGCATCATCGGCATGTGGGTGGGTCGCGGCCTGCTGCATGCGCTGGGCGACAAGGGTGCGCCGCTGTTGCTGCTGGCGATGTTCCTGATCGCCGTGACGCTGGCGACGGGTCTGTCCTGGTTCAAAGTGGCCGACCTCACCGGGCAGGGCGTGCTGAAGCTCGCCGGCTGGTTCGGTGGCAAGCTGCGCGAGGCACCCGAAGTGCTGGCCGCCCGCCAGGCGCGCGCCGAGCGCGAGGTCGTCAAGAAGACCGAGGCCGTGAAGCAGGCCAAGCGCGAGCCGGTTCGCATCGAAACCGCACCTGCGCCCGTGGTGAAAAGCGAGCGCGCCAAGCTGGAAACCCAGATTCCGCTGTTCACCGGTGCCTCCGCCCCGGGCGAACTGCCGCCGTTGTCGCTGCTGGACGAAGCGCCGGAGCAGGGCCCGGGTTACTCGGAAGAAACGCTTGAAGTGCTGTCGCGCCAGCTCGAGCTGAAGCTCAAGGATTTCCGCATCGAGGCCAAGGTGGTGGGCGTGTATCCCGGGCCGGTCATCACGCGCTTCGAACTGGAGCCTGCGGCCGGCGTGCGCGGTTCGCAGGTGTCGAGCCTGGACAAGGACATCGCGCGCGGCCTCTCGGTGGTCAGCGTGCGCGTGGTCGACGTGATCCCAGGCAAGAACGTCATCGGCCTGGAAATTCCCAACGCCAAGAAACAGATCGTCTATCTCTCCGAGATCCTGCGTTCGGACAAATACGACGCCATGAAGTCGCCGCTGGCGCTGGCGCTGGGCAAGGACATCGGCGGCCGCCCGGTGGTGGCCGACCTGGCCAAGATGCCGCATCTGCTGGTGGCCGGTACCACGGGTTCGGGCAAGTCGGTGGCCGTGAACGCCATGGTGTTGAGCCTGCTGTACAAGGCCAGCGCCAAGGACGTGCGCATGATCATGATCGACCCGAAGATGCTGGAGCTTTCGGTCTACGAAGGCATCCCACATCTGCTGGCGCCGGTCGTGACCGACATGAAGGAAGCCGCCAACGCGTTGCGCTGGTGCGTGGCCGAGATGGAGCGCCGCTACAAGCTGATGGCAGCGGTGGGCGTGCGCAATCTCGCCGGCTTCAACAAGAAAGTGAAGGACGCCGAGAACGCCGGCCAGCCGCTGCTCGACCCGCTGTTCCGCCCGAATCCGGACATGCCGAACCTCGCGGCCGAGCCGCTGGAGCCGCTGCCGTACATCGTGATCATCATCGACGAGTTTGCCGACATGATGATGATCGTCGGCAAGAAGGTCGAAGAGCTGATCGCGCGCCTCGCCCAAAAGGCTCGTGCGGCGGGCGTGCATCTGGTGCTCGCCACGCAGCGTCCGTCGGTGGATGTGATCACCGGCCTGATCAAGGCCAATATCCCCACCCGTATCGCGTTCCAGGTGTCGAGCAAGATCGACTCGCGCACGATTCTCGATCAGTCCGGCGCTGAAGCGCTGCTCGGTCACGGCGACATGCTGCATCTGCCGCCGGGCACTGCGACGCCCGAGCGCGTGCACGGCGCCTTCGTGGACGATCACGAGGTGCATGGCGTGGTGAACTGGCTGCGTTCGCAGGGCGCGCCGCAATACATCGAAGGCGTGCTGGAAGAGGTGCAGGCCACCTCCGACGGCAAGTTCATCAACGACTCCGGTCTGCCGCAAGAGGGCGAAGAAGGTGGTGGCGATGCCGAGGCGCAGCTCTATGATCGCGCCGTGCGCATCGTGACCGAGACGCGCCGCGCTTCGATCTCCGGCGTGCAGCGCCACCTGCGCATCGGCTACAACCGCGCCGCCCGCCTGATCGAGCAGATGGAGCAGGATGGCGTGGTGAGTGCGCCCCAGCACAACGGCAACCGCGAAGTGCTGGCACCTCCGCCGCCGAAGAATTGATGGCTCGTCATTCCGGCGTACGGCGGAATGACGAACAAAAAACGTCTTGCCGTTAAGCCTTCCCGCACCACAATTCCCACTCGCCGCCCCATTCGAAAAGCGCCCATGAAACGCCTGCTACTCATCGCCACCGCTGTCGCCGCGTTTTCCCTCAGCAGCCTCGCCATGGCCGCCGGCCCGGCCCGCGCCAGGCTCGACGCCTTTGCCGGCGACCTGCACTCGCTCACCGGCAAGTTCTCGCAGACGCTGAAAGACGCCAACGGCAACTCGGGCAAGACCAGCAACGGCACGCTCGCGCTGCAGGCGCCGCGCCAGTTCCGCTGGGAGACGCTGGCCCCGTCCAAGCAGACCATCGTCGCCGACGGCAGCCGTGTGTGGTTGTACGACCCGGACCTGGAGCAGGTCACCGTGCGCGTGCAGAGCTCCGAGGAATCGCATAGCCCGCTGACCGTGCTCACCGATGTGAAGCAGATGGACAAGGACTTCAACGCCGTCGAGCAGGGCGACCACGATGGCCTGAGCTGGCTGCGCCTTACCTCCAAGGCCAAGGATCCGCAGTTCGACTACGCCGACCTGGGCTTCGATGCGAATGGCCTGGCGCGCATGATTTTTCGTGACCAGCTGGGTGCCGTCACGGATATTCGTTTTTCGGGTTGGCAGCGCAACGTGCCGATCCCGCCGGAGACCTTCAACTTCGTGCCGCCCCAGGGCGCCGATGTGATCGGCGACCTGCCGGTGATCCAGACCCAGCCGATCAAGAACTGAGCGCGCCGTGCTGCGCCAGCTCCCGCGCTGGGCTTGGGTGGGCGGCGGCCTGCTCGCGCTCGGTGCGGGCTGCATCAATGTGGTGGGCTATCTGTGCTTCCGGCACCAGCCGATCACCCATCTCACCGGTACCAGCACGGAATTCGGCCTGGCGCTGGCTCGCGGCGACGCAGGCGAAATAGCGCATTGGGGCTTGGTCATCCTGGCGTTTCTGCTGGGCGCCATGCTCAGTGGTTTCATCGTGCAACAGGGCGCACTGCGGCTCGGGCGGCGCTATGGCGTCGTGCTGATGCTGGAGTCAGCGTTGCTGTTTGCCGCCACGCCGTTGATTCATGGCGGCCATGATCTCGGGTTGTACCTCGCCTCGGCAGCGTGTGGACTGCAGAACGCGATGGTGAGCACGTATAGCGGCGCCACGGTGCGTACCACGCATTTGTCAGGCATCTTCACCGACCTGGGCATCTATCTCGGCCATCGATTGCGTGGCCTCGAGGTCGACTCCCTGCGCATCAATATCTGCCTGCTGGTGGCGAGTCATTTCATCGTGGGTGCCACGCTCGGCGCGCTTGGCTTCATGGTCTGGCAGGAGCGTGTGCTGCTGGCGCCGGCCACGCTCACCGGTGTGGTGGGCCTGGGTTATGCCATCTACCGGCATCGGCACTTCGATTGACGGCTGGGCGCCGAGCACGTGTTACTGGGCAGCCACGACCCGATTGCGTCCGCTGTTCTTGGCCTCGTACAGCGCGCCATCGGCACGCGTCAGCCACTGCGACAGCGTCTCGCCGGCATGGTACGCGGCCACGCCGATGCTCACGGTGACTTCGATGGGCTGCCCCTCATAGGTCAACGGCTGTTCCGCAACCGCGGCGCGTATGCGTTCGGCTATCAGCATGCCTTGCTCGAGTGAGCTTTCCGACAGGCAGGCCACCAGCTCTTCGCCGCCGTAGCGGCCCACGCAATCGCTGTCGCGGCACTGCTGCTGCATGATTTGACTCACATGGCGGATCACCGCGTCGCCGGCAAGATGGCCGTGGGTGTCGTTGATGCGCTTGAACCGGTCCAGATCCAGCAGTGCGATGCAGGCGCTGCCGTCGCTGGTTTGCGCACGCATTTCCTCGACCAGCTCCAGCAGGCGGCGGCGATTGCAGACGCCGGTCAACGCGTCTGTGTTGGCCAGCTCATCGAGTCGCTTGTTGGCCACCACGAGGTCACGCGTGCGCAACTCGATCTGATGCTGCAGCTGCTTGGCCTGGCGCCGCAGATACATGGTGCGCAGCTGGATCACGCCGAAGATCGCGGCCAGCGCCAGCAATCCGGCCGCCACCATGGCCGATACCGTTTCATACCAGCGCGGCTCGGCGCTGACGTCGACGGTCGACTCGATCAGGCGCGGCTGCATGCCATGCGTCTGTGCACGCAGGCGCAGCTTGTAATCGCCGTGGGGCAGGTTGGTGTAGATGGCGGTGGGCAGGCCGCCGCGCGGAATATCGATCCAGCTTTCATCGAAGCCCTCCATCCGATAGCTGTAGCTGGTTTCGGCGGGCGCTTCGTAATCGAGCAGCGCAAAGTCCACGCGCAGGCTGCGATTGCGCGAGCGGATCTTCAGCGACTCGCCGGCGCGCGGCAGTCGCCCATACGACAGTGGCACGCCATTGACGGCGGCATGAGTGATTGCGAGCGGTGGGTCGGGCTGATCGGATGGCTGCCATTGCGGACGCACTACGGTGAGTCCACCCAATCCTCCAAACAGCAGCTCGCCACCCGGCGCGCGCGCCGCCGCGGCGTAGATGTAGCTGGAAATGCGCAGGCCGTCGCGCACGCCCAGGTTGTGCACGGCATGCGTATTGCCGTCGATCATCGCCAGGCCGTTGGACAGGCTGACCCAGGGATTGCCGAAGTCGTCCGGCTGCACCGCGTTGATGTTTTCGCTGGGCAGTCCGTTGGCCGAGCCGATGGTGGTGAAGCGATAGGGTTCGCCGGCGCTGTGTGGCTGCAGCATGGCCAGCCCGCCATAAGTGCCGATCCACAGGCCGCCTTGCGGATCCATGGCGATGGAACTGGCCAGATTATTGGGCAGGCTGGTGTTGTCGCCGGGGCGGTTGAGCAGGTTCTGGAAACCCTTGTTCTGCGTGGTGCTGGTGGCGATGCTGATGCCGCGGCCGGTGACGTACCAAAGGTCGGCGCCGATGCGTGCGATGCGTCGCACCGTGTCGCTGGCCAGGCTGGTCGGGTCGTTCGCGTCGTGGCTGAAATGCGTGAGCGCGTGCGTTCGCGTGTCGTAACGATAAACGCCATCGTACGTGGCGATCAGCAGCCGCTGGCCATCCGGCAGCAGATGCAGCACGGGTTTGTCGTCCAGCTCGGGCACGGCCGAGCCGACGATGGCCAGCGTGTTGGGATCGACACGCGCCAGGCCCTGGGTGCCCACCCAGATAGTGCCATCGGGCATTTCGGCAAACGCCTGCACATCGCGGCGCGTCTGTACGCCGCCCAGTTCGAGATGACGAATGCTGGCGCCGGACAGATCGATCACGTCCACGCGCCCCGCGCTCATGCCCAGCCAGACGCGCTGCCGGCTGTCGACAAAAATACCGCGCACGTTGGTGTTGGCCAGCGAGCGGTGGTCGCTGGTCGAGGGCAGCAGGGCGAAAGCCTTGCGGGCGTTGGGGTCGTAGCGCGCCACGCCCAGATCGGTCGCTACCCATACGTTGCCGGTGCTGTCCTGTAGCAGTCCGCGCACGGAATCGCCGGGCAACGAGGAAGGCATCGCGGTGTCGTGCGCGACCGCGTGCAGGCTATGCGTGGCGACGTCGTACGACAGCACGCCGCCACCATCGGTGGCCATCCACATCACGTCGCCCGCCAACTCGGTGAAGGCGCGCACGGTCGGGCGGCGCGAACGATCGTGTTGATAGCCGCTGAAGCCGGGTATCGCATGCCATTGGCCGGTTTCATCGCGATACACCGCGCCCGACTGCGTGCTGCCGACCCACAGTCGTCCCTCGCGGTCCTCCAGCAGCGCCCAGATGCCGTCGTTCAACACCACGTCGATGCCGCTGCCGTCCGCCGGTCGATCAGGGCGTTTGAACGCCGTTTCTCCGGTGCGCCGGACGAACAGTCCATTGGTGTTGCCGACCCACAGGTTGCCGGCACGATCCTGTAGCACGCTGAAGCTGCGTTGGGCCATGCCATCGCCCAGCGGGATCGGACTGATGCGGTTGCTGCGCAGGTCCAGGTAATCGATGCCGCGCTCCGTCACGATCCAGATGCCGCGCTGGCCATCGGGCGACATCGCGTAGATCTTGCGGTCGCTGGTGCCGCCCTTGCCCACGGGGTAGGTGTGAAAGGTGTTGTCGAGCGGATTGAAGCGGCTCAGGCCGCCGGCATTGGTACCCACCAGCAGGCTGCCGTCGGGCAGGGTGAGCAGACAGCGCACATACGCGTCCGGAATATCGGTCTTGCTGCCGCCATTGCCGGTGAACACCTGCATGCGGTAACCGTCGTAGCGCACCAGGCCGGACAACGTGCCGATCCAGATCAGGCCGCGCTTGTCCTGTTCGACCGTGGTGGTGATCGAATGCGGCAGGCCGTCACTTACCCCCAAACGATCGAACCAGGGGATGTCGAACGGCGCCCAGGGGTCGCTGTCGCGTGCCATTCCCAGCGACGGAAGGATCAGCAGGCAAAGCAGGGCAAACGCGCGCAGCGGCTTGCCGCGCCAGGCCGCGGGCAGCCACGTGCTCAGCCCGACGTCCTGCTTGCTCGCCCGCCCCATCCCTTGCGCCACGTGCCGACTCCGTCCCGTCGTGTGGGGCACATCATAGCCATGGCGACAGGCGCCGTAGCGGTGGAGCCCGGGTATTTCCGACATGGTTTGCGCGAAAGCCGATATGACAGGCAGGGGATGGCCGATGAAATTGTCTAACAGGCGGCTCGCCGTCTAGGATCCCGAAGATGTCATCCCGGTCCCTGCCATTGCTTCTTCGCCTGCGCCGCCATCGCGGCTTGTGGGCGTTGGTGGTGGCTGTGCTGCTGATCAAGCTGGTCAGCGGGTCCGTATGCCTGGCCGATGGCGGTGAGCGTGATGCCAGCCCGGGGCGTGGCTACGCCATTGCGTCGGCGGCCATGGTGGTTGCTGCACCTGTGCCTGCGGGTGATGGCGAATGCCTGCTTGGCGAAGGCGCTTCCTGTCATTGCGCCTGTCCCCATGCCGCCGGCTTGCCTAGCCTGGTGATGCTGACCGTGAACGCGCCCGAGGCGCCATTCCTCGTTTCATCCGCACACGCCGGACGCGTGCCCGCCGTCGCGGGCTCCCTGTTGCGACCACCTATCGCCTGACCTCGAACGCCTGTGTTGCGCCCTCCCGGGCGCATTCCTCGTGATCGTTGTCAGGAGATGGTTTCATGTCCGTTTTACGTGCGGCCCTGTTCGGGGCTGCCTGTTTGTTTTCTGTCGCCAACGCGGCGGCGGTGCCGATCAAAGGTGAGCGACCGCTTCCTGCCGCATCGCCCATCGGTGGCGCGGTGCAGCTCGTATGGGCTGCCAACCCCGACATCCAGGCGGCTCGCGCCGAGCTGGAGGCGGCCCAGGCGCGGGTACGCGCGGCGGCCCAGCCTGTCTATAACCCCTCGCTGTCGCTCGATGCCGAGAACGCCGACGTCAATCGGCGCACGGCGGGGCTATCGCTGCCGCTGGATATGTCAGGCAAGCGCCGCGCCCGTACTTCGCAGGCGCAGGCCCAGTGGCGCAGCCGCGAGGCGTCCTATGAAGTGCTGCGGCGGGACATCGCCTCGCGTTGGCTGAAAGCCTGGTCTGCCGCTGCCCTGGCTGCTCGCCAGCGCGAGCTCGGCGAGCGTCGGGTGAGCTTGATGCGGCGATTCGATGCGCTCGCCGCCGACCGCCTCGGTGTCGGCGATATCAGCAGTCCCGAACGCGATCTGGCCGCCCTGGCCCTGGGTGAATCGCAGATCCAGCAGGCGTCGCTGGCGGGCGCCGAGGCGGCGGCGGTGGCCGCGCTCGAGACGGTCGCCGGCGAGGCTGTGACGAAGCCGCCGCTGCCTGCAGGTCTGCCGCCGGCTTCGAACAGCATCTTGCCGATTCCCATCGAGCAGCGGCCGGAGTTGGTGAAGCTGCGCGCCGATGAGGAGGTCGCTCAGGCGGGCATCGACGTGGCGCGGCGTGCGCGTATGCCCGATCCCACCATCAGCCTGACCGGTGGACGCGTGTACACAGGCGTGAGGACCGACCAAGTGATCGGCGTCAGCGTGTCCATTCCCTTGCCGGTGCTCAACAACGGACGCGCGGAAATCGACGCCGCACTCGCGGAAGCCGGGGCGGCTGCCGCCTTGACGCGCTCGCAGCAACTGGCGAGTCGCGCTTCGCTGCGTGAAGCGCAATCGCGTTACGACGCCTTGCTCGCTGCTGGCCAGGCCTTTCGGCAGGGACGCGCCGCCGCCTTCGACGATCGCACCGCGCTGCTCGAAAAGCTCTGGCGAGCCGGCGAGATCAGCACCTCCGATTACCTCGTCCAGCTGAAGCAAAGTCTCGACACCGCGCTGTCCGCGCTCGCACTGGAAAGCCAGGCCTGGCAGGCCTGGTTCGACTACCTCGTCGCCGCCGGTCGCCTGACCGACTGGCTGGATGGCCGCACACAGGATGTATCCCCATGAATCATCTTTTCCGACGCGCCTCCTGCGCGCTGCTGTTTTCGCTTGCGACGGGCGCGGTCTTCGCGCAGCAGGCGGCCAATCCACTGACGCTGGATGCCCGCGCCGTGCAGGACGCCGGCATCGTCGTGTCCAGACTCGCTTCGCGCGACCTCGCTGAAGAAATCAAGGCGCCTGGCGAAGTGAAGGTCGATGCGTATTCGACTGTACTGGTGTCGCCGCGCATCGAATCGATGGTGCTGTCGCGCCAGGTGAAGCTGGGCGATGTGGTGAAGGCGGGGCAGCCGCTGGTCACCTTGTCGAGCGTGCAGGTTGCGGAAACCCAGGGGGCGCTCATCGTCGCCGAGCAGGAATGGCGCCGCGTCTCCGCGCTGGGTCCGCAAGCTGTCTCCGCCCGCCGCTACACGGAAGTGCAAGTGCAGCGCGACCAGGCGCGCGCTCGCTTGCGCGCCTACGGTCTGTCCGATGCGCAAATCCAGGGCGTACTGCGCGCCGGCTCGGCCAAGGCTGACGGGAGTTATGCCTTGCTCTCGCCGACGGATGGACGCATCACTACTGACCAGTTCCTCGTGGGTGAGCGCGTCGATGCGGGGCGCGCGTTGTTCACCGTGGTGAAAGAGGACTCGGTATGGGTCGAGGCGCAGATGCCGCCGTTCGAAGCGGAGCGCGTGGCCACAGGCGCCGCGGCACGCATCCTCATTCACCAGCAAAGCCTGCCCGGCAAGGTCGTACAGCGTTCGCACCAGACGGATGAAAAGACCCGCACGGTAGCCGTGCGCATTGCCGTGGACAACAGCCGCGACCTGCTCCACCCGGGGGAGCTCGTCGATGCTCGCGTTGCCGTGTCTGGACGCAGCGCACTCGCGGTGCCCGCCGAAGCCGTGGTGCTGTTGCAGAACCAGTCCACTGTCTTCGTCGTCGCCAGCGGCCAGGCGTTCGAGCCGGTAGCCGTGCAGACAGGCGAAAACCGTGACGGCTGGGTGGAGATACGCCAAGGCCTCAAGCCCGGCGCGTCCTACGTCAGCAAGGGCGCGTTCGCGCTCAAGGCGCGCCTGCTTCGCTCGCAGCTGGGAGAAGACTGATGCTCGCGCGTCTCGTCGAACTCTCTTTACGCTACAAGCTGCTGGTGCTGATCGCTTTCGCAGTGATTGCTGCGCTCGGCTATCAGGCGCTGCGCAAGCTGCCCATCGATGCCTTTCCCGATGTCACGCCGGTGCAGGTCAACGTGTACACCGAGGCCCCTGGACTGGCCGCGGAAGATGTGGAGTCGCTGCTCACCACGCCGGTGGAATCCGCGCTCGCCGGTCTTCCAAAAGTGGACGAGGTACGCTCGGTCAGTCTGTTCGGGCTGTCCTATGTCTCCGTGTATTTCAAGGACGATATGGACATCTACTTCGCCCGCCAGCTCGTCAATGAGCGTCTTCAGCAGGTGGGCGACCGCTTGCCCGCGGGCTACGGCAAGCCGGAAATGGGCCCCAATACCTCAGGCCTCGGCCAGGTGTTCTGGTACACCGTGGAGCGTGCCGACGAAACCCTGAAGGGATCACCCAGCGACAGCGACCTGCGCACGCTGCAGGACTGGAGCATTCGCCTGATGCTTCGCACTGCGGCTGGCGTCGACGATGTGACGTCGTGGGGCGGGCAGCAGAAGCAGTATCAGGTGCGCATCGACCCGATGAAGCTGATTGCGCACGGCCTGGGCTTCAAGCACGTGATCGAGGCCCTCCAGGCGAACAATGCGCAGGTCGGCGGCAACTTCGTCGATGTCGGTCGAGAGCAGTATCTCGTTCGCGGCCTGGGGCTGGTGCAGAGCGCGCGTGACATCGAGCAGATCGTGCTCAAGACCGAAGACGGCACACCTGTCTACGTGCGCGACGTGGCCACAGTGGACGAGGCCGGCGCGCCGCGCACCGGCGCCGTGACGCGCGACGGCAAGGAAGTGGTGATGGGGCAGGCGCTCTCGCGCATCGGCGAAAACGCCAAGAGCGTGGTGGATGCCGTGAAGGGCAAGCTCGCCACGGTGCAGCAAGCCTTGCCCGCCGGCGTGGTGGTCAAGCCGGTCTACGAGCGTACCGACCTGGTGAACAAGGCCGTGGGTACGGCGGTGCGCGCGCTGGTGGAGGGATCGATCCTGGTAGCGATCGTGTTGTTCTTGTTTCTTGGCGAGTTGCGCAGCGCACTGGTGGTGGTCGTCACCTTGCCGCTGGCCATGCTGATCGCCTTCATCTGCATGGAGCAGGCGGGTCTATCGGCCAACCTGATGTCGCTGGCGGGGCTGGCCATCGGCATCGGCATGATGGTCGATGGCGCGGTGGTGATGGTGGAAAACGCCTTCCGCCTCATGGCCGAGCGCAAGGCGCATGGCTTGCCTGTGGACCGCAGTGCCGCCGTGCTTGCTGCGGCGAAGGAAGTGGCGAGTCCGATCGCGTTCGCCATTGTCATCATCATCGTGGTGTTCCTGCCGCTGTTCAGTCTGCAGGGGCTGGAAGGCAAGATGTTCAAGCCGATGGCTTTCAACATCAGCTTCGCCATGGCCGGTTCGCTGGTGCTGGCCCTGACCCTTGTTCCGGTACTCGCTGCGCTGGCGCTCAAGCCCAAGGACGAGCGCGACACGCGCCTCGTGGCCTTCCTGAAGAAACACTACGGCGTCGTGCTGGCATGGGCGCTGCGTCGGCGTCGCTGGGTGCTGGGCATGGCCGGCGGTGCGTTATTGGGCAGCCTCGCGTTGTTTCCCTTCCTCGGCAAGGAGTTCATGCCGAACCTGAAGGAGGGCGCGATCATGTGGCGCATCACCTCCATTCCTTCCGCGTCGCTGGATGAATCCATCGACCTCTCGCGCCAGGTGGCCGCGCGCATTGAGGCATCGTTTCCCGAGGTCGAGACCACGCTCGCGATGATCGGTCGCGCGGAGAAGGGCGAGACGGCGGACGTGAACTACATGGAGGTCTACACGCCGCTCAAGCCGCGCGATCAATGGCGCAAGGGACAGACGCTGGAAAGCATCGAGGCGGATATGCAGCGTGAACTTTCAGCCGCATTGCCGACGGCCGTGGTGAGTTACACCCAACCCATCCAGATGCGTATCGAGGAGCTGATCTCCGGCGTGCGCGCCACGCTGGCATTGAAGCTCTACGGGGAAGACTTGGGCGAACTCGATCGCCTGAGCGCCCGAATCAAGGATGTGCTGGGCGGCGTGCCGGGCGTAGCCGACCTGGCCCTGGAGCCCAATATGGGCAAGCCGCAGATACGCGTCAGCGTGGATCGCGATGCGCTCGCGCGTTACGGCCTCAACGCCGACGACGTGCTCGCCGTGGTTCGCAACGGCATCGGTGGCGAGCCGGTAAGTACGCTGATCGATGGCGTGAAGCGGTTCGACATCGCCGTGCGGTTGAACGACAGCGACAAGCGCTCGCTGCAGGCGATCCAGCGCATTCCGATCCAGGCACCTGGTGGCGCCATCGTGCAGTTGTCACAGGTCGCCGAGGTCACCGAGGCAGAGGGTTATTCCTTTATCCGGCGCGAGCAACTGCAACGCTATGCGGTGATCCAGATGGATGTGCGCGGTCGCGATATCGACGGCTTCGTACAGGAGGCGAACGCCGCGCTAGCACAGAAAGTGAAACTGCCGACGGGCTATTACACCGAATGGGGCGGTGCGTTCGAGAATCAGCAGCGCGCCTTGAAGCGGTTGTCGCTGATCGTGCCGGCCACGATCTTCTTCATCTTTATCTTGCTCTACACGGCCTTCAACTCGATGAAGTACGCGGCGCTTATCCTCGCCAACGTGCCGTTCGCCACCATCGGCGGCATCGTGGCGCTGGCGATCACCGGGCAATACCTCTCGGTGCCTTCAGCGATCGGCTTTATCGCCGTGTTCGGCGTGGCGATGTTGAACGGCATCGTGCTGGTGAGCTTTCTCAATGAGCAGCGCGTCAAGGGCATGGGTGTGCGTGAGGCCGTGCTGCGCGGCACGGCACTGCGTCTGCGGCCGGTGCTGATGACGGCCAGCGTGGCGATCCTTGGCCTCGTGCCCATGCTGCTTTCCAGCGGCGTGGGCGCGGAAACGCAGCGGCCGCTGGCAACGGTGGTGGTGGGCGGGCTGATCACCTCGACCCTGCTGACCCTGCTGTTGTTACCCGTGCTTTACGACTGGATGGAGCAACGGGCGCAGGCGCGCCGCAGCTCTTCCTAGGACTGTTCCCGCCGCCATGGGTGACACGGCGGCGGCAGCGCCGTCCGTGTCACACTGACGCCATGACAACCCGGCGTGGCTGGAGATGGATGGTCATGGTTTTTCTATGGATAGTGATAGGTGCAGTGCTGGGCGGGCTGGCCTCCGAAGGCGGCCTTGCGGGCATCGTTGGCGGCGCGGCCGTGGGATTGATCTGGGGCAGGCAGCTGCAGTTGTCCCGCGAGCTGAAAAGCCTGCGTGCGCAACTCAACGAAGCCAGGCCCTCGACGACGGTTGCCGCTGAGCGACCGTGGATGACTGCCCAGGAGGCGCGCGAGGCAGTGCAAGAGCCGCCGGCGACGCCCCCTGTAGCTGCCGCGCCTCCGCCGGTTCCAACAGCAGCGGCCCCTGCGCCCGTGGGACCTGCCGCATGGCCTGCGGCTGACGAGACGCCTCGCGCTCCGTCGACGCCGTCTGCCTTGGACCGCCTGACCAGCCGCGTGTGGCGCTGGTTCACCGAAGGCAATGTGCCGGTGAAGATCGGCATGCTGGTGTTGTTCGCCGGCGTGGCGGCCTTGCTCAAGTACGCCGCGGATGCAGGCATGCTGCGCGTGCCGATCGGTTTGCGCGTAGCGATGGTGGCCTTGGCCGCCGTGGCGGGACTCGCCTTTGGCTGGAAGAAGCGCGAGAGCCAGCGTGTCTTCGCACTATCGGTGCAGGGCGGGGCGATCGGCGTGCTGGTGATGACGGTGTTTGCCGCGTTCCGTCTCTGCGACCTGCTGCCTGCGGGCGCCGCGTTCGCCTTGCTGGTGGTGTTGGTCGCCGGCATTGGCGTGCTCGCTGTGGTCCAGGATGCGCTGGCGCTCGCGGTGCTTGGTCTTGTAGCAGGTTTTGCGGCGCCCATCCTGGTGTCCACCGGCAACGGCAGCCACGTGGCCTTGTTCAGTTACTACGCCGTGCTCAACCTCGCCATCCTGGGCATCGCGTGGAAGCGCTCGTGGCGCGTGCTGAACCTGCTGGGTTTTATCGCAACTTTCGGCGTAGGCACGGCCTGGGGTGTGCTTCGCTACGAGCCCGCGCTGTTTGCCAGCACCGAACCGTTCCTGGTGCTGAATTTCCTGTTCTATCTGGTCATCCCCTGGCTGCACGTGATGCGCGCGCCGGTGGATCGGCGCCTGGTGATCGATGGCTGCCTGATGTTCGGCAATCCGCTGATCAGCCTGTTGCTGCAAGGCGCGCTGTTGCATTGGGATGGCAAGGCGCTGGCAATGTCCACGCTGGTGGCAGCAGTGATTTACCTGGGCGTGGCCTATGTCTCGCGTCGCCAGCCGGCCATGCGTCTGCTGCGCGATACCTGGGCGGTGCTGGCGGTGGCACTTGCCACGCTAACCGTGCCGCTCGCACTGCGCGCCGATGTGACTGGCAGCATCTTCGCGCTCGAAGGTGCTGGCCTGATCTGGCTGGGCTTGCGTCAGCAGCGATGGCTGGCCACGTGGAGCGGCGTCGCGCTGCAACTGTTCGCCGGGTTTGCCTTGCTGATCGACAAGTTTATGCATGGCGGCTATGGCGCGTTGCCGGTGCTCAATCGCGAATTCATCAGTGCGCTGATGATCGTGCTCGCGGGCTTCGCCAGCAGCGGTCTGTTGTCGCGATGGAGTGCGGGGCGCGTGCTGTATCGCGTGTTCTCGTTGGTGATGTTTGCCTGGGCGCTGCTTTGGTGGCTGGTCGCCAGTGCGCAGGAGATCAAGCATTTCGTGCCGGATACAGATTTGTTTGCGGCGTGGCTGGCGTGGCTCGCATTCACAGCATGGGCAGTTGCCGAAGCGGCGCGCTATCGCTCTACGGCGGAACTCGGCGCGGCACTGGTATGGACGCCAGTGGCCTTCATGGCCGCCATGCTGCTGCTCATTCTGATGGCCGCCGGCTTTCACCAGCAGCCATGGCGCGGCTGGAATCTGCTCTCCGTGCTGTTCGCAGCCATCCTTGGTTGGCGCACGTTGCTCAACTTGCGCGACACCTCATGGGCAGGCGCGACGGCGCACGGGCTGTGGCTATGGCGATGGATCCTGCTGGCAGCGGTGGGCGTGGCGGTGGCCGTGGATCGGCTGCGCTGGTTGTCCGATAGCTGGGTGATGCTGCTGAGTTTTGCGCCGTTGCTCATTGCGTTTGCGGTGTCGCACGCGCGGCCCCGCCTGATCGCCGCGCCCATGGAAAGCGTCATGCCCTTGTGGCTGGCGCCGCTGAAGTATTCGCTGCTCGCGATACTTGGATTGGTCGGTTGCGTGGCCTTGTTCCATGCAGGCGACGCAACACCCTTGCACTACGTGCCGCTGGTCAATCCGCTGGAGATGCTGCTGCTGTTGATCGCTTTCGCTTATGCAGCGTGGCTGACCGAGCCTTCGCTGCCTGCACTGTTGCAGCGCAGTCGCGGTCCCGTGCTGGGCGGCATCGTGCTGGCACTCGCTACCAGCTTCACCTTGCGTGCAGTCCATCAACTGGGCGGCGTGCCATGGGGTGGGGAGCTGGTCGATTCGAGCGTCACCCAGATGGCGCTCACCTTGGTATGGAGCGTGTTGGGCCTGTTTGCCTGGGTGTGGGGTTCGCGGCATGGCCATCGGCTGTTCTGGCTGGCGGGTGCGGTGCTCATGGGCGTCGTGCTGGCCAAGCTGATCCTTATCGACCGTCGTCAGCTGGGCAATCTGTTCGGCATCGGTTCGTTTATCGCCTTCGGCCTGTTGTGCAGCGTGATTGGATACCTGGCGCCGGCTCCGCCGCGCCGCTCATCGTCGATGGAGGAGACCGGGCATGCGCCTTGATATGCGTTGGATCGCACTCGCCCTGATGTTGCCCGTGGCGGCGGCCCGGGCAGACAGCAATGTGGATTACGCCTATGCGTTTGCGCTGGATACGAAAGCACCGGGCGAGGCCTATCGGGTGACACTCACGCCGGAGGTGTATGCCTCCGTCAATCCCAATGCCGATCTGCACGATCTGATCGTGGTCAACGCACTCGGCCGGCCGGTGCCGTTCGCGCCGCTGCCGCCCTCGCCACCCATCAGTCGTCCCTTCGAGGCGATGGCGCGGCTGCTGCCGTTGCCGGTGTCAGCCGCCTTGGCCGATAGCGTCAAAGTGGAGCGCAATACCGATGGCGGCATCGTCATCAGTCAGACCGATCGCGCCGCTCCGGTGCAACATCCGGATGCATGGTTGATCGACGCGGGCCGCACGATCAGCCTTGATCAGCTCGCGCTTGATCCGGCCTCGCTGAGCGAGGATTTCCAGCTTCATCTGACGGTGGAAGGCAGCAACGATCTGCGGCAGTGGAACCTGCTCGCGTCGGACCTCAGCCTGACCCGCGTGCACGGCGAGCAGGATGAAGTCGAGCAGCTGGCGGCAGAGGTGGCAAGCAGCGATGCGTATCGCTATTTTCGCGTGCGCCTTGCTGACGGCCAGGTGGATTGGAGCGCAGGCCACGCGCCCATCGCCAAGCTGTCCGGCAGCATCACTGACGTCGCCGCCGAGCGCGCGTCGAAATTGCAGTGGCTGGTGGCCAAGGCAAGCGGGCAGGGCGCGGCCGACTACGACTACGCGTTGCCTGCGGCGCTACCGGTGGAGTCGGTAGTCGTTGCGTTGCCTGCAGCCAACAACGCCGCCCGCGTGCATGTGCTGGTGCAGGGCGCCGGCGCGTCCCCGTGGATGGAAGTGGCGGCACTCGATCTGGTTCGCGCTGGCGGCAAGAGTGGCGAGGTCACGGCCACCATCGGCGAGCGCAACGTGAAGCAGCTGCGCGTGCACAGCGACACGCCGCTCGCTGGCGCGCCCGCGGTGCGCGTGGGCTGGTTGCCTGCGCAATACGTATGGCTTCCCGAAGGCAGCGCGCCCTATCGATTGCTGGCCGGCAGCTACGCAGCGCGACGTGGCGACTATCCGGTGGGTGAGGCCTTGAGCCGCTTGCGCAGCCAACGCGGCGAGGAATGGCAGCCGCCCGTTGCACAACTGGGGCCGCGCATGGACGAGGCCGGCCCTTCAGCCCTGAACGCGCCGAAGGTCCCTTACGACTGGACCAAGCCCTTGCTGTGGGTAGTCCTGACGCTGGGCGCGCTGGTGGTGGCAGGCATGGCCTTCAGCCTGCTGCGCCAGGGCCGCGAGGACGCGCCGAAATCCTGATGCGGGCGGGGGGCATGCCGCCCCCATGGCCCGATGTCCTAGAATGCCCGGCATGTCACGCAGCGATATGTTCGATGCGCCGGGCCTGTTTGCCGAGCCCGACGATCTCAAACCCCTGGCCGAACGCATGCGGCCCCGCACCCTGGATGAAATCGTGGGCCAGCAACGCGTGCTGGCTCCCGGCAAGGCGCTGCGCCGTGCGCTGGAAGCCGGCCGCGTCCATTCGATGATCCTGTGGGGCCCACCCGGTTGCGGCAAGACCACGCTGGCCTTGCTGGTGGCGCGCTACGCCGATGCGGATTTCCGCGCCATCTCCGCCGTGATGTCGGGCCTGCCCGATGTACGCAAGGCGCTGGCCGAGGCCGAGGTGAATTTTGCGCAGGGTCGTCGCACGGTGTTGTTCGTGGACGAGGTGCACCGCTTCAACAAGGCCCAGCAGGATGCCTTCCTGCCGCATATCGAACGCGGCGTGATCATCTTCGTCGGCGCCACCACCGAAAACCCCTCGTTCGAACTCAACTCCGCCTTGCTGTCGCGCTGCCGCGTGCACGTGCTGGAAGCCGTCACGGTGGACGACATCGTGATGGCGCTCAAGCGCTCACTCGAAGACAACGAGCGCGGCCTGGGCAGCATGCAGCTCGATGTCGCCGACGAATCGCTTAAGCTGATCGCCCAGGCGGCCGATGGCGACGTGCGCCGCGCGCTCACGCTGCTGGAAATTGCGTCGGAACTCGCCGAAGACCATCGCATCGACGACACCACGCTCACCCAGGTGCTGGCCGATCGCACGCGCCGCTTTGACAAGGGCGGCGAGCAGTTCTACGACCAGATCTCGGCGCTGCACAAATCGGTGCGCTCGTCCGATCCGGATGCGGCCGTGTACTGGCTGACGCGCATGCTCGATGGCGGCGTCGATCCGCTTTACCTCGCGCGCCGCATGACGCGCATGGCCGTGGAAGACGTCGGCCTCGCCGAACCGCGCGCCTGGCGCATGGCGCTGGATGCGTGGGACACCTATGAGCGCCTCGGCAGTCCCGAAGGCGAGCTGGGTCTGGCGCAGCTCGCCATCTGGCTGGCCATCGCGCCCAAGAGCAACGCCGCCTACAAGGCCTACAACGCCGCCCGCGCCGTGGTGCAGCAGACCGGCACGCTCGACGTGCCGATGCATCTGCGCAATGCACCCACCAAGCTGATGAAAGGCCTGGGCTACGGGCAGGGCTATCAGTACGACCACGACAGCGAAGGCGGCGTCGCGCTCGATCAGCAATGCCTGCCCGATGCGCTGGACGGCACCGTGTTCTACGAGCCGGTCGATCGCGGTCTGGAAGTGAAGCTGCGCGAGAAGCTGCTCAGCTTGCGCGAAGCGCGACGCAAGGCGCGCGGCGAATAAACCACCCCTCGGCACGCGGAGTTGAATCATGTCCATCACCTGGTATTTCGACTTCATCTCCCCGTTTGCCTGGTTGCAGTGGCCCAAGGTGAAACTGCTGGCGGCGTCTCGGCCGGTAACGTTGCGCCCCATCGTGTTCGCCGGCGTGCTGGAACGGCACGGCCAGAAAGGTCCGGCGGAAATCCCGGGCAAGCGTGAATTCACCTATCGCCATGCGCTGTGGCGCGCACGTCAGAACGGCCAGCCACTGCGGTTTCCGCCCGCGCATCCGTTCAATCCGTTGGCTGCGCTTCGGCTGTGCATCGCGGCCGGCAGCACGGTGGCGGCGACGGATGCAATCTTCGACTGGATCTGGGCCCAGGGAAATGCGGGCGACAGCATCGCCGCACTGGCGCCCGTGGCCGCTCGCCTGGGCATCGCCGATCCAACCACCGCAATTGCCGATCCCGCCGTAAAGGCGCAGCTGCGCGCCAATTTCGACGAGGCCATGGCCGAGGGCGTGTTCGGCGTGCCCACGCTGTCGCTGGATGGCCGTCTGTTCTGGGGCGAGGACGCGCACGCCTTTGCCTTGGCCTGCCTGGATGATCCCTCGCTATGGGACGAGCCGGAGATGCATCGCCTGGGCGCGCTGCCGGTCGGCGTCTCCCGCACCGGCTGATGCCGTCGCCGTCACTGCTGCGACCGACCTTGCGGCGCCCCGCACGGCGGACATAGATTCGCCGCACCGTAGGTATCGAGGGAGAGCGAGCCATGCGAGTACTGGTAGCAGCACTGATGGGCGGGATCGTGATGTTTATCTGGGGCGCCGTGGCACATATGGCGCTGGGGTTGGGCGATGTCGGCATGCATCAGCCGGTGGCCGAAGACACGGTCTTAGCCAGCCTGCGGCCCGGATTGGGCGATCAGACCGGCGTCTACATCGTTCCCTCGGTCGACCCGGCCAAGATGCACGACAAGGCCGTGATGGAGGCCTATTCGGCCAAGACCAAGACAGCGCCGTATGCCTTCATCGTCTACATGCCCCAGGGCGAAGACCTCTCCGACATGAGCGGCCAGCTGCCGCGGCAATGGGCGTCGGACACCTTGTCTGCGCTCGCACTGGCCTTCGTGATGGGCCTGGCCGCCTTCAGCTTCATGACCCGCCTGAGCATCGCCCTGGCAGCCTCCGTGTTCGCCTGGCTGAGCACCCTGGTGCCGTACTGGAACTGGTACCGCTTCCCCACCAACTTCACCCTGGCCGCCCTGATCGAACAAGTCGTCGGCTGGCTCCTCGCCGGCGCCGTGATGGCGTGGTGGCTGGGGCGGAATGGGCGAAGGGTGCACTGATCCGTAGCGCTGGTCGCGCACAGGGCCTGTTCCCTTAATGCATTAGTCGAGGTCCCTGTCGCACAGGGACCCCGCTCCCTTGTAGGAGCGCACTTGTGCGCGACCCGCCCGGTGATGGCCCGGCGCACTGATCGGCGCCCCGGTCGCGCACAAGTGCGCTCCTACAGAGGTTCCGTTCCCTTGTAGGAGCGCACCCTGTGCGCGACCCACACCCACCGCCAAACCCAACCTTGCCCGCAGACGCCCCAATCCGACCTTCCGGGGCTTCGGCCACCCCAAAACCCCAACATTGCCCCCCAACACGCCCCCCAGCGATAATCCAAGGTTCCAAGCCCCACATCTGGATTGATCATGCTGGACCCCGCACTGCTGCGTTCGCGCCTGGCCGAAACCGCCGCGCGCCTCAAGGACACCCGTGGCTACGAACTCGACGTGGCCGCCATCGAGGCGCTGGAGAGCCAGCGCAAGCAGTTGTCCACCGAGACGCAGGAGCTGCAGAACCTGCGCAATACGCGGTCCAAGGCGATCGGCCAGGCCAAGGCCAGGGGTGAAGACGTCGCCCCGCTGATGGCCGAAGTCGCCGGCATCGGCGACAAGCTCAAGGCCAACGAGCACGCCCTGACCGACGTGCAGGCCAAGCTGGCCGATATTGCGCTCGGCATCCCCAATATCCCGCACGAGTCCGTGCCGCTGGGCAACGACGAAACCCAGAATGCCGAACAGCTGCGCTGGGGCACGCCGCGCACGTTCGATTTCCCGGTGAAGGATCACGTCGACCTCGGCGCCCGCCACGGCTGGCTCGATGCCGACGCCGGCGCCAAGCTGTCCGGCGCGCGCTTCACCGTGCTGCGCGGCCAGCTCGCCCACCTGCATCGCGCACTCGCCCAGTTCATGCTCGACCTGCAGACCGGCGAGCACGGCTACCTCGAATGCAACGTGCCGCTGATCGTCAACGCCGACACCATGAAGGGCACCGGCCAGCTGCCGAAGTTCGAGGACGACCTGTTCTCCACCGAGGTCAACGAGAGCAAGCGCTACCTCATCCCTACCGCCGAAGTGGCGCTGACCAACCTCGTCGCCGACAGCATCATCGAAGCGGACGCACTGCCGATGCGCCTCACCGCGCACTCCATGTGCTTCCGCGCCGAAGCGGGCAGCTACGGCCGCGACACGCGCGGCATGATCCGCCAGCACCAGTTCGAGAAAGTCGAAATGGTACAGATCGCCGTGCCCGAACACTCGCACGCCCAGCTCGAAGAAATGGTCGGCCACGCGGAGAAAGTGCTGCAGCTGCTGAACCTGCCGTACCGCAAGGTGCTGCTGTGCACCGGCGACATGGGCTTCTCGGCCATCAAGACCTACGACATGGAAGTGTGGCTGCCCAGCCAGAACACCTACCGCGAAATCTCCTCGTGCTCCAACTGTGGCGACTTCCAGGCCCGCCGCATGCAGGCCCGCTGGCGCAACCCGGCCACCGGCAAGCCCGAACTGGTGCACACCCTCAACGGTTCCGGCCTCGCCGTGGGCCGCACCCTGGTCGCCGTGATGGAGAACTACCAGAACGCCGACGGTTCCATCACCGTGCCCGAGATGCTGCGCCCGTACCTGCGCAACCTCACGCAGATCGCCTAAGGCCACCGCATGAGCATCCAGCGCTGGGACAAAGTGGAACTCGCCGCCAGCTACACCTTGCTGGTGATCCTGGCGACCGAGCTGCTCACCCGTCTCGGCCTGGTCACCATGTTCCCCATGGCCACGGTGGACCTGGTGCTCAGCGCCATCGCCACCGTGCTGGTGGTGGGCTCCTTCTGGTTCGCCCGCCACAGCCGTAACCTGCGCTTCGCCATCATCGCCTTCGCCTCGGCGGCGCAGCTGGTGCCGATGGTGATCCGCCAACCGATCCTGCTACTCCCGCTGCTTGGGGCGGCTGTTCCAGTCGCCATCATGCTGTGGGCGATGATTGCCTTGTCGAAAAAAGGGCAGGGAGCGGCGCCGCATTCCTGATAGGATGGCGACCCTGCATTTGCTCGTCATTCCGGCGTAGGCCGGAATCCAGCGCCTCGGTAGTAACAGAGGCCACAAGCTACACCGCTGTAACGGATCACCCGTCCACAGTGACAATTCGGAGAGATGGCCGAGCGGTTTAAGGCAGCAGTCTTGAAAACTGCCGTAGGTGTAAGCCTACCGTGGGTTCGAATCCCACTCTCTCCGCCAGTAATAAGAATAAACCCCTGATTTCAAGGGGTTTTTTCGTTTCTTGCATTTCGTATCCGTGGTTCTACCCGTGACGCAGAAGCGCGGGTATGAGTCGAAGCCTATAAGGACTGTCGACAACTACGTGATCACGAAGGTGGACCTGCGCATGGCAACCCAGGCCAAGTTGCTGGCGGCGCCCGAGTCCGGTTCTATGTTGGTTCTTTGGATTGATCCAGGCGTATGTGTCCCGCCAGAGCCCATCAAGGAAGCGTTTGGCATGAAGCGCCCGGGCCGTCCTGCGATGGACGACCCCAGTTCGTTCTCAATGGACACACCTGTGACGTGGGGAAAGTTCTCGATCACGATTCGCTCGACACCGGGCGGAGCTGAATGCGTGGATGGAGTGGTGATCGACAACAGCCAGCGACATCGGGGTTAGGCTCACTTCCAAGTTGCGAGAAGTGAACCTGACCTCGTTCTCTGAAGTCGCCTAATCAACGAGAGGACGATAAGCGCGCACCACAGGCTTCGCCCTTTCCAGGTCGTACCGCGCCTGCAGTGCCAGCCAGTAAAAGGCGGTGGTGTCGAAGGCGAGAGAGAGGCGGATGGCGATCTTGGGCGTGATCGGGAGAGTGTCGGCGATGAACGCTTTGATCTGATTGGAGGGTATGCCGGTTCGACGGGCAAGTTGGGCGGGGTTGAGTGCGCTCGGAATCAGGTAGGCGTGCAGCAAGATGTCGCCCGGGGCTCGCAGCGGTTGCGAGGGGTCCACTTCCGAA
Source organism: Dyella sp. 2YAF14 (assembly GCF_052114725.1). NCBI lineage: Bacteria > Pseudomonadati > Pseudomonadota > Gammaproteobacteria > Lysobacterales > Rhodanobacteraceae > Dyella > Dyella sp. 2YAF14. Next base: position 122,178 of record NZ_JBFRFH010000004.1, on the reverse strand, counting down.
TGCGGGGTGAGCTGGATCAGTTCCATGGTGGTTCCTCCCTGTCGGACACGGCCGTGCAGCGGATAGGCGCTTACAGCGCTCCGTGTCAGTGAATGCTTGGCAGCTTCGTCGGTGATCGCCCGAGTGCAGCGCATCGCCATACCGGCCGATGCGCCGCCACGGCGATCATCGGAGGCGTGTGGTGTTCACTCGAGACTCGTCAGCGAGCAGGCGGGCGTACTGCTGAAGACAGTGGATCGCCGTGCTCAGGCTGGCCGTGACGGCCACGGGAAGCGGCCATGGCAGCGCTCTGCCGGGGAATCCCCTCGCCTGCGCGTGGCGGCACTGCTCGCTGTCCAAACGCAGGCGCGTGTCCATCTGGGCGGGGCGGCGCGTGACGGCAACGAGCCGACCGAATGTCAGCACCATTCCCTTAGATGACCTGAAGGCGGTGTTTGCACTGCGATAGGGTCATCGTTTTTCTGGAATCAAGAACCAAGTAAGAGCGCAATTACGCTGTCGATGTTCGCTCAAATGGCATCTATAGGTGGCGTAGTCGGACCGTCCATAGAAGCTTCAACGTCTGTTAGGAGGATCTAAAAATGGAAGCATTGAACGCAAGTGATAGCGCAGCCGTTTCCGGTGGCAGAGCCGGCATCAGCTATGGCGGCGATATTGGTGGCCTAGTTGGTGGATCTGCTTGCGATACGTTCCTTACTGACTAATGGAAATCCTCGACAAGTGTGTTCCGATCTGGGCTGTCCTTTTCACTACTCTCGGTGCTATTGGGGGTATGGCAAGGAATAGGAAGGTCACTTACGCCGCGCTAGCGCTCATGGCAGTCATCCTGTTGTGGCGCATCATCGCGTAGCCAAAGATAGCCCCGCGAATACGGGACGGAAAACGGGACTGAGGTAGTTAGCTCGTTTCGCCATCCTTTCTGGCAACGCTGCATAACTAACCACTGGCGAGACGGAGGGAGTCAAATCGTCCCTCCGTTCTCTTTGGCTCAGAAGCTTAACTACGTACGTCCCGTTTTCCGGCGAGGATTTGGCACCCAGGCACGCAACCTCAGTGCGGTAGCGGAGGTGGATCCACAGGGTCTCTTGTTGCGTGGTATTCAGTCGTGAGCCACATCAAACCCATACTGGTGTTTTGCAGCGACAAGGACCACGCCTGGGTCCAGCCTCCGTTCGTGATGCTGACGATGCTGGAACATTGGCAACCGGCTTCTCGGTCGCCACCGAGGTGCGTGCAAACGTGCAGGATGCAATGGCTAGCATGGTCGCGGCGACCATCAATGCAGAACGGTTCATTCCCCTCTCCCTGGGCGTAGGTCCAGTGTTCGATCGGAACCGGCGACGGATGCCGCCGGTTCACTATGGTTTGCCGATCAACCCTTGAACGGCGCGAGGAACTGGTCCTTGCCCTTTTCCAGTGCCTGGAAATAGGCATTGGTCAGGCCGGGGAACGACGGCGGCTCATCCCACTTGCCATCGGACGCAATGCGAATGCCCACCGGCGAGTACCACTCGTAGGCGTTGGTGGCGAGGTTCACCTCGTAGCCCAGTCCGGTCACCACGCCCATCGGCTCGCTGGTGGGGATATAGGCAGAGTAGGGTCGCTCAAAGCCAACCTGCTGGATGTCGATGACAACCAGGTGATCGACCGAGTACTTCGCGCGCAGCGACGTGAAGTCCTTCTTTGCAAAATCGGGTCCGCTGGTTTTGGCGCTGGGAAGCTTGGACACGTCGATGTCTTCATTGATGACGACGGCATCGATGCCACGCTTGCGCAGAAGACTGCCAACGTCTTCCTTCAGTTTGGAAAGCCCTTCTTCGGGCAGCGAGTGCGAGTAAGTGGTGAGCTTGGAATTGGCCATCGACGCGGCGGCCATGCACAGCAGGCAGCCAGCGCCCGGAGTATAGACGTCCGATTTGGGCAGCGTCGTCATGATGACGCCGACCTTCTGCGCATTGGCATTCTGCGCGTCAGGAGAAAACGCGATAGGCCTCTGCGGCGCCGCCGCACACCCAGTCAACAAGGCAGCCGCGGCTGCCAGAACGACTCCGATACGAAACTGCATGTGTTGCTCCCTGTGGTTGTCGGACGGTATGGACATGTTCTGGGCGACGCGCCCATGACTACGCTGCGCGAACGTCTGGGTACGCGCGAGCCAGCCATCGGCTCAGTGTGCGAAATGGGATCGGGTGCGCGCGTCAGGTGATCGCAGCGCAGGACGTCGGACAGGATCTCGCTGGATCCATGCGCACACGATCGCGACAACCGGAACGGTCGCCTTGCGGAACGAAGATGCGTTGGTCGAGATATCTGGCGATCGCGCGCAATCGCGCTGCCGCAAAATGCGGTCGCAAATTGTTTTTCATAAATCCCCCTGAGCTAAAAGCTAGCATGGCGATTTACGACTCGCTAGAGTTTGCGGGGGGATTTTTGCAATCGTAATTGTCGTAATAATTTGCGATACGGGCGGCGGTCGCCTCTGCTCCATGGGAGCGTGTGGCGATTCTCGTCATTAGAGTGGCTAAGATTGTCCGGCGCGCTTTAGTCGTGCCGAAAAGGGGGAATATGAAAAAGGTCTTTCAGATCCTTGGCGGGATCTTTTTGGCGTTGCTTTTGATCATCGCCGTGATGGTCGGTATCGGCGTCTATCAAGGGACTCGCCTGGACTCGTCCAGCAAGGCTTATGTCGAGACGAACGTGAAACCTGTGGTTGCGACCTGGTCGAAAGACGAGCTGCTGAAGCGCTCCTCACCGCAACTGATGGCGATTCTGGCCAAGGATCCCGACCAGGTGGATCGATTGTTCGCAAAGCTCTCCAAACTCGGCGCACTGAAGAGCCTGGGCGAGCCGAAGGGGCAATCGCTTGTCGCGGTCAATATCGGTAGCGGCAAGGCGGTCAGTGCGTCCTACACGGAATCGGGCGAATTTGAGAACGGTCACGCCGAGCTCAATATTCGACTGATCCAAATTGACGGCCAATGGCGCTTCCTGACGTTCTACGTGAACTCGCCAATCTTGCTCCAGTAGCTTTGGAAAATCGGGCTTGGAGAGGGGCCCATTTTCGAGAGGGGGCGGGCGCAGCGTTAGTTGCGTGCGTATCGCAGGCTTTCAAACACCAGGAGGGTGCGGTGAAAGAAAATCGCTCGGGACGTGGCCAGTTCAACCTGAGCGGACTCGCTGGATTTCTCGCGTTCTGCATCATTCTGGGTGTCCTGATCTCGTTTCATTCTCGAAATATCGACAGGGTCAGTGCGTTTGTCTTTCTCGGTTTTCGTTTTGCGACCGGAATCATGTTGATGTGGATGATCTGGTCCTCACGTCTCCGCGGCGGGGCGAAAGGCCGCAGCATGCCTCGCTGGTACCGAAAATGGTTTCTCGGCGAGGATGACCAATCGCCGCGATAAACAGCATCGCCCGATGCCGACCCAAATCGGTCATGGCTGCGCTGACAAGCCGGATGGCGGTCAGGCGACGCGGATCTCAGAGTTAGCCATCCAAACGGAGTATTTGATCGCCATTGAACTTCGATAACATGCAAAGGGGCGGGCACGTTAGGGGCGGCCTGCCAAAGGGGAATCCACCAGCCATGCATCCAGGGGCACACCCGTGCGGCGGCCCGTTCGCATGCGTGACAGGTGGAATGCTGGAATCGTCTTGTCAACTCAACAGGGGAACTCGATCGTGATGAAGAAGGTACTAGGGACGTTCGCGACTGCGGCTTGCATGCTTGTTCTCGCTGGTTGCTCGGCCACGCCGACCAAGCCGGCGGACTCGGCACCGAGCATCGTCTACAACAAGCCGGAAACGGCGGTCCAGAAGGCAGCTGTTGATGCGCTCGTAGCCAACGGTTTCGTGGTCAGCCGATCCGATGCGGAGTATGTCGAAGGTGCGCGGCCGCACAAGGTGGGCCTCGTGGTCGGCTCTGGTGGTGAATCCGCGGGCGTCTGGCTCTCGTCGCTAGGCAGCGATAAGACCGCAGTGAAGGTCAGCACGGCCAAGTCGTTTGCCGGCATGGCAGGCCAGAAGAGCTGGGACAAGGAAATCATTGCCGAGATGGATAAGAGCATCGGCTCGCATCAATAACCGCATTTGACGAAACGGTGCGAGGAAGATCATGAAGAACTTAGTGTGGATGGTCTTCCTCGCATCCGGCCTGTGCGGCTGCATGGCGACGACGGGAAACTATCGATCGTTGAACCAAGGCAGCCCCGCCCGGCCGCCTGATTGCGATGTCGCGGTGTTCAAGGACCAGCATCCAGCCAGGCCCTACGTGGCGATCTCGCAACTGAATGTGCATCTCGAGAAGACCTTCTTCGCACCTTCCGACTTTGCATCGGCAAAAGGCGAACTGCGAAAGCAGGCCTGCCTGTCGGGCGCCGACGGCGTCATCGACATTGAAGAGAAGAACTCCAGGTATTTGGAGACGCGTATCTACAACCTGTCTGCTACGGGGATCAAGTTATTGGATCCGGGCTCTGCGCCATAGGGACATCCTGAAAGCGCGTAGTTTGCACATCATCTAACGAGGGCGTTGTGAAGACACCGGACGAATTCATTCGGGTGGTCGCCGAGCGAAAGGCTAATGGCGACTGGAAGTCAGGGCGCAGGAAGCCGGCAGTAATCATCGTTACAGTGATACTCGCATTGATTCTGCTTGCCGCAGGAGGAAGCGGCGTCATACGGCTTACTCTGGCGTTTGAAAGGGTGACGCAAAGCCAAGACTCCCTCCTTGGATGGTTGGCCGTTTTCGTGCGCGCCCTGATCATCGCAGCTCTGGCTTCGGCAACACTTTACGCGTGCTTCAATCGACCACGCTGGGGCCGTGCTGTTTCGATCGTCTTCGGCATGGTTTTCTGCGCGTTCGCGGGATACGTACTGGTCGTTCCCGATCCGCATCCAGTATTCCAGATCGCCCCAGGCGCGGAACAGGTCGGCGCTTACATTGGCCAGGCAATGATGGCTTTGGGCATCATCGCTTATGCGCGGGCAATCTTTTTTGGTGCAAAAGCCAAAGCCTACTTCTCGGGTATCTGACAACGAAGTGCCTAAGATGAGAACCGCAATGGGATACCGCAGTTTTGTTCACGTCCAGGTCGCTTGTGCATTAGTTGTCATTCTCGCCGCCAGTACGCTTGGACTGAGAACGATAGGTGTCACAAGCACGCCTCCGCTGACGCTTGCGCTGAAACTAAGCTGGGTCTACGCGCTTCCGCTGGCGGCGTCGATCATGGCGGTGATGTTCGAGCGGGCAGGATCACCTGATGCCATCTTGGGCTATCGCTCTGAAGCTACCGGCCCGTCATTGCGTCAAGCGATACTTCAGAACACCCTGGAGCAGGCGTCTCTGGGCTTCATGGCGTTGCTGGCATTTGGATGTAGTTGCCCGCCACAGCGCGCGGGTCTGCTGATGGTTGCTGCGTCTTTGTTTATTGGCGGGCGCCTGCTTTTTGTGGCTGGTTACGCGATTTCTCCGATGTACCGCTTCTTTGGATTCTCGCTCAACTTTTATGCGAGTTGCGCTTTGTTGGGCGGCGCAATCTGGTTTCAGTGTGTGGCGCAATGAGCGCCCGACTTTCGCGCGAAGAGCGGGTTCAGTTCCGGGATCAGTCAACGGAGCAGATGCTCCGCTTAACATGACCCAATTCACAAGAATCATCTAAAACCATCTGCATTTGCAGAAGGGTCACGCACCTGACATAAGCCATGACTAGGTTCCCCGGGTCACACATCTACGGGGAACAACATGTCGCGCTTTGGCTCTTGGCTGTTTGCAGTCTGTTTCTTCGTGTCCGGTGCTTCGCTTGCCGGTACGGCTTGTCCGAATTTCTTTGTCGCGGGCAAGGCGCCTGCGTTGGACGCGTCGCTGTTGAGTCGTACGACGGAGGTTTGTCACACGGAGTACGTGTTGTTTGCGTCGGGTGTCACGAAGGGTCCGCTGTATTCTGCTGAGCATTTGACGGCGGCCCAGATCGCCGGGGCGAACTCGATCAGTCGTGATGGTTCCTGGCATCAGGAAACGGGCATCCCGGCGGCGGATCGCTCGCAGTCGTCCGACTATACGAACAGCGGTTACGACCGTGGGCACATGAGCCCGGCCGGCGATCCGTCGACGATCCCGTCGGAGGACGAGACGTTCTCGATGGCCAACGTCGTGCCGCAGCTGCACGTGCTGAATGCGGGCGAGTGGGAGAAGATCGAGGACTCCGTGCGCAATCTCGCGACCCAGCTGGGTGAGGTGTACGTGGTCACCGGTCCGGCGTTCGCTACGGATTCGATCCCGACGATCGGCAAGGACGCGGTTGCGGTGCCGGCCTATACGTGGAAGGCGGTGTACGAGCCGGGTGTGGGCGCGGCCGCGTTTCTGTGCACCAACATCACCAATTACACCTGCGCCGTGGTTTCGCTGGACGACGTGAAGACCATGTCCGGCGTCGATCCGTTTCCCTCGCTGTCCGCGTCGATGAAGTCCAATCCGATTCACTTGACGCTGCCCTGATTCGTCAGGCCAGGCAGTTGGACAGACCTGCGCGGGGCTGAGCCAGTGTGCTCGCCCCGCGTTTTTCTTTTGGCGCCGAAGTTAGCTTCAGTCTGAGAACTCGGCGCCTGCGCGGCGTTCCCGTCGCAGCGCGAGCTCGTCGTCCATGTGGTGCGGAAAGCTGGCTCGGCTTGAGCCTCCCATCTCCCCGTGCCACGATTCCGGAGTGACCACCACTCCCCCCAGCCTCCACGACCTGACCCGCCTGCGCCGCGTCCGCGACCGCATCGATCGCGAGTATGCGGAGCCGCTGGATGTCGAGGCTTTGGCGCGGGGCGTGCAGATGTCGGCAGGTCATTTGAGCCGGCAGTTTCGGGCGGCCTATGGCGAGTCGCCTTATGCGTATCTGATGACGCGGCGCATCGAGCGCGCGATGGCGTTGTTGCGGCGTGGGGATCTCAGCGTCACTGACGTTTGTTTCACGGTGGGTTGCGCGTCCTTGGGTACGTTCACCACGAGGTTCACGGAATTGGTGGGCATGTCGCCGGGTGTCTATAAGCGGCAGGAATCTCAGGCCACGGCAGGTATGCCGTCGTGCGTGGCCAAACAGGTGACGCGGCCGATCAGGAATCGAGAAGCGCCGGCCGCGGAGCCCGATCTAGACTGAGGCCATGGATTTCACCACCACTGAGAGGAACGCCATGGATATCTCCATACACTCGAGCTTTCTGCCGCAGAACGACCCGGACGCCGCCCTGGCTTTCTATCGCGACACGCTGGGCTTCGAGGTGCGCAACGACGTGGGTTACGGCGGCAAGCGCTGGATCACGGTGGGGCCGGCGGGGCAGCCGGGCATCAACGTGGTGCTGTATCCGCCGGAGGCCAGCCCCGGCATTACGGACGACGAACGCCGCACCATTGCCGAGATGATGGCCAAGGGCACGTTCGGCATCATTCTGTTGGCCACCAAGGATCTGGCTGGCACGTTTGAGAAACTGCAGGCGAGCGACGCGGACATCGTGCAGGAGCCGACCGATCAGCCGTATGGCGTGCGCGACTGTGCGGTGCGTGATCCCGCCGGCAACATGATCCGTATCCAGCAACTGCGCTGAAACGCAGCCCATCCAACCATGAGCGGGAGGACGCCATGAATCCATCGGAACGCATCGACGCGCTGATCGAAGGCATCACGGATTGGCGTGGCAAGACGCTGGCCGACGTGCGCAAGGCCTTTCTCGATGCCGACAAGGAGATCGTGGAGGAATGGAAGTGGATGGGCAGCCCCACCTGGTATCGCGACGGCATCATCGCGGTGGCCAATGCGCACAAGGAGAAGGTGAAGATCACCTTCTCGCATGGCGCGAAGCTTGACGACCCCGACCAGCTGTTCAACAACGGCCTGGGCGGCAGCACCTGGCGTGCGATTGATCTGCTCGAGGGCGACAAGGTCAACAAGACCGCCCTGAAGAAACTGGTGAAGGCGGCCATTGCCTATAACCAGTCCAAGGCGAGAAAGCCGGCATCGGCATCGCGCAAGGCGGCTGCAAAAGTGGCCACCAAGGCTGGCAAGACAGCCCGCAAGACGGTTGCCAGGACAGCGGCCAAGAAGACCGTGAAGAAAGCCGCCAAAACCAAGGCGTAAGGACTATTCGTTGCCTGCCCTTGGCCTCGCGCGTCGCGAGGTCAGCTGCTGCTGGGTTTTTTCCAGGTCGAAGCGCCACTGCAAGGCCATCCAGTAGAACGCGGTGGGTTCGAGTGCGCAGGCTAGTCGTAGGGCGATTTCCGGCGTGATGCGCCGGGTGCCAAGGGTGATGCCCTTGAGATGGCTGGCCCGCACGCCGGTGCGTCGACCGAGTTGGGCGGCGCTGAGATCGCGCGGGAGCATGTAGTCGTGCAGCAGTACATCGCCGGGGCGGCGTAGCGGGGTGTCGGGATCCACATCCAGGCGCGGGTCCAGTTGGGTGAGGCACATAAGAGTTTTCCTGTCGGACACGGCGGCAGTGTGGCTAGGCGACTACAGCCATCCGTGTCGGTGAATATCGGGGGCTACTGTCAGCCAGCATCCGTGGTGACCGGCTGGCCTTTGCGTTCGGTACGCCGCGGGGAAGTTCGGCGGACGGATGACGCGTTCATTTCACTGTGCGATCGAGCAACCCTGCGTATTGGCACAAATAGTGGATCGCCGCACCGATGCCATCGTCGTAGACCGGGGTAAAACGGCCATCAGCTGGGCTCCATAGGCCATCCCCAGGTACTGCCTGTGCACGCAGGTTCCGTTATCGGCAAGGAGGTCGGCGAGGGTATCGGCAACCTGCGCGATGCCGTCTTGCTGGGTGTGTGAGCACTGCATGGGCCCCCTCGCGTACGCGACGTGGGGGCATGAGGGAGGGGCCGTAGGAGGGGGCCATCCATGGCAAAGAACGAGCGGATGAGTGCCGTATGATCCGGCGCAGCCATGATCAACTTCCTGTCTTAGTTGTTGATGGTGAGCGGGTCGTCATGGGTGCCAGCCCATGCGACCCGCGTTACTCGCGGCAGGTTTGCCGTGGCCGCTCGCGCCTACCGATCAGGCACCACGCGTAGCGGCGTATGGCAACGTAACAAAGTGGGTTACGGCAGGCTGTCGGGCTTCATCGCGGACACGTGTTTGATATAGGTGACACATGGCGAAGTTCGCTGCCGAGGCGCGCGCCGGGGGAAGTGACGCGGCGCAGGACTGCGACGGCAGGCCACGAGGTCGGGGGAGTCTGGCGGCGTGTAGGGTGCGCGCGGTGGGGAATAAACGCTCTCTGGCACCGGTATGAATCGAAAGCGCAGCGCCACGTGACGCCACGCCGCAGCATGTTTCGCGTGCCACGGGCGTCGCGAAATGCGATCATCTCTGGAGCCTACTCAAGGGTTGGGAAGCAGTTTGATTCGGCGCAGGACATCACGGCGGTTTGTGGCATGGTTGGCGGTCGCCGCCATGTGGCTGCTGGTGGCTGCTCCCACGGTCTCCCGTGTGCTTCCGGCCTTGGTGTCGACGGACATGGCTGCCCACGCCGGCATGGACCATGCGTCGATGCCCGGCATGGACGATATGCCCGGCATGGTTCATCTGCCTGGCATGCCTGGCATGCCGGACATGCCGGGCGATCCGGCCCAGCACCTGGACCATTGCGGCTACTGCACGATGCTGGCGCATACGCCGCTGCTCTCGGGTGCGGTGGTTGCTCTCCTGCTCGCCGCACCGCTGCCGGCGGTCGCGCCTGTCGCGCGTTCCAGCATCACCTGGCACGCGCAGCCCGTGCTCAGCGCACATCCGCGGGGACCACCGTCCATCCAGCTGGGATGACGGCTTGATGGTGGGCGCCTGTCTGGCGCGCCCACCGCTATCGACGGCAAACACAGGGGATGGTGCGTAGGCGCGCGGGATCGCGTGCACGTGCCTGCGTCCCTGTGCTTGCCCGTGCCCCAGCCATGCGTCGCCTCGCGACGCTGGCCACAACGGATGTCTTGTCATGCGCTTTTCTTTCCTGCGCGGAGCGGCCCTTGGATTGCCGCTCACGTTGCTTGCTTCATCCATCGCCTGGGCGCAGAGCGGCCCCAGCGATCAGCCGGACGCGCCGATTCCGGAATCGGACGTCACCAGCCTTGGGCCGGTGAAAGTGACTGCCGCCGCACAGCAGCTGGCCGCGCCCGGTTTCCCTGCCACGCTGGCATCCGTGCAGGCGGAGCGCGTGGAGGCCACCATCAATGCGGTGGATGTGGAGGACGCCGCGAAATACCTGCCAAGCATCTTCATCCGCAAGCGCAACTACGGCGACACCCAGCCGGTGCTCGCCACGCGCAACTGGGGCGTCAATTCCAGTGCGCGCACGCTGGTCTATATCGACGATATTCCGATCTCGGCGCTGATCGCCAACAACAACACGATCGGTGCGCCGCGCTGGGGCATGACCTCGCCGGAGGCGATCGACCACATCGACATGATGTATGGGCCGTACTCGGCGGCGTATGCGGGCAATTCGATGGGCGGGGTGATGCATATCGTCACGCGCATGCCGGAGAAAACCGAAGTCACCATCAAGCAGACCGAGGCGGTGCAGTCGTTCGACCTGTATGGCACGCACGACAACTTCAGCACCAGCCAGACCAGCCTCACGGCGGGCGGGCATAGCGGCAAGCTCGGCTGGTTCTTTGGCGCGAGCGCGACGAACAGCTTCAGCCAGCCGCTGTCCATCATCACCGGCGGTACGACGCCGGCGGGCACCAGCGGCACGGTTCCCGCGCTGAACAAGATGGGGCAGGTGGCCAATGTCTACGGCGCCGGCGGCCTGCTGCATACGCGCATGCTCGACCTCAACGGCGAGCTGACCTATGACCTTACCCCGCAGTGGAAGCTGAGTTACCTGGTGGGCTATTGGAGCAATCATGGCCAGTCGAACACGGACACTTATTTGACGGATGGTGCGGGCGATCCGACCTACGGCAAGTTCGCGGGATTTGCCAGCAACCTCTACCAGCTCAGTGCGCATCACCTGATGCAAGGTCTGTCGCTGAAGTCCGATACCAAGGGCGACTACGATGCTTCGTTCGTGGCCACGCATTACGCCTTCCTCAAGGACAACCAGTGGCAACCGGCAGGCGTCACCAACGGCACGGGAGTCACCACCAACGGACGCCTGGCGAGCTACGGCGGCACGCAGTGGTCCACGGCAGATGCCACCGGCATCTGGCGTCCGCAGGGATATGGCGGTGCGCACGAGGTGTCGATCGGCGCGCATGCCGATCAGTACGAGCTGAATAATCCCACCACCAATCTGAGCAACTGGCAGGACCCGGACAGTCTGACCACGCTGTATTCGACGGGCCGCGGCAAGACGCAGACGCAGGCGCTGTGGCTGCAGGATCAATGGAGTTTTGCGCCGGACTGGATGCTCACGCTGGGCGGTCGCTATGAGTGGTGGAAGGCCAGCGACGGCTACAACTTCAGCGGCAAGACGGCGGTGCAGCAGCCGGTGGAGAAGGCCGACGGCTTCTCGCCCAAGGCTACGCTGCAATGGAACGTGGCCGATAGCTGGCGTCTCACAGGTTCGCTGGCCAAGGCGATCCGCTTTCCCACGGTGGGCGAGCTGTACCAGCTGGTGTCCACGGGCTCCACCTTCAGCGTGCCCAACCCCGATCTGAAGCCGGAAACCGCGCGCAGCGGCGAGCTGGCCGTGGAACACTCGATCGAGCAGGGTCTGCTGCGCGTGTCGCTGTTCCAGGAGAACACCAGGAACGCACTGGTGTCCCAAACTTCCACGTTGCCGAACGTCGCAGTGCCGGTGAGCTACGTGATGAACGTCGGCGAGCTGCGCAATCGCGGCATCGAGCTGGTGGCGCAGAAGGACAATGTACTCGTGCGCGGGCTGGAGCTCTCCGGCAGCGTGACCTTTGTCGATTCCACGGTGCTGTCCAACGATAGTTTTGTCAGCGCCACGGGCACCACGTCGGAAGGCAAGCATGCGCCCTACGTGCCGCGCTGGCGTGCCACGGCGGTGGCGACGTACCGGCCCGATGCGCAGTGGGCGTTTACGCTGGCCGGGCGTTACAGCGGCAAGCAGTACTCCACGCTGGACAACACCGACAACACGCCGCATGTGTTTGGCGCGTTCGACAAGTTCACGGTGTTTGATGTGCGCGCGCACTATCAGATCAACGAGCATCTGGCGGCGTCGTTTGGCATCGATAATTTCACCAACGAGAAGTACTACCTGTATCACCCGTTTCCGCAGAGGACGTTTGTGGCGGATGTGAAGATGAGTCTTTGAGGGGAGGGTGCGGCGGGTTGAAGTCGCGCACAGGGTGCGCTCCCACAGGGTAGGGCTAGGGGCCTGGCGGTCGGACGACTCGCCGGGCTCCTGCACATCTCGCCAACGCAACAGGATTAAACTGGCACCCGGAATCCAAGGGAGGCCAGGTGATGTTCAAGAACATTCTTCTGCCGGTGGACGGTTCCGAGCGTGCGTTGAAGGCGGTGGAAACGGGTATCGAGCTGGCGGCCAAGCTGGAGGCGAAGGTATTCGCCGTGCATGTGATGCCGCCGCTGTCCACGGTGTCCTTCATGTCCGAGCTGCTGCAGCACAGCGGCTGTTACAGCGAAGTGGCCAAGACGCGTGCGCAGACCTATCTCGATGAAGTGGCCAAGCGCGCCAGCGCAATGAACGTGCCCTGCGAAACGGAGTACATGTTCGACCTGCGTCCGGACGTGGCGATCGTGGCTGCCGCGGCCAAGCATCATTGCGACCTGATCGTGATGAGGTCGCGCGGGTCCGAGGGCCTGGAGCGCGTGCTGCTGGGCAGCGTGCCGCACAAAGTGATGCTTTGCTGTAACACTCCGGTGCTGATCTGCCAGTGAGCGACGCGGCCGGCTAGATCTGGTCGGCGGGCGGCACCAGGTGATGCTTGACCTGGATGGCATCGAGCCGGTCGCAGACCCAGGCGCGGTCGCCGGGCTGGGCGTGATCCTGGATGGCCTGGGCCAGGCTGGTGAAGCTGTTCCAGAAGTCGCCAGGCGCAGGGCTGGTCTGCACCAGACGCGGGACGGATTCGTCCAACGCGTCCAGCATTTGCTCGAGTTGCGCGTGCGTGTGGGTCATGCGGCGAGCCTACGCCCACGGCCCGTCAAGGCCGCGCAAAGGACTTAGCCAAAGTCTCACGGCGCATTAACGGGCTCAGAGGCAACGTTTGTATCCCACCCCCATGACGATGCGGTGCTTTATGGAATGGGATCGCGACAACGACTTGCTATCGCGCGCCTGCGACGAGCTGATCGAGCAGAACGCGTTGCTCCAGCAGGAGATCGAGCTGCTACGCGCCCAGCTGCGCCGGCATCCGACCGGCGAGCTGCAGATTCGCGAGGCGCGTCGCCAGATGGACGAATGGCAGGAAGCGACCCATGGACACACGCCGCTTCCGCTGGGTCAGCAAGAGATAGCAGCGTACTGAGGCCTACATCACCAGCACGATCTTGCCGATGTGCCGGCTGCTTTCCATTTCGCGGTGCGCATCGGCCGCACGCGCGAGCGGATAGCTGGCGTGAATCATCGGCAGACAGCGGCCTTGCGCCAGCAGCGGCCACACATGCTCTTTCAGCGAGGCGGCGATGGCCGCCTTTTCTTGTGCCGTGCGAGGGCGCATGGCCGAGCCGGTGACCACGGCGCGCTTGGTCATGATGCTGTGCAGGTTCACCTGTTCGGCGGTGCCGCCGCCGAGAAAGCCGATCAGCAACAAGCGTCCGTCGCGTGCGAGCGTAGCCAGGTTGTCGGCGAAATAGGCGGCGCCCATGATGTCCAGAATCACATCGGCGCCACGCCCCTCGGTGCGCGCGAGCACCACTTCGACGAACGATTCCTGCCGGTAGTTGATCGGCTCGCCGCCGAGGTCGCGGATGGCTTCGCATTTCTCGATGCCGCCGGCGGTGGCGAACGTGCGCAGCCCAAATTCGCGACACAGCATCAGTGCAGTGGTGCCGATGCCGCTGCTGCCGCCATGGATCAAGGCCACTTCGCCACGCCGTGCGTGACCCATCAGAAAGAGGTTGGCCCACACCGTGAAAAACGTTTCGGGAATCGCCGCGGCCTGCAGCATCGATACGCCATGAGGGATCGGCAACACCTGTCCTTCGGGCGCGACGCAGTACTCGGCATAGCCGCCGCCATTGGTCAATGCGCAGACCTCATCGCCTACCGCATGGGTAGTGACGCCCTCACCGATGGCTGCCACGATGCCAGCCACTTCCAGTCCGGGCAGGGGGTTGGCGCCGGGCGGAATCGGATAATTGCCCTGGCGTTGCAACACGTCGGGGCGATTCACGCCCGCGGCCCTCACATGGATCAACACTTCGCCAGCCTGAGGCACAGGCACCGGCACTTGTTGCGGCTTCAGTACGTCCGCAGGGCCGGGCGCAGTGATCTGGATGGCCGTCATGACGGCCGGGAGCGATGGACGCATGGAGCGCTCCTGGCAAAGGTGTTCAGGGGTGGCCGGCGCGGGCGTGACGTCGACGTTTGAACCACCAGCGTAAGGACAGCGCGATGACGATTAAGAGAAGAATGCCGGCCACGCTGATCACCTGCAGCATGCGCGCCTGGCTATACATCACGAACCGGCCCGACTGACCGTAGAAACCGTTGAATGAGGCCAGTACCTGCGGCAGGCCGGCAAGGTCTTGCTTGCTCAGCGGCAAGGGCGCTTCGTCCGGATGCCAGTTCGATCCCATCGGTTCGACCTGGCCGCGCGTGTCCAGTTCGACATGGCCGCCGAGCACATGGCTTACCGGTCGGTCGCGCAGATAGTCGTTGATGCGCGCGGCGCTGGCGCGATCTGCCGCCGGGTCATCGATGATCAGTCGTCCGGGCAGGAAGAAGTCGCCGGTGAACGCCAAGCCCGTGGTCGCGTCGTAGTAGGACACGTGCGAGGGGTAGTGACCTGGCGTGGGGATGGCGTCGACCACGCGCCCGCCAAGATCGATGTGCGCCACATCGTCGGGCCACTGGCGGAAACCAAGGCCGGCGGTCACCTGCGGCAGATCCGTGCCGACGATTGTCACCTGGGGTGCGGAGGCAAATTGCGTATCGCCCGAGCGGTGATCCAAATGTCCATGCGTATGAACAATCAGCAGCGGCAGCCGCTGGCCGTTCACTACGGGAAGCAATCCAAACACGGTCGATGCCAGCGGCATCTGTTTGGCGTCGGCGACATCGCCGGTGTCGATCAGCAGGGCGCGGGTCGAGCCGATCAGCAGGTAGATGAACGGACCTTCGTAGGTCTGGCACAGACTCTCCCGCAGGATGTAGGTGCGCTCGTCGTACCGGTGGACCTGCAGCGGGCGGGGCGGGTGGGCCTGGCAGTCGGCCGCGCCGGCGTCCCAATGAACGGTCAGGTTGCCTGGCGCCGGTTGAGAGGTCGCGGGCGCGCCCCATAGGGCCGCCACGCAGCAAAGCACGATCAATGCGATTCTCATCCTTGCCTCGACAGACCGGGCGCGACCGGTGCGGCGCGCATACGGACGATCCGATGCCGGCGAGGGCACGAAGGTTTAGGCCGCTGCCGTCGGGCAGCGGCCTTCCGTTCAGGGTTGGTTGACCGGCATGGCAGGTATCGCCGGATCGATCGATGCCGGGTCCAGTCGACCGTTCAGCCATGCGCTGACGGTGGCCAGCGGGCAGCTGTCCAGCCCGTGGCAGGGGGTCAGGGGCAAGGCGTGGCGGACCAGGGTGTTCTCGCTGCGGAAGTCCGCCTGGCGCAGTGCCGCCAGCGTGGGCATCCAGCTGGAGACGCGCAGCGCGTAGCCATCCTTCTGCTTCAGCAGGTCAAACACCAGGGCGCCGCCGGGCGGGTAATCGTCGGGCTGGCGTTCGTCGTGCCAGTCGACACCGAGTACGCCGGCCAGATTGGCGAGGTTGGTGTCGTGTCCGACCAGCAGGATGGTCCGCGTTTTGACCGGTGCAAGTGGTGCCACGGCGGTGCTGACGCCTGCCGCCTGTTGCAAGGTGGCGAGGACATGGGCCAGCAGGTTGGAACCGGCCTTCGCTGCGGCGGGCATGCTTTTCTTGGCCAACGCAAACTGCAGGTTATGCAGCGTGATGATGTGGCCAATCGTGGCGGCATCGCCCTTGCCCCACGCCACCTGTGCCGGCGCGAAGCCCTGGGCGTATTCAAGCATCAGGTTTTCGCTGAGGCTGCCCGCGGTCTTGAGCGACTTGGCGCGGGCCGCGTCGTCGTCATGCGCGGGATCGAGCAAGAGTTTGCGGCCTTGCTTACCCGCGTCCTGCAGACAGGCATCGCCGCGGCAGCCCAACAACACGGACTGCAGTTCAACCAGTGCGGACGCAGGCCACTGCGACGGTGCAACCGGCGCGTCATCGTCCTTCGTGCCGGACTTGTCGACGAAGTGGAACAGCGCGTTGTTCTGCTCCGGCGCCAGCGCGAGATAGCCCGCGTGGCATACGGGCTGCAGCCCCTGCACCAGCGCGGCGCCACTGGCGCGGTTGCGCGGCGTGCTGTCGGCGATCACCAGCCACGGATCATCGCAGCTGCCGTGGCCCAGTCCATCGGCCGTCAGCATGCGCGCCATGCGCTGGCCGAGCGCGCGGATGCCTTGCGCGCCGTGCTCGGTGAGCACGCCGGGAGCCACCGGCCACGCCCTCCACGGGCGACTGGCATAGGGCGCCAGTTCATCCGGCGAGCTGGTGGGCGAACGCACACCGTGGCGCAGCACGATGATGCGGGCGGCCACTTCCTCGCTTTGCGCGAGCGCCGGCAAACTTGCCAGCGCCGCGCCCAGCAGGCAGGCACGCAACAGCAGCTTACGCGTCGCGCCCATCACAGCTTCACCGACAGGTCGAGGAATACACCGCGGCCGGGCAGGCCGAAGAACAGCGGATTGCCACTGACCGCCTGCGTACCCGCATAGCCGGTGATCTTGTGCACGTTGAACAGATTATTGATGTCCACGCTCACCGAATAACCCTTGGCGCCCCACGGGCCGGAGGCGGCGCGATAGCCGATGGCGGCGTCGGTGGTGAAATAGCCGCCGATGCGCTGGTCGTTCTTGAACATCGTATTGCCGTTGCTGTCGGTCACGTTGTCGACACCGTACTGCTCGCCGGCGAATTTGCCCATCAGCGAG
Source organism: Dyella sp. 2YAF14 (assembly GCF_052114725.1). Lineage (NCBI taxonomy): Bacteria > Pseudomonadati > Pseudomonadota > Gammaproteobacteria > Lysobacterales > Rhodanobacteraceae > Dyella > Dyella sp. 2YAF14. The sequence continues at coordinate 105,046 of NZ_JBFRFH010000004.1, read as the reverse complement.
CCGAAGTAACCGAGTGGGCTGCTGTAGAGCAGGCCGAGTGCGGCGGTGACCTTGGGCGTGGCGGCTACCTGCACGTCGGAATTCTTATAGGTCGCCTTGTTGTAGCTGGCATTGCTGTACAGGCTCAGCGTCTGCGTGAGCGCGTAAGTCGCTTCGGCTTCCGCACCTTTGTAGATGGCGCCGCCGGCATTGATGTAGGTGCTCTCGTTGCCGTTCGAGGTGGCGACCTCGGTGGTGGCGAGGAAGTTGGAGAAGTCGATGTAGTAGACGTCGGCGCCGAAGGTGAATTCACGCGTGGCGTAGGCAGTGCCGAGCTGATAGTTGGTGGTCTGCTCGGGCTTGAGGCTGCGCGAGCCGTTCACTTCGATCACATCGATGGGCGGCGCGAGAAAGCCTTTCGCCACCTGCGCATACGCGCTCCATTCGTCGCTGATCTTCTCGTGCGCGCTCAGCGAGGGCAGGGTGGAGTGATAGGTGGCCTGGGCATACGACGGCACCGGCGGGGACACCTTGTTCAGCGGCGCATCGAGCTGACGCGTCACTTCCGAATAGCGCACGCCGGGGCTCAATGTGAAGCGATCAGTGATGTTCCAGTCGTATTGCAGATAGGGCTGTACGGTATCGGTGCGGTCGTCCAGCAGATAGTTGTAGGTCGGACCGTACTTGGTGCCGGTCAGCTGGCCGGTCGTTTCGTCGATCGGATACTGGTAGCGCGCGTCCAGGCTGCGCTCCAGCCACACGCCCGTCTGCAGAGAGCCGGGGCCAAGGTCGCGAGCGAGGCGCAGCACATCGCCGAACGCATGAAAGCCTGAGTCGGACAGCTTGCCAGGCACGTCGGCGTTGACCTTTTTCAGCTTCTTGCCGTTGGCGTCGTAAAACGTCACGCCATTGTCGGCGGGATTATTGTCGCTGGCGTCGCTGGTCTTGCGCGCCCAGTGATCGAAGGTATTGAGGTAGACCTTGTTGTCCACGTCCCAGTCGCCCAGTCGGCTGGTGACGCCCAGATAGGTGAAGCTCGAGTAATAGGCCGCGTTGTTATAGCCCTGGTAGGACTGCAGGGTCGGATCGTTGGTCAGGCCATAGCGCCAGCCGAACTCGTCGATCTCCTGCTTGGTCGCGCCCTGCACGGTGTTCTGGTGCTCGCGGTTGTAGCTCGTGACAAACGTCAGCAGCGTGTTCGCGCCGAGTTCGGTGATGGTCTTGAGGAAGATGTGCTCGCGCTTGTCGTCGGTACCCTTGAGGTAGGTGTCGCTCGATTCCTTCGACACATCGGCGAACAGCCTGGTGTGGTCGCCCAGTTGTTCATCCGCGCTCACGCCGCCGGCGCGCGTATTCCAGCTGCCGATCGTGAGATACGGCGTGATGCCCGATACATCGCTGGGATCGCGCGAACGCAGGCCCACGGTGCCGCCGAAGGTGGCGTTGCCGATGGTGGAGCCACCACCCGGGCCGCGATCGATTTCCGCCTGGCCGAGCACGTGGTTATTGAAATAGGCCGACGTGGTGTGATGCAGGTCGCTGGCGTCGCCGAACGGAATGCCATCGAAGGTGATGTTGAACTGGCCATCCTGGAAACCGCGGATGCTGATGCCTTCGTTCTTGCCCAGGCCCGGGCCTTCCGGCGACGTCACGGTGACGCTGGGCGCGTACTTGATGATGTCGTCGAAGTTGGCATTGAAGCGCAGACCGTCGCGGATGAAGCGCTCATCGATCACCGAGGTCGGCTGGGTGGCATCGAGCGGCGCGGCGCTGGGTGCGAGCGTATCCACGGCGTTGGCGCGGACGCTGATCGGCGCCAGGTCGCGCGTGCCGTCGTTGGTGTTGATCGGCGGCAGGCCGCGCGACGCCTCAGCGTCCGCGGCCAGAGCCTTTCCCGCATTGGGGTCCCGCACGATGGTCACCGTGGTCGGCGTCACGTAGCGATAGCTCAGGCCCGTGCCCTTGAGCAGTTGCGTCAGTTGCTGTTTCGCGTCAACGCCGGCGGCAGCACCGCTGCTGCGCAGGCTGTCGGCAACGGCGGGGTCGTACACCACTTGCAGGCCGGTGCTGCGCGAGAACTGGTCGAGCGCCTGGTTGAGCGGCATCGGCGCAATGGCCGGTGCTGCCGATGAGGTTGGCGCCTGGGCGAAGGCATGGGCGGGCAAGGTGCTGCCAAGCAGCAGCGCGATCTGGAGAGCAAGCAGTTTCCGCATGGTGCGTCTGACCTTCGATGGAGTGACATGTGAGCGGGAGGAGGTCACTCCTCGCCGCGGCATGACTCACTACGAGTGTCGAGCGGAGCCATTGGGTACCGCTTTCTTCATGAATTTTTTCTTACAGCACGCACGTGCGACAAGCTGGCGACCGATCGCACAACGCGCACATCGTCCACGCTGCGGATCACTTGCACGTTGGGCAAGGTCTGCAGATACGCCACGAAGGCATCCATGTCGCGCGCGTGGAATCGCCCTGAAATCAGCGTGGCGCCGATGCGCGCATCCTCGATCACGAGCGGGCGGCTGTTATAGGCGTTGAAGCGACGGGCCACCTCGGCGACGCTGGCGCTTTCGAAATGGATGTCCGCAGGCAGCCAGCGCGTGCTGCGCGCGAGATCGGCGTGGTGATCGACCACGTCGAGCGATCCATCCATGTGCATGGTCGCTTCCTGGCCGGCGGTGAGTTCCGCCAGGGGCGACCGGGCAACTGCAAAACCTTCCGGCGCCCACGACTTTTCATCGCGCTGCCATAACTTGACCTTGCCGCTGATCACGGTGACGCGGCCGCCGTCGGCGGAGTGATGGGCGTCGAACACCGTGCCGATGTCCTGCAGCTCGTTCGCGCCCAGGCGCACACGCAACGGGCGGGCTGGATCGTGCGCCACGTCGAACAAGGCGCCGCCGCGCAGCACGTTGATGCGGCGCGAGCCGGCATCCATGCTCACGATCACCACGCTGTCGCGATCGAGCTGCATGTCGGTGCCATCGGCCAGCGTGGCGCTGCGCACCGCGTCATTGGACGAGGCGTAGCTATCCCAGGCTTGCGGCGCGGACTGCAGCCAGGCCGCGCCGCCGGTGGCCACCAACATGACCAGGGCTGCTGCTTGAGCGAGCCACGCGGTCCAGCGCGGACGCGGCCGTACGTTGGGCAACGCTTTGGATGGACGCGGCACGGGCAGAGACACCACCGAGGTGTCATCCGCGGCCAGCTCGCACAGTTCCGCCTGGTTCAAGGGATCGAGCGCGCTGGCGGCGCCAAGATCGCCGTGCAGATGCGCCATCGCAAGATATTCGGTGACGTGCAGCGGCGACTCGCGCAGCCACGCCATGAAGGCCTGCTGCTGCGCTTCGTCGAAACCTTCCTGCTGATCCAGGTACCAGCTGGCGGCTTCTTCGGTCGCGCGGCGCTGGCGCTCGGCGGCTTCGCGGTGGCGGGCGAATTCAGTCATAGCGCGCCATCCCGACGCGGCATACGGCCAGCGCCTTGACGATGTACTTCTTCACCATGTGGGTGGAAATGTTCAGTCGTTCACCAATGTCGCGATAGCCCAGCTCATCGCGGTAATGCATCACCAGGGCGGCGCGACACTTGGGCGTGAGTCGCATGATCACCGCGGCCAGGCGCTGGCGACGCAGATCGCGATCGACGTCGGCGGCGGCGTTGCACGGCGTGAACAGTCGCTCGAGTACGTCGTTCACTTCATCGCCGGTTTTGGGGCTGCGCTGCTTGCGCGCGGCGTGTTCCTTGACCAGGTTCGCCGCGACGGTGAACAGATAGGCCTCGGGCTTCTCGATCAGTTCGGCGCCGCTGCGGTCGGTGCGCAGCAGGCGCAGGTAAAGCTCCTGCACCAGATCCTGCGCATCCCATGCGTGCGCGGTGCGCTTGAGGAAATAACGGTTGAGCGTGTCGTGTTGTTCTTCGAACAACTGCGCCAGCCCGGTGGTGGAATCGGCGGTCACGTGCACTCGCAGCGCCGTCGACGCGGTCGTCGGCTGATGAGCCAGGATGTCTGCCCGAAGCTAGCGGGACATTGTGACGAATCCGTGAAACCGATGAATGCATGGCAACCGAGCGCGTCAAAGCGTGGCGCGTGACGCTCTGCCGGCACTTACCGCCCATATGGGCTCTGGTGCAGAGTCTCCCGGCTGGCGATACGCCGCAACGGCCTGCGCCAGTGATGATCGGTCTTGAGTGATGCCAGCGGCATCTCGGAATAGGGGATCAACATGGAGGAAAAACATATGCATCATGCATCGAGCCGTCGGTTTCGTTGGTTGGCCTTGGGCGCTTTGGCGATGTCGTTGACATCGATGGGCGCGATGGCCGCCAACAGCCTGCCGTCCAGTGGATTGGGCCAGTCTTGGCCGAACGCCACCGACGTCAGCGCCAGTCCGCATTGGCATGTCTATGTGTTCCAGCGCAACGGTGTGCGCTATGTGCAGATCAACGATCTGGGCGGCAAGGTGCGCGCCGCGTTCGCCACGGCCTCGGGCAGCTTCCTCACCTTGCCGGTGGGTTCCGATGCTGCGCGCGTGGCCACGCCTGATGAGCCGCTGCCGGCGTCCGGCAATACCAAGGGCGATATCGTCTATCAGGACAGCACCGTGAAAGTGCTGGTCGCGCCGCAAGCCGATGGTTCGACAGCGACGTATGTCGCCGCTGGCGACTGCCACGATCCGGTCGAATGCAGCTCGCGCTTCCAGGGGCCGTCGACCAATGCGGTAGCGACTCCGCAGGCTCCTGCTACCACCAAGAACGCAACCACCTCGTCCGGTGATTGCCACGATCCGGTGGAATGCAGCTCGCGCGCCAATTGATGTTGCAGTAAACCCTGCCGGAGCGCTTCTAACGCGAAGCGCTCCGGTGGTGGATCGCGCTGCTGCGCAACGAATCGTGCAGCAGCAACGTCACGCTGACGCTCGATCCGATGTCGCGCAGATGCACATCGCCGCCATAGATATGCGTGCGATCGCGTATCGAGGAGATGCCCAGCCCGCTGGCGCCCAGCAGGGTCATCGCCTGCTTCCAGGGTTCCTCATCCAGCTCTGCATGGGGCGTCGCGTCGCCCATGCCGCGCCTGCCGACCAGGCGCATCACCACCCAGCGTCGGCCGCGCGTGTGTCCGCCGCGCAGCTGCAGCTGCACATCCTGCATGGGGCCGCGTGACAGCACGTGGACCAGCACTTCGCAGGCCAGCCGATACAGCGCCATATGCACATCGGGGGCGAGCTGGCTCAGGCCGCGTCCGGAGAGTTCGCATTGATAGGTGGCGCCTGCCATCTGGATGGCCTGCGCAAACGGCCCTTCGCGCAGCGTGGCCGGTACGCCGCGCTCGCGCCAGCCGCGTGGATACAGCGCATTGGCGAGGCGATGCATTTCGTGTTGCGCCAGCGCTACCTGCTTGGCATAGCTGCGTTCTTCGCTGGTGGGCAGCACATGTCGAAGACGGTCCAGCAGGCGGTTGTGGTTGTCGCGGATGGTGACGCCGATGTGTTCCAGCGTGTCGGCCGCCTGGCGTAGCCGCAACTCTTCCAGGTAAAGACCTTGCTGGGCGAGCTGAAAACCGCGCAAGGTATCCATCTGCGTGGCGTGCTCCGCATGCGTCTGATGGGCGATGCGCGAGCCGAGCATAAGCAAGGTGGTGATGGCGAACGCGATCAGCGCCTGGGCCTGGATGACGCCCGGATCACGCACGATCGAGGAGGTCATGGTCACCGCCAGGCTCGCCAGCGTGCCGCCCAGCGCCGCGCCTTGCCAGCCGTGGCGCGAGGTGAGCCAGACCACCGGCAGGAACATGGCGATGCGGAACACCTGCATGCTGTCGCCCTGGCTGCTGAATACCAGGCCCATCAGCACGAGCAGCGGCGTCACCACGCCAATCAAGGTGTCCTTGACGAGGCGGCTGCGCCACAGTTCGGCTTCGCGCGGATTTGCTGGCCTGCGCGTCTGCCCTAGATAGATCGCGATCACCGTGGGCGCGATGGCCAGTGCACCCAGGTAATTGCCGAGGAAATAGCCAAAGATGATCTGGATGTCCAACGGCGGCAGCGGGACGCCGGCTGGCACTTCCGCCGCCATCAGTACCAGCGCATTGCTGATCGCCGTCAATACGGCGCCAGCGAGTATCACGCCCAGCAGCATGGGCATGCTGATCTGGTGTGCGCCCAGCAGCAAACGTGCATGGCGGCGCGCCCAGGCCACGGCGCCCATCAAGGGCAGGATCGGCGGCACCGCGGCCAGGGCCGACCAGCGCCAACCGAAGTCGTCGATGCAATGAAAGGCGTGATAGTCCACCGGGATCATTTCGCCGATCAGCAGCGCAGGCCAATAGCGATAGGGAAACAACAGCAGGCTGGCCACCCGCAGGCCCGCAGGCAGATTCCAGTGAGAGACGGATACGTCGCGTAGCAACGCATAGCTGACGGCGTACGCCATGCAAACAGCCACATGACGGCCCCAGGCGCGTGGCGCGATAGCTTCCCCCATGCTGTTCTTCCCCTTGGCTGCCGTGACTCCCCTGGCTCTCGTGGGCCAGGGTTTATGTGCTCGGTGCAATATCGTCGTGCACCGGCACCCCCATCATCCAGGTCGGGTATCGGTTGTCCTGCCGCCCTGAATCATCTGTTGGGCTGCGCCACGTTTTCACTCTGCAATCAGGCGCGGCCGTGTGACACCAGCGCGGACTCTCTCATAAAAGCCGGTGATGTTCTGGTGAAGGGTGTCGCATTGTGACGCAGTGCAAATACTTGCGATTGCGTCCACACAATTTCGCGATCAGATCGTTAAATCAGGGGCTTAAGCGGCCTCGCCACGGCGACTGGAGATGGTCACGCCCTCGCGCATCGCCTTGGTCACCGGGGTATTGGCGACAATTTCCAGCAAGCGGGCCCATTGCTCGTCGCTCAGCGCGGCCGAAGCGTGCAGCGTACGCATGACCTGCAGGCGACCCTCGTCGTCGCGATCGAGCTGCAGCTCGGCGCGGAACTCGCCCAGCTCCCAGCCCTTGCGTTCGGCATACATGCGCAGGGTGATCGCGGTGCAGGCGGCGAGCGCAGCCAGGTAGTAATCGAACGGCGCTGGTGCTGCCCCTTGTCCACCGAGCTTGACCGGCTCATCGGTGTCCAGTTTGAAGTGCGCGGTTTCGATGTGATGAAGGTAGTGGCTGTCGGTTGAAACGATGCTTGCAGAGGACACATGGGACATGGGCGTTGATCCTTGAGGTTGAGCACAGAGACGCAGCGTAAGCGCCGATGCACGCGACGCCAAGCGCCGTGGAGCGCGACATCGATCTGACAATTGGACAAAAGTCGCCCCTGTCTGGCTGTTTGTCGTTGCCTCGCAGCGCTGCGCGAGCCTGAGGCGGGGCGATATAATCGACGCACACGTGCAGGCTTCTGCATGTTGCGTACGCGCCGGCCATGGTTTCACCAAGGGTCGGCAGCGACGACGCGCAGCTCCGCGCTCCACTTTTCGGATGATCCCGCCATGCGTTCCCTCGTCCTTCCTGTCGCCATCGCACTCAGCCTGGTTATCGCCGGCTGCACCACCAGTCGCGGCTTGCACACCACGGGCACCATGACCGAACCGGGCAGCCTGAAATCCGAGCGCAGCCTGGCCGATGTGCAGCTGAGCCCCACGGCATGGCCGGCACAGGATTGGTGGGTGGCCTATGGCGACCCGCAGCTCACCGCCTTGATCGAGGAAGCGCTGCAGAACAACCCCAGCCTCGAGCAGGCGCAGGCGCGCGCACGCCAGGCGCAGGCCGTGGCGGACAGCATCAATGCGCTGCGCAAGCCGCAGTCGAATTTCGACGCGTCGATCACCGGCGCGTACCTGTCGAAGAAGAACCCGATCTATCCCGAATATGCGATTGGCACGTTTGCCTGGAGCAAGTCGCTCACCGCCGATTTCTCGTGGGATCTGGACCTGTGGGGCGGCAAGCGCGCGGCATGGGAAGCCTCGCTGGGTCGCAGTCGTGCCGCGCAGATTGAAGCACATGCGGCGCGCATCGAGTTGTCGGTGAATGTGGCGCGCGCCTATGTGCAGCTCGGCTATGCGTTTGCGCAGAAGGATGTCGCCGATGCGGAAGGCGATCGCACCGGTCGCTCGCTCGACATCACGCGCAAGCTGGTGCGCGGTGGGCTTGGCACGCCGCAGCAGGAGCATCTGGCCGATTCGGAAGCGGCCGGCGCCGAGCAACAAAAGGTGGCCGCCGACCGCGCCATCGATGCAGCGCGCAGCTCGCTCTCGGTGTTGCTGGGGCAGGGGCCGGATCGCGGCCTGAGCATCGAGCGGCCGCAACTGGTCGATCGCGGCCCGGCCGTCCTGCCCGACAAATTGCCGGTGGATCTGCTCGGACGTCGCGCCGATCTCGTGGCGGCGCGCTGGGAAATCGAAGCGGCCAACCGCGATGTCACGGCGGCCAAGAAGGAATTCCTGCCCAACATCAGCGTCAGCGCCATGGCCGGCCTGATTGCCGTGGGCGGCAGCACCAACGTGCTGTCGCTGCAGGCACGCCAGTATGTGTTCGGTCCCGCGCTAAGCCTGCCGCTGTTCGATGGCGGCCGTCGCCGCGCCCATCTGGCGGGCGCCGATGCCGAGTACGATGCGATGGTGGCGCGTTACAACAGCTTGCTGGTGAGTGCCTTGAACGAGGTGTCCGATCAGGTCTCCGCGCTCACTTCGGTGCGCCAGCAGATCGTGTTGGAGCGACGCTCGGCGGACGATGCGCAGAAGAGCTGGGATGATGCGATCAAGGCTTACGAGGGTGGGCTGCGCGGCCCGCTCACGCCGCTCACCAGTCGCCAGCAATTGCTGACCGCGCAACAGCGCCTGGCGCTGCTGGAAAGTCAGCAGGCGGATATCTCCATCCGACTGATCGAGGCGCTGGGCGGTGGCTTCGACGGCGTCAACGACGTTGCCGAGATGAACCAGGCGAGCGCGCCGCCGCAGGCATCGGCGACACCGGATGCCACGCGCCGATGAACTACGAACTTCACGCTGTCCACGCCCCGGATGCCACCGATCGCGAGGCCATTGCGGCGCCGCTGCGCGCTTACAACCTCAGCAAGGTACCGACGCTCGACATCCAGCCGCTGGTGATCGCGCTGCGTGACGAGCACGGCCACACCATTGGTGGGCTGTGGGGCGAGACCGCGCTGGACTGGCTGCACATCGACCTGCTGGGCATTCCTGAGTCCATGCGCGGGCAGGACGTGGGTACGGCGATCCTGCGTCGTGCGGAAGAGATCGCGCGCGAGCGCGGCTGCGTCGGCGCGTGGCTGGATACGTTTGCGTTCCAGGCCCGCGGTTTCTACGAAAAACTCGGCTACAGCGTGTTCGGCGAGATTCCCGATTATCCGGTGGGCGGCGCGCGCTATTTTCTGCGCAAGCGTTTCTGACTCAGCGCAGGATCTCCACCAGCAGGATCCACGCGCCGAACATGCCGCCGATGAAGGAAAACAGGACACCCGGCACCAGCCAGTAAAGGCCGCCGGTACCGAGCTCAATGGAGATCGCCATCACCAGGAAGGGCAAGGTGGCGATCTGCGTGATCAGTGCGCGTGTGAGGATCCAGTCCTTGTGTTCGCGCCAGTTCCAGTTGGCCGTGGCCTGGCGCAGCTGCATGAACTGGTTCCAGGTGGGGATGAACCATGCCACCAGGCCAATCGCCAGCGCCACCCAGCCGAACAGCCGCGCCGAGATGCCGGGCACCAGGCCCAGCGACGCAATCATCAGCACGTTGGCCAGCTTGCACAGCGCGTCGATGGCGCGGCTGGGCAAGATGGGATTGGCCACGATGCTCGACAGGTTGATCGAGATCGCCACAAACAACAGGCCGGTCAGCGCCGCTGCTGCACCCACTTCAGCCGACAGCAGGGAACCCCAGCCAGCAAGATCGTAAGCGTGCATATGCGCTCCTCGACGGTACCTGACTGACCTTACAACGCCGGCCCGGCGTATGCTTGGGAACGTGGCCTGCAACCCCATCTTGATGGGCTGCATAGCGTTGTAGTGGGCCGGCGCCGATGGCGTGCGACGGTCCCGGGAGGCAGGAGAGATGGCAACAGGTTGGGCCGGCGACGGCGCCGTACAGGACCAGATCGACGCGACCGTGGACGACGCGGTCAAGCGTGCGCGCAGCCGCATGCAGAGCGGTCCTGGTCTCACTCATTGCGAAGAATGCGACGCAGCCATTCCCGAAGCGCGACGCAAGGCCGTGCCCGGCGTACGCCTGTGCGTGAACTGCCAGACGGCGCACGACCAGGAAGAGGCCGCCTTCAGCGGCTATAACCGTCGCGGCAGCAAGGACAGCCAGCTGCGCTGAACAGTGTCCGACGATGCTGCGTCGTTTCACCCGTTGTGCACGTCTGCATAGGCGTTTCAGGCGGTTTTGCTCTTGACACGCGACGCTGCGGCGAGGGTCAATGGTTCCTTTCTGTCGAACCAGGATGCGCCCTCGCATGACCATGTCCTACCGCCTGTGCCCGTTCGCCCGTTCCGTCACTGCCGAGACGTGCCGATGAGCCGCCTCAGCCCGCTGGCCGGCAAGCTGGTCCCTGAGAATCAACTGGTGGATGTGGGCCGCTTGCGTGATGCCTATGCTGATCTGCGCCCGGATGTGGGTGTGCCCAGTCAGCGCGTGGCGTTTGGCACTTCGGGTCATCGCGGCAGTTCGTTCGAGCGCAGCTTCAACGAGTGGCATGTGCTGGCGATCACCCAGGCCATCTGCGAATACCGTGCAGGCAAGGGCATCGACGGTCCGCTGTTCATCGGCATCGATACGCACGCCTTGTCGCAGCCGGCTCTGGAAAGTGCGCTGGAAGTGCTCGCTGCGAATGGCGTGGAGACCATGGTCTCCAAGGGCGGCGAATACACGCCGACGCCGGCGATTTCGCACGCCATCCTCACCTACAACCGCGGCCGCAGCCACGGCTTTGCCGACGGCATCGTGGTCACGCCTTCGCACAATCCGCCCGATGGTGGCGGCTTCAAGTACAACCCGCCCAACGGCGGTCCCGCCGATACCGACATCACCGGCTGGGTGCAGAAGCGCGCGAATGCGCTGATCGAAGGCGGCTTGCGCGATGTGCGCCGCGTGCCATTCGCCGAAGCCATGCGCGCGTCGACGACGCACCAGCACGATTTCCTCGATGCCTATGTCACCGACCTCGCCAACGTCATCGATTTCGATGCGATACGCGGCAGCGGCGTGCACCTGGGCGTCGATCCGCTGGGCGGTTCGGGCGTGCACTACTGGGCGCCGATTGCCGAGCGTTACAACATTGACCTCACCGTCGTGAGCGATGTGGTTGATCACACCTTCCGCTTCATGAGCGTGGACTGGGACGGCAAGATCCGCATGGATCCTTCCTCCTCGCACGCCATGCAGCGCCTGATCGGCCTCAAGGACAGCTACGACGTCGCCTTTGCCTGCGATACCGATCACGACCGCCACGGCATCGTGACGCGCAGCACCGGCCTGCTGTTGCCCAATCACTATCTGTCGGTGCTGATCGACTACCTGTTCCGCCATCGCCCGCATTGGCGCGGCGATGCCGCCGTCGGCAAGACGCTGGTGAGCACGGGCTTGATCGATCGCGTGGCGAAGCGGCTGGGTCGTCGCCTTTACGAAGTGCCGGTCGGCTTCAAATGGTTTGTCGATGGATTGTTCGATGGCTCGCTGGGTTTTGGCGGCGAGGAAAGCGCGGGCGCGTCGTTCCTGCGTCGCGACGGCAGCGTGTGGAGCACCGACAAGGACGGCATCGCCGCCGCGCTGATGTCGGCGGAAATCGCCGCGCGCACGGGCAAGGATCCGGGCGAGTTGTATCGCGAGATGACCCGCGCCCTGGGTACTCCGGTGTCAGAGCGCGTCGATGCGCCGGCTAACACGGAGCAGAAGGCGAGGCTTTCCAAGCTGTCGCCCGATCAGGTGAAGAGCACGCAGCTGGCCGGCGAGAAGATCGAAGCCGTAATGGATCGTGCGCCTGGCAATGGCGCATCGATTGGCGGCATCAAGGTGGCGTCGGCCAATGGCTGGTTTGCAGCGCGACCGTCGGGCACGGAAGACATCTACAAGATCTACGCGGAGAGCTTCAAGGACGAGGCGCATCTGCAGCGATTGCTGGAAGAAGCGCAGGCGATGGTGGACGCGGCGCTGCACGCAAGCTGATTCATTCGCATCGCTGTACGCAAAGAGGCGCGCAACTCACTGCGCGCCTCTTTGCGTTTGGCCTTACACCGGCGAGGGATTGCGTTCCTGGAAGCCAGCCTGGTGCCAGTACGGATAGGCCGGCGTCACGGCGCTGGCTTCATCGAGCTTGGCCACCTGTTCCTTGCTGAGGTTCCAGCCCACCGCGCCGAGGTTCTGCTTCAGCTGCTCCTCGTTGCGCGCACCGATCACCACGGTCGATACCGTCGGACGCTGCAGCAGCCAGTTCAGTGCGATCTGCGGCACGCTCTTGCCGGTTTCCGCGGCGACTTCGTCCAGCGCATCGACCACGCGATAGAGATAGTCGTCCGACATCTGCGGGCCCACGTCGCCAGTCTTGTGCAGACGGCTGGTGGTGGGCAACGGTTGGCCGCGGCGGATCTTGCCGGTGAGGCGACCCCAGCCCAGCGGGCTCCACACCACCGCGCCCACGCCCTGGTCGATGCCCAGCGGCATCTGTTCCCATTCGTAATCGCGGCCGATCAGCGAGTAGTACGCCTGGTTCGCCACGTAGCGCGAATAGCCGTAACGGTCGGCCACGGCGAGCGATTTCATCAGGTGCCAGCCGGAGAAATTGGAGACGCCGATGTAGCGGATCTTGCCGGCGCGCACGAGATCGTCCAGAGTCGACAGCGTTTCTTCCACGGGAGTCTTTGCGTCGAAGCCGTGCAGTTGGAACAGGTCGATGTAGTCGGTGCCAAGGCGCTTGAGCGCGGCATCGCAGGCCTTGAGCAGATGGAAGCGCGAGGAGCCTACATCGTTGGGGTCCTCGCCAGAGCGGAACGTTGCCTTGGTCGAAATCAGTACGCGATCGCGGCGGCCTTTGATGGCTTCGCCGAGCACCGATTCGGCAGCGCCTTCGGAATAGATATCGGCGCTGTCGAACATGGTGAGGCCGGCATCGAGGCAGACATCGACCAGGCGCTTGGCTTCCGCCACGTCGGTGTTGCCCCAGGCGCCGAAGAATTCGCCTTTGCCGCCGAAGGTGCCGGTGCCGAAGCTGAGCACGGGGACTTTGAAGCCGGATGCGCCTAGGTGACGGTATTCCATGGGGAGGGACCTCTTTGTGTTTGGGAATGGGGGAGAGGAATGACTGTTCTATAGTTCGAAGATACGGAACTAGGCTTTATGAGGCAATGCGCTTGGGGTAATGGTGCTTTGTCGGTCGCATGAGTGGCGTGTGCGAGCTTTGAGGCGTTCGCATAGCGGCGGGCATCTGGGCGAAGGCAGTTTTTTTTGCCCGTCATCCCGGCGCAGGCCGGGATCCAGTAGCGTCGGTCTTCGGTTATCGCCATGTCGCGACCTGGCTCGCCTGCCGCGGGCTTCCGTCCTCCTGCCGGAGGCCGGGTTACTTTCTCTTGCTTGCCCAAGAGAAAGTAACCAAAGAGAAGGGCCCCCCGGATGACGCGCCTTCCGGACCTTCGGTCCTCCAGGTGCGCGTGCGGGTTACGGGGTTTTTCGACAGGACATCCCTGTCCTGTCGAAAAACTGGCCGCATCCATGCGGCCACCCTCCGGGCTTTCCTCCACCCGCCCGCCGCGTCATACGGGGACCCCGGGGATCAAGAGCCGGATCAAGAGCTGGATCAAGAGCTGAACAACGCGACGTTGTTGGGCCAAGCAGCTCCCTTGTAGGAGCGCACTTGTGCGCGACCCACCAACGGAGCGGTACACCTCAGCGCTGCGGTCGCGCACAAGGTGCGCTCCTACAAGGGAGCACGCTCGCCGTCGCGCACGATTTCAACCATGCGATCCGCTTGTCTGTGGGAGCGCACCCTGTGCGCGACAAACCTACGGAGCGGTACACCGCAGCGTGGCTGTCGCGCACAGGGTGCGCTCCCACAGACAAGCGGGCGCAGTGAGGCTCTGCATTAATTCCTCTTCGCGATGGCGCGCGGAGACGTACACCCCAGCTCTGCGGTCGCGCACAAGTGCGCTCCTACAAGGGAGGGCGCAGGTCTGTGGATGGCGGATCAACATTGCCGATCGGCTTCTTTGTGGGAGCGCACCCTGTGCGCGACAAACCTACGGAGCGGTACACCCCAGCTCTGCGGTCGCGCACAAGTGCGCTCCTACAAGGGAGGACGCAGGCCTGTGGATGGCGGATCAATCTTGCCGGTCCGCTTCTTTGTGGGAGCGCACCCTGTGCGCGACAAACCTACGAAGCGGTACACCGCAGCGTCGCTGTCGCGCACAGGGTGCGCTCCCACAGACAAGCGGGCGCGGCGATGGCTGAAGGGATAAAGCCAATGCGAATTGAGGCGATGGGTGCGACCCCTGGGCCTCTTTTGCATTGCAGCAAGCATCCCGGCTGCAAAGCAGGTTAGAGTTGGGGACAGGCACAAGTCGCTGTCATCCGGGAACCGGGTCCATCACTTCGTGGCCTTTTTTTAGATGCTCAATTTAGATCGATCTAAATATGTGAAGACGGCTAAACGTCCGTCGGGGAGAGGTGGCATGGGGCAGGGCTTGTCGGGTAGGCAGGGGCTTCGTCGCGCGTGGATCGCGGCGCTGGCGTGTGGCGTGTCGATGGCGGCCGCGTCGCCCTTGTTGGCGCAGGGCGCGAGTCAGCCGGCGGACGAGGTCAATCCGCTGATTGGCAGCCGCCATGGCGGCAACACCTATCCGGGCGCGGTGGTTCCGTTCGGCATGTTGCAGTGGAGTCCGGAGAACACGCGCGGCAAGCACACCCGTACCGCCTCGCCCAGCGGCTATCTGTACGACGCGCCGCGCATCCGCGGTTTGAGCCTCACGCATATCTCCGGCGCCGGTTGTGCTGGCGCGAGCGGCGATGTGCCCTTTATGCCGGTGACCACCGCCGTGCAGGCCTCGCCTTCGGCTGATCTCACCGATGCCACCTACGCCAGCGACTACACGCACGCCAACGAGCAGGCCACGGCCGGCGCGTATCGTGTGCGCCTGGCCAATGACGTGCAGGTGGAACTGGCGGCAGCAACGCGCAGCGGCATCGGCAGCTTTGCGTTTCCTGCCAACAAGCCGGCCAATCTGCTGATTCGCACCTCCGATTCCGAAGTGGGCAGCAGCGACGCGAACGTCAGCATCGATCGTGCCACGCACACCGTCACCGGTTCGGTCACCAGCGGCAATTTCTGCGGCTACCTGGCCAAGGCTGATCAGCGCAGCTACTACACGCTGTACTTCGTGGCGCAGTTCGATCAGCCGTTCGCCTCCACGGGTGCCTGGCATGACGGCGAGGTGCAGCCCGGCAAGACGGCGGCGCAAGGCGGCACGGGTTATGACGCGAAGGGCTTCCCCACCGCGGGCAAGGGCTCGGGCGTGTGGCTGGGTTTTGATCCGGCCAAGGGCGCCGTGAACGTTCGCGTGGGCATCTCGTACGTGAGCCTCGACAACGCCAAGGCCAACCTCGCGGCGGAGATTCCCGCGGGGCAGACGGTGGCGCAGGTGCAGGCCAAGGCTCGCCAGGCGTGGAACGATGCGCTCGGCAAGGTCGCCATCACGGGCGGCAGCGCCGATGAGCGCACTACGTTCTACAGCGCGCTCTATCACTCCCTGCTGCACCCCAACGTATTCAGCGACGTCAACGGCGAATACCGCGGTTTCGACCAGCAGGTGCATCGCGTCGAAGGCAAGCAGCGCGTGCAGTACGCCAACTTCTCCGGCTGGGATATATACCGCTCGCAGTTGCAGCTGGTCACCTGGCTGTATCCGGACGTGGGCAGCGATATCGCGCAGTCGCTGTTCAACCAGGCCAATCAGAACCACGGTGAGTGGGATCGCTGGACGCACAACAACGGCGGCACCCACGTGATGAGCGGCGACCCGGCCGTGCCCGCGTTGGCTGCCATCGATGCCTTCGGCGGCCACGAGTTCGACCTGAAGGGCGCGTATGCCTCGCTGCTGACGGCGGCGACTGTGACGACTGCCAACGATCTCTCCGACGACGGCTGCAACGTGGAGTGCGTGGGCCAGCGTCCGTCGCTCGACCAGTGGCTGAAGTTGCATTACATCGCCACCACCTCGCACGCCTGGGGCGGCGCGGCGGAAACGCTGGAAGACGTGACGGCGGATTTTGCGCTCTCCCAGCTTGCTGCCCGCGTCGGCGACAAGAAGAACGAAGCGCTGTTCCTGACCCGCGCCGGCTACTGGCGCAACCTGTTCAACCCGAAGGCGGCGCCGGAAGGCGGCTATATCCAGAACCGCAATGCCGACGG
Source organism: Dyella sp. 2YAF14 (assembly GCF_052114725.1). NCBI lineage: Bacteria > Pseudomonadati > Pseudomonadota > Gammaproteobacteria > Lysobacterales > Rhodanobacteraceae > Dyella > Dyella sp. 2YAF14. The sequence continues at coordinate 88,667 of NZ_JBFRFH010000004.1, read as the reverse complement.
CAGCTGGCCCGCGTTCAAGCCCGAGGCCGACGATGGCTTTGTCGAAGGCAGCGCGGCGGTCTATCTGTGGATGGTGCCGTTCGACGTGCGTGGCCTGTTCGATCAGATGGGCGGCATCGAGAAGGCATCGGCTCGTCTGGATCGCTTCTTCCACGACGACAAGGGCAAGTGGGCGCTGACCGAAGCCGGTCCCTTGCATGCCGAGCTCGACAACGAGCCCTCGGTGGGCACGCCCTGGTTGTATGCCTTTGTCGGACAGCCGTCCAAGACGCAGGAGGCCGTGCGCATCGTGGTGAACACGCTGTGGAAGAACACGCCCGAAGGCATTCCCGGCAACGACGACCTGGGCGAGATGTCGTCCTGGTATGTGTGGTCCGCGCTCGGCATGTATCCGGCCATTCCGGGTCGTGGCGAACTCATCCTCGGCAGCCCGTTGTTCACCCATGCAGTGATTCATCGCACACAGGGTGATGTGGTGATTGCCGCGCCATCGGCTTCGGCGCAGACACCGTTCGTGCAGTCCCTGAGCGTGAACGGCAAGCCGCACGACAGTCCGTGGTTGCCGGCGAGTTTCGCCGAGCATGGCGGGAAGCTTGAATTTACCCTGGGTGCGCAGGCCAATAAGGCTTGGGGCAGCGATATCGCCAAGGCGCCGCCGTCGTTCCCGCCGCCGAAAGCGTAAGCGGCACGAGCATGCATCACCCCATGTTGGGCGGACTGGATTGCGGAGAGCGTGGATGAATAAGCGGACGGCTATGCATGGCATCACGGCGGCGCAAGGTATGCGTCGTCAGGTGATGAGTCTCGCTGTTGCACTGGGTCTTGCGTCGGCGGCGCATGCAGCGACCGCGCCGACCCAGGGCTTTGCCACCTCGTTCGAAACCGGCGACGCCCAACCCGATTCAGCCAGCGTCAAAGGCTGGCGCATGAGTGTGGTGTCCGGCCCCGGCAAGGAGGAATCCCTCACCTCCAAGCCGGGTGTCGGTTTTACCGGCACGCACAGCCTTCGCTATGACGCCGACGCGGTCAGCGACGCGCATGAGCGGCGCACGGTGCTGTTTCACGCCAAGCAGCCGCTGACGGCGAACTCGCATCTTTCCTATGTGGTGCTTCCCGCCGATCCGAGCGGAGAGGCGCGCGGCCTGGCGCAGTACGTCGCCGTGGACCTGGTGTTCACCGACGGCACGCGGCTGTCGTCGCTGCATGCCCAAGATCAGCATCGTGTACCGGCGAACGCGTCCGCGCAGGGCGCTGCGCGCATGTTGCACGACAATCAGTGGAATGCGCTCGATATCGACGTGGGTGCGGTGGCGGCCGGCAAGACGGTGGCCGCGATCGAACTGGTGGAAGCGGCGCCCAAGGACACGGACGCTTTCCACGGCTATATCGATGACCTGCGGCTGAGTGATGTCCCTGCGGCCGCAGATGCATCGCCCAACACCTATGTGGACACGCGTCGCGGCAGCAACGCCAACGCGCATTTCTCGCGCGGCAATAATTTTCCGGCCGTGGCCCTCCCGCATGGTTTCAATTTCTGGACCCCGGCGACGCAGGCCGGTTCGGACTGGATCTATCAGTACCAGGACCGCAACGGCCCGGATAACCATCCGCGCATCCAGGCGTTCGCGCTGAGCCACGAGCCCAGCCCGTGGATGGGCGATCGCCAGACCTTCCAGATCATGCCGGCCGCCGTGGCCAGCGGTGCGCCGCCGCTCGATCGCGATGCGCGCTCGCTGAGCTTCACCCACGATCACGAAACCGCACGCGCCGATCTGTATCAGGTCACCTTCGACAACGGCATCAGCGCCGCCATGACACCGACCAGTCACGCCGCCATGATGCGCTTCACCTTCAAGGGCGATCGCTCGCAGCTGGTGTTCGACAACCGCAATGACAAGGCGGGCATCGAGCTCGATCCGCAGCACGGCAGCATCAGCGGTTATTCCGACGTGGCCAGCCATTTGTCCACGGGCGCCACGCGCTTGTTCTTCTACGCCAGCTTCGATCGGCCGGTGACCGAGAGCGGTCGGCTGAGCGCGCAGGGTCGCGATCACGTGGGCGCGTGGTTCGGCTTCGACACGGCGGCGGACAAAACGGTGACGATGCGCATCGCCACCTCCTTGATCAGCCTGGAGCAGGCCAAGCGCAATCTGGCCCAGGAGATTGCCGACAACGACACTTTCGACAGCGTGCAGGCACGCGCGGCGTCGCGCTGGAATGAGATGCTCGGCCACATCGAGATTCCCGGTGCCGGCGCGTCCGACAAGGTGACGCTGTATTCCAACCTGTATCGCCTGTTCCTGTATCCGAATGAGGCGTACGAAAACGTCGGCACGGCAGCAAAGCCGGACTATCGTTACGCCAGCCCGTTCTCTGCAGCCACCGGCGCCAACACGCCGACGCAGACAGGCGCGCGCATCGTTGCCGGCAAGCCGTACGTCAACAACGGCCTGTGGGACACCTATCGCACCGCATGGCCGGCCTATGCGCTGCTGACGCCCACGCAGGCGGGCGAGATGATCGACGGCTTCGTGCAGCAGTATCGCGATGGAGGCTGGATCGCGCGCTGGTCATCGCCCGGTTATGCCGACCTGATGGTGGGCACGAGCGCCGACGTCGCGTTTGCCGATGCCTGGAACAAGGGCATCCATAACTTCGATGTGCGCTCGTTCTATCAGGCTGCCCTCAAGGACGCGACCGTGGTAAGCGAGATTCCCGGCGCAGGCCGCAAGGGTATCGAGCGCTCGGTGTTCAAGGGCTATATCGACAACAGCACCGACGAGGGGCTGTCGTGGTCGATGGCCGGTTATCTCAACGACTTCGGCATCGGCGAACTGGCGCAGACACTGGCCGCCGGGCATGAGGCGAGCGATCCCTATGCCGCGCACTATGCCGACGATGCCCGCTACTTCCACAGCCGCTCGCTGAACTTCGTGAACCTGTTCGACGCGGCGGTCGGCTTTTTCGTGGGCCGCAAGCCGGACGGTTCCTGGCGCGTCGATGCTGAGCATTTCGATCCGAAGGCCTGGGGTGGCGATTACACCGAAACCAATGCCTGGAACATGACGTTCGAAGGCGTGCAGGACGGGCAGGGCCTGGCCAATCTCTACGGCGGCATCGATGGCCTGGCCAGGAAGCTCGACGCGTTCTTCGGCGCCGGCACCGATTTCAACGTGGGCGAATACGGCGGCATCATCCACGAGATGCTCGAGGCGCGCGACGTGCGCATGGGCCAGTACGGCCACAGCAACCAGCCTTCGCACCACATCCTCTACATGTACGACCTGGTCGGCCAGCCGTGGAAGACGCAGGACAAAGTGCGCGATGCGCTGTCGCGGCTGTATATCGGCAGCGAGATCGGCCAGGGCTATCCGGGCGACGAAGACAACGGCGAGATGTCCGCGTGGTGGGTGTTCAGTGCGGCGGGTTTCTATCCGCTGCGCATGGGCACGCCCACCTATGCGATCGGCGCGCCGTATTTCCCGCGCATGATCATCCATCTGGACAATGGCAAGACCATCGACATTCGTGCGCCGGACGTGAGCGATCGCAATCGCTATATCCAGAGCATGACGATCAACGGCAAGGCCTACGACCGTAGCTGGCTTGCGCATGCCGATCTGGTCGACGGCGCGGTGCTCGATTTCCGCATGGGCGCCGCACCGTCCCAGTGGGGTAGTGCGGACGGCGAAGCACGACTGCCGTCGCAGACGTCGGGCGCGAAGGCGCCGGCGCCGCTGGTCGATCTTGCCGACGGCAAGGGTGCGCACGTCGTGGTCGCAGGCGATGACGGCGCCGCCCGCGCATTGAGCGACAACACCTCCGATACCGAGGCGTCGCTCAAGGGTTCCTCGCCGACCGTGCAATTGGATCTCGACCAGCCGCGTGAGATTTCGATGTATACGCTCACCTCGTCGGCCAAGGCGGGTCGCGATCCCAAGAGTTGGAAGTTCGAAGGTTCAACCGATGGCGTTCACTGGGTCAGCCTGGATGAGCGTCGCGGCGAAGCATTTCCATGGCGTCGGCAGACGCGCGCATTCGGTGTGGCGCACCAGGGGAATTACGCGCACTACCGGTGGCGTGCGGAACATGTCGATGCATCGCAAGGCGTTGCATTGTCAGAGGTGGAGTGGCTTGGGTTAGCGCCTACGCCCTGAGTTGATCCAGCAAGGAAAGGCCTGGACCGCAGAAGGCTGACTTCTGCGGCATAGGGGGAGTTTTGTGTCTTCGTTTTGCCGTCGGCCAGAGACGGTGGCGAGGTTTGTCTTAGCAAGCCGTCTTAGAGGGGCGGTGAGCACATTCCGGGGAGAACCGCTGTTTATGAAAGCTCACGTAGTAAGTGCATTTGCAGTCAGTTTGCTGGCCTTGTCGATTGGACAGGCGCTGGCCGGGGACAACGACGTTGCAGCGCCAGCGCCCATCGCGCAGTCGAGCTCGGCGCAGGACAACAGCACGCCGCCCGTCGCGACGGCCACCGATGAAAAGAAGACCAAGAAGCTCGAAGCGGTGACGGTGACCGGCTCGCTGATTCCGCGCGCGCAGATCGAAGGGCCGTCGCCCATCACCACCATCACCGCCAAGGACATCGACCAGCAGGGCTTTACCGATACGTTCGATGCGCTGCGTTCGCTGCCGATTGCCAACGGTTCGGTGCAGGACCCGCAGTTCACCGGTGGTTATACGCCCGGCGCCAAGACCGTCAGCCTGTTCGGCCTCAATCCCAGTTTCACGCTCACCCTGCTCAACGGCCGGCCGATGGCGAGCTATCCGCTCGCCTACAACGGCAACAACAACATCACCGACATCGCCAATATTCCGGTAGGCCTGATCGACCATATCGACGTGCTGACCGGCGGCCAGTCCTCGATCTACGGCTCGGCGGCGATTGCCGGCGTAGTCAACATCGTGATGAAGGATCACATCGACGGCACGCACGTGAGCTTCCGCTACGGCGACTACAGCGACGGCGGTGGCGCCAGCAAGCGACTGCAGGTGAGCTCGGGCCACACCTGGGGCAATTTGGAGCTGAGCGGCGGCCTGCAGCTGTCCCAGGAAAACCCGATCTGGGCGTACCAGCGCAGCTATATCGATTCCTATAACGACGACCCGACCGGCAAACCTGGCGTGCCCTCGCGCACCTTCCTGCGCCTGGCCGAAGGCGACAATCCGCACTACATCGATCCGGGCTCGGCCACCTGCGCGCCGCTGAGCTATCTGTACAACGGCACCACCGCGTACAGCTACCGCGCGGGCTCCAATCTCGGCTATTACTGCGGCAGTCCGAACAACGTGAGCTATGCCACGCTGGCCAACAAGAGCACCGAAGCCAACGGTTCATTGTTCGCGCGCTATCACCTCAACGACAGCACCGAGCTGTATGCGGACATGCTGTACAGCTACAGCAACCCAACCTACAACGGCGGCAGTCCGTTCTGGAACAACACGTTCTACAACAAGACCAGCGGCCAGTACGAGGAATGGCAGCGCATCTTTGCGCCCGAGGAAGTGGGCTCCGATGCGCAGGACCAGCACGTGTTCACCCGCACCTACAACGTGAGCCTGGGTGTGCGCGGCAGCATCGGCAATTCGAGCTGGAACTACGACGGCTACTACAACCGTTCGCAGTCCAATGTGACGCGCAAGTCGACCGACTTCCTTGCCGCCAATGGCATCGACGATTACTACCTCGGGCCGCAGCTGGGCACCGACCCCAATGGCTACGCTATTTTCGCGCCGAATTTAGATCGATTGTATCAACCGCTGACGCGTGCCCAGTACGATCAGTTCACCGCGCCCAACATCTCCCAATCGATGGCCTGGACGCAGAACGAGACCCTCACCGCCAACACCACCTCGCTGTTTTCGCTGCCCGCGGGCGACGTGGGCTTCGCCGCCATCGTGCAGAACAGCAACGAGCGTTTCGACAACAGCTCGGCCAGCCCGGCAGCCGCCGAAGGCTACTATCGGGGCGTGACCGGCAGCACCACCGCATCAGGCAAGCGCAGCCAGTACGCCTTCGGCGGCGAGATGCGCATTCCGCTGTTTGAGACGTTGATCGCCAACGTGTCCTCGCGCTATGACAAGTACAGCTACGCGGGCACGGGCAACGGCAAGGCCACGTACAAGCTCGGCCTGGAATACCGTCCGATCGACACGCTGCTGTTGCGCGGCAGCTACGCCACGGCGTTCCGCGCGCCGGACATGTTCTACCTGTTCTCCTCCCATAGCAGCGGCTATTCGCAGTCGACCGACTACTACAAGTGTCGCCAGGAGGGTTACAACTCGCAGAACTACGGCGACTGCGCGCAGTCAGGCACGTCGATGCTGGCGGTGTCTTCGGGTAACACCAACCTCAAGGACATCACGGCCAAGTCCTTCACCTACGGCTTCGTCTGGTCGACGGCGGACAACAACCTGAGCTGGTCGGTGGACTACAACGCCATCCGCATCTCCAACGAAGTGGTGACCTTGAGCAGCGACGAGATCCTGCAGCAGGAAGCCAACTGCCGCCTCGGCACCTCCGAGAACGGCCAGCAAGCGTTCGACATCAACTCGCCGACCTGTCGCGAAGTGCTGGGCGAAGTGAAGCGCCTGCCGTCCACCGATCCGGTCAATCCGGGCGGCATATCGGAAGTGGATACCTATCCGATCAACGTGGCCACGGAATACCAGACCGGCATCCAGTCCAGCCTGAACTATCACTTCAAGACGTCATCGATCGGCAGCTTCCTGTTTAGCCTGGACTACTACGACGAGCTCAAGCACACCTATCAGGAAAAGGCCGGCGATCCTGTGACCAACTACCTGTGCTGCGCCAACTCCAACGAGTTCAAGAGCAGGGTCAGCGGCACGGCCACCTGGAATATCGGCAAGTGGAGCAGCACGCTGTACGGCATCCGCAATGGCACTTCCTGGAACTCCATCGGCACCGAGAAAAACATCGGCCCGTGGATCACCTTCAACGGCAGCGTGAACTACAAGATCATGCCGAAGACGACGATCTCGCTGGTGGTCAACAACATCGCCAACAAGCGTCCGCCCACCGATACCACCAACGGCAACTGGCCGTACTACGACGTGACCCTGTACAACGCGCTGGGTCGCTCGGTGTATCTCGAAGTGGGGTACGACTTCGGCAAGTAAGCAAGCAGACCCGCCGGGCCTGGTGCTCGGCGGGTCACCACGCGGCTCAGCCGAGCCCGTGTTCGTGCGCGTAGTTGTACAGCTCGGGGTCGTTGCGGATGCCGAGCTTGTGCATCGCGCTCATCTTCTGATGGCTGATGGTCTTGACGCTGCGCTCGCGCTTGGCGGCGATCTCCGAGATCGTGGATCCGGACACAAACAGCCGCAGCACTTCGATTTCCTTCTCGGTCAGGGCGAGCAGGCCGTCCTCGCGCACGCTGCCGGCGGAAAGGCCTAGCAGGCGCACCACCGATGCGCTCATATACGTTTCGCCCGCCTTGATGGCGCGAATCGCGCTGGCGATGTCATCGAGCCGGTCCGATTTGCTAAGCAGGGCGGCAACGCCTTTGGAGCGGATCGCATTGAGCAGCCCGGCGTTCGACAACATGGTGAGCACGATCACCTGGATGTCCGGCCAGCGGCCGCGAATTTGCTCCAGCAGCTCCATGCCATCGTCGCCCGCAGGGCCTGGCATGCTGAAGTCGGTGATGACCAGGTCGCAAGGCGTGCGCTGCAGCGTCGCAAGCAGTTCCCGGGGCGAATGGGCTTCGGCGACGACGTCCACGCCGGCGATCTTTTGAGATTCCGCGATGACGCTGACCCGAACGATCGGATGGTCATCGGCAACGATGATACGGAGAGGCATGACGCAACTTCACAGTGATGATCTTGCGATCACTGTAGTTTGTGCAGCGCATGATTCGACGAAAGCTGGGCGTAAATCAGAGGACTCTCAGCAACGGTGTCAGTGGCTGATCATCACGACGCGTCGCCCGGCAACAGCAGGATCGGCGGTCATCAGGGGGGGGCGGACGCATCGCAGGCCTGATCGAGAAGCAGCCCTGGCGCGCGGCGGACCCGTTCATCGCGGATCGACATGTCAATCTCAGATTCGTCCGATTTGCCTGTCAGCGAAATCCTGTGAATATGGCGCCCTGTCACTGGACGGACAGAAGAAACAAGGATGTCTGACAGCCCCTCACGTAGGGGCTGTCTCTTTTTATGCCCAGGCGGGCGCCTGTGGCCGTGTCGGCCCGCGCGGGCCAAAGGCAAAATGCACGCGCGTTTCACGGCGTTCGACGATTAATAAAGTCGCAGATCAGGCCCGATACGCGACGAGGCAAACGTATGAAAGCTCATGTCATGGGGTGGTTGGTGATGCTCGCTGCCGGCCCGGCAATGGCTTTTCAGGCAGCAACGCCGAAGGAAGCGGCATCGCAGGTGCACAGTTCCGCCGACGCGCAGCTGCAGGCAGCGGTGCGCAAGGCGCTGGCGAACGATACGTCGCTCTCCGATGCCGGACACCGTGTGGAAGTGATTGTCTCCGATGGCGCCATCGTGCTTCGCGGCCCGGTCAAGAACGATACCGAGTCACTGCGGGTCGAGACCGTCGCGCGGCAGGTGAATGGCGTCAAAGAAGTCACCAACGAGCTCGATGTGATGCCCATGGTGCGCTGACCCGACGCCCTGGCGGCTGATGACGGCACCTGCACGCGGCGATTGGCACGATCCGGGGCCTTGAGTTCCGGACCTGAGGAAGCGCGCCATGCCGTCACTCGATCCCGTCCTGATGGACCGGATGCATCGCTACTGGAATGCAGCGAACTATCTCACCGTCGGGCAGATCTACCTGCGGGACAATCCGCTGCTTGAAGAGCCGTTGCGGCTGGAGCACGTCAAACAGCGTCTGCTCGGCCACTGGGGCACCACCTCCGGGCTCAACTTCATCTACGTGCATCTGAACCGGATCATCCGGCAGCACGACCTGAACATGATTTACGTGATCGGGCCGGGGCACGGCGGTCCCGGACTGGTTGCGAACAGCTATCTGGAAGGCTCCTATACCGAGGTCTATCCGCACGTTGGTCGCGATCGCGAAGGCATGCATCAGTTGTTCCGCCAGTTTTCCTGGCCGTACGGCGTGCCCAGTCATGTGGCGCCCGAGACGCCGGGCTCGATCCATGAGGGCGGCGAGCTGGGATATTCCTTGTCGCATGCGTATGGCGCGGCCTTCGACAACCCCGAGCTGATCGTCACCTGCATCATTGGCGATGGTGAGGCGGAGACCGGCCCGCTCGCCACCAGCTGGCATTCCAATAAATTCCTGAACCCCGCGCGCGACGGCGCGGTGTTGCCGATCCTGCATTTGAATGGCTACAAGATCGCCAACCCCACGGTGCTGGCGCGCATTGGCGACCGTGAACTGAAATATCTGCTGCAGGGATACGGCCACGACCCGATCTTTGTCGAGGGCAACGATCCCGCCCTGATGCACGTCGCGTTTGCCGCGGCCATGGATGCCTGTCTCTCGCGGATCCAGCGCATCCAGCGTCGCGCCCGTCGCGCAGGTGCCGGCGCCGCCACGCGGCCGCGCTGGCCGATGATCGTGTTGCGTTCGCCCAAGGGCTGGACCGGCCCCGCCTTTGTCGATGGCTTGCCGGTCGAAGGCACCTGGCGTGCGCACCAGGTGCCGCTGTCGGACATGTCCAAGCCCGGGCATCTGCAGATCCTCGAACAGTGGATGCAAAGCTATCAACCGCAGGCATTGTTCGACCGCAATGGCACGCTGATCGACGAGCTGGCCGAATTGCCGCCCACCGGGCATCGACGCATGAGCGCCAATCCGCACGCCAATGGCGGCAGCTTGTTGAAGCCTTTGCGCATGCCTAATTTCCGTGATCATGCGCTGAGCTTCGAACGCCCCGGCGCACTCAAGGCCGGGGCCACGCGCAATCTCGGTCGCTGGCTGCGCGACGTGATGGCGCTCAATCGCGATACCGGCAACTTCCGTCTATTTGGTCCGGACGAGACTGCATCCAATCGCCTGGAAGCGGTCTACGAAGTCTCGCCCAAGGTCTGGATGGCCGAGACCGTCGATACCGACATGAATCTGGCGCCCGATGGCCGTGTAATGGAGATGCTCAGCGAGCACCAATGCCAGGGCTGGCTGGAAGGCTATCTGCTCACCGGTCGGCACGGCCTATTCAACTGCTACGAGGCCTTCATCCATATCGTCGACTCGATGTTCAACCAGCACGCCAAGTGGTTGAAGGTGACCCGCACCATGGCCTGGCGACCACCAATCGCGTCGCTCAATTACTTGCTCAGCTCGCATGTGTGGCATCAGGACCACAACGGCTTCTCGCACCAGGACCCGGGCTTCATCGATCATGTGGCGAACAAGAAAGCCGAGATCGTGCGCATCTACCTGCCACCGGACGCGAACTGCCTGCTGTCGGTAGCCGATCACTGCCTGCGCAGCCGTCACTATGTGAACTTGATCATCTCCGGCAAGCAGCCGGACTGGCAGTGGCTGGATATCGAATCGGCCATCGCGCATTGCACGGCAGGTGCCGGCATCTGGCACTGGGCCGGCCACGGCGATGACGACCCGGATGTGGTGCTGGCCTGCGCCGGAGACGCGCCTACCGTTGAAGCGTTGGCAGCCGTCATGCTGCTGCGCCAGCGCATCCCGGACTTGCGCATCCGCGTGGTCAACGTGGTCGACCTGCTGACCCTGCAGACCGCCGACGAACACCCGCACGGCATGGATGACGACCAGTTCGATCGCCTGTTCACGCGCGACAAGCCGGTGATTTTCGCCTTCCACGGCTATCCGGGCATCATCCACAAGCTCACCTATCGCCGGCACAACCACGACAACATCCACGTGCGCGGCTACAAGGAAGAGGGCACCACCACCACGCCATTCGACATGATGGTGCTCAACAACCTCGACCGTTTTCAGCTCGCCCTGGATGTGGTCAATCGCGTGCCAAGGCTCGTGGCCATGCGCGCGGAGGCGAGACAGCGCTATTGGAGCGATATCGAGCGCCATCGTCTCTACGTGAGTGAGCACGGCGTGGATCTGCCGGACATCCTCAACTGGCAATGGCAGCCTGCATGAAGGTATTGACCCTGAATGTCGGCTCCTCGTCGCTGAAGTTCGGTATCTATCGGGTGGACTCGGACGGGCCACAAGCAGTGGCCGAAGGTGAGATCCAGACACGGGGTGAGCGCCGGCAGTTGCGCTATCACGACGGATCCCGCTCGGTGGAGCGGGAGCTTGCTGGTGAGGGCGATGAGGCAGCGCGGGATGCCTTGCGTAAGCTCGCGGGCATCACCACGATTGACGCGGTCGCTCACCGCATCGTGCATGGCGGTCCATGGCTGCGGGAACACTGCCTGATCGACGACGATGTGCTGCGCAAGATCGAAGCTGCCGCCAGCTTTGCGCCGCTGCATGTTCCCGCCGCCCTTGGATGGGTGAGGCATGCGATCAAGGCGCTGCCGCAGGCTTCGCAAATCGCCTGTTTCGACACCGCCTTTCATCGCGACCTTCCTGATACGGCGCGCATCTTGCCGTTGCCGCACGCCTTGCTGGCAAAAGGCGTGCAGCGCTATGGCTTTCACGGCCTCTCGTGCGAGTCGATCCTCGCGCAGCTGGATCCGGTGCCGGTCCGGTTGATCATCGCCCACCTCGGCAGCGGCGCCAGCCTCACCGCTGTACGCGATGGCCAGTCCATCGACACCAGCATGGGCATGACCCCGACCGGCGGCATTCTGATGGGAACGCGCCCGGGCGATCTCGATCCCGGCGTGATGCTGTTTCTGCTCCGCGAGGGGCACGCCAGCCCGAGCGAGCTGAACGACTTGCTGGAACATCGCTCGGGTCTGCGTGGCATTTCTGATCTCAGCGCCGACGTACGCGAACTGCGCGCCGCCAAGCATCAACCGCTGGCCGCACTGGCGCTGGAGCAGTTCGCCTTGTCCGTGTCGCGGCAGGCCGCCGGCATGGCGGTGGTACTGGGCGGCGTGGACCTGCTGGTCTTCACGGGCGGCATCGGCGAACACGACGAACCGACGCGCGCCAGCGTCAAAGCCCATCTCGCTCCGTGCTTTCCATCGCTGCAGACACGCGTGCTGCCGGCGCAGGAAAACCGCGTCATGGCGAGCCATGCCGCCCGCCTGGCGACGCACTGATTTTTTGCTCGTCATCCCTGCGAAGGCAGGGATCCAGCGACTTTCGTCTCACGAAGCGCGAAGGCACTGGATCCCTGCCTTCGCAGGGATGACGGTGGTTGAGATGGCGCGCCTTGACGCGACCTTTCCTGTCACGGTGCCACGCTAACGTTTTTCGGATTCCCCCTGGCAGCCATCATGACCAAGCGATTCGATGCAGTAGTAATCGGAGCAGGGCAGGCCGGCCCATCGCTGGCCGGACGCCTGGGCGCCGCCGGGCGCAAAGTGGCCCTGATCGAGCGCAAGCTGATGGGCGGCACCTGCGTCAACACCGGCTGCATTCCCACCAAGGCCATGGTGGCCAGTGCGGAGGTGGCCCACATGGGACGTCGTGCCGCGGACTATGGCGTGGGCACCGGCGAGATCACGGTGGACATGGCCCAGGTGTGGAAGCGCACGCAAGGCATCTCCGGGCGTTCGCGCGAAAACGTCGAGAACTGGGTGGCGGGCATGGCCAACGTCACCTTGTTTCGCGGTCATGCGCAATTCGAATCGCCCCGGACGCTGCGTGTCGGCGATGAGCTGATCGAGGCCGACCAGTTCTTCATCAACGTGGGTGGCCGTGCCGTCGAGCCGAATTTCCCCGGCGTAGGCACGGTGCCGTATCTCACCAACGTCGGCATCCTCGAACTGCAAGAGCTGCCCAGGCACCTGGTGATCGTGGGCGGCAGCTATATCGGCCTGGAATTCGGCCAGATGTTTCGCCGCTTCGGCGCCGAGGTCTCCATCGTGGAGCGCAGCCAGCGCCTGTTGCCGCGCGAAGATCCGGATGTCTCCGCCGCCGTCGTGGATATCCTCGAGCGCGAAGGCATCACCCTGCATCTTGGCGCGGAGTGCATCGAGCTGGAGGGCTCGGCGGGCGAGATCTGCGTGATCGCCGAATGCGCCGAGCCGCGCATGAAGGTGCACGGCACGCATCTGCTGCTGGCCGTGGGCCGGCGTCCGAACACGGACGACCTCGGCCTGGACAAGGCCGGCGTCAAGATGGACAAGAACGGCTACATCGTGGTCGACGATCAATGCCGCACCAATGTCGAGGGCATCTGGGCCATGGGCGATTGCAACGGTCGCGGCGCCTTCACCCACACCTCCTACAACGACTACGAGATCGTCGCCGCCAACGTGCTGGACAACGAGCCTCGCCGCATCTCCGATCGCATCCCCGCCTATGCGCTGTACATCGACCCGCCCCTGGGACGCATCGGCCTGACCGAGACCGAAGCCCTGCAAAAGGGCCACGACGTGCAGGTCGGCGTGCGCCCGATGACACGTGTCGGCCGCGCCATCGAGCGAGGCGAGACGCTGGGCTTCATGAAGGTCATCGTCGACGGTCAAAGCGAACGTCTTCTCGGCGCCGCCATCCTCGGCGCCAGCGGCGACGAGGCGATCCACTGCCTGCTCGATGTGATGTACGCCGATGCGCCGTACCGGACTGTAACGCACGCGGTACACATCCACCCGACCATCAGCGAGCTGCTGCCGACGACCCTGCAGGACCTGCGTCCGGTGACCGCTCCCGCGCCGGCTGTGACCACTTAGGCCCTGGCGCCGCCCCCGCTTTTGAGTACCCCGGAATTACACCTAAGTAGGGCGTCACATCGCCATCACATGGCGCATACTGGCCCGGGGTGGCGATCGGGGAATCATCAACGTCATGGCATCACAGGACGCATCCGAATACGTCTGGCCGCCGACCGTGGCCGGATTCGACCTGCCGGCGCCCTGCGTCGATGGTGAGGGCAAGGCCGAGCCCCTGATGCTCGCCTTCCTGAGCGCCCGCCCCGATCACTACTGGATCGAAGCCTTCGTCGCCGAAGTCGACGAGTTCAAAGCCCAGCACCAACTGCACGACGTGCGCATCGATGCCCGCCAATTGGTGGTGACCGGCCCCGCCGCGCAGCTGCGCGCGGTGACCAGCGACCTGCGCGACTTCGTGCATCGCGTGTCGCGCCTGAGCCTGCAGCGTCGCATGCGCGAGCGCCTGGCGCCCGGGTCCACCTTGGCTACCGGTGAAAACGCAACAACCAGTCGCGATGTCGCCCTGATCGCACGCATGCCCGGCGTGGCATCGATACTCCAGGCCGTATCGCGCGAGACCGGCATGCGCTTCGTCACCGTGGCCAAGGTATCGGATACGCGATGGACCGCCTGCGCGGTGTACGACGCGATCCAGTTCGGCTTGCGGGCAGGGCAGGACTTGGTGCTGGAAACCACCATCTGCAACGACATCCGCCAGCATGGTCAGACGGTCACGTTCAACCATGCGAGCACGCACCCGATTTTTTCGAACCACCCCACGCCGGCGCTGTATGGCTTCGAGAGCTATATCGCCGTGCCCATCTACCGCGCCTACGGACAATTCTTCGGCACCTTGTGCGCGGTCGATCCGCAACCCAGGCAACTGGATCCAGCCACCATCCAGGCGGTAGAGAAATTCGCTCGCGACATCGGTACCGAGATCGACACGCAGTTGTTGCTCGCCGAGAGTCAGGTGGTGCAGGCCGTCGTTCGCGACGAGTGATTGGCTTGTCTGACCAATTCCCACACATAACCGCGTAGTACCTCCACCGCGCAGTCTTGTGCAGAGTGGTGTTGGGTGTCACTCGGGTTGCGTGGCAATCCCATGCGCGTTGCCGCAACGCTGCGCATCTTCGACTTTCGATAGCCAGGGTGCTCGCAAACATTCGTGATGACGAATAACCGCTGCGACACCAGACATCGCGAAATGAAATAAGAACTCTCTCATTTTTCGCCATGAATCAGGCACGAAATCACGCGATGAAGTGATTTCGGCTTTCTCTCGCGTATCTGAGCGCTTAAAGCGCACAGCATATTTTTTTGCAGCTGCCAGTCTTTGTGGATAGCGCAATACCGGACCCTGCTGCCGTTTGCGCTACTGAGAACGAGCGCGACAGCCACGTCCGCTCGTTAAATCTCCGGAACTTTTGAGACCGCTCTGATTCCGCCCGGCTAACCGGGTCGCGAAGATATGCCTCGCCAGCCAGGAGCAAGACTTCTGCAGGCTATGCGCCTTACCCATTGATGGGTAATTCGGATCACGAGGCGAGAAATACAAGCTTCCAGTCGATCCCTGGAATACGACTTTAAATCCTCAAGGACTAGCTCATATGAAGAAGACTCTTTTCTCTGCCGTTCTGGCTGCCACCTTTGGCTTCGCAGCTCTGCAGGCGCAGGCTTCCGACGGCACCATCACTTTCACCGGCCAGATCACGGACACCATCTGCACCGTGACCGGCGGCGCGGGCACCGACGGCGCCGCTAAGGACATCACCGTCAAGCTCGACACGGTCAGCGTCAACGCGCTGGCAGCCAATGGCCAGACCGCCGGTGACCATCCCTTCTCGCTGATCGTTGCTGGTGGTACGGGCGGCAACTGCGCCGACGGCACCAAGGTGACCTTGCACTTTGACGGCGCCACCACGCCGAGCGGCTTCGCCTCGGCGATGGTCAATCCGGCCACGGGCCGCCTGAAGAACAAGACCCCGGGCACGGGCGGCATGGCCAACAACGTGGAAGTGGGCGTGCTGAACACCAACGGTTCGCAGATCAACCTGTGGACGAGCAGCGGTTCGCCGCAGGCCACCGTCTCCGGCGGCAAGGCTCAGCTTGACTACGTGGCTCAGTACGTCGCCACGGGCGGCGCTGCCACCGTCGGCCTGGTGAACACCGCAGTCATGTACTCGGTGATCTACAACTAATCGCTGGCGATTGGTGATTTACCTGGCGAGGCCGATGCCCGGCCTCGCCATTCCCAACTCTTTTGACCATGATTGCGTCGAGAATCGCCATGAAGCAGCTCACCCGTATCGCCTGCGCGCTCGCCCTTGCTGTTGGTGGGCTCAGCAGCGCCTACGCAGGTATCCAAATCAATGGTACGCGTGTGATCTATCCGGCGGCTGAGCGCGAGGTCACCCTCAGCATGATCAACAACGGCACCTCACCGTTGCTGCTGCAGTCCTGGGTCGATGACGGCGATCTGCAAGCCAACCCCGAGACCAGCAAGGCGCCATTTCTTCTGACGCCGCCAATGTCCCGCGTGGATGCGGGCAAAGGCCAGACACTGCGCATCATGTTCACCGGCGGCAATCCTCCGCAGGATCGCGAAACGGTATTTTGGCTCAACGTGCTGGAGATCCCCACGAAGCCCAAGGCCACCGACGGCGACAGCAACAACTTTCTGCAGTTCGCCATCCGTTCGCGCATCAAGATTTTCTATCGGCCCAAGGGCCTGCCCGGCAACGCGTTCGACGCGGTTGACCAGGTGACCTGGCGTGTCAGGCCCGATGGGAATGGTTTTATCGCGGAGTGCACCAACCCGACACCATACAACGTGTCGATTGCCTCGGTTGTGGCCAAGGGCTCAACGGTGCCGCAGACCATCGACGCCAAAGGCGGCATGTGTCCCGCCAAGGGTACGGAGAAGCTTCCGGTCAATGGCGACTTGAATGCAGCCGGCGGCAAGCTGACGGTTGATGTCATCAATGACTTCGGCGGCTTTGAATCACACGAGGTTGCTTTTTCGCGCTGACGCACAGCCGTAGTCACCGCTGAAAAGAAGTGGTTCGTTTCAGCAGTCGCCGCTAGCTCCCCCTGCGCTCGAGAAGGCGCCCGACAACGGGCGCATGGAGAGTTGCAACCCGGATCTGGCCTTAAACCTCAGTTCGGTGAGCTCGACTTCACCGTCTGCCACCGAACAAACGTTCTTGCCCAGGCAGCGCTTCGATATGGAAAAAGTACACCCAATCATTCCGGTCGCCATGGAGCGCAAGCCGCTTGCCTTGTTGGTTGCCGTCTCGCTTGGCCTTGTGCCCTGCGTAGGCTGGAGCGCGGCAGCGCCTGCAGCGGTGAGCCCGGCCATCGATCCGGCGCCAGGTGGCGCGGTCGAGTTCAATGGTGCCTTTACGACGGGCTCTCAGAACGTGGACGTCTCACGTTTTGAGAAAGGCAATCCGGTGCTGCCGGGTGTTTATCGTTCCGATCTCTACGTGAACAACATTCGCGTCGCGGTCGAGGACATCAACTTTCACCCGGTCGAAGGCAGCGATAACGCGCAGCCATGCTTTTCGTACGCCACGCTGCTGCAGATGGGCGTTGATGTCAGCAAGCTCGACCAGTCAATAGTCAATCCCGGCAATAGCTGCATTTCCATCGGTCATGTGAGCCAGGATGCCAGCGCCAAGATGGATACCGGCGCGTTGCGTCTGGATGTGTCCATTCCGCAGGGTTCGCTCTTGCGCCGCGCACGAGGGTACGTGAGTCCTGAGTTGTGGGACCAGGGCGAAACTGCTTTTCTGGTCAACTACAACTTCAATGCCTACTCCAACAACCAGAGTTACGCGGGTGTACGTGGATTGGGCGTCGGTACGGCGCTGGGCACCGACGGCAATCAAGTCACGGTGCAAAACGGCAGCACCTATGCGATGGGCGCCGATGGCACCTATCTGCCCAATGCCAACGGCAACTACATGCTGTCGACCAATGGCAGCTATGTGCCAGTCAGCAAGGACAGCTACTCGGCGCGCAGCGCCGGCTATCACAGCAACGATATCAATGCGTATCTGGGCCTCAATCTTGGCCTCAACGTAGCGGGCTGGCGTCTGCGTAGCCAGGAATCTGTCACCTGGGATCAGAATACCGGCCGTACCCGGTACAACAACGTCAACACCACCGCCACGCACGACGTGGACCTGTGGAAGGCGCAGCTCACTCTGGGTGATAGCTATACACAAGGCGTTCTGTTCGACGCCACGGCATTCCGTGGCGTCACCATGTACAGCGACGACCGCATGCTGCCCGACTCGCAGCAAGGCTATGCGCCCACCGTGCGCGGCGTGGCCAACACTCAAGCGCGCGTGGAAGTGCGGCAGAACGGCAATCTGCTGTACGAAACCACGGTCGCTCCGGGTCCCTTCGTTATCAACGATCTGTACGCCACCGGTTACGGCGGCGACATCAATGTCATCGTCCATGAAGCGGATGGCAGCATTCATACGTTTGTGGTGCCGTATGCATCGGTACCCATGCTGCTGCGTCCCGGCATGGGGCGTTGGGCCGTCACCAACGGTCAGGTGCGCGACGATTCGCTGGTCAACGGCAAGCCTTATTTCGTTGAGGGGACATATCAGCGCGGTATCAATAACTGGTTGACTGTGTACGGTGGCGTGCAGTCGACCTATCGCGCGCTGTACAAGAGCTATCTGGTCGGTGCGGCAGTCAACACGCCGGCAGGCGCCTTTGGCGTGGACGTCACCAATTCGCACACCAACTTCGCCGGGGCAGGCAGCTCGCTGTCCGGCTACAGCGCGCGTCTGTCCTACGCGAAGAACGTACCCACCTACGGCACCACCTTTGCGGTGGCGGCGTACCGCTACTCCAATGAAAACTACCTCTCCTTGCAGGATGCTGTGCAGGGTCAGGATGTGATGACCAGCTATCGCAGCACCGACGTCAATGTCGGCGTGCCCTATCGCAACAAGCAACGCCTGCAAGTCACGTTGAACCAGGACTTCGGCGGCAAGTACGGACAGCTCTATTTCAATGGCTCACGTTCGAGCTATTGGAATAATTCGCCTACCGCCACGACCTATCAGTTGGGTTACACCAACACCTGGCACAACATCAACTTCGGTATCACGGGTAGTCGTACCTACGCTTCCAGCCCAATTTACGCTGGCAGCAAGTACGACAATCAGTTCGGTGTCAACGTCTCGCTGCCACTGGGTGCACCTTCACGCAACCGGCCCAACCTCACCCTGTCGGCCACGCGTGATGACTACGCGGGCAACACCGATCGCGCGACGGTCAGCGGCAATTTCGGCGATCGCAGCCAGTACAACTACAACGCCAGCTTGGGTTACGCGGATCAGAGCGGCGCGCAGACCACGACCAGTGCGAGTGTCGGCTGGCAGGCGTCGTACGCCAACCTCAACGCCAACTACTCTTATGCCAGCCACTACCAGCAAGGCGGCGTCAGTGCCTCCGGTGGCGTGGTGGTCCATCCGGGTGGCGTGACGCTGGCGCCGTCGCTCAGTCTCGATAATCCGATTGCCATCGTGGAAGCGCCGGATGCCAAGGGCGCGCTGATCAGCAGCAATGGCCAGTCCAAGATCGATCGTCGCGGTTACGCCGTGGCCACCGGTCTGATGCCGTACCGCATGAACGATGTGACGCTCGATCCGCTAGGCACCTCGATGGACGTGGAGCTGCAGACCACGCGTGTACAGACGGCGCCGCGCGCCGGTGCGGTGATCCCGCTGAAGTTCAACACCGTCAGCGGTCGCGCCGTGATGATCCGTGCCACCCAGGCCAATGGCGAAGCGCTGCCGTTTGGCGCCGATGTGCTCAACGACAAGGGCGACACCGTCGGCATGGTCGGCCAGGGCGGCCAGCTGTTCGTGCGCGGTGCGGAAGACGGGGGCACTTTGCTGGTGCGCTGGGGTGATGACGAGGCCAAGCAGTGCAAGGTCAGCTACCAGCTGCCGGCGCGTGACAAGGGCCAGTCCAGTGCCGTGCTCGATGCCGTAGACGCACGTTGCCAATGACAGTGAACACGCGAAGGGGCCATCGGTCTCTGCGCCTTCGAGGATTTCAGTGATGAGTCATTTCTTCAAAAAATATCTGCTTATTCTGAGCACGTTGGTATTGGCGCCTCTCCTGCCTTCACCGGCACACGCGGATGTCTCTTGCTCTAGATCGCCGGCTTATGCGCTCACCGTGACAGGCGGGCAAACCATTTCCATCGACAACAGTGCCCCCATCGGACAAACGGTCGCCACCATTACGGTGCAGCTTCCTATGGGGACCGGTTCCTGCAGTGGGCAGGGTGCGGGCGCCTATTACTATATAACCGGTGCCCCCGTTCCAGGTTATGACAGTTCGTATGGGCAAACCGGTATTCCTGGATTGGCTTACCGATGGGGTGGTAGCAACGTAGCACCGCTCACCCTCCCTTATAGCAGCATTACAGGACCCAACATTGCCGCTGGACCGACCACCATTCGCCTCGTGAAGGTTGGCAACATCACCACTGGCGGCACATTGTCTGGTGAGTTCGGCAGACTCGATCTCACACATTCCAACGGCGCCAGATATCAGTTCTTTGTTTCCTATTTGTGGAACGCTTCGTTTGTCGTGAAAGTCGTCAATCCCACGTGTTCGGTTTCCACGAAATCGGTGAACGTCCCCATGGGCACGGTATCTAATCCCCACCTCCCCATAGGCCAAACCTTCAACCCGGTCGACTTCAATCTGCAACTTACATGCAGTGGCGGTAATGGCACCGCGCTTACCACGGCCTATATGACGTTGACGGACGCTACCGTTCCGAGCAATCGCAGCAGCACGTTGAATTTGGCCGCCGGCTCAACCGCCACTGGCGTGGGTATCCAGGTCTTGCGCAACGGTACAGCGGTAAGTTTCGGTCCCGATTCCGCCACGATTGGAAACCAGAATCAGTTCAACGCCGGATCCAGCGCGAACGGCACCTTGACGGTTCCGTTCACCGCGCGATACATCACCACCAGTAACACCGTTACGCCGGGACTGGTCAAAGGCTTGGCCACATTCACGGTGGGCTATCAGTGATGTCAGTAGAGGGTGCCAGAGACAATTTCTGGCACCTTTTCCAGCCAGAGGAGCGCCGATGCGCTCCTTTTTCTTTGGGTGCCATTGCGATGCGCGACCATCGTCTACACCATTCTGCGACGCCGCGCTCACGACACGAATGGTGCGAACACGTTTCTCCGCATACGCGATTCATCCTAGCGCAAGGAATCGAAAGGCAAACTCGGGCTGGTAATGAATCCGGCCTCGTGCCTCGTACGGAGATCGACCCATGCGCCATCCTTCCTTGCTCCTGGCCGCTTCGCTAGCGCTTGTCCTTAGCTCGCACGCCTTTGCTTCGGACCGCCCCGATCCCGGCAAGCTGACCACCCGCTGCCTGGATGCGGCGGCGAAGAAGTTCGATGTGAAGAACGACTATATCCAGCTGCAGCCGGTGCAGGCTGCCGATGCTGGCTACACGATCACCGGCGTTGCCGACGCCGGCATGGATGGCAAGAAGAATTTCAGCTGCCAGTTCGACAAGAAGGGCAAGCTGGCCAATCTCGTGCCCGAAGGCAAGTAATCCGAGGGAGGGTGGCCGCGCGCAAGGCGCGGCCACCGATCAGGCGACGGCTCTTTGACGTTGCACGGCGTAGCGTGTGGCGGACTGCCGGGAGTTTCCGGTGCTCTGCGTTCCCTCCGGGAGATGACCTATGCCAACGCCTGCCAAGCTGAGTTTCACCAGCGATATCCTCCCCATGTTCACGGGCATGGATGTCGCTCACATGATCAAGAGCATGGACCTTGGTGACCGCGACAGCGTGTTCCAGCATGCGGACGCCATCTACAAGTCCGTATCCAGTGGTCACATGCCGCCGCCGTCGTGCGGCGAGCCTCGCTGGACCGAGGACATGTGCGCGAAGTTCAAGCAGTGGCAAGAGCAGGGCGGCGAGCCGTAACGCGACGTCGATGTCGATCGCGCAGGGCTCGGCGAGCCGCGCCCGGAATGGCTGCGGCGTCACGTTGCAGTCGACGTCTTTCCCTCCGATAAGGACGCTGCCATGCCTGCCACGAACGATAGCCATCGCGACCCATGGCCTGAACTTTCCTACCCGGACTTCGCCGGTACCCAGTACTTGCTGCATATGGGACTGCAAGCCGTTGGCAAGTTGAAGCTCAAGGCACCGTTTCAGCCGCAGTGGTCTGCGATCGCGATGGCGATGAGCGCACGTGGATTGACCACGGGGCCGATCGACTATGCGGGTGGTGTGTATGAGGTCAACGTCGACCTGATGGCTCACGAGTTGATCTGTGTCACCAGCTGGGGCAGCTCGGGGAGCTTCAAGTTGGCGCCGATGTCGGTGGCTGAGTTTGTGGAACGGCTCTTCGACCTGCTGCGCAAGGCAGGTGTCGACGTATCCATCAACCTGATGCCACAAGAAGTGGCCAACCCCATTCCATTTGACCAGGACAAAGAGCCTCGCCCGTATGAGCCAACCCTGGCCCATCACTGGTGGCGCATCATGCTGAGCACACAGCGCGTGATGCAGGTTTTCCGCGGTGCCTTCGAGGGCAAGACGCAACCCATCGGGCTGATGTGGGGAACGCTCGATATCCGCGATGTGCTCTACAACGGCAAGGCCGTGGCGCCTCCACCCAAGTCCGACTATATCCGCCGCAATGCGATGAACGCCGAGCTGATCGAGATGGGTTGGTGGGCTGGCAGCGCCGCGTATCCGAAGCCGGCGTTCTATTCGTTTGCCTATCCGCAGCCCGCAGGCATCGAAGGCGCACCCATCAGTCCCGCAAGCGCCCGTTGGGATGCGACGATGGGCGAGTTCATCCTGGATTACGACGACCTGCGCCTATCGAAAGACCCGGATGGTGATCTGCTGGCGTTTTTTCGGACTGCCTACAACGCCGGGGCTCAGCGTGCGGGTTGGGATCCGAAGCTGATGGGGAGCGGAAGGCCTGTTTAGCGACTGCTTTCCGTTTGGCAGGGCCCTGGATTGTCCGCAAGTTGGGGCACAGGCTCCGATGGAAGCGGCATCAACGCAGGTAGCTACGCAGCACGGCCATCACGGGTTCCAATTCCCGTAAAGCCTTTGGGTTGGCTGCGGCCACATGTTCCCTCAGGTGTTCCTCCAGCAGTTGGCTCATCAGTCCTTGGACCGCACCGCGTATCGAGGCGGCCTGTTGTAACACCGCATCGCAGTCGGCATCCGCCTCCAGCGCCTTTTCCAATGACGCCACCTGGCCGCTGATGCGGCGCACCCGCGTGATCAAGGACTTTTTGTTCTGGATGGTGTGAGACATGGTGATCTCCTGATGATGCGCATAGTATAGGGGGGTATACCATGTATGAGATACCCGTCGTGACGATCCCTGACCCATCGCCCTTCAAGCACCCCCACCAGTTCAACGAAGGCAATCCGCTTGCCGAGAAGAACACCCTTCGGGCCGTCGTCATCACCGCGATCATGATGGTGGTAGAAATTGTTGGCGGGTACTGGCTCAATTCCATGGCCCTCCTGGCAGACGGCTGGCACATGAGTTCCCATGCATTGGCGTTGGGCGTCTCCGCGGGGGCTTATGTCCTGGCGCGGCGATTGGCCACAGACAGCCGCTTTGCCTTTGGCACCTGGAAGATCGAAGTGTTGGGTGGTTATAGCAGCGCGCTCTTACTGGGCGTGGTGGCTGTGCTGATGCTTGTGCAATCCATCGAGCACCTGGTGAACCCAGCCCCCATTCACTACAACCAAGCCATTCCAATCGCGGTGGTGGGGCTCTTCGTCAACCTGCTTTGTGCTTGGCTATTGAAAGATGGTCATCACCACGATCACGATCACGATCACGGCCATGGTCACGCGCACGATCACCACCATGACATCAACTTGCGCTCAGCCTATCTCCACGTGATTGCTGATGCGGCCACATCGGTGCTTGCCATCCTCGCTCTGCTGGGTGGCAAATTCCTCAACATCTCTTGGCTGGATCCCGTCATGGGTGTCGTGGGTTCCGTCCTGGTCGCTCAGTGGGCCGTCAGCCTGCTCAAGCAGTCTGGTCGCATCTTGCTCGATGCGGATATGGATGCGCCCGTCGTGGAAGAAATCCGCGATGTCGTAACCGACAAGCTCCCAGGCACGTCCATTAGCGATCTCCATGTCTGGCGGGTGGGCAAAGGCCGCTACGCCTGCATCCTGGGCCTCGTCACCGACGCACCCCTGACGCCGGCCCTGGTGCGCGGGCATTTGTCCATCCATGAAGAATTGGCGCATGTCACCGTCGAGATTGCCCAGGCCGATGCGCCGACCATGGTGTACTTTCCCCGATCGCAGCAGGTCTGAAGGTCACCACGTGCGGGCTCAATGCTGAGGCTCGGTGATTCGTAACGGAGGTTTTCCGCCAACTGGATCCAGCGCGCTTTCGCTTGATCACCATCGCGCCTACCTATGTAGTTTTGCGTGGTTTCCGCTCAGTAGTATTTCCTTTGGCATTCTGGCGTGCATGTTTCCGCAATGGCATCGACGTCGGTACCCATCGTACGCACGCGCGACTTGTGTCGTGATCGCTTCGCGACCGATTCACGTTATCTCGCCGACAATCGCTGGTGCAGCGCGGGTAGCACACGCCCACTGCATTCTCAGGAAACTGCAATCACCGCAGACGCCGTTCGACCTTTATTACCCTTTCCAGGGAGTGGTCGCCATGAGCATCCCCTTCACGCACTATTTCCGCATCCTCGTTGCAGGTGACCGCAGCGAGGAGGTCAGCAGCGTCATCGAGCAGGATCTGCATTTCCGCACGTCGGTAGTGTCGCCGCGGGATTTGGCAGAGGCGATTCGATCCGGCGCCGATGTGGGTGCCATCGTGGTGTCGCGGGAACTGGCGCCCGTCGCTATCGAAACCCGCGATGCGCGTGGACTGCGCATGCCCATCTTCATGATGAGCGATCGCCACGATGAGACGTTCCACGATCCGTTCCTGAAGTCGCTGGACGGCGTCGTTATCGCTGATCTTGAAAGCCGCGACTTCTACGAGAAGCGCCTGGCGGCCTCGGTGGAACAATACGTGTCGAGCCTGCTCACGCCGTTCTTCGGCACGCTGATGCAATACGATTTCGACGCCAATCGCACCTGGGCCTGCCCGGGTCATCAGGGCGGACAGATGTTCATGCGTCATCCGGCTGGCCGCTTGTTCTACGAGCACATGGGCGAGAACGTGTTCCGCGATGACATCTGCAACGCCATGGTGTCCCTGGGCGACCTGCTGATCCACGAAGGTCCCGCACTGGCGGCGCAACAGGCCGCGGCGCGGGTCTTCCTGGCCGATCGTACGTACTTCGTGCTGAACGGCACCTCGGCATCGAACAAAGTGGTCAACACGGCGCTGCTGACCAGCCGCGACATCGTCCTGTTCGACCGGAACAACCACAAGTCCAATCACCACGGTGCGCTGGTCTTCGCCGGGGCCATTCCCATTTATCTCCAGGCCGATCGCAACGGATTCGGCATGGTGGGTCCGATCGACTGGGCTGCTTTTGATGAAGAGTCGATACGCGACAAGATCAAGCATCATCCGCGCCTGAAGGACACCGACGCCTGGAAACGCGAGCGGCCCATCCGCGTTGCCATCATCGAGCAATGCACCTATGACGGAACGGTGTACAACGCGAAGAAGGTGCTGGAGAAGATCGGCCATCTTTGCGAGTACATCCACTTCGACGAGGCATGGGCTGGTTTTGGTGCCTTCCATCCGCTGATGAAAGATCACTTCGGCATGAGCCTGTCGCTGACCGACAAGGACCCGGGCATCATTGCCACCCAGTCAACTCACAAGCAGTTGGCCGGCTTTTCGCAGGCCTCGCAGATCCATGTGCGCGACGCGCATATCCGCGAACAGCCGTTTCGCGTGAACCATAAACGGTTCAACGAGATGTTCATGCTGCAGGCGTCGACGTCACCGTTCTATCCGTTGTTCTCCAGCCTGGACGTCAACGCGCAGATGCATGCCGACAAGGCTGGTCGCGTGCTGTGGGATGACATGGTGAAACTGGGGATCGACGCCAGGAAGGCGATACGCAAGCGGTTCGCCGGCTTCCTCAATCCGTTCGTACCGGACACCGTGAAATACCAGGGCGAACGCGTCAAGTGGGAGGACGTGCCCACCGATGTATTGGCTGTGGAACAGGAGTACTGGCAGCTGGACCCGCAGGAAACCTGGCACGGCTATCGGCATCTGGGAGCCGATGCCGCGATGGTCGACCCGACCAAACTCATGCTCACCACGCCCGGTATCGATCCAAGAACGGGCGCATACGCCAGCAGCGGCATTCCTGCCACGGTGATCGCCAACTACCTGCGGGAGAACCATGTCATCCCGGAGAAGAATGACCTCAACAGCATTCTCTTCCTGATGACGCCCGCGGTAGGCGAGGGCAAGATGGCGATGCTGCTCGCTGCACTGGAGCGCTTCCGCGATCACTATGACGAAGACCATCCGCTCGATCAGGTGCTTCCCGCTCTGTCACGCAAGTACCAGGAGCGATATCGCGGCTACACCGTGCGTCAGGTCGCCCAGGAAATGCACGAGTTCTATGCGTCAAAGAACGTCAAGGAATTGCAGCGCCTGAGTTTTCGCTACGAATCGTTCCCGGAGCAGGCGATGTCGGCACGCGAAGCGAATGAAGCGCTGGTCAGCGGACGCGTGGATTTTGTGCCCATGGATCAGGTCAAGGGTCGCATTGCAGCCACTCTCGCGCTGATCTATCCACCGGGCATCGGCATCGTGATACCGGGCGAGCGCTACGACGATCGCGCGCAACCCATGATCGATTACTTCCTGGCTTTCGAGGAAAGCTGCAACCGGTTCCCGGGCTTTTCCTATGAGGTGCAAGGGGTGTATCAGGTGCCGGAGGACGGCCGAGTGCGCTTCTATACGTACGTGGTCAACGAAGGTAGAAGCTGACGGGGATTTCGAGCGGTACGGATTATCGCGGCCGATATATCCGGTGGCGACCATGCGCTGACATTTTATCAGCCCCGACCCCTCACGCTCGCCTGCGGCCACGCGGACATCCATCTCGCTCAACCCTGACAGACGCTACCAAGCTTGCTTGTTAGGGTCAGTCGGTCATTCGCGCTGCCGTGTTGCACGGCCTCGCGAATGACCATGACCACCAGGTCATGAGGCGCGGGCCGTGAGTGCTTCAACACCCACGACCCGCTAACCATCACCAACTCATACGGAAGTTGATCATGGCTACCCGCGATCATACGGTACGCATTCGCTCGTCCGTTCCCCCTGACGACACCCTCACTCCTCCGCCTCACGCCCCGTCATCCACGTCGATGGCATGGCCCGAACCCCTGCGTCTTGTCACTCGCGGCGACATCGCGCTGGCGGTGCTGGCCCTCACGCGCTTGCGTGTCGACAGCGAGCAGTGCCGCCAAGCGCAGGCGCGGGGATTCCCCGGCAAACCGCTGCCATGGCCGCTTCCCGTGGCCGTCACGGCCAGCCTGGGCACGGCGATCTACTGTCTCCAGCAGTACGCCCGCCGGCTCGGTGACGAGCGTCGAGTGAACACCACCCGCCTCCGATGATCGCCGTTGCGGCGCATCGGCCAGCATGGCGATGCGCCTCACTCGGGCGATCACCGACGAAGCTGCCAAGCATTCACTGACACGGAGCGCTGTAAGCGCCTATCCGCTGTGCGGCCGTGTCCGACAGGGAGGAACCACCATGGAACTGATCCAGCTCACCCCGCACTCGGAAGTAGACCCCTCGCAACCCCTGCGAGCCCCCGGCGACATCCTGCTCCACGCCTACCTGATCCCCAGCGCACTCAACCCCGCCCAACTCGCCCGTCGCAGCGGCATACCCTCCGATCAGATCAAAGCCTTCATCGCCGACACCCACCCCATCACGCCCAAGGTCGCCATCCGCCTCTCCCTTGCCTTCGACACCACCGCCTTCTACTGGCTGGCACTTCAGGCGCGGTACGATCTGGAGAGGGCGAAGCCGGTGATCCGTGCCTATCGTCCCCTCGTCGATTAACGACAGACGCACGATAAATCGAGCGGAGGCGGTTGAGTCCAACCGCCATTGGTCGATTTAACTACCTCCGTCCCGTTTGCTCGTGCAGGCCTCGACGGTGTCGAACTGCACGTCGCCAACGGCTATCTGAAGCAGCATGGCGCGAGCCTGCCAGTCCGCGGCCGCTGACTCCTACACTTGTGCGAGTCAGCGACGCCGTGATTGACTCATCTGCTGAAGCATCCGGCAGTGTTCGAACGCTCACACACTCCGCCGTGACCGTTCCCAGCTCTCGATGGACAAGGAAAGCGCGATGAAGCTTCTCCTCACCTCCGGGGGCGTCAGCAACCCGAGCATCCGCGACGCGCTCGTCGACATGCTCGGCAAACCCATCGCCGAGTCGACCGCTCTGTGCATCCCCACCGCGATGTACGGCATGCTGCCCGGGACCGCGGTCATGACGTGGCGGCAGATCGCCGGACAGACGCCGACGCCCATGGTCGAGCTGGGATGGAAGTCCGTAGGCATGCTTGAACTGACCGCGCTGCCCAGCATCGACGAGGAGAACTGGGTCCCCTTGGTCAGGCAAACCGATGCCTTGCTGGTGTGTGGTGGCGACGTCCTGTATCTGCACCACTGGATGCGTGAGTCCGGCCTGGCGGATCTGTTCTCGTCGCTCAGCGAGACGGTCTATGTGGGGCTGAGTGCCGGCAGCATGGTGATGGCTCCGTACGTGGGCGAGAGGTTCGTGGGCTGGAAGCCGACCGCCGGCGGTGATGGCGCGCTGGGCATGGTCGGCTTTTCGATCTTCCCGCATCTGGACAACGCCATGTGCCCGCAGAACACGATGGCCGACGCCGAGAAGTGGGCCGCGCGGCTGCCGGTGCCAGGGTATGCGCTCGACGACGAGACAGCCATCAAGGTGGTGGACGGTGCCGTCGAGGTGGTCTCCGAAGGGCACTGGAGGCTCTTCGAGCGTCAAATCGTGGGGCCGTAGCCCCGTGTCGATCCCGCAAGCACTCGTTCGTCGCATCCATGAAGGTGACCATGCCGGCCACCCCTTCCGCGAAGGAGATAGTCATGTCTTATATCGATGGTTTCGTGATCGCCGTACCCAACGCCAACCGCGAGAAATTCATCGAGCACGCCCGTACTTTCGACGCCATATTCGTTGAGTTCGGCGCTATCCGGGTGGTGGAGTGCTGGGGAGACGACGTGCCCGATGGCAAGCTCACCGATTTTCGCCGCGCCGTGCAGGCGACGCAGGATGAATCCGTGGTGTTTTCCTGGGTGGAATGGCCCGACAAGGCCACCCGCGATGCCGGCATGGAGAAATTCATGAAAGATCCGCGCATGGATGCCGCCAGCGAGTGCCCCTTCGACGGCAAGCGCATGATCTTCGGCGGCTTCAAGGCAGTGGTCAGCCTGCCTAAGTAGAGCGGCCCTGTTTGATGCCCGTGAAAGGGGCTCTGCCTGACGATTCGTCGTTGCGGCAGGCCTTCGGCTTAACTGGCCACTAACGGGAGGAAGCGCAGCTTGAGAGGTGCGGGAGCTTCGCCCGAACTCCTCGCTGGCCTTCTCACCTGGATCGCCATCTCGGCGCACGCAGGGTCCCCTTTAGGCGATAGCCGTGGCCGGCCACTTTCCCCTCGATGCTCACCGTTCTGCGAGTGCTCTCGGCCAGCTCGCTATTCACCTGCGCGATGTGTGGGATCGCCTGTTGGGAGCGCCCGCGTCGAAGCCACCTCCGATCCTGTCGCGAAGACAGCACCTCGCGGCGGTCGTGGATGCGGCCCGAAGGATCAACCGGGGCGGCGGGCGATGATCGTCCGCGCCTT
Source organism: Dyella sp. 2YAF14 (assembly GCF_052114725.1). Taxonomy (NCBI): domain Bacteria; kingdom Pseudomonadati; phylum Pseudomonadota; class Gammaproteobacteria; order Lysobacterales; family Rhodanobacteraceae; genus Dyella; species Dyella sp. 2YAF14. The sequence continues at coordinate 59,028 of NZ_JBFRFH010000004.1, read as the reverse complement.
GGCGGGATGGGGGCATTGCTTCCGACCATTCCGTCGCGGCGCTTATCGACACGCGCCGGCCATTGAAGCGCCGTCGTGCGGCAGGGTTACCGTGGCGAATAACAGACTCATGCAAGAGGTTTGTTCGATCTGTCTTGAAGCCTCGGGGCGATAGACTGCATGGCGCTTACTCGATCACAGCTGGCTGATGGACTCTTGTCCCTGGATGCAGAACTGCTCAGGCTCCAGAGCAATGGTGAGCCCGAGGAAACGATACAGTTGGCATTTGAGCACATGGTCTATACCTCGACACGCACCGTCGGGCCGCCAGATCGCCTGTGGTGGTGGAGTCAACTTTATTCGGCGATGGACCAATGGGCCGCGCGCGCAGAGCGGCCGGCGGGGCTGAGCCGTGACCACGAATCTTGACCCGACCCAAGAGGGCCTGTGTCGCTATCCCTCGACAGACGGTTTTTTTGATATCGCCTCGTTCTTCGTGATGCGCAGGGGGCAGACCCGGTTCGTGCCCTGTCGATGCAGGTCAAGCTGCAGTCGACCGTGTCTGGGTCGATGTGGTTGCCAGGCCTGCGCTTGGCGTTCTGCGGCTGAGGGGCCGGAGCACAAAAGCTATCCAGCGAAGTTTTGACAGGGGCGACGTGCGCCTCCGACCCCTGGCGGACATTCATCGTGGCGGCACTGGGCTGAAGTCCGGTATCCATGAAGTCCCGGTAGCCGATACTCTTGGCCCGGGCGCCCCATTCGTCCGCCTCAGCACGCAGAAGGGTTGATCGATGAGCACATCAAGCCTGGTACTGACGCTCTTCATCGCATGGACACTCTTCTTGCTCGTGCTCATGGAGGGCATTCGCTCTTATCTGGTTGTCTCCGGGCGCGCCCGATCCAACGAGTTCAAGCCTGATAACGCGAACCTCTCGCCATTTTTGCAGCGGCTGGCGCGAGCGCATGCCAACTGCATCGAGAGTCTCCCTGTGGTTGGCGGTCTTCTTCTCGTGGCCATCGTGACCGGCCGCAGCGGTGTTACTGATGGGCTGGCCCCATGGCTTCTGGTGGCCCGCATGGCCCAATCCGTCACTCACCTAGTCTCCTTGAGTGTCCTGGCGGTCAACGTTCGCTTTTTCTTTTTCGCCGTGCAGCTGGCAATCGCGATCTACTGGACGTGCGCCTTGCTTGCAGGATAGTTACCGCGCCTGGACCCAAACAAACTCGATGTCGTCCTGGACGGCCTCGCTGATCTCTCCGGCGGGGACGCCCGTAAGTTCGCTGACGCGACCATGCCGCATGCCGAAGAAGACACCGCTGCGCCGAAAGATGGCAGTCCATGTGACGCGATCCGGATTTGCGTGTTCGTAGTCGCCTTCATACGTAAAGCCGTTGGTGGTCTTGCCCGAAATGCTGGTCATGAGGATTGCCTTTGTGCTTATTTGGTTGAGCGGGGCGTAAAGGGATCTGGCGACTGAACAAGGATTGAGCGCCCGTCGGCAATCTCGCTGGGCGCCGCTTGTATGGGTGCACCGTCGTCATCCATGCGGGCATCGTCCATTCCCTGGCGAATTTTGTCGCTGTTGCGCGAATCGCGCTCAGGAGCGCGCCTGGCTTGCGCTACCGGCGTTTTTGCCCACATGCTCGCGGCAGATGCTTTGTAGCTCGGAAACCAGCGATTGCGCTGCTCACTGTCCGTCGCTTCCGGAACGGGAGAGAAGTGCAGCGTGTGCGGATAGAAGTAAAGCGAGTTCACTTGATTGGGGTTGTACATGGCGATGCCTCGAGTGTGGACCTGCGGCTGGCAAGTCAAGAGCAAGCGCTAGCCTGCGGCTCCGACATACGCGGAGAAAGCTCAGAGGACCTACAACAAAGCCATGCAAACAATCTGAGGCGCGAGGCGGGGCTAACCGTGCCTCGGCACACCCTCAACATGCGCCTTCTCCCGTTACGCGGCTGTAAGTGGAGAGCGCTCGATATCGGGTGAATAAAGGGCAAGGGGGCGACGCTTCCCGTGCTTCCACTCCCATGAGGTGGGGCTGAAAAGTGTACTCAGGCCCCGGCTCTTACTTTCTTGGCGTAGCCAACGGATCGCACAAGGATCAGCACAAACAACAGCGCGATGAAGATGGCGTAGGCATATTGGCTCCTCGAAACCCCCGTTCCATACGGAAACCAGATTCCTGGCACTCCTACGGCGCTGAGCTCCGTCGCGAACAGGCCTATGCCCACAAGGATCGCTGCAAGGGCGGCCAGCCAGGTGGAGGGCTTGGCCGATCGCATCACGCCAAGGCCAATAGTCCAGAGGTAAAGCGCTGCAAATACCAGGCGCAGGCCTTCGATGATCATGCCGGCAAATGGCTTGAAGCCATGGGTTGCTTCGGGTGCAAACCAGGGGCGGCCGAGGCATGCAATGGCCACATAAGCCACCGTGAGTGCGCCGACGGCGCGCCCAAGCCATGAGTGCCGGTCCACGCCAAACCAGTCGCGCCATGCCAGCGTCCATGCGGCCAGCGTGAGGGGCCTCAGCAGTACGGTGACGGCAATGTCGTAGCCTCGCAAGCTGAGATAGGGCGTCCAGAAAAACAGCACCTGATTGAGGCGAAGAAGCGCCAGAAAGACCAGCGCGGCGACCAGCCATCGATAACTGTCGGCGCTCCTGCTCGCCATCAACCCCACGACCATGATCGCCAGCAGCACCAGGGCGAGCGGCTCGACCGCATCAACCACGTAACCCTTGAACGTCTGTAACCACTGCGTCTGATGGAGCTGGCCTATGGCATCTGCCGCGCCGATCACGGGAGCAACATGCATCCCGCCGCTCTCCGCACCCGCTTCAAGAGGATCCAGCCATACACGAAATGCAATGACGTAGGTCTGCGTTTGAGTCGATGGTGACGTGGGCAACACGAAGACAGTTGGTTTGGCGGCGAATACCGTGGGCGGTGCCTGCGAGAACTCGCCCGGGCCGCCGACCAGCGTTCCGTCGACATAGAGCTGATACGTTGAATCCACCAGCGTCGGGCCAGCCAAGGCAAGTGCGCTACCTTTATCGCTGTCGACTGCGACCTTCATTCGATACCAGGCATAGCCGGTGTAGTGGGCATGGCCGCGTTGACTCCAGCCGGTGACGTAACCCGGCAGGCCGACATCGCCATCATGCGCGCCGGCAGCAGGCGTGAGGTCAACGGTTTCCCATCCGCTGTCGTCGAAGTCCGGTGAGGACCAGCGATCATCGTCGCCAAGGTGAAATCGCCACGGGCCGTTCAGCGGTACAGTCGAATGCCCAAGGACGACACTGGCGTCGGGCGGAGGGCTGGCCACCGCATGTGCGCTTCCGATCACGGGAGCCATGAGCAGGCAAAGCGAAACCAGGTAGCCAGACCATCGCATCACATCGAGCTCCGTGGCGATTCCTGGCGGCAGTCTAAGAGTCCTTTTGGGAAAACGCACGGACGTTGGTCGCCAGGGCAACGCCGTCCCGGGCCTTCGCCCACCTCGATCACCGCTAGCATGGGGCGGGCACCCACCAAGGTCACCTGCGGGCGACAACGTTCGCTTTCGATCCGAAACGGACTATCAGGAATGCCTGCTTGCAACCATTTCAAGTGGAAGCCATGGGAGGAGAAATGCTGAAACGACTCGTTGCAGCTTTTGCGTTTGTTGCATTGCCATGCCTGTCAGCACAGGCCGGCCCAAGTGCGCAGACATTAGAGCGAGAAGATGCGGCGGTCTTGCGAGCCGCCCTGAGTTCGCAGTGCCGGGCAGAGGATGGTTATGTCCTGCTCTCGTCTACTACTGTTGCCCCCAGGGGGAGCGACGATCTGGAGTCGGTCGATGAGTCAGGTGCTTTTGCCGACCTGAAACGCAGAAGCGGCTCCGCAACTTCGTTGCCGGAAAGCCTTGAATGCAAGGGGGTGCGGCTGCACCGCGAGCAGGAGATCCAACGGATTTTCGACGGTCAAGCCATGGCGGCGGGCAAGGCATCGTTGGACGAGGCCTGGAAGAAGCTGTACGAATCTTATCCCGGAGCCACTGGCTGGACGTCCGTGAGTCTTCCGGGCTATTCCCCGGATGGAGAAATCGCGGTTGTCTACGTGGCTCATCACTGCGGTAGCCTTTGCGGGCAGGGTTTGTTTGTGTATATGCGCCGCGCCAAAGATCAGTGGAAGCCGCTCATTCGCTTTCCCGTCTGGGTTTCGTGAATAAGTCTGCTTTCGAGCCGAAGCGGACCGTCGAGACATGACCGGTCTTGGGCGAGGGGGATAGGGTGAGCCAGGGGGATTGCGTGCGCAGACTTCAATGCCTGTTTTTCATCTTGCTCGTCGCGTCATCAAGCACACTGGCCAAGGCGGCAGGTGACCCGGCCGTGCTTGTTGCCGCGCACGACGTGGCGATGGCAAACATGCGGGGTGACACCATCTGTGGAGGCGCGGCACCTGGCGCCTCGCGGCCTGATCGGAAAAGGCTCGCCGCCTTGGTGGCTGCGTTGCCCGATCCCAACAAGAGTTATCCGTTCGGCGACCTGGAGATAACGTCTCTCGGGTTAGCCGTGCTTGCCGACGACGTGCCGCTGCTGGACAGCCTTTTCGATCGGGGAGCGCAGTGGCGCAAAGACGCCGCCGACAGCATGGCGATGCATGAGGCTGCCCAACACGGTTCACCGGCGATGATCAAGGCGCTCTTGCGCCACGGCCTTCGCCCCGATCCAGGGCAGCCAGATGAATTTTCGCCGTTGATGGCGGCGGCCTGGGAGGACAGGGCGGAAAACGTCGCCGTATTACTTGAGGCCGGAGCCGATGCCAGTTTTGCGCTGCCCAACGGCAACAGCGCATTGCGCGGCGCGGTGACGTGCAGGAACCAGCGCATTGTCGATGCCCTGGTGCACCGCGGCGCTCACCCAGATGCCAGGACAATGCGCCTGGCCGTGGAGCGGGGCATCAAATTTCCCGACTTTTGAAGGTTGCCCCCGTGCCATGCACGTGCCAGCCGTTGTGCGCGTGCCGCTGCACCGACAAATGCGGCTGCGAAGCATGCGTGCTTCAGTCCGGTGACGTTTGCGATGAAGCAGGCTTATGCGAGGTCACGCCAGGCAGTCCCGCGGGGCAGTCGGTCACAGGCCACCCGCGGGTTAACGGTGAAGTGGACGGCGGCCGCACCTGGGCGCGGGGCGAAAGCGCGAACGCCGTCCGAATGCCCGTCATGGGCCCATGCATTATCGGCCAGGCGAGCACGGCTCCAAACCGACTATTCGGCGTGCATCAGCGACAGGTCAAGGGCAGATATTGAAGAGGGATGCCATTGATGTTTCGGTCGGTACACACCCATTGGACCGAGCCATTGGTGATTACCGCGGCAAACCCCAGCTGAAGGCCGGCGATGGCGGCGTTGGCCTGTTGCCCGTCTGTGTTGTCGAAGTGCACCAGAACGTTACCGGGCCGCGAAAGTGCATCTACACGGCCCACGTACTTGCCGGCATAGGCATTGGCGCTCTGCAGCCCCGCCTCAGCTTCCGTGGTAGGGAACGTGCCGGTGTTGTAGTAGTACTCGGCGACTGCGAGCTTCGGGCCTTCGGCTAGCGAAAAGCCTTCCATCACCTGAGAACGAATCACGTAATTCTGATACGCAGGTATCGCAATGGCTGCCAGGATCGCGATGATGGCTACGACGATCATCAATTCGATCAACGTAAAGCCCGCCTGCCGGCGAGTGTTCCTATAAATTCTCATATGCCCCCTAGCACTCAAGAATTTGGCCCAGTAGAAGTGATGCGCATGCTTGGCTGCTAGTGCAACAAACCCGGAATACCGAAGGTGGCGCACCGTCACGATTCTCTGCGCGAAGGAAAGATTGACGGCAAGCTGCTATCGGCCAAAGAGCAAAGACCTTGAATGCGGGTCCTGCTTTGCACGAAACAATCCGTCCAAGGCACGCGAACGCTCGAGATCCCATGGGTACCAACTACCACGCGCGGCGACGATAGCCAGCGCCATCACGGCGGACAACTCGGCCCAACGAGAAATGTGACGTCGTTACGCTTTTTAGGGACGATGCTTTTTTGGCCGTGATGCGGTCGTTGTTTGTAACAATTCCAGTTGTCTATCGAGACAGCTGAAACGGTTACTCGCCTGTTGGACTTCCATCAACGGCTCCTTGTACAAACCGTGCGAACGCAACTTAGCCAAGATGGGCCTGTTTGCCATGGACGTTCGGCTTCTTGCTCCGGACGTCGCCACCTTGCTCGATGTCGCTGAGCTTGCGATGCTGCCCAGGTCAGCGTTGGACACTTCCGTAGGCGGAGGGAAAATGGCAGCAACCTATCGTGTCACCGTGTCCTGCGCAGGTATTTCCCCGGAGGAAGCTGCTGCCGGCATTCCTGCCATTCTTGAAGAGGACAAAGGGCTCATAGCACTTTTCTAGGCCTGCCTCGTGGCCGAACTCTCGCTACGCGAACTAGATCTTCCTCAATGAGCCTATAGAGAAAGTGCTCTGACCCCTTTGTTTGCAGTCTGACGGTGCAGCATCTAGAGGCCGGATATACGTGTGCAGTCGACACGGGCGCCAGAGCTAAGAGATGCTTGGCAAAGGGGAGGGGTCCATATACGGACATGTCAGAATTCGGGTGGGTCCATCCTCACCAGGATGGGCGGCATCTGCTTGCGGGCACAAAGGAGGGGGTGTGCAGATTGACTATCGCTATCTATGCGACGCGGATTACTTCGCGGCCGTGATCGACCGGCAATATCGGCAAGGAGCTTTGTTACTGAGACTTTCGGTTCAATTCGGCCTCATGGGCGCGGCGTGCGCTCTGTGTATTGTCTTGGCAGTCGGCACGACGTTGGTGGAGGGAGTTGCACCATTCTTCATCATCACATGCCTAACGATGGTAGGCGGCATCTGGGCCACGAAACGGGGTCTAATGCAGAGGTTCAAACGTAAAGCCGGTTTCGGGGCCGAGGTGACAGTTTCACTAACTGATGCTGGCCTCGACATAAGAACAGGCGCATCCAATGTCAGAGCGGACTGGTCGGCATATCCAGACGCTGTCCGATTCAGCGACGGGATTCTCTTAAAGGGTAATCGGTCGATAAGGTGGCTGCCCGACGCGGCAATCCTGGTCGGAAACCCTTCTGATTCGGCAGCCCTGGTCGGCCAGAAAACAACTCTAAGGGTGGTCCGTTAATTTACGGCACTGCGGGAAGATGAAATGTCCGCTTTCGACCCGAAGCGGACATACTTGGCGCGCGTTCATTGGCTGCCATGATGTGCTGACCTAGCCCGGAGGGGGCATGGATAAGGGAACCGCTTTTTCACACGTACCTCTTGCGAGGGCCGACGTGGAGCGCGAAGAGCGCCGTCAGGTTTTGCGGAGGGTGGTATTTGTAGCGTCGCTGGGGGTGGCCATGATTCTTGCCTACCTTGGCCACAACGACATTCAACATCGCCAGAGTTACCGAGTGGCGCTGATTCTTCCACTTGGCCTTTATGTAGGTTTTCTCAACGCGTATACGCAGCGCAAGAAAGATATTTCGGCCCTCAACTTATCTGAGCTGAGAGAAATCGAAGACTTGGGCAACGCGAATCCCGAGATTGGTGGGGCGCTCGCTCGTTGGCGGTCGGATGGGGACGTGCTGCGGAGACGCGACCTTGCTGCGTGCAAGGGTTACGCCGGAAAGATGGGCCAGACGACGAAGCTCAGCGACTTGAAGTGGGACTGACCGGAATTCTTGCTTGCGCCGGACCGTCCGATTTCGACCCGGAGCGGACCTTACGAACACCACCAAGATCTGAAGGACAGGGGTGTTGAATGGACTTTGATGTCTTCAAAGAGTTGGTCTTCGAGGCTATCTCCGAGAACGACGGTCGATGGACGTGGTACCACCTAGACCGGCGACTAATGGGCGCCAATCCAGAGATGACCACGTCCCTCATGCCAGCGATAAGCGACTTGATCAGGGAGAATCGGATTCGGGTTGCCTCAGACAGCTCGATACCTGGTCAACCTCGCTACGAGGTTGTTCGCACTGTCGAGTAACAGAAATAGGTCCGCTTCCGACCCGAAGCGGACAGTCTTGTGACTCAAGGATTGGGTGTGCAATGGACCATGATGCGATTTACCGAGATGCTCTCACTCTAGAGGACCAGGGCAAGCACAGTGCTGCTTTGGTTCATTACAGATCGCTCACTACTGACTCGTCTGATCCCCGCTATCACATTGCATACGGTGTCTGTTTACAGCGCCTCGGCCTTTGGAGCGAATCGATCGGGCCTCTAACCCAAGGCGTTGAACTCAAGCCACACTATTGCTTAGGCGACGCCAGGCTGTTTCTTGCTGAGTCTTTACTCAGGTGTGGGCGCAAGAGGGATGCTGTTGCGCAATGGAGGATTGTCGCCGCCATGGAGCCTGAGTATCCGAGCTACCAGGAAGTGCCGAATGAGGCCAAACGCATGCTCGAGTTGCACGATGCCTAACACCAAGTTCAGACCCAGGGTTACTCGTCAAACGGCACACATTTAATGTCCGCTGCGGACTCGGAGCGGACGCTTCGAAGACCGGTTGGATTGGCGATACCAAGGTGAGAAATGAACGACTTTATCTCAATCGACATTGAGTCGGGGCTTTCGGATGGCGACGTCTTCGCAATCTTTTCGGAAGCGCTTCCCGGTTTCACTTGGCGGCGAGGGGATAGTGACGCCCAAGGCCCGTATGTGTCAGGAATCGACAGTCAGGGCGTGAAAATTCAGTGCTGGACAGGAGAAAGTCCGATGGCCATGTCTGTCTCCTTTCGAGCGGCAAAGGTTGATGATGAGGCTAGGGAGCTTCTCGCCAATACGGTTCTCGAAGAATTAGTGCCGCGCATCGGCAGACCGTTGCCCTGAGCGCTGGTGGGACGACTTCATAACGTTGATAATTTGTCCGCTTTCGACCCGAAGCAGACACTGGCGATGCAAAGGATGGAGCGGTAAGAAATGGACGGATCGGTGAAGCAACTCCGTGAGCGCCTTCTGGATCAGGATTTTTGTGAGTGGTGCTTCATACTCTTCACTATGCTGCTTCACGCTTGCTTGATCGTTCTTTTTACGTGCTCGTATCAGATTGCATGGGTGTTTTCTGTCCAGCGAGACGTGACTCTAGGTGAGCCATTCACGGCCTGTGAGCAGCCTTGGGGTAACAGGTGCACCACAGAGCATGAGGCCATATCTCCCGATCAGTCGCGCAAGGTGTTTGAGCCCTATATGTTCGAGTTCGAACCCGGCGTATTGCACTATGAACGAAAAATCCAGAAGTCGAAGTACAGTTTCACGTATCGCATCGATGGCTATGAAGAGATCTGGCCCTATTTGCCGGCATTGAGCCTCGGTTGGGTTCTTAGCTTCATTGGTCTCGTTGCGTGGGGGCTTTTAGGAGGGCCGAGGCATCTAGGGCGATTCCTGCGGCGCGGAGAGGATTAGTCCGCTTTCGACTGCGACTTCAGCCGGTCGACGCAACACATTGCTGGAATCGTTCGGCCGGCGTGTCGAAATCCAAAGTAGACGGTGCGAGGATCTTCGAGGCGGAAATGGCCTATAGGGAAGGGGAAATGAGAGGGTCAACAGCTTCGGCTAGATGGATAGGGCAGTGGCTAGTGGGCTGGATGTCCATTGGCCCGTTCGCGATCGGATTCGATCTGGCCTTCCACATTTTCAGCTCGACGCCAGTCATACAGCGCATGAGAGGCGAGGCGCCCATTGCGCACGTTGGTTGGGTGGCATGTGGGTTCTTGGGCATTGCCACAATCATTTGCCTTAAGCGGCGCCCGTTTGTTGGTTTCTTTCTGTCGTTGGCCATGGCTATCTTGTACGTGATTTCGGGTTTGGCCCTATGGCATCAGCTGACGTTCTATTCGTTTCTCGCAGGGACTCTTCCTTTCATCGCTGGCTACGTCGCATTTGGGCCGCCTGAGGAAGGTGCAGAGGGCAGTTGATGTTGTTGCATGGTCCGTTTTCGACCCGCGGCGGATCGTCGCCAAGGAGGCAACATGGTGGGTTTTGTGCTCGTTATCATCGGCGCCTCCGTTGTCGGCGGACTGCTCTTGCACATATCGCACAAGAGCATGGAGCTCTATCGTGGGCGGAAATGTATGGGGAAGCTTTGGCGCAGGGAGTTCCCCGGCTCGCCGAAAGAAGACATCCGGCAGTTCCTTTGGTTGTTCGCCGCCGCGTTTGCCATTCCTCGGCGGCAGGCCCTCCTGCTTCGCCCGGATGACGAGTTATTGGCCATTTACCGGGCTCGCTATCCCGTGAGCGACTGGCCCGACGCGCTGGAGTTTGAGGTTCTCGCGAACGACCTGGATAGAGTCCATCACCTGTCGTTAGAGGAGATCTGGCACGACCGGCTCTCCATGGGTGAGCTCTTTGCGATCCTGGGTAAACAAGGGCGAAAGCGAGCCAAGTAGAAGGTCTGCTTTCGACCCGGAGCGGACATTTCGGAGGGGAGACTTAAGTGACTGGAAAGTACATGTATGGAGATCCAATTTCTCCGGCCATCGTGGGCGGGCTCGTGCGGATAAGGCAAAGGAAAAAGTTTGCCATCGGCACCATGCTCTGCGCCCCTCTGATCTTCGCCCTGGCGTCAGCGATCTCGCCCAAACTGTTTCCGTGCGTCGCGCTTGTAACCCTGGGATTGATGATCGTTCCTGTGGTTGCTTGGTCGTTTAGTACGTGCCCGCGGTGCAAGCAGTTGTTCTACTGCTCGTGGTACTGGAGCGGCCTCTCTCCCAAATGCGTCAACTGCGATGTTCCGCTTGATGGACGAAGCTCAGAGGCCGATAGTGATTGAAGGGTCCGCTTCCGACCCAATACGGACATGACCAAATAACACTGAGAGATCGACCCGGGGGGGGTATGGCGACGCTCAATGGTTTCGGCACCATGTTTTATGGATGGAAGCACCAGGCCGAGGAGAACTCATCAGCGACCAAATGGCTGACCGTCTTCTACATTCCTATCGTTCCGCTGGGCCGTTACCGCCTGAATGTACTGACAGACTTTGGTCGCGAAAGCACGCGGCTTAGCGCCTCGCCCGTGGGTCTCATGGCCTCGCAGGAAAACCGGTTCGACATTACCGAGAAAACGGCCCTGAACTGGGCTGAGGTCCTTCAAACGTACGGGAAGACGTTCATTGGGCTTCCCCTCCTTATGGTCGCTCCGGTCTTGGCGTTCATCGGGATCATCGCGCTCCTTTCCTTGATCCCTGGCTTACACGAGTCCAAGGGCGCTGATCCTCAATGGTTGAAGCCACTGACGTGGATAGGTTCAGCGATTTCGCTCGGCAACTTCCTTTGGTGGCCCATATGGGCCATCCGACGATCCAGAGGCATGCAATCAGGCTCCCTGCCTAAGCGCAAGAAGCGTGCGGCTGTCATTGACCGTGCATCGGTGGAACATCATCTTTGAAAACGTAACGCTCAATGTCCGCTTCCGACCCGAAGCGGACAGTTTTTGGGCCGTAAACGACAGCTATCCACCCGCTTTGAAATCCACCTTTGGGGCACGACGATGCATACGAAGCGCATGGACTGGCAACACCTGATTCCGCAATTTCGCGGACTTGATGCAGGTACTGCGTACCAAGTCCACAAATCATTCGTAGATGCAGATGGTGACGAGCATCAGGTCGGAGAAATCTGGCTCTTGGCGGGAAGCATGTTCTCGAAATTCGATGACTTGGTTACTTTGTGCGTGACCCAGAAGGATGACGTTCGGTGCGAACTTCCATTGATCTGGCGACCGGGAGCCCAGGACAAAATCGTTGAGAACTTTTCGGAATACCTAGCCCGATCGTGAGCGGACTATGCTCGGCTGGTATGGTCTGGACAACTAGTTAGTAATGTCCGCGTCCGACCCAGAGCGGACATTAGCAACAAGGGGTGGGCGGAGGACATATGATAGCGACAGAGGCCGCAGGACCGGACGATCCAGCGCCATACATAACCATGAAACAGTCAGGGGCGTCGCCGAGTGACGTCTTCACGAAGGCACGCGAAGACGGATTCCGAAACTTCGAATGCACGCTTTTGGTTGCCGGCGTCTTTGACCTGAGTCTCTATGAGGCAAGGCAAGTGGCGCACGAAATCTATCGTCGCAGTGCGGCCTCTGCGCCACCTGCCGAATAGGTCCGCTTCCGACCCAAAGCCGACACGGTGGTAGCGGGACAGGGCATCGGGAAGCCCGGAGCATTGCTGTTCTAGGGGGGGTCAAATATGAGGATTCACACGTTTTGTCCGGTATGTCAACGTGCCATTGACGTCAGGGTTCTGGACTTTGTTCCATCGCGTTTTTGGAAGGATTTTCAGTGCCCGCTGTGCCATGAGTGGTTGGCATGTGGTCTCTGGGCGCGATTGCTTTTTGGCGCTGTCACACTGGGAGTATCTGGCCCACTCTTCGTCTTTGTGGCGCAGTCGATCGACCGCAGCGGAATGTCTGAATGGAGGCTTTTTCAAAGCGACGATGGGAAAATGCTTGGCGTCATCTTCGCCGCAAGCATCATGGTGTCGCTTGCGGCTTTCGGAATATGGTGTGGCGCCTTCACCATTGGCAAAGTATCAAAACTTAAGAAAGCACCTTCTGCGCCGCCCTTGGGGTGGTGATGCGACCTTGAGTGGCCGCTTCCGACCCACAGTGGACATCCCAGCTTTCAGTTTGGAGGGTGAACCAATGGATCGCGCAAGACTTGTTGGAGAGTTGTTGAGCTACGAGCGCCCCGTGAGGGATGTTCTTGCTGATCTAGCTGTATACGGCTGGGATAGCGATGAACCGCTTGCCGAACTTAAGGAATCGCACATCCGGAATGTCTTGAGTCGCTATATACAGGCGAAGTTGTCAGCTGCGCAGCTTGAAGAGTGGGCGAATGCCATCGAGTGTCGAGAGGACATTGACTATGAGCCTAGCTCGCCTCAGGGAGAAGCCATTTTTGAACTGGCCAATCCCGAGTTGACGGCACAGCTCACTCCGGCGCGGGCAGAGCAGCTCTTGCAAGGTCTATCTGACCACTCGTAAGGTCCGCTTCCGACCCAAATCGGACGTAATGGATATAGGCTCAGTGGCACGCAGGGAGGGGCGAATGACTCGGATGGACCTGGGAAGTCGAATCCTGAAGGTGGATCACGCCGGTGAGTTCGGTGCGATATCCATCTACACCGGCCAGATTTGGATGGCGAGTATCCGGGCTCGCGACCTAGTTCCAGAGCTCATCGAATTTAGGTCCCACGAACGTGGCCATCGCGCGATCTTTGCTGCCGAGCTTGAACGCAGGGGGCAGCGGCGATGCAGAAGTTACGCCCTGTGCGGAGCGGGCGGGTTTGTACTGGGTGTTATCACCGGATTGGCCGGACCTTCCGCAATATCTGCGACCACTGTAGCTGTGGAAAGCGTGGTGCTTCGCCATCTGGAAGAACAACTGCGGACCTTGCAAGGTGTAGACAGCGCGGCCGTTGCTGCAATCTCTTCCATTGTCTCTGAGGAAAGGGAGCATCACGACCGATCTTTAGCGCAGATTCCTTCTGGCAGCATTTGGTATCGCTCATTGCGCCCGATCGTTGAGCGAGCTACGGAGGCGGTTATCTGGCTTGGAATGAGGCTTTGATACCATCAGGAGTGTCCGCTTTCGACCCGTAGCGGACCTCAAGTTTTCAGGGGAGAGGGTTCTATGCGACTTGGGTATATCGGGACCGTGGCTGGGGCTTTCGCGCTTTCGACAACGGCCGCTTGGGCGACGCACGATGTACGCTGCCTTCAGGGACGTGTTCAGGCGAAGTCCGCATATCAGGAGCTTGTCCTCTCCTATGACGGATCATCGCTCACCGAAATTTCCTTCCAGAATGAAATTGGACCGACTCTATCGGGGAGCTACTTTGGATGTTCGCTTCACGCGAGCCGCCTAAAGCCTGGCCAGAGCGACGCCTGGTCGGTAAAAGGAGGCTTGGCAAAAATTGAGCTTGCGTCTTCCATTTCCCCGGGCCAAATGGCTGCAGAGATTCTGGTTGATGACACCGGCGAACAAATCGTGGCTACGTTCAACGTAAGCGAAGTGATGGAGTTCTGCGGCGCACAGGCCGGCATCCCAGAGCACATTCAGGTCGACAAAAAGACAGGGCAATGTCTGTTCGACGGGCCTCATCTGTGATGTTTGATTGGGCGTGATGAAAGGTCCGCTTTCGACCCAAAGCGGACATGCGCCGAGATCGCTTGCGGCTACAGTGAGGAGAGTTAGGGATGCCCCAAACCAACAAGATAGGCCGTCGCCGGATTAGCCAGCTGCTGGCCTCGTTGTTAGGTTTCGCCATGACTATGGGGTGCAGTCAGCTCAACCCGTATGTGCGAGCGACGCCGAACATGTTGGAAGCCCCTAATGCCACGCTTTGTTGGGCGCCCAAAGAGGCGCCGCTACCGATCTCGAAAGACAGTTGCGACAACGGATTGGCTGATGCGAGCCTGAAGGCCTGCGCAGACCAGTTGGAGCGATCGTCACACTGGTATACGCCAACAGAAAGCGTCGATGACAATATCCTGCAATGCATGGACGGCAGAGGTTGGAAGCGAGCGATCCTACAGGGCTACCTCGTTACGCGAGGGTGACATGTCCGCTTTCGACCCGAAGCAGACCCCAGCCGCCAGTTCGTCAAAAGTGCTCACCTCTCAACCATTCTGCAGCGATGTTGCAGTCGGTCACCGGTGGCCGGGGCGTGGTGATCGCGCGTAGCGTCATGGTCACTGGCGGGCTGGCAGCAGATGGGCTCATCCGCTTGATTGGGAAGCTGAAGCTGGCGTCGCAACGGGCGCATTGCGGGGCTGTCGGGCCGAAAGTTCCTGGCTGCCCGGCATCGCGACATTTCGCGAATGGTTGGTAATGGAGGGGCGGCGGCCTGCTGAATAGGTGCGGGCCTGACTTTCGACCCATGGCAGGCGAGGCAAGGTGTGGTTAGGTGGGGGTTTGTGCAGTCCACCGGGGAAGTCCTGATGCCACGCCTTCGTACGCTCGTCATAGCCACGTCCATTGCTCTGGCTGCCTGTTCGCAGCAATCGAACGATCAGGCCGCGCCGCCTGGTCCTGCTACCGCCGGCACCGCGCCAGCCAAGGCGTCCTCGGTGGCGCCGGCCGCCGAGGTCAATGCCGTCAATCCGTTCCTCTCGCCCAGCACGCTGCCGTTCGAGGCGCCGCCGTTCGACAAGATCAAGGATGGCGACTACCAGCCCGCGCTGGAGGAGGGTATGAAGCAGCACCTGGAGGAGATCAACAAGATTGCCGATAACCCGGATGCGCCGACCTTCGAGAACACCTTTATCCCCATGGAGAAGTCGGGGCAGCTGCTCTCCCGCGTTCGTCGCGCGTTCTTTGCGGTAACGGGTGCCAACACCAACGACGTACTTCAGAAGGTGCAGCAGGACGAAGCGCCCAAGTTTGCGGAGCATCAGGACGCCATCGTCCTCAACGACAAGCTCTTCAAACGCATCCAGACGATCTACGACCAGCGCGATTCGCTCAAGCTCGACCCGGAATCCAGGCGCCTGGTAGAGGTCACCTACAAGAACTTCGTGCGCGGCGGCGCGAAGCTTTCCGATGCCGACAAGACCAGGCTCAAGGACCTCAACAAGGAAGAGTCCGGCCTGCGCGCTCAGTTCACCAAGAAGCTGCTGGCTGGCACCAAGGCCGGTGCGCTGGTGGTAGATGACAAAGCCAGGCTCGACGGGTTGTCCGATGGCGATATCGCCGCCGCATCGCAGGCGGCAGCCGGTCGCAAGATGGATGGCAAGTGGGTGATCCCGCTGCAGAACACCACGCAGCAGCCGGCGTTGCAGAACCTCAACGATCGCGCTACGCGCGAGCAGTTGTTCAAGGCGTCGTGGGATCGTGCGGAAAAAGGCGACGACAACGACACGCGCGAGTTGATTTCCCGCATCGCGCAGATCCGCGCGGAGCAAGCCAAACTGCTGGGCTTCTCCAGCTACGCCGCGTGGAAGCTGGAAGACCAGATGGCCAAGACGCCGGAAGCGGCGATCACCTTCATGGACAAGCTGGCCCCGGCTGCCACGGCACGCGCCGAGCGCGAAGCCAAGGACATCCAGGACGTGATCGACCAGCAGAAGGGTGACTTCAAGGTCGAGGCGTGGGACTGGAACCACTACTCCGAGCAAGTGCGCAAGGCCAAGTACGATCTGGACGAATCGCAGATCAAGCCGTACTTCGAAATCGACAACGTGCTGCAGAACGGCGTGTTCTACGCCGCCAACCAGCTCTACGGCCTGACCTTCAAGGAGCGCAAGGACATCCCCGTCTGGCAGCCTGACGTGCGCGTGTTCGAAGTGTTCGACAAGGACGGCACCTCGATGGCGCTGTTCTACTGCGACTACTTCAAGCGCGACAACAAGCAGGGTGGCGCCTGGATGAGCAACCTGGTGGCGCAGTCCAAGCTGCTGGGCACCAAGCCGGTGGTGTTCAACGTCGCCAACTTCACCAAGCCCGCGCCGGGTCAGCCGGCCCTGCTGTCGTTTGACGACGTGATCACCATGTTCCACGAGTTTGGCCATGGCCTGCATGGCATGTTCGCCAATTCGCAGTATCCGAGTCTTTCGGGTTCGGCAACGGCGCGCGATTTCGTGGAATTCCCCTCGCAGTTCAACGAGCACTGGGCGACCGATCCGAAGATCTTCGCCAACTACGCGAAGAACTATCAGACCAAGGAGCCGATGCCGCAGGAACTGGTCGAGAAGCTCAAGAAGGCCAAGACCTTCAACAAGGGCTACGACATGACCGAACTGCTCGGTGCTGCGTTGCTCGACATGAGCTGGCACAGCCTGAGCGCGGATGCGCCCAAGCAGGATCCGGACAAGTTCGAGACGGATGCGCTCGCCAAGGCCAAGATCAACCTGAGCTACGTGCCGCCGCGTTATCGCTCCAGCTATTTCCAGCACATCTGGGGCAACGGCTATGCCGCCGGCTACTACGCCTACTTGTGGACGGAAATGCTGGCCGATGACGCCTTCCAGGGCTTTGTCGACAAGGGCGGCTTGACCCGCGAGAACGGTGACCGCTTCCGCGCGATGATCCTCTCGCAGGGCAACACGCAGGACCTGGCCACCATGTACAAGAACTGGCGCGGCAAGGATCCGAGCATCGAGCCGATGCTGCTCAACCGTGGTCTGAAGGAAGCGCCGCCGAAGAAGCAATGACTTCCAGGCGTTGAAACAGGAAAGGGTCGGCTACGCCGGCCTTTTTCCTTTTGGACGGCCATCAAGAACGTTGGCGACTTTCGGGCGAGCTGCCGGGTTCGGAGTGGTTGAACATCAAGTCCGACAAGAATGGGGTGCCCCGTCCATGCCGCAGCGTGGCCGGGCCAATCCCGGCGGATTGCGTGATAAATGGAAGCGTCTGACAATCGTTGTCGACGGAGCCACTGTAGGGGCCCGTGACTGGCTATGACCACAGGGAGTGTCTCGCCATGCATCGATGTGCACAGGGTTTAATCGTTTCGTCTGTTCTTTTCGTCGCCACTTGCGCCATGGCTCCGTTCGCCTCCGCGATGCCGGCGGTTGCTGCAATGACGCCGATCACAACCGTCGGTGTGACCTTTGTTCGCGGCGGCAAGATAGTCAACCAGACCTCGCTATCAGTCCCTGACGATCAACCGTCGGAGTACGCCTCAACGGATTCCGTCGAAGGCGACCATGCCGCCTTCCGGGTGCGCGTGTCGATCAGGCGGATTTGCAAGGACCCCAAGCAGCTGCATGTTTCGCTGATGACCGAAGCGGTCGCTCCCAATGCTCCCGGCACTCCCTCTGACAATGCGTGGTCTGGGTGCATGGAGCTTCCCGGCGATGAAACCAGGACGATACGCCTGGGCGGACAGTGGCAAGTGCAGCTGCTGAAAGGCGTCGAGCGCTCCTAGGGTGACAAGAGCGGCTCGCATGTGACGCAAGCCCTCGCGGCCTGCCATGGGGCCGCTGACGGGCAGACATGATCAGCGGCGCGAATAAGGCGCGATGAAGCACACGGGGGGAACGCGAGGATGGAAAGCGTATTTGTCGTCCAGCATAGGCACACTCTTCCAGGCGGCATCGAAGATTGGAAGATGATCGGCGTCTATCGCACCCAAGTTGCTGCGCATGCCGCCATTGACCGTCTGGCGGTGCTGCCGGGCTTCGCCAATCATCCGAACATCATTGACCCCCATGCTGCAGACGATGAAGACGGCTTTGACGTCTCAGAGCGCCTGTTGGACAGCGACAGCTGGACAGAAGGGTTCGTAACCATGGTCGGTGACCAGGAGTATGTCCCCTAGCCATGCATGATTCCGGCCCATGGCGAAAAGCTCATGGCCTCAATTCGTGGCCCCATGACTCCTGCCGGACCCCATCGTAATCACCCATGCGTCAGGGATCGCCGGCCGGGTCGTCACCGGTGATGTTGCGTTGCATGCGGTCGAGATACTCATCGAGTTCCCGCGCGTCGGCAAACACCTCGTTCACCGGCACCGCTTTGACGATGTCAAACACTTTGCGCACCTGCGGCTGGGGATTGAGCAGCAGCGTGTGTCCGTTGCGTGCACGCATGGTTCGACGGATCTTGGCGATGCTGCGCAGGCCGGCGCTGCTGATGTACCCAAGTTCGGATAGGTCCAGCACGATCGTGCTTTCCTCAGGGACGCGCGGGAGCAGGTCCAGCATGGCCAGATCGAAATCATTGAAAGTCTGCGCGTCGAGCCGGCCATGGAGATGGAGGATGGTTCGCTTGGGCGACTCGTTTTCAACGTTCAGGCTAAACGTCATGGTCTGGCTCCGGTCGTGCGGGATGGAGGAAGCGTAGCTGCAAGTGGTTGCCATGCTCGTCATGGCTGTAGCTGAGTTCGCTGGCCATGGCGCGCACGAGGTGGATGCCCAGGCCGCCGACTTCGTCGGCGTCGGCAACATCGCCGGTGAGCGCGGGCGTGGGTACCTGCAAGGGATCGAAGGGATGTCCATCATGGTGGAGATCGATCAATACGGCGTCGTCGCCCAGACGCATGTGCAGTTCAATCTTGCGGTCTGCGCCGCCTGCATGACCGTGCTGCACCATGTTGACCATGAGTTCCTCCAGCACCAGCCGCACGTCGTCCCGCACGGCGGGCGACACGCCTTGGTCGCGCAGCGAGGTGTCGCAGCGATCAAGCGTGTCAAACACATCGTCCATCGACGCATGGATGGTCAGCTCGAGCATGAGTGCATTCCCGTCGGCAAGGGCATGATGCCAGTTCAGGGCGAGGACGGTGATGTCGTCGGCTTGCCCTGCGCCTTCGGCGAAACGGTCGACCTCGGCCAGCAGGCCGGCAGCAAGATCGGCGGCGGATCCCGACGGGGATCGCCCCAGGCAGGCCAGCATGCGTTCGGCGCCGAACAACTGCTGATCGGTGTCGGTCGCCTCGGTGATGCCATCGGTGTAGAGCAGCAGAGTCTGGCCGGGGCCCAGGCGCAGTGTACGCGGCGGATAGCGGGCCTCGTCATCAAGGCCGAGGGCGGCGCCGGTATCCAGTTCGATCAGGCGGACGCCGTCCGCGTCGCAGAGCACGGGCGGTTCATGGCCCGCGCTGGCCATCACCAGTTCTCCGGTCGTGGTATCGAGCATGCCGCACAGCAGGCTCACGAACATGCAGCTGTCGTTATTGCGGCAGAGTTCGACGTTGAGCATCGACAGCAGGTGCTGCGGCGAGCGCGCTCTTGGCGCCAGTGCCTTGGCGAGCGTGATGGTGCGCGCCATGAACAGTGCGGCGGGAATGCCCTTGTCGGACACGTCGCCCACCATCACGCAGAAGCGCCGCTCGTTGAGCATGAAGTAGCTGTAGAGATCGCCGCCCACAGCGCGGGCGGGTCGAAGCAGCGCGTGCAGCTCGAAGTTTTCGCAGTGCGCGTCGAGGTAGTGCTCGCCCGGCAATAGCGCCGTCTGAATCTGGTGGGCGATGTCCAGCTCGCTGGCCAGGCGCTGCTGTTCCTTCGCGTTGCGGGTGAGCTCGGCGATGTGCAGTGCCAGCTCCGTGCGCATGCGGTCGAAGGCCTGGGTGAGGCGGCCGACCTCATCGGGGAAGCGGGGAGGGGGCAATTCAAAGGTCAGTGCGCCGCGTGCCACCTGCTCGGCGCGCGAGGCGAGCATGCCCAGTGGGGTCAGGATGCGTCGCGTCACCGCCAGCGTGATCACCGCCAGGGCGAGCAGGGCGAGCAATCCCAGCAACAACGCTTGCATGAAAGCTTGCCGCACGCCGGCGTAGATCTTGGTCTCCGGTATGGCGAGGCCGAAGCGCCAGTGCGTGCCTTCGACGGGCACGAAGTAAATCCACACCGGCTTGCCTTGAGCCTGCGGGTTCTGCGCGACGGCAAGCCGTACGCGGCTGGCCTGGTGACTGGCCAGCGCCTCCAGCAAATTGGCCTGCCCACGCTTGCCGACCAGGGCAGGGTTGTCGTGGGCAAGGTACGCGCCGCTTTCGTCCAGCACAAAGGCATAGGCGCCAGCGGGCTTGCCGAGCTCCTTCAAAATGCGGCTGAGCCAATCCAGGGAGACGTCCGCGTTGACCAGGCCCGTCGGGCGGCCGCCGCTGCTGATGGCCACGGAGTAGTTGATCATTTCGCGCTGACGCGACTGCGAATAGAAGTGGCGTTGCCAGCAACCTTGCGCGCAGCTCAGGCCGGCCTGAAACCAATTCGTGTCCCAGTACGGGTTGTTGTCTTTGCGCAGGTCACGCCAGCCCAGCGAGCCGTCGTCCTGACGATTGATGAAAGGCGACACGGTCGGGTTGTCAGCGGTGGGCACGAAGGCCACGGCCAGGCCGGAAAGATCGGCATTGCGTGCGAGCGCGCCGCGCAGCGTGGCCTCGGCGCCGTCCGGATGCGTGCCCACCACAACGGCCAGGGTCTGGGCGGTGTCGGCTACGCGCGCCAGGCGCTGTTCGATCCGGTTGCCCGCCTCATTGGCGAGCGCCGTCGCTTCGCCATGCGCTTTCTCCAGGATTTGTCCGCTGACCCGGTAGAACAGCACGCCGCCGGCAATGGCCAGCACCAACACGGAGCCGGCCAGCACCCAGAGAGACAGCCGCGTAGCGATGCTGCGCAAAACCATGGCGAAACCCCTGTAGACCTTGCCATTCAGCCATGCGCGGCCCGTTTCGGCAAGACAGCCGGATGACCGTTGTGCGCTGTGACGCATTTGCTCTCAGGCCGTGCGTGTTGGCCTTGCACCCGAATTCAGAACGCGCGCGACTGGGATGACCGCCTGCGCCGCGTTGGCGGAGCCGCTATGGGCGAACATCGGCGTCGATGTCGCACATTTGTCGCTGTAGTAGATGGTTTTGAATGTCCGTTTTCTAACCGGGGCGGACATGGATTACGAACCATTCCCTAGCCTCCCGCGGGCGCAGGAGGCGCATGCAAGATCAACTCTGCAGGTTGCCGCCATTGAAGCGACCGAATCGCTTGGCCAGCGCAAGACTGATCAGTAACGCGCCAAGTCCCAGCGCCACCATGGGTTGCGCGTCGCGGATATCGAGATTGCCTACGCGAACAAGCAGAAGATAGGCGAGCACGAAATTCACGAAGCTCCAGATGACGTTGATCGTCGAAGACGACAGGCCCTCACCGCGTGGGCGGGCGAACGGCGACTGGAATGGACGTCCGGAGATGCCCCAGACAAAGTGAGGAAAGGCATTGGCGAGAAACACGCCGCCGAAGAAATAGGAAAGATCGTGAAGCCACGTGACCACGATGTCACTCCTTTGCAGGTTGTAAGGCGTTGAGTGCCGAGAAGACACATCCACCCAGTTGACGAACTACGCGACGAACCCGGCAGCGTTGGGTTATGGCTCGCCCAGGCGTTTGATCAGCGGGATCGCATCCAGAATGGTTCGC
This sequence comes from Dyella sp. 2YAF14, assembly GCF_052114725.1. NCBI lineage: Bacteria > Pseudomonadati > Pseudomonadota > Gammaproteobacteria > Lysobacterales > Rhodanobacteraceae > Dyella > Dyella sp. 2YAF14. The sequence goes on along the minus strand of NZ_JBFRFH010000004.1, from coordinate 37,146 downwards.
TGTTCGTCGGGCTCAAGTCGCATCAATGCAGCAAGCAGCCATTCGCGCTTGGCGTGGCCGCGTTTGCGTCGAACGTCGACGCCTTTGCCCGTCACTGCGAAAAGAACTTGGCGACCGTCGGACGGATGAAGCTTGCGCTCCACTAGTCCCTCCTGTTCCAGGTTCGCGAGAACCGTTCGCATCGATTGGGGCTTCATCGATGCGGCGCGCGCGAGATCCGCCGTGCTCATGGGGCCGTGCAGATCCAGCTTCTCCAGTACACCGGCTTGCGAAAGATTGAGTTCATCCGTGGCCGTCTCTGACCGCAGGCGGCGTAGCAACTGCCCAACAGCCGTCGCCAGTTCATTGGCTGCCGATGCCATGGTGGCTTTGGAATGGGGTGTCTTGACCATGGGGCGAGTCTAGAGATTGACAGTTTAACTTGCAAGTTAAACTGTCAAGTTTACGTCACCCGGGGAAACGACTGGGTGGATGAGTACCCAACCATTGCAAGGTGGTTTTGGGCATCTGGATCGCGTGGGCCGGGGTCCGCTTCCGGCCCATCGATACTTTCGCTAGGTCGAACCGCCGTGGCGACGACCACGGGGGCGGCGATCGCCCTCAGCCCCCGCCGTAGCTCACCCGCCAGATCACATTGGACCCATCGTCACTGACCAGCAGCGAGCCATCGCCTGCCGTGGTGATGCCGACGGGGCGACCCCAGGCCTGGCCGCTGGGCAGCACGAAGCCGGTGAGGAAGTCCTCGTAGTCGCCGCTGGCACGTGCGGTGCCGTGGCGCGGCACGCGGATCACTTCGTAACCGACGCGTGCGGAACGGTTCCATGAGCCATGCTCAGACGCAAAGATGTCGCCGCGATAGGCCTCGGGGAATTGCGCGCCGTCATAGAAGGTGAGTTGCAGCGAGGCGTTGTGGGGATTGAGCAGGACATCGGGCACGATGGCCTTGCTGGCCAGCTCCGGATGCTTGCCGGCGTGGCGCGGGTCCTGGTGGTTGCCGATGTACCACCATGGCCAGCCGTAGAAGCCGCCTTCCTGCACGTGGGTGATGTAGTCGGGCACCAGGTTGTCGCCCAGGCCATCGCGCTCGTTCACCGAGCACCACAACTCGCCGCTCCTGGGATCGACCGCGAGCCCGACGGCGTTGCGGATACCGCTGGCGAAGATGCGCATATCCGAGCCATCGGGCTTGAATACGAGGATGTCGGCGCGGTTCTTTTCTTCCGGCGTGGTGTCCGTATCGTCCACGTTGGACTTGGAGCCGACCGAAACGTACATGCGCGCGCCGTCCGGCGAGAAGGCGATATCGCGCGTGGAGTGCCCGCCGTCGCTGTGCGGAAGGTCGGCGATGTGTTCGGGTTTGCCGGACGCCTGCACATCACCGTCTTTGTACGCGAAACGCACGACGGCATCCGTATTGCCCACGTAGATCCATTGCGGATGGACGGCCGGATAAAACGCGACGCCGAACGGCTGGTTGAGTCCGGTAGCGTAGACGTGCGTTTCCTTCGGATGGCCATCGGCGGTGACGCCGCGGAACATCGTAATGCGGCCCGCCCCGGTCTCGGCCACGAAGACATCGCCATTGGGCGCCGTACGCAGCAGGCGTGGATTGTTCAGTCCGGTGGCGAACAATGCCACCTTGAAACCCGGCGGCGCCTTGGGCCACACATCGGCCGGGCGCGCCACCAGCTGCGGTGCATTGCCGGCCGACTTGGTGGCGTAGGGCTTGGGCAGGTCGGCCGCCGTGATCTTGCGGCTGGTACCCGGCGATTCGTAACGGAAATCGGTGAAGGGCGGCGTCGGCGCGGGCCAGTTGCCCGGCGTCATCGAAGCGACGGCCTTGGGTGCGTCTGCGGCGGCCTTGCCGGGTTCGAGTGAATCCAGGTACGTCACGATCTTCCAGCGCTGGTCTTCGCTCAGCGAGTCCCATGCAGGCATGCCGTTGGACACGTCGCCGTGCGTGATGAACCAGAACAGTGCGCCGGGCGGAGCCTTCTTCACCGTTGTGCTCGCCAGCGGCGGCACGTTCCCGTTGCCCTGTGCAGCCGCGCCATGACAGGCCGCGCAATACGAGCCGAACAGCGTCTTGCCGTCGTTGGCCGCGTCAGCCTTGCCGGCGTAGGGATTGGGCGTCTTGTCCGTGGAGGCGGGCGCATTATGGAAACGCGCCAGGTCCTGCTGGGCCAACGCATGCATTGAAACAATGCCGATCAACGAAGCGAGCGCCAGGAGCGTGCCGGCACGGCGGGACTTGGGGGCGGGCCTTGAGCCGTTCATGTCGTTCCTTGGGGGTAGGGCGGAAGCACTGTCATGTAAAAGTCATGGGCCATCAAACGGACGTCCAGATGACATGACGAGGCTGCAAGCATGCCCTAGCGCGCGTGCAAGTGGCGCATGTCGCGGATGACATATTTGTCACTTGCATCCATCGATGTCTATTCGTGATGATAGTCTGCTGCCTTCGATGCCACGGGAGGGGCGATGCATCCGCGGCGTGTCCACCTGATGATCGGCGCAGCGTGCATGACGTGTTGGCCGTGGATGGCCAGTGCACAGCAGGCCACGTTGCCGGCCGTGCAAGTCAATGCCAGTCGCCTCGACATGCCTGCGCTGGATGTTCCCGCGGCGCTCAGCATCGTCAAGGTGGCGCCGGCCGAAGTCGGCAATCCCGGTGTCAATCTTTCGGAGGTGCTGGTGGGCGTGCCCGGCATCCTGGCACGCGACCGGCAGAACTATGCGCAGGACGAGCAGATATCGATCCGTGGCTTCGGCTCGCGCAGTACCTTCGGTGTGCGCAGCATTCGTCTTTATGTCGACGGCATTCCCGCGACGTTGCCGGATGGCCAGGGCCAGGTGTCGCACTTCGATTTTGATGTAGCCGAGCGTGTGGAGGTGTTGCGCGGCCCGTTCTCTGTTCTCTACGGCAACGCCGCCGGTGGCGTGGTGCAGCTGTGGAGCGCGCCGGGTACAGCCACGGCGCAGACCACGCTGGGCGTTTACGCTGGCAGCAACGACAGTTTCCGCTATCTCGCCGACACGCGCGGCACCGTCGGCGCCATGGATTACAACGTCGCCGCTTCGCAGTGGCTATCGGGCGGCTACCGTGACCACAGCCGCGTCAATCGCCAGACGGCACATGCGCGCCTCGGCTTTGACCTGGGGCAGGGGCAGACACTCACGCTGGTGATGAACCACCTGGATCAGCCCGTGGCGCAGGATCCAATGGGCCTCACCAAGGCGCAGCTTCAGGCTGATCCGCGGCAGGCGTCGCCCGCGGCGGAGCAGTTCGACACGCGCAAGAGCACTCGTCAGGACCAGTTGGGCCTGATCTACGAACGGCCTTCCGGCGACGATGGGCAATGGCGCGCAATGGCGTATTACGGCCAGCGCGAGATCACCCAGTACCAATCCATCCCCGTCGCCACGCAAGCCAATCCGCTACAACCCGGCGGCGTTGTTCAACCCGATACGCACTACGGCGGCGCGGATCTTCGCTGGACGCATCGCGGCGACTGGCTGGGTGGCGATGACGAATTCGTGCTCGGCGGCGGTGGCGACTACCAGCGGCAGCACCGCCTGGGCTACGAAAACTTCGTGGGCGACACGCTGGGCGTGAAAGGTGCGCTGCGTCGCGATGAGGACGACAACGTCAACAACGTGGACGCGTATGCGCAGTGGTACTGGCACTTTGCGCCAGCGTGGGCGCTGACGCTCGGATTGCGGCATGACGATGTGCGCTTCAGTGCGCACGATTACTACATCACGCCGTCGAATCCCGATGACAGCGGCGACGTAAACTACTCTGCCACCACGCCGGTCGCCGCCCTGCAATGGCGGCCAGGGGAGACGCTGCGGCTCTACGCCAGCTACGGCGAAGGCTTCGAAACACCCAGCTACAACGAGCTGGGATATCGCAGTGATGGCGCGCCGGGCCTTGCCCTCAACCTTCGGCCCGCGCGCAGCCGCAACATCGAGCTGGGCGCCAAGTGGCAGGCCACGCAAGCACTCGCTTTCAACGCGGCCTTGTTCCGCGCCGACACGCGCGACGAACTGGCCATCGATACCAGCGTCAATGGACGCACCACTTATCGCAACGTGCCTGAGGCGAGGCGGCAGGGTGTGGAGCTATCGATGGATGGCGAGATCGCGCCATCCTGGCATCTGGTCGCCGGCTATACGCACTTGCAGGCGCAGTTCCGCAGCCATTTCCTCACTTGCACCGCCACGCCATGCCTCGCGCCGAACGTGCCGGTGCGCGCCGGCAGCCGCATGCCAGGCGTGCCGGAGGACTACGGCTCCTTGCTGCTGCGCCATGGCGGCGACGCGCGCTGGAGCCAGGGCCTCACGCTTACCGCGGCGGGCCCGACGACAGCCAACGATTTTGGCACCGCCCGCGCCGCCGGCTATGTCGTCGCGGACGCCGATGTAACCTACAGCTTCCCGCTGGGGCAGGCGACACACGTGCAACTGAGCGCCCGCGTGAACAACCTTGCTGACCACCGCTATGTCGGGTCGGTGATCGTCAACGACGGCAATGGTCGCTATTACGAACCAGCCCCGGGCCGAACGTGGATGTTCGGCGCGAGGCTGGTGTTCTGAGGAATGTTGTCCATCAGTTGGGGAGCTACGACTGTGCAGCGGATGGCTCACGGGCGGCGGAACGCACCGTCGATGGTTCCATTACGGTCGAGCACAAAGGCAACTTCCTCGGTGCCATTCTGATGGCGAACCAGGTACTTGTCCCATCCCTGGGGCGTGACTCCGGCAAACTCGTGGGATGTGACCGGACCAAGCCCGCTTAGAAAGGCATCGGCGCGCGGCTTCTGTTCGCGCATCAGCGCGGCCAGATCGGGGCTCAGGCGTGGAGCGTCGGGATTATAGGCAAGCAGGATCTGCAAGACCTGCTCGCTGTCGGGATAGGGCTGCTGGGCGCTCACACGTGTGTCGAGTGCGGTCTGGATGCCCTGGGCCGCTGCCGCGTCGATGCGCGGCGCCAAGACGTGGTTGCCGTTCTGGTAGAACTCGATGGCCGTGCTCTGGCCTTGCGCATTCACCACGAAATTCATATGTGCTTTGACCACTTTCAGGAAGAACGCAACATTGCTGCTCGGATAAATGGGAATGAATCGCTGCCCGGTAAGTTGCGTGGATAGCTGCGCCCCTTCCAGCTTCACCGTCATCACCGAGTAAGGGCCGAATTGATAGGTGCCCACATAGTTGGCGAGAATGGCGGGGCTCACATTCACCGCCTGCTGCGCCGAGGCATCGGCCACGTTGGGCGGCGTCACCTGCGCCGCGAATGCCGCCATGCCTACCGCGGCACCGATCATCGCCAGCGCGGTCAAGCGCGCACGCTTCCCTGGTTTAAGCAACATGATTTTGATCCTTTGCTCAAGAAATGATCCGGACTCCGACATGGCAGCCACGGCGCCTATGGAGCGGGACTGGTTCTGTCCCACTTGAATCAATGTTTCGCAGTAGCCCTTCACGGCCGACCCGCCGCGGAGGACGCGGGCGTCGCAATCCACTTCGATGGCGCGACGCAGCCGATGGAATTGCCACCACAGCGGTAGATTCCACGGCATGGCAACCAGCAAACACAGCGCGATGGAAAGCACGTGCGGGTCGCCTGCGTCCAGGTGCGATTGCTCGTGTGCAAGAACAAATCGCTGCCGCGCGGCGGGTTGTTGCAGTAACCAGGTCGGCATGACGATGCAGGGGCGAAGCAAGCCGACGACGGCGGGTCCGGCATCCGGGGCGACCAGCACCGGTGTGCCCAGGAGATTTCCCCGCGACCACAAGCGTTTTCGCCAATACAGCAGGCTGCCGCTGAGCACCAATCCAGCCAAAACGAGCAGTGAAGTTGCCAGCCAGACCCCATGAAACAACGTCTCGAGCCGGGCGGGTGCGATGCTGGCGTTCTGCATGCCGTGATCGAGGGCTGCCATCGGGAGGTGCACCGAGGTTGCCTCACGCAACACGATCCGTTCCTGGACGCGTGCCTGCTTGATCAGGCTCGGCACCTGGATCGTGACGTTGGGAATGATCACCGGCAGCAGCAACGAGGCGATCATGGTGGTCAACCAGATCCAGCGCTTTGATGCCTGGCGCTGCGTGGCGGCGTGTTCAGCGATCAGCGCCGCCAGGCCCAGTAGCACGCCTACGATCAGCACATAACCAATCATGGAGAGCATTACGGCTTGTCCTTGTCGGACTGTGCAGCCAGCAACTGGCGCATGCGCCTGATCTGTTCCGGGCTCAGTTTCTGATCGGACACCAGGTGCGAGAACAGCAATTCCGTCGAGCCCTTGAACAACTTGTCGGTCAGATGCTGCAGGGCGTTCTTGCGCGCCGCCTGCTGCTTCACGCTGGCAAAATAGCGATGACCGCGACCTTCCTCTTCGTGCCCTGCATAGCCCTTCGCTTCCAAGGTCCGCAGCACCGTGAGCACCGTGGTATAGGCAAGGGGATCGCTTAGACGCTCGCGGACCTCCGCAACGACCGAGGGGCCGTGGTCCCATAGCACCTGCATCACATCCGCCTCTCGGTCGGTGAGCGAGATCTTCATGGCGACGCATCCATCTACTATGTTGTTAGTAGATTCTATGCATCGGCGCGTGATTGTCAACTAGATCATTAGTAGATGGGCCATTCTGCCAATGCGGGTTGGCCCCGGATCCAGGGACAGCCAGACGATGCGCGCCTATGGGCGCCACAAGTCGCGTTCGCCGGCCCAGACCTGGACGTTGGTCAACGCACTCGACCCGGACCATCAGGCAGGCGTCTTGTCGCTGCAGGTAACTCTTGGAGGATCATTGGCGAATGGGCTATGGAGTCAGTCCCGGAATTCCTGCGGCAGACCCGTTGCATCGAGGAACCTGCTTTGACACCTATCACTCGTTTTCTACGCAACCTTGCCATTTCGCCGCTACCGGTGCCTGCGTCGTGGTACGCGCTGCCGCTGCGACTCATCGTCGGATTTGGTTTCGTCGAGCACGGCTATGCCAAGTTGGCCCGTGGACCGGAGGCGTTTGTCGCGATTCTCCACGCGATGGGCATGCCTTTCGCCGAGGTGTCTGGCTGGGCGACGATTGCCATCGAGGTCGTTGGTGGCTTGCTTGTGCTCTGCGGCGCCTTCGTGCCTGTTGCCGCGCTGCCCATGGCCATTGTGTTATTGGTGGCCATCGTTACGGTTCATCTGCCCAATGGTTTCAGTTCGATCAAACTGATGTCCTACGATGCCGCTGGTGCGCATTTCGGTCAGCCTGGGTATGAAACGGATCTTCTCTACCTGGCGGCATTGATTGCGTTGTGCATCGGCGGCGCCGGCCCGTTCTCGGTCGACGGCTTTCTTCGCAAGCGGCGATCGAGCTGATCGACTTGCCGATGGTGGAGTTGCCGGCAGGACCTTGCCAGCGATTCGCAAGCGATTCGATCCGGTGGACAGCGACGAGTGGAGACTGTCATGACCGTTCCCAGCAAGAGTCCTGAAAGGCTGATGATCTTTTCCGATGGCGTGTTCGCCATCATCATCACCATCCTGGTGCTCGAATTGCATCCTCCGCATGAGGCGTCGTTCGCAGCGCTGGGAAAACTCTGGCCTTCAGGCGTGGCCTATGCGGTGAGCTATCTCTTTCTCGCGATCGTGTGGGTGAATCATCACCATGTGTGTCGATACGTCGCCGAGGCTTCGCGCTCGTTGATATGGACGAACTTTGCGCACTTGTTCAGCGTGTCCTTTGTGCCCTTTACCACCGCGTGGATCGCTGAGTCGGGACTGGCGTCCGTTCCCGTGTTGTTCTACGCCGTCGTCTTCGCCCTGATCAATGCCACCTACGTGTTGCTGTGCAAGGAGGCAATCGATCGGCAAGGCGCGCATAAAGTGACTGCCGCGGATCGACGGGTGATGAAGATCCGGTCACTGACCACCTTGGCCACTTTTGTGGCGGCTGCCGTCATCGCTGCCTGGCATCCGCTGGTGGCAATGGCCCTGATCTGTTGCTGCCTGATCATCTACTTGCGACCGGATGCCTCCAGTCGCACTTAGCGGCATTCTGTGCGGTCGCCGCAGACGGCTCGCCCGGGGCTCGATCCAAAAGGCGCAAGGACTGCTTGCGACGGGAAGGCATGGCAGACGCTCGGGCGAGCGGATTTCGCGTGCAACCGGGGCGCGATTTTTTACGGGCGTCGTCATCATCGGGCTGCCGCTATGCTACGTCTTCGCAAGCACGGTGCTGTATCGCCAGCACAGGCGCATGGATGAGCTGAGGGAAGAGGTCGCGCGGCTGTGCAAGAATGATGGTGATCGTTTGGTTGACTGAGTGACGTACCTTGCGTTGGCTCGCCGATGTGCGCCGCCTGGCTCAGGGCCGCTGGAATGAGAGCGCTTTGTTCAAGGATAGGAGGTCCCGTGAGACACGTACTGATCGCCGGCGTCCTGGTTGTGACGAGCTTTTGCACTTGGGCGCAGACGACCCTGCCTGCCGTCAAGGTCACGGCGCCGCCGTATTCATCGGAGTCTGGCGGCTATCTGATCTCCGGCGATTTCAAGGTCGATCCGCGCATGCCGTCGGTGGTGTTTCCCGCACAGCCCCTGGTCAAGGACGACATCCTCAGCATCGAGCCCATCCACCTGCAGGACAACGAATACCTGGTACTGCAGGAGTGTGCATCGGCGGATTGCCACGAGGCCTCGCTGGTCCGTTATTGGAACTCCGACGACATCGGAGGGAACGATACGAGACATAACCGCTTGTGGATCACGCATGAGAACAAGTACTTCATCTGGCTGAAGCGTCTGCCGGAAGTGTCTGGACAGAGCTGCGGGCAGGGCTGGTTCAAGTTCGATGCCACCACGACGAAATGCGGCAGTCATTTCAACCACTTCCAGCAGATCAGTCCGCCGCTGATGCTGATTCCCACGGGCGAATTGGCGGCCTATCACAAAGATGTTCTGGAAAAAGCCGTGCTCGCCGACCCCTTGCAAGTGGTGAAGCAGACGCATGAAGGTTCCACGTATGTGGTGACCTATGACGGCGGCAGTACTGTACGCGTGCGACGCATGCATGCTGCACAGATCAATTAGCACGCTGCAGTTGGAATCCCGGCGAGGGCAGGGGTAAGGTTTGCGCCCGACTCATCGGGGACATTGCCGGCGACCCGGGCGGCCGTCACACTCAATGGCGAATTGAACGATCGGAAAGGGGCTTCGCGTGCGGCCACAGGTGCTGATCGCAGTGATCGTTTTGGGGATGATGCTCCAGGGATGTGCCCGGTCGCCGACCGTGCTTGGCCAGAGTGAGCAACAGTCGCTGAAGTCGATGGCGCTGTTTGGCGACGATGGGAATCCTCGCTTCACGGCCTATGTGGCCTGCACCAGCGAAGACCAAAGCTGCGCCTTGGTCGACAAGGCTTTCTCGGCATGGGCCGAGCAGCGTCGCATTGTCATTCATCTCGTAGAAGATGATGACGCTGCGTTCAAGAGTGGCATTCTTTCGTCCGGCAAGGCATCAAAACCGCCGTATCGGCTGGCCTTGCAGGTCAATCCACTGTTGGTCCCGAGCTTCTTTCAGTTTCGCGGCGGCATGCACGCCCAAGGGGGCTACAAGCCGCCACGAGTCGGCTATAGCGCCAGGATCTACGTCTTCGATGCGCAGACTGGAGCGCTTCTGAAGGACATGCCGGTGCATCAAGAAGTCACGGCCAACCCCGATAGCACGGCAAACCGTTATATCCAGTCGGAAATGGGCGTTTTGATCAGCTCGGTTGATCCGTATTACCACATGACCAGCAAGTGATTTGAGGGCGGTGGGCATGATCTATCTCTCCATGCTGCTGGTCTATCTGGGCCTCACTGCGATCATGTTTGTTGCCGTGCTCGCTGTTTGGTTCGCTGCCAGGCGCATGCCTGACTCTCGAAGGTCGCTCGTGCTTGTCGTCGTCGCGACCTTGCTGCTCACCCCGTCGTGGGGGCCGGCAACCATCGTCGTCGTTCCCGTCCCGTTCGGGATCGCGCTCCTCACGACACTGATGACGTGGTCTTGGAGTGAATTGGCCAGGTGGTTGGGCATGTTCCCGCTATGGCATGCGATTGCTTTTCCAGCCACCGCTTGCGTGTCTTACGTTCTGGTTCGAAAGCAGCCATCGGGCAAGTCGGAGACGGGCGGCTCTGCAGCCGTCTAGCTTCGATGGATTTTCAGGGCGAACGGTCCACTTCCGATCCAGGAGTCCGACTGTCCAGGGGAGTGGGGCTATACCGGCGGCCGCGGGGTGATAACGATTGCACGAGTAGCGCCGGCGGCCTCAGTCGATACGCAGCGAGGCAGTAAGCAGTTTGAGGATCGAATCAACCTTGGGGAGCAATTGACGGCTGCGCGGCCACACGAGATTGAGCGGCAGGCCTTCCACTTCCAGCTGCGGAAGAATCTTCACCAACGTCCCTTGCTGCAATTCGTCCCTCACTAGCCAGGTCGCCAGCTGGGCAATGCCGCAGCCGGCTTTGACGGCGCTGACCACCGCCTCGCCGCTGCCCAGGGCCATCGTTGCTTGCACCGTCCATGGTTCCGGCGGGCCGGCCTCTTGTGCGATCAACCAGGGGCTGGTGCTGCCGTCGGCTCGGCCGTAGACGATGGCCGCGTGCCGGGTGAGTTCTGCAGGAGACTGTGGCGCGCCATGCTGTTTGAGATACGCAGGCGAGGCGCACAGACTCAGGCGTTCGGCGCCCAGGTATCGATGTCCCACGGCTTCTGGCCAGATATTCGCGCCGCCGATACGCACGGCCACATCGATGCCTTCATCCACGATATCGACAAAGCGATCCGTGAATGACAGATGCGGACGAAGGTTGGGATGCTGCTCGAAGAACGGCAACAACACCGGCAACACCTTCATGCGACCAAAAGCAGCAGGCAGATCCAGGCGCAGATGACCGATGGGCTCCACGCGTTGCGCAGCGAGTACCGATTCTGCTTCCGCGAGGTCCGTGAGCACGCGCGCGCAAGTCTGATAGTACGCGGCGCCCGCATCGGTGAGGGATAGTGTTCGAGTGGAACGTTCGAACAGGCGCACGCCCAGTCGCGCTTCCAGTCGCGCCACGCTTTTGCCAACCGCCGAATTGGTGAGATTCAAGCGCTCGGCCGCTGCGGTAAAGCTGCCGGCGTCGGCGGTGAAGACGAACGCCTCAAGCCCTTTCAGTCGTTCCGACGGAGTCATCTTGCGCTCTAATTATGGAAAATCCATCCAGAATATATGGAAATAATACCCTAATAGAGATTACGTATCCGCAATAAGCTAGTGAAACCCTGACTAGTCCTCGATACGTTCATGTCTTCTCTGCCAACAGCGACGCCGGGCGGCACGCCGTCCGGGCGCGGCGCTGGAGCGATCGCCATCCTGGCGGTGGCCGCCTTCGTCATCGTCACTACCGAGTTTGTGATCGTTGGCTTATTGCCTGCGTTGGCGCGCGAACTGCGCATCTCCATTTCTGCCGCCGGACAACTTGTTACGCTTTTTGCATTCACGGTGATGCTGTTCGGCCCGCTGTTGACCGGCCTGCTGTCGCATATTGAACGCAAGCGTCTATTCGTGATCATCCTGCTGATCTTTGCCGCGTCCAATGCGCTGGCTGCGATGGCGCCGAACATCTGGGTCCTGGCGTTGGCGCGATTCATGGCTGCGCTCTTGCTTCCGGTGTTTTGGGGCACGGCCAGCGAGACCGCCGGGCAACTTGCCGGATCCCAGCACGCCGGGCGCGCGGTATCGATGGTGTATCTGGGCATTTCCGCGGCGCTGTTGTTTGGCATCCCGCTGGGCACGCTTGCCGCGCACGCCTTTGGTTGGCGCACCGCCTTTGCGTTGTTGGCTGGCCTGTCGCTGTTGATGGCGATGTTGATCGCGGCCTTCATGCCGACGCTGGAACTTCCACGACGCATGCGGCTCGTCGAGCAGGCGCGCATTCTCAAGGACCCGCGTTTTGTCGCCCATGTCGGTCTGTCGGTGCTGATCTTCACGGCGATGTTCACCGCCTATACGTACCTGGCGGACACGCTGGAAACCTTGGTTGGCGTTGCGCCTGCGCGGGTTGGCTGGTGGCTGATGGGGTTTGGCGCGATCGGACTGATCGGAAACTGGCTCGGCGGCCGCGCGGTCGATCGCAGTCCACTGGGGGCCACGTCCCTTTTCGTGGTGATCCTTGGTGTCGGCATGGCGGCGAGCGTGTCGCTCGCACGCGCCGGTGGCTGGTTCGACATACCGTTCGTGCTTTGGGGCGTTGCCTACACAGCCCTGTTTCCGATCTGCCAGGTGCGCGTCATGCGGGTGGCCTCGCACTCCCAGGCGCTGGCGGGCACGCTCAATGTTTCAGCTGCCAACGCAGGCATCGGACTTGGCGCCATCATCGGAGGCTTGGTCATACCGCATGGGGGCCTGGGTGCGGTGGGCTATCTGGCAACAGCGATGGCGGGCTTGGCGTTGTTGACGATCCCGTTCATCGCTCGACTTGGAAAACCTCGAGCGCTTGAAGTTGGCGACACATCGCCTGGCGGAGCATTTCCGGCAACGACTGCCGAGTCCGCGGGAAATCACCAAAGGGGCTTTGCATCAAAGTAACTCGGAGAAGACATGAGCATTCCCGGCATCAAAAAAGTTGATCACGTCGGTTTTACCGTGCCCAACCTCGACGAAGCAGTGTCGTTCTTTCGCGATCATTTTGGTTTCGAAGTCGCCTATGAATTTGGCCCCTTCGCGTCCAGCGATGACTGGATGTCGGTGCACCTCAACGTTGCCAGCGACGCGGTCATCGACAGGATCGTGATGATGACCGCCGGCAATACGAATCTGGAGATCTTCGGTTATGCCCCGACCGAAACCCAGGAGAAAACCCCGCCGCGAAACTCGGATATCGGTGGCCACCACCTGGCGTTCTATGTCGATGACATGGATAGGGCGGTGGCATACCTGCACCGGATCGGCCTTACCGTCCTCGGCGAGCCCACGGTGATGACGCAAGGTCCATCGGCTGGCGAAACCTGGGTCTATTTCCTCAGCCCGTGGGGCATGCAGCTTGAGCTGGTCTCCTACCCGAATGGGAAGGCCTATCAGTGGGTGGGGGATGCATCGTCCAGGCACTGCAAGGCGTAGGCTCTGGTCAGACGCCGTCGTGCCTCTGCGCAGGCGTTATTTTCTGACTCTCCTGGACGCACCCTCGGTCAGTGCTTCGATCAGCAGCGAAGTCAGGGTCTCGACGATATGGCGCGTCTCAGGCGACTCCCCAAGTACTGACACTTCGACGGTCGGCAGAGCTGGCCAGTGCCGGGAGGGCGCCATGGTTTTCATGCCTTCCTGTACCAGGGACTTGCTCAGCACCGTTACGCCTAAACCTCCCAGCACCGCCGCCCGCACGCCACTGAAACTGCCGACGGTGCAGGCCGCCGTCCATTCGCGTCCCGCTGACTCCAGCGCTTCGATCATGGTCTCGCGATACACGCAAGGCGGTTTCATCATCACCAGCTGTGCGGGAGTCTTCGGATCCATCCGGAATCCCGGATAGGCGGCCCAGACCAGAGGCTCGCGCCAGATCACACGCCCGCGTCGCAAGGCCCCGCTCTTTGGCGTCCTGGCTATGACGAGATCCAGTTGCTGCGATTCGTGGGCTGCGAGCAAGTCCTGGCTGGAGCCTGTAGTCAGATCGAGTGCGACTTCGGGATAGCGGCGACGGAATCCAGCGAGCAGGTGAGGTAGTTGTGTCTGCAGCAGGTTTTCCGAAATGCCGAGCCTGAGTACCGATGCCTTCGGCGGCTGCGTAACCTCCTGCATGAATGCCTGGTAGTGATCGAGCAGGCGTCTGCCCGCGACGAGCACCCGTTCTCCATCCTTGGTCAGATGCAGCGATCGGCTTGTTCTTTCAAACAGGCGCATCTGCAGCGCGTCTTCAAGTCGAAGCAGCTTTTGACTGACTGCGGACTGGGTGCGGCCGATGACTTCCGCGGCCGCCGTAAAGCTGCCCTGATCGGCCACCACGATGAAGGCCTTCAGCAGATCAAGGTCGATGTCGGATGCATTCATAAATAAGAAATATTTCTAAATGAGAGAAATATTATTCGTTTTACTTCTTGACAGCAACAGCTGAAACTGCCTCCCTACCGCGCCGAGAGTTCTCAGTACGCAAGGCGCCAACACCTCAAACCTGGCGAATACGCAGGAGACTGATCCCATGGCCGAGAAGCATGCTGTTCAAATCGTCGAACGATTCTGGCGCGAAGTGTGGCAGGGCAAGAACCCCGAGGCGGCCGATCACATCGTGGCCGAAGACTTCGGGGTCACCTCGGGCGGCGTCTTGATTGAACCGCGTGTTGCCTTCAAGACATGGGTCGGGGCATTCCTGCGTTCCATCAACGACTTCAAGTTCGACATTGTCGAAATGTTTCCCAATGACGCAGGGGACCGGGTCGTTACACGCTGGATCGTTACCGGCCGCAACAACGGCTTCATGGGATTTGAGCCTTGCCAGACGCCGATCCGCATGACGGGCACCTCGGTCATCCACGTGCGAAAGGATGGATTGCTTCAACACAACTGGGTGGAGCGCAATGCACTGGAAGTTCAGCGCAGCCTGGCTGCCGTGCGGCGGCAGGATCAGTGAGACGAACTGACCATGCTGTGCGAGGCGCGTTCGCGCTTTCGCATCGGCAGGCTATCCCGATGCGCAAGCTTCCCAAAAAATACTCCCACTATGTCTTTGGTGTGATCCAGTCAGGAATTACCTGCTCGATTGCCGCCGGCATAGCCTGCGCACCCTTCGTATCCAGCGGGACTTTTCTATCCCATTGGGTCCACGCCTATCTCTATTCATGGGTGATCATGCTGCCGCTCGTGGTGATGGCGGCTCCCGTCATCCGGAAGTTGGCAGGTGCGATCACCGAATAACGGGCGTCACCGGAGGGCAGCCTGGCGGGCGAGGGCGCTTACGATGGCAGCAGCCCGGCCGCCTGGTAGTTCTTGATCAAGGCATCAAAAAGCTTGATATCGGAGCGACCGCGCGCCATCAGCTGCGCGCCCGCTACGGCGGCGAAAATGGCGTTGGCGCGTTTCCTGGCGTCCTTGGTGCCCACGATGCCCGCCGCCACAAGCGTCTTGCCGAGCCACGCGACGTTGACGTCGGTGAAGGTCTCGACCTCTTTTTTTACCGCGTCGGGAAGATCGTCGAACTCGGCGGTCATGAAGCTGCATAAGCAAATGCGGTTGTCGTTCTCCAGCGACTTTCGGAAGGTTCCTGGAAATCGTCGCAAGCGGTCGGCAGGATCGGGAGTCTTGGTAGACAGCACTTCCAGTACCGCGGCCGCATCTTCCCAGTAGCGCCTGGCAACGGCGGCCGCAAGGTCGGCCTTGCTTGGGAAGTGGTGGTAGAGGCTGGCCGCCTTGATGCCAACTTCTTCTGCAAGCGCACGCAGGTTCAGGCCACCGTAGCCATGCGCCTGCGCAATCTTTGTCGCGACGTCCAGGATCTTGTCCCTGGAACTTGTGCCTGCCTGACTATCCACGAATCTATCCTCGATGACTTGAGCTGCGCAGGTAGCACGCCAGCTCGGTAATGGTGTTCACCTGCAGGCCGCCGGCCAGTTGATCGCACGAGCGGGGGGGCGGAATTCGGCCCCGCTTTTCACGATGCATTCTCTCAACAGCCAAGGCCGGGGCCAAACCCCGCGCACCGAAAAGTGGTTGACGGGCGGATAGTATGATGCTTATCCTCCAACCTAACAAGCGTTAGGTAGGCCGGCTCTCTGACCTTGTTATCCCCCTGTCAAACACGTTGAGACTCCCCCTATGAGCAACGAACTTATCTACCAGGATGCAACCAGGCTCGCCGAGCTGATCCGCACCATGGAAGTTTCACCCGTCGAGGTCGTACAGGCGCATATCGACCGCATCGACCAGACCAATCCCAAGATCAATGCCATCGTCGCCATGGCGGACGAGGCGCTGAAAGCGGCGAAGGAGGCTGAGGCTGCCGTTCTGGCGGGTGACAAACTTGGCCCGCTGCACGGCGTTCCCTTCACCGCGAAGGACTCCTTCGACACGGCGGGCGTGCTCACCCAATTGGGCTCGCCGATCTTCAAGGGGCGTATTCCCGATAGCGACGCCACCGCCATCGCGCGAATGAAGAAGGCGGGCGGCATTCTTCTGGCCAAGACCAATCTCCCGGAGTTCTCCTACTGGATCGAGAGTGACAATTTGCTTTCGGGCCGCACGCTCAATCCATGGAATCCTGATCGCACGCCGGGTGGATCAAGCGGTGGTGAGTCGGCGGCCATCGCGGCGGGCATGTCGCCCATCGGCTTGGCGACGGACGTGGCTATTTCGGTGCGCGGCCCGGCGGCCCTGACCGGCGTCATTGGTCTCAAGGCAACCCATGGTCGAATCCCGATGACCGGCGTCTGGCCGCGCGTGCCGCGTCGTTTCTGGCACGCCGGCCCGATGGCTCGTTCGGTTCGCGATATTGCACTCGCTTATGAGCTCCTGGCAGGTCCGGACGGCGCTGATGGATTCTCCACCAGCCCAACCACCCTGGATGCC
The DNA here is from genome assembly GCF_052114725.1 of Dyella sp. 2YAF14. NCBI lineage: Bacteria > Pseudomonadati > Pseudomonadota > Gammaproteobacteria > Lysobacterales > Rhodanobacteraceae > Dyella > Dyella sp. 2YAF14. The sequence continues at coordinate 20,577 of NZ_JBFRFH010000004.1, read as the reverse complement.
GGCGTTGGAGCCATGCCGAACCGCCGGGTCCGCGTCGGCTGGCTCGTCGAGCCGGGTTTTGGCGCCGTCGACAACGATGTCGCGGCAACGGTCAAGGCCGCGGCTGAAGCGCTGAAGAGTGCAGGAGTGATCGTGGAAGAGGTGCGCATCCCCGTGCTGGAGCAGATCAATGCGCTCGAACTCCTGTGGAAACTTCAGGCCATGGAGACCAAGCCTGCCTTCAGGAAGGCGACGGCCGGGCACGAAGCGCTGATCTACAAGCATGTCCAGGGCGTCTTTGACACGCCTGACACCTCGATCGAAGACTTTGTGATCGCCGAACAACAGATCGAGACGATGCGTGACGGCTTCGCTCAGTACTTCGCTCGCTATGATGCGTTGCTCTGCCCGGTGACGCCGGTGCCGGCGCATGCGCATGACGCAGCGGAGTTCGTCATCAACGGCCAGGCGGTTTCTTCCTTGCACGTGATGGATGCGACCGCACCCTTGAGCGTTACCGGTTTGCCGGGCATGTCGATGCGCTTTGGCACGAGCAAGGATGGCCTGCCGATCGGTGTGCAGCTGGTGGCGCCGTGGTTTGCCGAATCCACGATTCTGCACCTGGGTGCGCTGCTGGAAGTCCTCAGTCCGGTCCGCGACCTGCACCCCAGCCTGGCCAACATGGGCATCGCATCGTAATACCGCACTGGCGCCGTCAACGGCATTGGATTGGGCCGAGTCAGCGATGGCTTGGCCCGGGCGTCACGAAGTTCAAAAACGGTAGACGCCGGGGCAGGTTCACTTCTCAAATCGAAGGCTGGAGATAGCGATGAACCTGCCCCCATTTCTCGCAACCACCATGGGGAGGCAGATGCCTACGCTGACGCAATCCATGCGCTTGTGGCGCTCTCCTGGTGGCCGTTGAAGGATTAATTCTCGAGTGTGTTGCCAGAGTCGTGGATCGGATGCTTTGCGAACCGCATTTGGAATTTCGGGCATACCAATGCACGTCACGCCATGCGATGTAAATCGCAACGCGACATCCGTCGTTGTTGGATGCGAATGAGCTGCCGCCGCGACGTCCTGGGGACGCAGAGGGAAAGAATGGCTTGGCGGCCTTTGACAAAAGGTAACGTATATGTTACTTTCAATGAGCAGGGAAAGGACGCCTTGTGAAGCAGGTGAAGGAATTCATCGATAACCATGGACGGAACCGTTACCGCGAGTTTTTCGATGCGTTGGCAGCTGTTCCGGCCGCAAAAGTCGCGGCAGTGATTGCCCGATTGGCGGCCGGGCATACGGCAGGTTTGAAAGGTCTTGGCTGTGGAGTGGCCGAGTGGCGTCTGGATTGGGGGCCCGGCATCCGGATATATGTCCATCAGGATGGCGAGCAGCTCATCGTGCTGTTGGCCGGTAGTGACAAAAGCGACCAGCAAAAGTCGATCGCGATTGCCCGCTTGCTGGTGGCCCAATACAAAGCCGAGAAGAGGGTGGCAGGAAAGAAAGCTGCCACCGCAACGAAATCAAAGAAAGCCGTACCCATCACGTGATTCATGCTCGGAGTCGCTACGCCATGGCACTGACTGTCGACTATCGCGAGACCATCGCGAACCGTATTCAAAACGACGCAGCTTTCGCCCGCGCCCTATTGGACGAGGCGACTTCCATGCTTCTCAACGGAGAGACCGAGGCCGCGCGCTTGCTCATGCGTGACCTTACACATGGCCTGATCGGTTTCGAGGGCTTGGCCAAGGCCACGGGCACGCCATCGAAGAGCTTGCATCGAATGTTGTCCGCCAACGGCAACCCCGGCATGGATGCGCTCGGCGCGATTTTTCGGCAGCTCACGCGCGCAGTGCTCGATGCCCCGCTCGTGTCTGCCCACGTGGCTCCGGCAGGGGCGGCATAACCGGGTTTCGCAGGACAGCAGCAACGGCGGCGAAAAATGGGTGTGGCCTCATCGCGTCTTGACATGCCGCACCACACGGCAGTTGTAAGCTCAGTGCCATGTGCTACTCAGCGCAAATCGAAGCCGACTACGACAAGTTCGTTCGGGAGTTCGGCGCCGTCATCAGCCTGAAGCGCTTCGTCGAGCTGTTCTGGGAGAAGCGCAAGGACGGCGGCTGGAACAAGATCCCCAAGGCCATGCGCGAGCCGTTCCGAAAGCCGCGGGGCGAGGAGGGGTTTGAGCTGGCCAGGATTGTCGCCGAGGGCGATCGGGAGTGGGTCGAGAAGCTGCAGGCGGAGCTGACGCTGCAGACGGAGCGGCTGCTCAATGCCGAGGCCATCCTGGCTGGGCCCAAGCCGACCAAAAAGGCTGCCGAAGATCAGCGCATCGCCACCAACAAGATCAAGGCGGCGCGCCGCAATCTGGAGGATCTTGAGCGCAAGGAGCTGCTCGACAAGGACTCGCTCATCTATCCCGGCAGCTATGCCCCGGTGATGGTCGAGCGCGATGGTCAGCGCATTGTCGTTCCCATGCGCTACCAGTGCCGTCTGCCAGGCTGGAACGATGCGATCGAGCGTCGATTTCCAGGTACCTACAATGCGCGCCGCGACAAACTCGAGGAGTCCTGGAGCAAGCTGTTCGGCTATCGCCACGGCATCATGATCGTGACCCGATTTTATGAAAGCGTGGCACGGCACAAGATGGAGGGCAGGGAGCTGGCGCCCGGCGAGACGGAAGAGAGCGTCAAGCTAGAGTTCGATCCGCAGCCCGCACAGGAAATGCTGGTGGCGTGCCTCTGGAATATCTCGCCAGGCGCGGATCACGGCGTCGACTTGTTCTCGTTCGCCGCGATCACCGACGAACCGCCGCCTGAAGTGGCCGCCGCCGGTCACGACCGCTGCATCATTCCCATCAAGCCCGAGCACATCGATGCCTGGCTCAATCCCGATCCGAATAATCTCGCCGCGCTGTACACGATCCTGGACGATCGGGCGCGGCCGTATTACGCGCACAAGATCGCGGCGTAGAGCTCGCGCAGAGAGGGGCTGGTGTGCCTCCCGAGCCAGATCAGCAGGCTCAACAGCCTCCGCTTGCGCAGCAGCGGGGCGATTTCGAACGTGCACTGTCCTGAGGATCAGTCGATGCGGCGACAACTTCCACGACCTTTGCCGCGGCGGACAAGGCACGTGCTTCGGCGGCGCCTTTGCGTTCGCTGTAGCGGTCAACCAGGTAGTCGCTACGGTCACGCACCATCAGAGTGAACTTGAATAGCTCTTCCATCACGTCAACCACGCGGTCGTAATACGGTGACGGTTTCATCCGGCCGCTTTCGTCAAACTCCTGCCAGGCTTTGGCAACCGACGATTGATTGGGGATGGTCACCATGCGCATCCAACGGCCGAGCATGCGCAGCGCATTGACGACGTTGAACGACTGCGAGCCACCGCAAACCTGCATGACGGCCAGCGTGCGGCCTTGGGTGGGGCGGACACTGCCTTCTTCCAGCGGCAGCCAGTCGATCTGGTTCTTGAAGACGCCAGTCACCGCACCGTGGCGCTCGGGACTTACCCACACTTGGCCTTCCGACCACAGGGAAAGCTCGCGCAGCTCCTGCACTTTGGGATGGCTCGCCGGCACGCTGTCCAGGACGGGCAGGTCGTGAGGATCAAATACGCGGGTCTCGGCGCCGAACTGTTGAAGAATCCGCCCGGCTTCAAGGGCCAGTTTTCGGCTGAACGACTGCGGACGCAATGAGCCGTAGAGGATGAGGATCCGTGGCGGATGATCGGAGCCTGCGGGCAGGGCGAGCTTTTCCAGGCTGGGCTTGTCGAGCGCGTCGGCCGTGATGTGGGGCAGGTCGTGCAGCGTCATGGCGGGTTTTCGAACCGGTTGCGTCGATGTAACGATTCTATCATTATGGAAATATAGAATTACAACCGTCACTGCCACCCTGGGTACCAGGCACCATGCATCCTTGTCGCGTTCTCTTTATCTGTACTGGCAATTCGGCCCGCAGCATCTTGTCCGAAGCCACCCTCAATCACCTGGGTAAAGGGCGGTTCGAGGCGTATAGCGCTGGCAGCAAGCCGACGGGTCAGGTCAATGCCTATGCGCTGGAGGAGCTGGCGACGGCGGGCATTCCTATCGAGGGGCTGAGCAGCAAGTCGTGGGACCGATTCGTCGGCGAAGACGCGCCGCCGCTGGATATCGTGATCACCGTCTGTGATAGCGCAGCGAACGAGCCGTGCCCGGTGTTGTTTGGCGATTTCGTGCGTTCGCACTGGGGGCTGCCCGATCCGGCGGCGGTCAAGGGCAGTCCCGTGGCCATCAATGAAGCCTTCCGCAAGGCACATATGCTGATCACTTATCGCCTCATGGCGTTGTTGAGCCTGCCTGTCGAGACGATGAGTCAGGAAGACCTCAAGTGGGCGCTCGATGGTATCGGTGCGCTGACCGGTGAAGACGACAACGAGGATGTCGCATGACCGAGGCGACCACTGCCATGGATGTCGCGCCGCAGGCGGAGGTGGCCCGCATCGGTTTCTTCGAGCGTTACCTGACCTTGTGGGTGGCGCTGTGCATCGTGGCAGGCACCTTGCTCGGTCATGTGTTGCCCGGTACGTTCGAAGCGCTGGGCCGCATGGAAGTGGCCAAGGTCAACCTGCCGGTGGCGGGGCTGATCTGGCTGATGATCATCCCCATGCTGCTGAAGATCGACTTCAGCGCGATGGCGGGTGTGCGTCGCCAATGGAAAGGCATTGGCGTGACGCTCTTCATCAACTGGGCGGTCAAGCCTTTCTCGATGGCCTTGCTGGGCTGGATTTTCATTCGGCACGTGTTCGCGGCATGGCTGCCTGCGGATCAGCTTGATTCCTATGTGGCGGGCCTGATCTTGCTTGCCGCGGCGCCGTGCACGGCGATGGTCTTCGTATGGAGCAACCTGTGCGGTGGCGAGCCCAATTTCACCTTGAGCCAGGTCGCGGTGAACGACGCCATCATGGTGTTTGCGTTTGCGCCGATCGTGGGACTGCTGCTCGGCATCTCGGCGATTACGGTGCCGTGGCATACGCTGATGCTATCGGTGATGCTCTATATCGTTGTGCCGGTGCTGATCAGCGTCGTCCTGCGTCGCGCTGTACTGGCGCATGGCGGGCAGGACGCGCTTGAGCGATTGCTGGCCAGGCTGGGGCCGATCTCGCTGAGCGCGTTGCTGTTGACCTTGGTGTTGCTTTTTGGCTTCCAGGGGCAACAGATTCTCGCCCAGCCGCTGATCATCGCGATGCTTGCGGCGCCGATTCTGATCCAGGTGTATTTCAACTCCGGCCTCGCGTACCTGCTTAATCGGAAGCTCGGTGTGCCGCACTGTGTTGCGGCGCCATCGGCGCTGATCGGGGCAAGCAACTTCTTTGAACTTGCCGTGGCCACGGCGGTGGGCCTGTTTGGCGTGCACTCCGGCGCCGCATTGGCCACCGTGGTGGGCGTCCTGATTGAAGTGCCCGTGATGCTCTCCGTGGTTCGGATCGTGACCGTGAGCAAGCGCTGGTACGAGGCTGACGCGGCCTGAGTACTCAACGACACTGCCATTGCTCTTACACTTGGAAGGTTCCTGACCGAGCTTCCGGCACGCCATGCAGACCAAACAAGCCATCACCGTCCTGTCCGCACTCGCCCAAGAGTCGCGGTTGGCCGTGTATCGCCTGCTCGTGGAGCACGCACCCGATGGCCTGGCAGCCAGTGCGATCGCCGAGCGGCTGGGGCTGGCCAACGCCACGCTCTCGTTCCACTTGAAGGAGCTCGTCCATGCAGGGCTGATCACGAGCCGGCAGGATGGGCGGTTCATCTACTACTCGCCGGTTCTTGACGTCATGAACGACCTGGTGGGCTATCTCACCGAGAATTGCTGTAGCGCGACAGGACAGTCCTGCGCGCGCCCGCCCGCGGTCAAATCCACCGGCACCCAAGCGCGCACCAGAAAGCGCACGGCATAAGGCCTCGATCGCTCGTGTCGAGATCCCCGGATCGGCCCGATCACATCCATAGTGTTCGCAGCACAGAGGCCACGACGCACCAGGCGACGACTCCCAGCGGAGACCATCGAGCCGCAACCAGCAGCGCAAAAGCGATCAAGGCGATGGCAAAGTCTTCTGCATCGCGCACCGCACTCACCCACACCGGGTTGTACAGCGCAGCGGCCAACAGGCCCACCACGGCAGCGTTAACGCCGGCGAGCATGCGCGCCGTTTGATCGCGCGCAGCAAGTGCCCGCCAAAAAGGCAGGCTGCCCGAGACCATCAATAGTCCGGGGAGGAAGATGGCCAGCAAACTGACCACGGCTCCGAGCATGCCGCCGTAGCCGCCTTGCATCCGTTCGCCCAGGAATGCAGACAGAGTGAACATCGGGCCGGGCACGGCTTGCGCGGCACCGTATCCGGCCAGGAAGGTATCGTTGGTGACCCATCCCGGATCCACGACGGCCTGCTTCAACAGCGGCAGCACGACATGCCCGCCGCCAAACACCAGGGCGCCGGTTCGATAGAACGCTCCCGCAACCTGGCCAAGCGGCGGCAAGCCGGGTGCGATGGTCAACGCGGCGAGCAGCAAGACGGCATAGGCGCAAAGCAGTGTCGTGCCGAGGCGGCGGCCGTAATGCAACGAGAACGTCTCCCCCTGTCGTGCCGTCACGTTGCGGCACAGCCATGGTCCCAGCGCTGCACCGCCGGCAACCACCAGCAACTGCATCGCCGAACTGGCACTGACGGCAATCGGCTGGCAAGGCGATCGCTCAATGCGGCGAACGCGAACAGCAACAGCGCCGATGGCAAGGTGAAGGCGATGAAGGCGGCGATCGCGCCCAGCCAGCCGGCGCGCAACAAGCCCAGGGAGAACCCCAGCTGACTGCTCGCCGGCCCCGGCAGAAATTGGCACAACGCCAAGAGCTGGCCAAAATGTTCTTCATCCAGCCAGCGTCGCCGCTCGACAAATTCCCTGCGAAAGTAACCCAGGTGCGCGATCGGTCCGCCAAATGAGGTCAGGCCGAGCTTGAGGAAGGCGGCGCCCACTTCCCGTGCAGTGCCCTGGGCGGCGGCGTTCAAGTTTTCTTGCGGGACGGGAGACGATGTCGGCTTCATGGGCAATCGCACAGCGCCGCGATGCCTTGGTTCCCAAGAAGCTGCCTGCGGCATTGGAGACATGAAAGCCGACACGGGTCGGCAACAACGTCGATCTCCACGGTCTGGCAGCCGCCCAGCAGTGGCGCGTTGTTGATCATGCTGCTGTTCTTTGCGATCCAGACAGGCCGCGCAGAATCGTGCATGTCTCGCGGGTGTCCTTGTGGCATGTATCGATCATGCGATGCAGCTCCTTGGCGAGCGCCGCCAGCTCCTGCTGTTTGGCTTGGACTTGAGCCAGGTGGTTGCGGGCAAGGGCGTCGACTTCCTGGCACGACAAGGTGGACTCAGAGGCCAGTGTCAGCAGACTCTTGATTTCATCCAGATGAAAGCCCAGCGCCCGGCTGCGCACGATGAATTGGAGTCGCTCGACATCCGTCTCACCGTATTGGCGATAGCCGGCGATCGAACGATCAGGCTTCGGCAGCAGGCCAATGCGCTCGTAGTACCGCACCGTCTCAAGGTGACAACCCGTTCGTTTGGCCAGGTCGCTGATGCGCATGGCTTGACTCCGTAGCAGCTACGGACTTTAGCCTAGGCCATTGTTTCAGGGAGCACTAGACCATGGCCTGCTGTGACTGCGAATCCACCGGAAAAGCGCTTGCCCGATCGGCAGCGCAGCGTCGGATCCTGTGGCTCGTTCTGGCCATCAATGTGGCGATCTTTGTGGGCGAGTTCGGTGCGGGCTTCTTGGCGGACTCGACCGCCCTGCAGGGCGATTCGCTGGACAGCCTGGGCGATGCCCTGGTCTATGGGCTGAGTCTGATCGTACTGGGGCGCTCGCTGCGTGCCCGCGCTGGGGCCGCTCTCGTCAAGGGATGCGTCCAGCTCGCTTTCGCTGCTGCCGTGCTTGCCCAGGTCGTGCACAAACTGATCGCCGGCGCCGAGCCATTGCCAGCCGTTATGGCCATCGCGGCAGGTGTGGCGCTTGTGGCCAACGCGACCTGCCTCTTGCTGCTGACGCGGTTCCGCAGCGACGACATCAATATGCGCTCGGTCTGGCTGTGCTCGCGCAATGACGTGATCGGCAACACCGGTGTTTTGTTGACGACAGCCGTGATCGCCTGGACGGGCTGGGCGTGGCTTGACCTGGTTTTTGGCGCACTGCTGGCGTTGCTCTTTGTGCGGACCGGGATGGACGTGCTGGCCTCGGCATGGCCGCAGTTCCGCTCGGGCCCGGTTTCATCCGGGTCATGACCATGGATTCAAAACGGACACTCATCCTGCAAAGTACGGTGACCTGTCCGCTGTGCGGGCATCGTTCGCAGGAGACGATGCCCACCAACTATTGCTGGTTTTTCTACGACTGCCCAGGTTGTGGCGAGGTCGTGCGCCCCAAAGCTGGCGACTGTTGTGTCTTCTGTTCCTACGGCACCGCGCCTTGTCCGCCGAAGCAGCAGGAAGGTTCCTGCTGCCATTGAGCCGATGCCGTGCGTTCGGCGCCGTCGGGTCAGGGCTGAACAGGCTTGATCGCCGTTACCGTGCTGTCCATACCTGCCGGATGCAGTGAGAACTGCACTTTGTCGCCGACCTTGATGGCCTTCAGCAGATCCGGCGAGGCCACTTTGAACGCCATCGTCATCGCTGGCCAGCCGGCGGAGGCGATCGCCTGATGCTGCAATGTGACGGTGTTCCTGGCCGTGTCGATCGCCTTGACGACACCGGTTCCGTGCGCATCGGTAGTGTGGGCATCGTGCTGCATGCCGGGCATGCTCGGGTCCATTGCTTGCGCTAGGGCGAAGCCGGGCGCTGCAGCCAGTGCGCCCAGGATGGCGAAGGCGGACAGGTGTTTTTTCATCGAGTGGTTCCTTGGTCGGGAGCGAGTGCGACGGTCGCCTGGCTGGTCTTGCGCAGTCGATGCAGGACCAGAAGGCGAAACGCGGCCGGGATGACAAGCATGGATAGCAGCGGTGCGGTGAGCATGCCGCCTACCATGGGGGCAGCGATGCGCTGCATGACTTCGGAGCCGGCGCCATGGCCGAGCAGTATGGGGAAAAGACCGGCAAGGATGACGGCGACGGTCATCGCTTTCGGCCGCACGCGCTGCACGGCTCCTTCGCGAATCGCGTTGTCGAGTTCGGCCGGTCCGGCATGCGGATCGAGCGCGAGGTGCTGCTCCCAGGCGTGACGCAGATACAGCAGCATCACCACGCCAAACTCGGCGGCAACACCGGCCAGGGCGATAAAGCCGATCATGGTCGCCACCGACACGGCGTGCCCGAGTAGCAGGACTAGCCACAGCCCGCCGACGAGGGCCAGCGGCACGCTCATCATGATCATCAGGGCTTCGCTGGCTCGATGAAATACGGCATAGATCAGTCCGAAGATGATCAGCAGCGCGATGGGCACCACAAGCTTCAGTCGCTCCGTCGCGCTGGCCAGATACTCGAACTGTCCCGACCATGCCACCGTGATGCCTGGCGGCAAGGTCACTTGCTGTGCCACGACCCGCTGCAGGTTGGCAACGACAGCGCCAAGATCCCGATCCGTGGTATCGACGTAGACGTACGTGGCCAGCTGACCGTTCTCGCTCTTGAGCATCGGGGGCCCCATGTCCAAGCTGATGTCGGCGACTTGACTGAGGACCAGTTGCGCGCCGCTGGCAGTGGCGATCGGCAACTGCCGCAATGCCGCGACCGAATCACGCGCGATGCGTTGATAGCGGACCACGATCGGATAGCGCTCTCGCCCCTGGATGGTCTGCCCGATGGGATCTCCGCCCACCAGTGTTGCGATCAGCTCCTGTACCTGCTGCTGGGTTAGTCCGTAGCGGGCCGCATCATCGGGACGAATGTGCACGTTGACATAGCGGCCACCCTCGGCGCGCTCGCCAATGGCTGAGCTGACCCCGGGCGCTTTCTTGGCCACGGCTTCGATCTGGTCGGCCACGGTTTGCAATACGGCTGGATCGGCTCCAAGCACTTTGATGCCGATTGGACTCTTGATGCCGGTGGCCAGCATGTCGATACGGTTGCGGATTGGCGGTACAAACAAATTCGTCAAACCTGGTACGCGCACGGCCTTGTCCAGCTCGATCTTGAGCTTGTCCATGGTCATGCCTGGCCGCCAAGCGTTCTTCGGCTTGAACGTGATGGTGGTTTCGAACATCTCCAGTGGTGCAGGATCGGTGGCGGTCTCGGCGCGTCCGGCCTTGCCAAACACGTGATCCACCTCGGGCACGGTCTTGATCATGCGATCCGTGAGCTGCAGCAGCTGCGCCGCCTTGCCGGCAGACAGGCTCGGCAGTGCAGTGGGCATATACAGCAGCGTGCCTTCGTCCATCGGAGGCATGAATTCGCTACCCAGCTGGTTGATGGGAATCGCGGCGCTGAGTAGCAGGATGGCGGCCGCCACCAGTGTCGACTTCGGATATCGCAGCACGGCTTCCAGGATGGGGCGATAAAGTGCGATGAGGCCTCGATTGAGCGGATTGTCGCGCTCGGCGCGGATGCGGCCGCGCACGAGGTATCCCGTCAACACGGGCACCAGGGTAACGGCGAGGCCGGCGGCCGCCGCCATGGCGTAGGTCTTGGTGAACGCAAGCGGCTTGAACAGCTTGCCTTCCTGGCCTTGCAGTGCAAACACCGGTACGAACGACAGCGCGATGATCAGGAGGCTCACGAACAGCGCGGGCCCCACTTCGACAGCCGACTCCGCCACTAGTGACCAGCGTGCAGCGCCTTGCGGTTCCCGCCCATCGTGCGCATCACGCCAATGCTCCAGATGCTTATGGGTGTTTTCAATCATTACCACGGCTGCGTCGACCATCGCACCGATGGCAATGGCGATACCTCCGAGTGACATCAGGTTGGCCGACACACCTTGCAAATGCATCACCACAAACGCAACCAGCACACCGAGCGGCAGCGTGATCACCGCCACCAGGGCGGAGCGCAAATGCCCCAGGAACAACGCGCAGACCAGGGCGACGACCAGGAACTCCTCGAGCAACTTGCCCCAGAGGTTATCGACGGCCGCATCGATCAGCTCGGAGCGATCATAGGTCGGCACAACTTCCACGCCGGCCGGTAGACTGCGTTTAAGTTCGGCAAGCTTGACTTTGACGGCGGCGATCGCGGTCTTCGCATTCTTTCCCGTGCGCAATACAACAACGCCGCCGGCGACTTCACCCTGGCCGTCCAGTTCAGTGATGCCACGTCGAAAGCCGGGTCCGCGCTGCACTTTTGCGACATCGCGCAGCAGTACCGGCACACCACCGGAGTTGGTGGCAATGGGCACACGCTCGAAGTCCTCACGGTTGCGCAGGTAACCTTCGCTGCGCACCATGAATTCAGCTTCGCCTTGCTCGATGACGGAACCACCGTTCGCGCCGTTGGCAGCGCGAATGGCTTCGACCAACTGCGTGATCGTGAGGTTGCGCGCGGCCAGCGCTTGCGGATCGGGCACGACTTGCCATGCTTGCTCCATGCCACCGAGGCTTGCCACTTCGGCCACATCGGGAACGGTCTTGAGCTGATAGCGCACAAACCAATCCTGCAATGCGCGTAGCTGGCCGATATCGTGCTGTCCCGTGCGGTCGATCAGTGCGTACTCGTAGATCCAGCCCAGCCCGGTGGCATCCGGGCCCAGCGAGGGGTTGACGCCAGCGGGCAAGCGATCGCGTACCTGGCTCAAGTACTCCAGCACGCGCGAGCGTGCCCAGTAGAGATCCGTGCTGTCATCGAACAACACGTAGACGTATGAGTCGCCGAAGAACGAGTAGCCGCGGACCGTCTTGGCGCCAGGCACCGATAGCATGGTCGTGGCCAGCGGATAGGTGACCTGATCTTCCACCACCTGGGGCGACTGGCCTGGCCAGTTCGTGCGGAGGATCACCTGGGTGTCAGACAGATCGGGCAGGGCATCGATCGGCGTATGCATAGCAGCGAACGCGCCGGCCACCGCCAGCACCAGGGCAGCCAGCAACACCAGGGCGCGATGCGCGATCGCGGTGCGGATGAGCGTCGCGATCATGGACGATCTCCTGACATCGGCATGCCCGGCATCGACGCGCTGCTCGCAGGAGCAGGATTCGCACCAGGATCGTTCAAGCGATCGAGCGCCCCCGACAGGCTGGCTTCCGAGTCGATCAGGAACTGGCCGGACACCACCACCTTCTCGCCGCCAGCGAGGCCGTCCAGGACTTCGGTGTAGCCGCCCGCCGAGCGTCCGGTGCGAATCGCGACGGCGCGGAAGCGACCGCGGTCGTTGGCGACGATCACCCGCGTGTGATCACCCGTGGCGATCAATGCATCGTCCGGCACCACTGGAAAGGCCTCCCCTGGCCATGGGTCGAACTGCACGGTGGCGAACATGCCGGGACTCAACGCGCCGTCCGGATTGGCAAGCACGATGCGTGCACGTTGCGTGCGGGTAGCCATGTCGATATCGGGCAGCAGCGTTTCCACATGGCCGTGGAACACTTGGCCTGGCAGGGCGTCGACGTGAACGTTGACCGGTGTATCCGCGCGCATCATCCCGGCAACCGCCTGCGGCAACGCCGCTTCGACCCACACCGTGGATAGCCCGTTGATCGTCATCAGGGTCTGCCCGGCGTTGACGCGTTGCCCCTCGCGCACATCGAGCGTACTGATCACGCCTGCTTGCGGCGCATGCAGGGTGATCTGGCCGCTGCTCCCGAGGGCGCCGCTGTCTGCTGGTGACAAGCCCAGTGCCTGCAGTCGCTGTTGCGAGGCGCCGCGCAAGGCTCTGGCCTCTGCCGATTGCACATGTTGCAAGGCCTGCGATTCGGCCACCGCGCTGCTCCACTGCGGGGCGAGCAAGCTGGCTAGCGGCGCACCGGCAGCCACGTTCGCATACGGAGCGCGTACGTACAGCTTGCTGATGACTCCGTCCACGCGAGCACTGACGACGGTCGCCTGGCGCAGATCCCAGCTGATGGTTCCGGGCACTTGAATCGTCGCAGGGAGCGCACGACGCTCCACGGTCGCCGTGCGCATGCCCAGGTTCTGCACTGTCGCCGAATCAATGCGGATGGTGTTCGTGTCCATTCCTGCATCGGCATATTTGGGCACCATTTGCATACCCATCGACGACAATCCCGGTTTGTCGGAATGCTGCTCGGGCGTCATCGGGTCGTACCAATACAGGACCTTGGTACGCGCCACCGGTGTAGCGGATCCTGTGGCTGCGGAAGATTCCGCCGGAGCATTGCCGTGGCGGCCTGCCCAGTAGGCGATGATCGCAGTAACGAGCAGTGCCGCGAGAATGAATGAGATCAGGACAGCACGTTTCATGGGGTGTCCCCCTCGGGAAGAAGGTGGGTCAAGGCTGCCCAGGCACGGCCGTAGTCGGTCAGCATGCGAGCAAAGTCGGTGTGGTGAGAGATTTCGTCGCGGCGCGCATCCAGCAAGGGTTGGATATCGCCGCCACCGCGATAGGCCGCCAGGGCCAGCGCCGCGCGATCGTTGGCTTGCGGCAGTAGCTGGCTGAGATGTCGACGCACTTGCCGGCCCAGTGCATCCCATTGCGCCCAGGCTGCCTGCACAGCCTCGGCCTGTTGCCGCCGCGCGTCATCGCGTTCGGCTCGAACTGCATCGAGGTCTGCAGCACGCCCGCTGATGCCGCGGTCTTGCCGATTGCGCGTGAACAAAGGCAGGCTCACCCCGACCTGGAGCGACACCATGTCGGACAGGCCGCGCACACGAGAGCCATAGTTGAATCCCACGCTCCACTCGGGATGCTTCTCGGCCTTGGCAGCCTCCAGGGCGGCTTCGGCGGCGTGTTCGCGAGCAGGCCAGCCGAGGAGGTTGCCTTGATGGTCCAGGTTGGACAGCAAGGAGGATTCGTCGTGTGGGAGCACGGTGAAGTCGGGTGCGTCGGCCAGTGGTTCGTTGACCGGCGTGCCCAGCCATCGCGCCAATGCCGCTCGAGCCTGGGCTTCGCGCGAGTTGGCGTCGTCGATGCGGTTTTCCAGATCGAGCGCTTCATTGCGCATGGCCAGTACATCGGCAGCAGAGCCGTTGCCTCCGCGCAATCGCGCTTGGGCCACCACGACATCGATCGCCCACTCACGTCGCATGGCTTGCAACATCTGGAGTTCACGGTGAGCCCCCCATGCGCCGATCCAGGCGACGGCGACTTGTTGCTCGATGGCGAGCCGGGTCATCGCCGAGGTGGACGCGGCTTGTTCGACATTCGCTTGCGCGACGTCGCGCTGCGCCTGGCGCTTGGCCCGAGACGGCAGCGCCTGGGAAAGCCCGACGGTGCGCATGGTCATGGTGTCGCCGCCGGCCGTGAAGGCCCCCGGGCCTTGGATGGCCAGGTTGTCGATGCCAACGGTCAGCTGGGGGTCGGGGAGGGCGCCGGCGCGCCCAGCTTCTTCGCGGGCGGCGTCCTGCTGGGCAAGACGTGCCTGAAGAAGCGGCGCCTGCGCCATGGCGCGCCGGGTTGCTGCGTCCAACGTCAGGGTCGAGGCGGTATCGTCCGCCCAGGCTGAAGATGCCAACAGACCTGTGGCGACCGATAAAAGGCACAGCCAAAAGCGCGCCGTGCAGGCACGCGTCAGAATTCGATGCGAAAACATTGCTAGCTCCGATCACAAAACCGTACGAGCCATGCACGCAGGCATGGCCGCCGAGTGGTTAGCGATCGAGGGCTAGATCAACAGGGAGCAGAACCGCAGTGTCGGCGGCGGATCGGGACGAAGCAGTGCGGCATCAGGCATGGGCGCCTGCTCGGGCGCATGCGCGATGGTTCCCAGCAGCATCGGGGATGCCATGGGCAACAACAGTGGCGGAACGGCTGGCAGGCGAACATCATGTGCCGAAGTCGCGTTGCCGGCACAGTGTTCGGCGCAACGTGCATCCGGACTTTGGTGTTGGAAAGAGGCTTTCTCCATGGAGCCCGTGCCCATGGCCGCGCAATCGCCCGTCATCACCGTGTCGGCCGGCCTGGTGGGCAGCGTGCAGACATAGGCAGCCATGGCGAGCTGCTGGAACAACAGACAAAACAGCACCACCCCGGTCCAAAGGACGCGGTGACGGCGGCTGATGTGAAGGCGTGTGCGCATGAAGTGTTCATCATAGCGCAGCTGGACCCAGGTCCAGTCAAGAGGGTCCGATCCCGTTACCGGGCTGCCATCTCGGGGCGCCCGCGAGAGGTCAGCGAAGGACACCTTCGCTTTTCAGTTTCGGTATCAGAGTGGCGGCCAGGTCCCTGGTGGCCTGAGTGAGATCATTCGTTCGCACGCCTTGCGTAGTCACCGTCCATACGAGCTTCTCGCTCCTGACGTCCCACACGCTGGTCTCGAGGGTGACCACCTCGTATTGATGTACATCGGGGGTGGATGCCCAGGCTGATCCATACCAACCATAGAAACCTCCGTAGCTCGGGCCGCCCGGTGTCACATTGATCTTTTGCTCGACGCGCTCGACGCGCGTGGTGAGGACGCCATCGATTCCCGTGGTCTTCAGATCATTGAGATTCAGCGATGTGGCGCCTTGCGGAAGCCGGGCATAGCTGCGTTCTGCACGGATGCCTGCGCTCTGCAGTTCTTGGGAGAACACGTCCTCGAACACGCGCTTCATCGTGTCACTACGGGTAATGCCAACGACGAGCACGTTGGATAGCGGCGGTCCCGCAAAAGAGGGATTCCGCCACTGATTGCTGACGCTCACCGTTGAGCAACCAAGCATCAGGGCCACAGTGCAAGCTCCCGGCACGATGAACAGCTTCACATCAGCGCTCCCTGTCTCGATGCCAGAGACGTCATGCAGGCGAAGTGACACGCACCCATCGCGGCTCAACTCAATGCAGGATCCATGGACACTTCTGCCATGCGTCGGGCCATCCCTTGTCGCACGAGACCTTGCTTCTCCGCCTCACGAATAAGCGCGATGCTGTTGTGAACGCCGAACAGACGCAGCAATGCCTGTCGATGGCTTTCCACCGTGCGGGGCGATATGCCCAGCGAAGAAGCGATCTCCGACGTACGGAATCCATCGGCGACGCAGTTGATGATCTGTCCCTGTCGGCGCGACAGTCGGTGAGTGGGTGGCGGCGCGAGCATGATGGCGGTGAGGGCGCTTGGGCTCAGGTACTGGTAGCCATGCGCAACCGCTTCCACCGCTCTGCAAAGTTCCTCGCTGGCCAGTTGCTTGATGACGTAGCCATTGCAACCAGAGAGCAGGGCCTCGCGCGTGACGGCTGGCTCACCATGCGCAGAAAGAACGATGAAGGGTACGGTGGATCCTCTCTCGCGCAACTGCTGCAATGCCTGCAACCCGCTGAGCAGCGGCAACGTGATATCGGAAACGACCAGGTCGATGGCGCCGGTGAGCGCGCGCTTGACCAGGGAGATTCCGTCGTGGGTGATTTCGAAGGATCCAACAATCGGAGCCAATAAGCCCGCCACTTCCTCGGCTATGCCCTGATCTGCATCTGCCAGCAGCACGCGCAATGACGGCTTGTCGCTCGTCTGAAATGAAGTGTTCTCTGTCATGGTGGCACATCTCCCTGCTACAGCCTCAATGAACGAGGAGTCCAAGCGAACATCGATCCTTGCAACCGGGACCTGTCACCCTGGCGTGGGCGTGTTCGACACCGCCCTCGCGCCGGGAGATTCAGCAGCACTGTTCGCCCTTTGCTTGACGCTCGTTAACCGTTAGATCGCGTTTCGTTCCCCAGGCGTCGCCGTTCCAAGCCGATTGGGCACCGTGGCATCGACGCATCGATGCCTGCCGGCGAGTCCGCCAGAGAAAAGCCCTGGCCAACCCGGATTTCAGAAGTGCCAGGTGTAGTTGAAACTTGGCCCACTGATCCTTGCCTCTTTGAGAAACTTGTCACTGCCGCCTTGCTCATATTTGATATCGCGATAGCTGATGGCGATATCGCCCCAGTGGAATGCGTAGCCCACGCCGACGTTCAATTGGTAGGTGTTGTCGGAGTCGCCCGTGCCGACGTCGGCGTAGTACGGAAAGTACCAGCCCGAGTCAGCGAACGGCGTCCAGCGACCTCGTACGCCGATAATCGCGTTACCGGCATGCGTCTGATTATGCAGGTGGCCACTACCTTGCAGGATCAAGGCATCCTGGTTGTTGACCACGTTGAGGTTCCAGCTGATGTTGCCTTTCAACCACACATAGCGCGCGCCGAAGAGCAGGTCGGCATAACCAAGCGTGCCGTGCCCAAGCGTATACAGCCCGGCCAGCGTAATCAGGCCGCCCTTCATTCCCCAGCGCGTATCCAGGCCGGCGTCGGCTCCGAAGCGTTCGCCTCCAATCGAGGTGAAGCGCCCCTTCTCGTTTGAGAATTTGATCCAGTCGATGTCGCCGAACATGCCCCAGTTCCCCTTGCGAATATCGCCTTCGAGCAGCAGGGCGCCACTGAGGCTGCTCAAGGGGTCTCTCTTGTTTTTGACGGTGACATCCGGGCCACTGGGAAGCTGGTATCGGGTTTCGCCGGACACGCCGGGAAGCCAGCCGTACGGCGTGATGCTGCC
Source organism: Dyella sp. 2YAF14 (assembly GCF_052114725.1). Lineage (NCBI taxonomy): Bacteria > Pseudomonadati > Pseudomonadota > Gammaproteobacteria > Lysobacterales > Rhodanobacteraceae > Dyella > Dyella sp. 2YAF14. The sequence continues at coordinate 3,020 of NZ_JBFRFH010000004.1, read as the reverse complement.
GTGCCAGTTTCCGTCCCAATAGTCTTCTGACTGTGCGAACGCCGGCATCGCGAACAATGAGGCAGCACCGGAGGTTAAAACGAGCCCTAGCGCGAGGGTGGCGCGAGCAAAAAGAGAACCGGAACGGCCACTCATGATGACCCCTCATCGCTCTAATCGACAATACATATTGGCGCAACTAATTGGGAATTCACAGCAAAAACTTGCAGCACTAAAGGCATAAGTAGATCTACGCGCTAATTAGATCGTGGGCAATTAGCAAACTCTTGCGTGTGCATTTTAGGCCTGCGTATTTCTACACAGAAATAATCGGTAATTAGCCACTGGAGATCTCATGCATCACAGCCGATGCTTGTAGGAGTCTATGCGCACTGCAGGCATGGGGCGGGGTGGCGTGCTGCGTGATTGGATGAAAAGGGCAGAGCAGCCCCGAAACGGGATGCTCTCATGGCATGTACGCCTTGATTCGTCGCTGACAGAGAGATGTGATATGAGCGCCTTCGACTTCCCACGTTGCTTGCTTCTAGCGGTCGTAGCGGCAGGCACACCTTTCCTGTCGGTCTATGCGCAGACCTCCACAGCGCCGCCGGTGACCGCGACGGCACACGAGCTGGCCAACGAGACGGAGACCGTGACGGCTACGGTGACGCAGATCGATTATCAAAAACGCCTGGTCACGCTTCGAACGGCCGCTGGCAAAGAAGACACGGTAGCGGTGGGGCCGGCCGCCACGCGGTTCGACCAGGTCAAAGTCGGCGACAAGATCACCATGACGTACCAACATGCCGTTGCGCTTGAGTTGCTTCCGGCCGACAGTGCGCAAGCGGGCACCGAGGTTGAAGGCGACATTACGCGGGATGAGAAAAGCAACAAACCGGGTGGTACGGCCGAGCAGGCGGTGACGGTGACCGCGAAACTCACGGCGGTCGACCTGAAGAAGCATACCGTCACGCTTACCGGGGCTGATGGCAAGACCCGTATCATCGAGGTGAAGGATCCCGCACGCCAGGCCCGACTCTCAAAGCTGAAAGTCGGCGACATGGTGCGCATCACTTATGCCGAGGCTTTGGCGGTCACCGTCACCCCGCAGGGGTAAGGGTGCGGCAGGCGGGTAGGACGTCGCGAGCATCACCCGATCCTTGGGTCATGGTGATGACGCAAGCGAACGATTCACGCCGGCGCGTATGTGAAGGTGGGCAACAGGCGACGGGCGCGGTCCATTTGGCCGCGCCCGTCAAGTTCGATATCTGCGTCGATTCAGTTGCTCGTGCCGGGGCTCGCTACGGTGAGCTCCACGCGACGATTCTGAGCCTTGCCCTCGGCGGTGTCGTTGGACGCTACGGGATTCTCCTCGCCATAGCCCTTGGCCGATACCAGGCTTGGATTGACGCCCTGCGAGATCATGAATTGCTGCACATTGTCCGCGCGCTTCTGCGACAGGATCTGATTGGTCGTGATGCCTTGCTTCGCCAGTTCCGGACCAATGGGCGTGCTATCGGTGTAGCCGCTCACGTTGATCTTGTTCTTCTGATGAGGGGCAAGGATCTTGGCGACCTTGGCAATGCTGGTCTTGGCCTGCTCTGATATCTCCCAGCCGCCTGATGGAAACAGCAGCTGATCGTTGAGCGAAACCTTGATGGCATCCTGCATGCGCGAGATGCGCACGTCGCGGGACTGAATTTCGCTCCCCATGCTCGCATTGAGCTGCTGGTATTGCGCCTCCAGCTCCGCATTCTTCTGCTGCGACTCATCATATTTCTGCTGAGAGACACACCCTGCCGCCAGGAGTGCCACACCTAGTACGCATAGCTGCGGAAACTTGATCATGGGAGTTCCCTCACGTTGGTGTCTTATCAAAGGAGGCGATCTTCGATTCGCCGATAGTCGCTTGCTAGTTTGGTCTCACCACGCTCATGCAATGGTCGCTGAATTGTAGTTAATAAAGTAGGAAGAAAATACGTCGCCCATAAATTTAATAGAATGATTAGGTGGAAACACGCAAGTTATTTGAGTAGAGATGCCTTGGCTGATGCGCAGCGGGATTCCACCCAGAATGAAAATGACATGGTCGCGTCTGCCATCCGGCCTTGGGAGTGGCGATTCTTTCGTTGTTTTATGAGGCTCGCCGGTCACGCTACCATCATCGGCATAGGTGGATAAGACAGGCCTAAAATTCGCCCGCTTAGATAGCCAGACATGCCCGCCTTTCTGAATGACGTCGCAGTGGGACTGTTGGGCCTGACGACCATCGCCAATCCGGTGACCAGTGCAACGGTGCTGTTGGCGCTGACCGCGCGCTACCCGGACGCAGAGCGCAATCGGCAGGTCTTGCGTGCCGCCATTTACGTATTCATCGTCCTTCTGGTCTGTTTCTATGCAGGCAGCATTGTCATGCGTCTCTTCGGGATTTCTATCCCCGGGTTGCGGCTGGCCGGCGGTTTGATTGTTTCGTATATCGGCTTCGGCATGCTGTTTCCGCCGGAACGGATGACGGAGCAGGGGATTCAAGAGGAATTTTCCGCTGCCACCCCAACGACGAAGTTCCGCGATATCTCATTCGTCCCTTTGACGATGCCGTGTACCACGGGGCCCGGCACCATCGCCTTCATCATCAGTGCTGCCTCGACCATCCCTACGCGCAGTTATTCCTATTCGGTGCACCTGGCTGTCATCACGGTAGCGGTGCTCTTTACGTTGGAGTTCTGGGCCTGCCTTCGCGGCGCCACGACCATCCTGCGGCTGCTTGGGCAAAGCGGCGTGGATGCGCTGACTCGCGTGATGGGCTTTCTGTTGGTATGCATCGGCGTGCAATTCGCCATCAATGGGGGTCACGAGCTCTTGCAGATATGGCACCTCGTTGCCGCGGTGTAGGGGCGTGTGCAGAATTTTGTGTAACCGGGGTTTGGGTTACCGCTGAGGAAGTCGTTCCTCGAACTGAATCGTAAAGCGGTTCAATGCAGCCTTCCAGTCGCGGATCGGCAGCGTCCATTTCTTGCTGATGTTGCGCAGGGCCAGGTAGA